>NZ_CP118614.1:0-619426 GCF_028993595.1 Nocardiopsis camelliae
TTGGCTGACGCGCAGGTCAACCTCGCAGTGGTCTGGTCCAGCGTCCTGGACGGGATCGACAACGACTCCCTCCCCGCGCACCAGCGCGCATGGCTGCCGCAGACCCGCCCGCTGGGCCTGATCGAGGACACCGCGCTCATCGCGGCGCCCAACGAGTTCACCAAGAAGGTGCTGGAGACACGCCTGTACCCGGCGATCAGCAAGGCGCTCTCCGCCCACCTGGGCCGGGAGATCCGGGTCGCGGTGACGGTCGACCCGACCGCGGTGCCGACCCCGCCGCCCACCCCGACGCCGCCCGCCGCCCCGGGGCCGCAGGGCCCGCGGAGCGTGGAGGGGCACACGGCGCCCGCCTTCTCCCCCGTCGTGCCGGGCACCGCCCCGGGCCCGGCCCGGCCGACGGCTCCCCAGGCGGCGCCCGCGGACGCCCAGCGGACCGCGCCCGCCTCCCGGGGACAGCACGCGCGCCCGACCGCCGAGCCGCCCGCCCCGTGGCCCTCGGCCCCGGTTCCGGAGCAGGCCGACCTGCTGGGCCCCACTCCCCCGGCCGACCCCCCGCCCGCCGACGAGGAGCCGCACACGGTCCGCGACGCGCCCGCGCCCTGGGTCCAGCAGACCTTCGCCTCGCCCCAGGAGACGCCCACCGCGCCCCCGCTGTGGGAACAGCCCTCGGCACTGGAGCGGCCGCAGGAGCCCGCGGGGTGGCAGCAGCAGGCCTGGACGGACCCGGAGTGGGACCGGCCCAACCGCTGGGAGACCCCGCGGGAGGAGGCACCCGCGCCGGGGCCTGAGGCGGAGGAGGCCGCGCCGCCCGCTCCGGAGGCCGCGGAGGCCCCCGTGGAGGACGAGGCCCCGAAGGCCCCCTCCTCTCCCCCGGGGCGCTCGCAGGAGGTCCCGCCGGGCGAGCACGCGCGCCTGAACCCCAAGTACACCTTCGACACCTTCGTCATCGGCTCCAGCAACCGCTTCGCGCACGCGGCGTCGGTGGCGGCCGCCGAGGCCCCGGCCAAGGCCTACAACCCGCTGTTCATCCACGGCGGCTCCGGGCTGGGAAAGACCCACCTGCTGCACGCCATCGGGCACTACACGCACCGCCTCTACGAGGGTTCGCGGGTGCGGTACGTCAGCTCGGAGGAGTTCACCAACGAGTTCATCAACTCGATCCGGGACGGCAAGGCGGACGGGTTCCGCCGCCGGTACCGCGACATCGACGTGCTCCTGGTGGACGACATCCAGTTCCTGGAGAACAAGGAGCAGACGCAGGAGGAGTTCTTCCACACCTTCAACACGCTGCACAACTCCGACAAGCAGATCGTGATCTCCAGCGACCGGCCGCCCAAGCAGCTGACCACGCTGGAGGACCGGATGCGCAGCCGGTTCGAGTGGGGCCTGCTCACCGACGTCCAGCCGCCCGAGCTGGAGACCCGGATCGCCATCCTGCGCAAGAAGGCCGCGCAGGAGGGCCTGGCGGCCCCGCCCGAGGTGCTGGAGTTCATCGCGAGCAAGATCTCCACCAACATCCGGGAGCTGGAGGGCGCGCTGATCCGCGTGACCGCCTTCGCCAGCCTGAACCGGCAGTCGGTGGACCTGGACCTGACCAGCCAGGTGCTGCGGGACCTGGTGCCCAGCACCGAGGTCCCCGAGGTCACGGCGGGGGCGATCATGTCCCAGACGGCCGCCTACTTCGGCCTGACGGTCGAGGACCTGTGCGGGACCTCGCGCTCCCGGGTGCTGGTGACCGCCCGGCAGATCGCCATGTACCTGTGCAGGGAGCTGACCGAGCTGTCCCTGCCCAAGATCGGGCAGCAGTTCGGACGCGACCACACCACGGTCATGCACGCCGAGCGCAAGGTCCGCGGACTGATGGCCGAGCGCCGGTCCATCTACAACCAGGTGCACGAGCTCACCAGCCGGATCAAGGACCAGCCCTCGCTGACCTGATCCGCGTACTGCGCACGAACGCCGTGGGGCGGTCTCCTGGACGGGGGCCGCCCCACGGCGTTCGTGCCGCGGCCCGCGGCGGCGTGTCGGCCTGTGGACACGTCCACCTGTCGACACGTCCACAAGGCGGCACAGCCACAAGACGGCACGGCCCCGAGGCGACACACGTTATCCACAGGGCTCCACCACGCCCGCGGACAAGTTATCCACAGGCTTGTGCGCACTAACGCCCCCCTCTGGAGGGGTTCGCCGCCTCTGCCGACGTCCGGACCGGTTCGTGCACGGCACGCCCTGTTCTCCCTGTTCTCCAGGCCTTCCGGGGGCGCTGTTGCCCTTCCCACACCTGGTCGGAGGCCTTTGCGCCGGTGTTTGGCGCGCGGAACGGGAGACGCCCCTGTGGACAAACCTGTGCACAGACCCTTTGTCAGGGTTCGGGGGATCTGTGGAGGGGCTCGGAAAAAAATTTTGGCGCTCTCTCGCCCAAGTTATCCACAGGAAGGGGGTCAAATCTGTGGACAACCCTGTGGACAACCTGTGGAAAAGCGCGTCGAGCCTGTGGGTAACCACCCCTGTCCCTGTGGACGACGCTGTGGGTCACCCGGTGCCCGAACCACCGATCCCTGTGGAGAACCTGGGGAAAACCTGTGGACGACGCTGTGGACGGAGTGTGGAAAACCTGGGGACGGCCTCGTTCGTCCACAGGCGGGCCAAGTTACGCACAGGGTTACCCACAGGCCCTGTGGACAAAAATTCGCATGTTGACCTGCGAAAACAAGGGTTATCCACACTATCCACAGGCCCTACTACTACTGCGCACCTTCATTAACCAAGATGTGGCTTCGAAACCGCTCCGCGGAAAATCTGTGGACAACTCTCCGAGACTGGCGCGACGACAGCCCGGTGCTGAGCTGTCAGCGGCAGCGGGTGAATCCGGGTAACGTGTGGTCTCGCCCCTGTCCTCCGCCGCCCGGATCCGAGCGGTGACCCCATACGGGATCCGAGGCAGCTCCCGGCGCCACCGGCGGTGCCCGCGCACCGGCGCGGCCTCCACAGCCCTGTGGACGGAGCCCTCGGCAGACCCGCAGATCCACGAGCTGCAACGTTGAGGCTTCGACCGGCACGCCGGTCGTGCGGAAAGTGAGTCGGAAAGTGAAGTTCCGGGTCGAACGCGACGTACTGGCCGAGGCGGTCGCCTGGACCGCGCGCACACTGCCGACGCGCCCCTCGGTGCCGGTGCTCGTCGGCATCCTGCTGGAGGCCGGTGAGTTCGAGGGCCGCCAGCAGCTGCGCCTGTCCGGCTTCGACTACGAGGTCTCCACCCAGGCCGCGGTGGACGTCGATGTCGAGGAGCCGGGCACGGTCCTGGTCACCGGCAAGCTCCTGGCCGAGATCACCCGCAACCTTCCCGCGCAGCCCGTGGAGATCTCCACCGACGGCGCCAAGGTCGTCGTCACCGGCGGCAGCGCGAAGTTCACCCTGACCACCATGCCGGTGGAGGACTACCCCACGCTCCCGGAGATGCCCGGTGTGAGCGGGACCGTCGGCAGCGACGCCTTCGCCGCCGCGGTCAGCCAGGTGGCCGTGGCCGCCGGGCGCGACGACACCCTGCCGATGCTCACCGGCGTGCGCGTCGAGATCGAGGGCGAGACCATCACGCTCGCCTCCACCGACCGCTACCGCCTGGCCGTGCGCGAGCTCACCTGGAAGCCGGAGAACCCCGACCTGTCCGCGGTCGCGCTGGTCCCGGCCAAGACCCTCCACGACACCGCCAAGTCGCTCACCTCGGGCGCCGAGGTCTCGATCGCCCTCTCGGACGGCGGTTCCGGAGAGGGCATGATCGGCTTCGAGGGCGGCGGCCGGCGCACCACGACCCGCCTGCTCGACGGCGAGTTCCCCAAGTACCGGGCGCTGCTGCCGGACACCTTCAACTCGGTGGCCGAGGTCAGCCGCTCCGAGTTCGTCGAGGCGGTCAAGCGCGTCTCGCTGGTCGCCGAGCGCAACACCCCGCTGCGGCTGTCCTTCAGCCAGGGCCAACTGGTCCTGGAGGCGGGCACCGGCGAGGAGGCGCAGGCGGTCGAGGTCCTGGAGGCCGACCTGGACGGCGACGACATCCAGATCGCCTTCAACTCCGGGTTCCTCCTGGACGGGCTCGGCGCCATCGGCACCGACGTCGCCCGCCTGCACTTCACCACCTCGACCAAGCCGTCGATCCTGACCGGCAAGCCCGCGGAGGAGGGTTCCTCCCCCGAGTACCGCTACCTGATCATGCCGGTGCGTCAGCCGGGCTGATCCGCGGCCGGTCCGATTGACTGGCACCTGCCGGATCCGGTCCGCGACCCGGGCCGGCCGGCGTCCATCCACAGGCGGCGAAGGGGAGCAGAGCAACCATGCAGCTCGGAATGATCGGTCTCGGCAAGATGGGCGGCAACATGGCCGCCCGGCTGCGGGAGAAGGGCCACGAGGTCGTCGGGTACGACGTCGCCTCGCCGGAGCGCGACGTCGACACCCTGGCCGGACTGGTCGAACGGCTGGCCGCCCCCCGGGTGGTCTGGGTGATGGTCCCCGCCGGCGACCCCACGGCCGCGACCATCGCCGAACTGGGCGAGCTCCTGGACGAGGGCGACCTCGTCATCGAGGGGGGCAACTCCCACTACGCGGACGACCGCGTCCGCGCCAAGGCGCTGGAGGAGAAGGGCGTCGGCTACCTCGACGTCGGTGTCAGCGGCGGTGTCTGGGGCCGTCAGAACGGCTACGGCATCATGGTCGGCGGCCCGGCCGAGGACGTCGAGAAGGCCCGTCCGGTCTTCGCCTCCCTCGTGCCCGACGAGGGCGTGGGCTTCGTCCACGCCGGAGCGGTCGGCGCCGGGCACTTCGTCAAGATGGTCCACAACGGCATCGAGTACGGCATGATGCAGGCCTTCGGCGAGGGCTACGAGCTCATGGTCGCCTCCGGCCTCGTGGACGACGTCCCCGGCACGTTCGAGAGCTGGCGCGAGGGCACCGTGGTGCGCTCCTGGCTGCTGGACCTGCTCTCGCGGGCCCTGGAGGAGGACCCCGAGCTGTCGCGCCTGCGCGGCTACGCCGAGGACTCCGGCGAGGGCCGCTGGACCGTCCAGGCCGCCGTGGACCTCGCGGTCCCGGCCCCGGCGATCACCTCCTCCCTCTACGCGCGGTTCGCCTCCCGCCAGGACGACAGCCCGGCCATGAAGGTCGTGGCGGCCCTGCGCAACCAGTTCGGCGGGCACGCCGTGCACCGCGCCGAGACCTCCGACGACATCGACGTCTGAGGCTCCCTCCCCGCACCGACCCCGACCCGGGGACGCAGCCCACAGGGCCGTCCCCGGGAGCGACCCCTTCCCCCGACCGCCGCCGCCCCAGGAGGAAGGCCGGATGTACGTATCCCACCTGCAACTGGCCGACTTCCGGTCCTACCGCGAGGCCCTCGTGGAGATGGGCCCCGGCGTGAGCGTGTTCGTCGGCGCCAACGGCCAGGGCAAGACCAACCTGGTCGAGGCGGTCGGCTACGTGGCCACCCTCGGCAGCCACCGGGTCTCCTCCGACACCCCGCTGGTCCGCCAGGGCGCCCCCCGCGCGATCGTCCGGGCCAAGGTGGTGCGCGACGAGCGGTCCATGGTCGTGGACCTGGAGCTCAACCCCGGCAGGGCCAACCGGGCCCGGATCAACCAGGCGCCCGCGGGTCGCCCGCGCGAGGTCCTCGGAATCCTGCGCACCGTGCTCTTCGCCCCGGAGGACCTGGCCCTGGTCAAGGGCGACCCCGGCGAGCGGCGCCGGTTCCTGGACGACCTGCTGGTGGCGCGCGCGCCCCGGATGGCGGGCGTGCGCTCGGACTACGACCGGGTGCTCAAGCAGCGCAACGCCCTGCTCAAGTCGGCCTCCGGCCGGATGTTCCGCCAGCGTTCGGCGCCCGACCTGAGCACGCTGGAGGTGTGGGACTCCCACCTGGCGGAGACGGGCGCGGAGCTGCTGGCGGCGCGGCTGGACCTGGTGGAGGAGCTGCGGCCGAGGATCGCCGAGGCCTACTCCGGGCTGACCGACTCCGGGGGCCCGGCCGTCCCCGACTACCGCTGCGGCGCGGTCCCCGAGGGCGCTGAGCCGCCCACCGGCCGTCCACAGCTTGTGGAAACCCTGCGCGCCGCCATGGCCGAGGCCCGCGACCGCGAGCTCCAGCGCGGCGTCAGCCTGGTGGGTCCGCACCGCGACGACCTGGTCCTGCGGCTGGGCGGGATGCCCGCCAAGGGCTACGCCAGCCAGGGCGAGTCCTGGTCGTACGCGCTCTCGCTCAAACTGGCCGCCTTCGACCTGCTGCGCTCCGACGGCGACGACCCGGTGCTGATCCTGGACGACGTGTTCGCGGAGTTGGACAGCGAGCGCCGCCGCAGGCTGGCCGAGCGCGTCGGCGACGCCGAACAGGTCCTGGTGACCGCGGCCGTGCCCGAGGACATCCCCAAGGAGTTGGACGGGGCGCGGTTCGGCGTGCGCGAGGGGGTCGTCACGGGTGAGTGAGCGTTATCCACACCCTGTGGACCGTGGCTCGGCCTCCGGCGCGGCCGACCACGGCGGCGGAGGACTCCGTCCACAGCCTGTGGACGGAGCGCGGCGCCCGCCGGAGACGGGGCCGTCGACTCCCCCGGCCCCGTCCGGGGCCGACCTGGCCCGCCAGGCCCTCGCCCGCGCCCGGGCCGAGGCCAAGGACCGCGGCGCGGTGCCCCGGGGGCTCCAGCGCTCGCGTCGGCGTGGCCGGTTGCGGTCACGCAACGAGCCCCAGATGTTTGGTGAGGCCGTGCGCACGTGGCTGATCGAGCACGGCTGGCAGGAGCAGGTGGCCATCGGCGGCGTGTTCGGCCGCTGGGCGGACATCGTGGGCGATTTCAACGCAGAACACCTCCGTCCGGAGAGCTATTCGGACGGGGAACTGGTCGTGGTGGCCGATTCGCCCACCATGGCGGCCCACGCGCGAGCGATGGTGCGCGATCTCATGCGCCGCCTCAACGAGGAGCTGGGCGACGGTACGGTCGTCGCCATCAAGGTCCGCGGCCCCGGTTTCCGGCGCCGCTGAGGCGCGCCCGCCCTGGCCGCAAGGGCGGGATGCCCGTTTCCTCCACTTTCGCGGCCTGTGGATATCCCCAGGTGAACGCCGTTCCCGCGGGTGTCCGCCGGCGCCGGGGAGGGCCCCGGGCCGCGTCGGGGCCGCCGGTCGCCGCAGGCGCCACTCAACCGCACCGGGACTTGCGCGCAGCCCCTCCCGCGTGTAGGGAGTCGTCTCCCTCCCTGAACGTTCGTTGTGAGGCGGCACAGGGCCGCCAATGCCACTTTGTCGCACCGTGCGGGGTATCATGGAGACGGTTCTTCAGACGCCTGTAGCCGGTCCCACGCCCCCAGAAGAGGGTGGGCGGACGGCCCCTGTGGCGAACGGTGATCCCCCAGGTGTCGCGGCACGCAGACCCTCCCGATCACCGTGTCACGGGGTGACCGTCGCCGCTCGGCCGCGGTCGGCAGGCGTCCCCAGCAGGAGGGTGTTCCCACTTGGCCTACGACGCAGGTTCAATCACGGTTCTGGAGGGGCTTGAGGCGGTCCGCAAGCGCCCCGGAATGTACATCGGTTCCACAGGGGAGCGGGGCCTGCACCACCTGGTCTACGAGGTGGTCGACAACTCCGTCGACGAGGCGCTGGCGGGCCACGCCGACGCCATTGAGGTGACCCTGCTGGCCGACGGCGGCGTGTGCGTGGCCGACAACGGCCGCGGCATCCCCACCGACCTCCACCCGGTGGAGAAGCGCCCCGCCGTCGAGGTCGTCCTCACCACGCTGCACGCGGGCGGCAAGTTCGACGGCAAGTCCTACGCGGTCTCCGGCGGTCTGCACGGCGTCGGCGTCTCCGTCGTCAACGCGCTGTCCACCGCACTGGAGGTGGAGATCCGCCTCCACGGGCACGTGTGGCGCCAGCGCTACGAGATGACCGCGCCCACCGGCGAACTCGTCAAGGGCGAGAGCACCGACGAGACCGGCACCCAGATCACCTTCTGGCCGGACGGCGGCATCTTCGAGACCACCACGTTCTCCTTCGAGACGCTCGCCCGCCGCATGCAGGAGATGGCCTTCCTCAACAAGGGGCTGTCCATCACCATCCGCGACGAGCGGCCCGAGCACACCGACGGCGGACCGACGGTCAACACCTTCCACTACGACGAGGGTCTGTCGGACTACGTCCGCCACATCAACGCCAAGAAGGAGCCGGCGCACGCGTCGATCATCTCCTTCGAGGAGGAGGGCGAGGGCATCTCGGTCGAGATCGCCATGCAGTGGAACCAGTCCTACACCTCCTCCGTGCACACCTTCGCCAACACCATCAACACGGCCGAGGGCGGCACGCACGAGGAGGGGTTCCGCTCCGCGCTGACCACCCTGGTCAACCGGTACGCCCGCGACCAGAAGCTGCTGCGCGAGAAGGACGACAACCTCACCGGCGACGACATCCGCGAGGGTCTGACCGCGATCATCTCGGTCAAGCTGGCCGACCCGCAGTTCGAGGGCCAGACCAAGACCAAGCTGGGCAACACCGAGGCCAAGTCCTTCGTCCAGAAGGTCACCAACGAGCACCTGCGCGACTGGTTCGAGCGCAACCCCGGCGAGGCCAAGGACATCGTGTCCAAGGCCAGCCAGGCCGCCCGCGCCCGCGTGGCCGCCCGTCAGGCCCGCGACCTGACCCGCCGCAAGACCCTGCTGGAGACCACCTCCCTCCCGGGCAAGCTGTCGGACTGCCAGTCCACCAACCCGGAGGAGTGCGAGGTCTACATCGTCGAGGGCGACTCGGCGGGCGGCTCCGCGAAGGGCGGCCGCAACCCGCACAACCAGGCCATCCTGCCCATCCGGGGCAAGATCCTGAACGTCGAGAAGTCGCGCATCGACCGCATCCTCAAGAACGCGGAGGTCCAGGCGATCATCACCGCCCTGGGCACCGGCATCCACGAGGAGTTCGACGCCGAGAAGCTGCGGTACCACAAGGTCATCCTGATGGCCGACGCCGACGTCGACGGCCAGCACATCCGCACGCTGCTGCTCACCCTGCTGTTCCGCTTCATGAAGCCGCTGGTCGAGGCCGGGAACGTCTACCTGGCCGCGCCGCCGCTGTACAAGATCAAGTGGGACCAGAAGGGCAGCGACGCCAGCTACGCCTTCTCCGACGCCGAGCGCGACCGGGTCATCGAGGCCGGGATCGCCCAGGGCAAGAGGGACCCGCGCCCGCGCGACATGGTGCAGCGCTTCAAGGGTCTGGGCGAGATGAACGCCAACGAGCTGTGGGACACCACGATGGACCCGGACCGCCGCGTCCTGCTCCAGGTCAGCCTGGAGGACGCGGCCCAGGCCGACGAACTGTTCAGCGTGCTCATGGGTGAGGACGTCGAGTCGCGGCGCGCCTTCATCCAGCGCAACGCCAAGGACGTCCGCTTCCTGGACATCTAGCGCTCCGCGGATGTCCGGGGCCTCCCGGGGAGGACCCGGGCCCCGCTCCCACCCGTGCTCAAGCAAGCTTCGTAGAAGGGACCGACATCCGTGACGGATGCGAACAACCCCGACGCCCCTGAGGGCGGGGACTCCAGCGTGGAGGCCCCGCCGCGCGTGACCGACCGGATCGAGCCCGTCGACATCCAGGTCGAGATGCAGCGCAGCTACCTCGACTACGCGATGTCGGTCATCGTCGGCCGCGCCCTGCCCGACGTGCGCGACGGCCTCAAGCCGGTCCACCAGCGCGTGCTCTACGCGATGTACGACGGCGGCTACCGCCCCGACCGCGGCTACTTCAAGTGCGCCCGCGTCGTCGGCGACGTCATGGGCAACTACCACCCGCACGGTGACAGCGCCATCTACGACACCCTGGTGCGCCTGGCCCAGTGGTGGTCCATGCGGATGCCGCTGGTCGACCCCAACGGCAACTTCGGTTCGGCGGGCAACGACCCGGCCGCTGCCATGCGCTACACCGAGTGCAAGCTCGCGCCGCTGGCCATGGAGATGCTCCGGGACATCGACAAGGACACCGTCGACTTCCGGCCCAACTACGACGGCCGCTCCGCCGAGCCCGTCGTGCTGCCCGCCCGCTTCCCGAACCTGCTGGTCAACGGTTCCTCGGGCATCGCGGTCGGCATGGCCACCAACATCCCGCCGCACAACCTGCGCGAGGTCGCCGACGGCGTCAACTGGTACCTCGACAACCCCGAGGCGCAGGACGAGGAGCTGCTCGACGCGCTCATCGCCCGCGTCAAGGGCCCCGACTTCCCCACCCGCGGCCTTATCGTCGGCAAGCGCGGCATCGAGGAGGCGTACCGGACCGGGCGCGGCTCCATCACCATGCGCGCCGTGGTCGAGGTGGAGGAGGACAAGCGGGGCCGCCAGACCCTGGTCGTCACCGAGCTGCCCTACCAGGTCAACCCGGACAACCTCGCGCTCAAGATCGCCGACCTGGTCAAGGACGGCAAGATCACCGGCATCGCCGACGTGCGGGACGAGAGCAGCGGCCGCACCGGGCAGCGCCTGGTCATCGTGCTCAAGCGCGACGCCGTCGCCAAGGTCGTGCTGAACAACCTCTACAAGCACACCCAGCTCCAGGAGACCTTCGGCGCGAACATGCTCGCGCTGGTCGACGGGGTGCCGCGCACCCTGCGCCTGGACCAGATGATCCGGCACTGGGTCAAGCACCAGGTCGAGGTCATCGTCCGCCGGACCCGGTACCTGCTGCGCAAGGCCGAGGAGCGGGCGCACATCCTGCGCGCGCTGCTGCGGGCCATGGACCGCATCGACGAGGTCATCAACCTCATCCGGGCCAGCGCCTCCGCGGACCAGGCCCGCACCGGCCTGATGGACCTGCTGGAGATCGACGACATCCAGGCCCGTGCCATCCTCGACATGCAGCTGCGCAAGCTCGCCGCCCTGGAGCGCAACGCGCTGACGGCCGAGTACGACGAGCTCATGGCGCAGATCGCCGACTACAACGACATCCTCGAATCGGACACGCGCCAGCGGAGCATCATCCGCGAGGAGCTGGGCGAGATCGTGGAGAAGTACGGCGACGAGCGGCGCACGCACATCATCCCCTTCGAG
This sequence comes from Nocardiopsis camelliae, assembly GCF_028993595.1. Lineage (GTDB taxonomy): Bacteria > Actinomycetota > Actinomycetes > Streptosporangiales > Streptosporangiaceae > Nocardiopsis > Nocardiopsis dassonvillei. Next base: position 11,053 of record NZ_CP118614.1, read on the forward strand.
GGCGACATGCGCATGGAGGACTTCATCGCGGAGGAGGACGTGGTCGTCACGATCTCCCGCGGCGGATACGCCAAGCGCACGCGCATCGACAACTACCGCGCCCAGAAGCGCGGCGGCAAGGGCGTGCGCGGGGCCCAGCTCAAGCAGGACGACATCGTCCAGCACTTCTTCGTCACCACCACCCACAACTGGATCCTGTGCTTCACCAACCAGGGCCGGGTGTACCGCACGAAGGCCTACGAGCTGCCCGAGGCCGCCCGCGACGCGCGCGGCCAGCACGTGGCGAACCTGCTCCCGTTCCAGCCGGGCGAGGAGATCGCGCAGATCATGGCGCTGCGCGACTACGAGGCCGCCCCGTACCTGGTGCTCGCCACCCGTGAGGGCCTGGTCAAGAAGTCCCGCCTGGAGGACTTCGACTCGGCGCGCGCGGCGGGCATCATCGCGATCAACCTGCGCGAGGACGACGAGCTGATCGCCGCCCGGCTGGTCTTCCCCGACGACGACCTGCTGCTGATCTCCAGCGACGCCCAGGCGATCCGGTTCCCGGCCTCCGACGAGTCGCTGCGCCCCATGGGCCGCGCCACCAGCGGCGTGATCGGCATGCGGTTCCTGGAGGACGACTACCTGCTGAGCATGGACGTCATCCGGCCCGGCGACGGCTCCACGGACGTCTTGGTCACCACCGAGAACGGCTACGCCAAGCGCACCCCGTCCGAGCAGTACCCGGTGCAGAACCGCGGCGGCAAGGGCGTGCTGACGGCCAAGGTGGTGGAGGCCCGCGGCAAGCTGGTCGGCGCCCTGATGGTCGACCCCGAGGTGGACGAGGTCTTCGCGATCACCTCCGTCGGCGGTGTCATCCGCACCGGCGCCGACGAGGTCAAGCGGTCCGGCCGCACGACCATGGGCGTCCGACTGATGAACCTGGACAAGGGCAACAAGATCGTCGCCGTGGCGCGCAACGCCGAGGCCGCCGAGGAGGAGGCCGTCGAGACGGCCGAGGACGCGGGGGAAGCGGCCGCCGACACGGCCGAGGACGTGAACGCGAACGTCGAAGGCAACCCGGAGGCCTAGACTTCGCGTTAGGCCCCATATGGGCCGCGGGGTTCGTTTTGCGCGGACCCCGCGGACACCCTGGTCGCGCCAATCACCCGTTCTCAAGGAAAGTCCAGCGGTAACGTTTCTATGTCTGACAACCAGCGGAACACCACCACGAACGAAACCGACCCGGACACGGCGGAGAGCGCCAAGGGCGGGGACGTGGAGACGACCGAGAAGGACACGGCAGAAGCGGGGGCCGCCGTGACCACCGAGGTCGACGACAAGGCCGATGCGGCGACGGGCGCCACCGAGGCCGACACGGCCGAGGAGCCCGGCGAGGAGTCGGGGAACAAGCCCGGCGACGAGGACGAGGGTTCCGCCGACAGGGCGGACACCGGGTCCGAGGCCGCCGCCGGACCGGCCGAACCCGTGGCGGAGGACCGCGTCGAAGCGGGGGGAACGCCAGTGTCCGAATCGAAGACCTCGGTGCCTGAGGGCCCGAACGCTGTGAAGGCCAGCCTGTCCAGCCGTAAGGCACACCTGTCGGTCTCCCGTGTGGAGCCGTGGTCGGTGATGAAGTTCAGCTTCGTCGTCTCCCTGGTGTGCTTCATCATCCTGTTCGTGGCGGTCGCGGTGATCTACGCGACGCTGTCGATGCTGGGTGTCTTCGACGAGCTGACCAACATGCTCACGGCGCTCCTGGAGGGCGACGGGACCGAGGACGAGCTCGGCCTCGACCCGGCCTCCTGGTTCTCGCCGGGCCGCGTCCTGGGGTACACCGGCGTGGTCGGCGCGCTGAACATCGTGCTGATCACCGCCCTGTCCACGGTGGGCACCATGCTGTACAACCTCGTCGCCGACCTGGTCGGCGGCATCGACGTGACGCTGTCCGAGGCCGAGTAGCACCGCCGTGAGGGTCCGGTCCCCGCTGGGGCCGGGCCCTCACGCGTCGGTTCCGAGCACTTCCGCGCCCGGGTAAAATGGGAGGTGGAAAGGGACGCGTACGCCGCGTCCCGCCTCGCGTCCGCCCCGGATCACCGGTTCGCCCCGGTCCCGCCGATGCGGTAGAGTTCCACACGCAGCAAGGGCGTATAGCTCAGTCGGTTAGAGCGCATCCCTGATAAGGATGAGGCCCCAGGTTCAAGTCCTGGTACGCCCACACGGTTTGTGCGGTTCAGAGCCTTGTTCTCCACCTCGGAGAGCAGGGCTCTTCCTCTTTTGACCGTCATCTGACCGTGGGACCCCACGGCATCCCCTGTCCGAGCCTGTGCTCCCCCGGCACTGAGCGGTACCGACAGGACGCCAAGTCGACAACAGACCGAATCGCTGTGTCGACTCGACTCCAGTCGGCGCTCCCCCGGTGGGAAGAGGAACGCCCAGAAGCTCCAGGAGCTCCGCGGTGACCGCCGCGAAGACGCCTACGGGACACGGGCTCCCTCACGCCCGCCTGGCACGGATGGCGATGAGCGCCGCCTCGACCCGGTTGCGCGCCTCCGTCGTCCGCAGGATCGAGGACACGTGCACCTTGACGGTCCCGGGGGCGAGATGCAGTGCGGCCGCGATCTCGGTGTTCGTCTCCCCCTGGCTGAGGCGAACCAGGATCTCCTGCTCACGGGGAGTGAGCCGTTCGAAGCGTTGGACGGAGTCCGCGTACTCGGAGTAGCTCTTCGAGACGACGGAGTCGAGCAGCCGCCGGGCGATGGAGGGCGAGAAGAACGCGCCGTGGCCGGCGACGGCGTGAACGGCGGTGAGCAGCTGGTGGGGGTCTCCGGACTTGAGGACGAAGCCGTCGGCGCCTAGACGGATGGCCTCCGCGATGTAGTCGTCCTCCCCGAACGTGGTGACGAACAGACAGGGAAGCCCGTTGCCGTTGACGCGGAGCCGCCTCAACGCCTCGAGGCCGGTCATTCCCGGCATCTGGATGTCCACGAGCGCGACGTCGGGGCGGTGCGCGTCGATCCCGCGAAGCGCCTCCGCGCCGTCGGAGGCCTGCGCGACGACCTCGATGGCGGGGTCGGAGCCGAGGATGCCCACGATGCCGGTTCTGACCAGAGGCTCGTCGTCGGCGACCAGGACTCGCACGGGCGTCGCGGACGGCTTCATCGTGACTCCCCTCGGATGTGGTCGACGCTGGAGACCACGTCGTGCGAGAAGCAGATCCGGTGGACGTCACCGGCGGCATCGTCGAAGGGGTTCGCCGTCACCGCGTAGTCGTGGCACCCACTCGGCCTGTTCTCGCCGCGACGGGCGGGCAGCTCGCGGTCGGGCAGGATCCGCACGGTCTCCGCGTGCGTGTCCCCGACGCTGATGCTCGAGAAATCGTCGGCTGGGAGCAGCGCACGGTGGTTCTGGGCCATGGACAGGGACTCGACCGCCGCGAGCCCGCAGACGACCACCGCCGCGGTCGCGGCCAGAACCAGCCGCTGTGTGCGCTTCGTGCTGCCCGCGGGACCCTCGTCGTCGGCCGTTTTGGCATGCTCGGCGTCGTCGTTGGCTGCGTCCCGTGGTGCCCTGTGAGCCCGGAGAACGGCGGTGAGGACGAATACGCCGTCCGACTTCCGTGTGTCGAGCTGCCCGCCCTCCGCCCGGATGTCGCGACCGAGAGCGGCCAGGCCGGTGCCCGACGTGTGAACGTCGGGCGGGTGTGTGCTGATGACGTTGCTGATCCGGACGCGCAGTTCCCTGCCCGTGTCCGTCGCGGAGATGGCGATCGCCTCTCCTGGAGCATGCCTGTTCGCGTTCGTGATCGCCTCCTGCAGGACTCTGGTGACCCGTTCGATGCCGAAGGCGTCCAGTCGGCAGGGCGTCGGCAGGTCCGGTGCGGTGATGCGCGCACCGGCCGCGCGTGCCCGGTCCATGAGCGCGTCGACGGACCTTGGGTCGGCTGGGGTGACGGGCGTGCCGGCCCTGAGCCCTGTCACTGAGTCGCCCAGCCGTTCGACGGCTCGGGAGAGGTCGCCGCGAGCGTGGGACAGCGAGGCGCGCGCCGTCCGCGGCAGTGTCGGGTCGACCTCGAGCCGTCCGAGGTTCAGCGCGACGAGGCTCAGCGCGTGGCCGAGGTCGTCGTGGAGCGACCGCGCGAGCGCGAGTCTTTCGGCGGTGGCCTGTTCCTTCAGCTCGGCGAGGCGCTGGCGTCGCCGCAGATCGCGGTCGCGGTCGGCCCTTCGGCCGAGGCTCACGTACTGACGCAAGGCGACGGTGACCAGCCACGGCACTCCCGCTCGCAGGAGAGCCGAGGGCATCTCCTCTGAGAGGTGGAACCAGTGCCCGTCGAGCCAGGCGGCGCGGGCCATGCTCAGCACGACGAGCACGGCCAGCCCTCCCAGCCCCGCGCGCGGACCGCTGGACCAGAGGCCGAGAGCGATCGCGGCGCCTCCCAAGAGAAGGAACATGTACGGGCCGGGCTCCGGCACAGCCGCGAGGACGCCGAATCCGATGGCCGCCAGGACTTCGGCGCCGCGGCGCGCGGACGGGCGATCCATGACCTTCATGCATCCCATTCTTCCCGGGTACGGCGGTCGACGCCTCCTCCCGGCGGGTGCTCGCAGCACACTGCGGCTATGACCGTGGGCATAGGGAACTGACCCCACACGGCAGATTCGGACTCGGGGGGCGTCTTCCTAGCGTCGGTTCCATGACCTACGGCTCACCGACACCCACACATCCCCCACACCGCGCGACGTTGCCACGGCCCGTGCCGTTGGCCGCGCCGCTGATCGTCACCGCGGTCCTCGCGCTGCTGGCCCTGACGGCCTACCCCGGACGCGAACGCGTCTTCACCGCTGTCGCCGGATCCGCCGAACGCTCGGAGCTGGCGCCGTTGGTGGGGACGGTCGCCGAACTCGGTCTCCTCGCCCTGGTGGCCACCGCCGGGGTGCTCGCCGCCTGGTGCTGGTTTCGGTCCCGTCGGCGGTTCTGGCCGCTGGCCTTCGCGGGACTCGGGGTGATCGCGGCCTACGTGCTCAGCGAAGGCGTCAAACTCCTCGTCGCGCAGCCGCGGCCGTGCGACGTCGTCGATATCGCCACCGTACTCACCTGCCCCGGTGCCGGCGACTGGTCGTGGCCGTCCAACCACTCGGTCCTGGCCGCCGCCTTCGCCGCCGCGTGCGTTCTCACCGTGCGCAGGATCGCCTGGCTCACGGTGCCCCTCGCGTTGGTGATCGCCACCTCACGCGTGGCGGCCGGCGTCCACTACGCCCACGACGTCCTATCCGGCCTCGCGTTCGGGCTCCTCGTGGTCACTGTCGTCGTCGCTGTGGTCCGGTCGGCGCTGGACACCCGTTTCGTTCGCGGGAGCGCCCCCGCACGGTCGCGACGAGTTGGTGCGCAGTCGGGAGGCGACGATGATTGAGGTCGATCGCCTGTCGAAGCGCTACGGCGCGGTGTCCGCCGTCGATGATCTGAGTTTCACGGTGCCGGACGGCGCCATCACGGGCTTCCTCGGACCGAACGGCGCCGGCAAGTCGACGACCATGCGGTGCGTGCTCGGACTGCACCGGCCCACGACAGGGGCCGTCCTGGTCGACGGGTTTCCGCTCACCTCCCGCTCCCGTCCTGCCGACGTGGTCGGAGCTGTCCTCGACGCGTCCTGGTTCCACCCCGGACGGACCGGTCTGGCGCACCTGAGGGTCGTCGCCGCCTCCGCAGGACTGCCCGGCCACCGCGCTGCCGAAGCGCTCGATACCGTCGGAATGACCCCGGCCGGCCATCGCGCGATCGGCGGTTACTCCCTCGGCATGAAACAGCGCCTGGGGCTCGCGACGGCCCTGCTGGGACGCCCGCGCAACATCATCCTCGACGAACCGATGAACGGTCTCGACCCGCAGGGGATGGAGTGGATGCGTACTTTCCTGTGCCAAACCGCAGCGAGCGGCCACGCCGTCCTCATCTCCTCCCACCTGCTCACGGAGATGGAGACCCTCGCGGACCGCCTCCTCATCCTCGGACGGGGCCGCCTCATCGGCCAATGGGAAGCCGCCGACCTCCTGAACGCCCGGAGCCGCGAGACCCTCGTCCGCACCGACGACGACGCGCGGCTGGAACAGCGGCTGCGGCGCATGCGTGTGCCGGTGACCGCGCTGCCCGGGGGCCTCGCCGTGACCTTCGATGACGCGGTCCCCGACGCACTCGCCCTCTCGCGCGCCTGCCGTGACCTCGGATTGCTCATCACCGCCCTCGAGGAAAAGCCGATCAGACTCGAGGAGACTTTCCTCGACCTCACGGGTGACTCGTCCGAGTACCGCGCGGACAGGCGGACGCCATGACACGCGCGCTGACAGCCGAGACGTACCGGCTGCTGTCCGTTCGCTCCACAGCGGTCTTCGCGGTACTGCTGATCGGCTCCTGCGTCGGCCCGATCATCCTCATGGGCGTCGTGTACGATCCCGCCTACCGTGGACCGATCGACGCCGGCGACCTGGGAAAGTGCGTGAGCGTCTTCCACGTCGTGGCCATCGTGTTCGCGGGCGCCCACACCGCTACCGAGGCCAGATCCGGTTCGATCGCGGTGTCCTTCCTGACGCAGAGAGCACGATGGACCTCGCTGGCCGCCCAGACGACCGTCGAGTCCGCCTTCCTCTTGTCCACGTACGTCATCGGCATGTGCCTCGCGCTCACAGCGGCGACGTTCTATCCCGACGGGCTGACCATGACGGCACGGGGCTGGGCCTACCTCGCGCTCTATCCGCTCATCGTTGTGCTGTGGGCGGCGACGGCCGCGTCACTGGCGGTGCTCACCCGCTCGGTGGCCGCGTCCGTCGCCGCGCCGATCACCTGGATGCTGCTGATCGAGCAACTGGTGTCCATGCTCCCCATGCTCGACGTGATCACGCCCTGGCTGCCGTTCACCGCGAGCCATACGCTGCTCGCCCACGCGCTCGGTGAAGCCTCCGCCGCCGCGTCGGCGTGGCCGTCGGCCGTGGCGGTCCTCGCACCGGTGCTCGCCCTGGCGACTGCGGCCCTCCTCGCCCATGTGCGGCGCGACGCCGCGTGACGAACGCTCGTCTCCGAAGCCATCGGCACGAGTGAGGCGGTGGACACCCGGCCGGGCAAGCCCGCGGATCCGACTCCGCCGATCGCCCTGTCGACAACAGCACGAAACGCCATGTCGACGTGTCGCCTTCCCGTCGTGTCTCCTTCCCGATCCGGCCTCTCCCCGCCCCGCCCCCGCCGTTTCCGGCGCGGGGGCGGGTTTTCGCTGGTCAGATGTGCGGTCGAGCCGTTCGACGAGGAAAAACAGAGTCACTTGTGACCCTTGACACTCGCTTCTCGACAGCCTTAACATCACCCTAGTTGTCTAGACATCTTCTGTTAATCCACCACTGCCTCACTCCGACGGAGGGCCTGTATGGCAACCCTGAAGGAAGCGCGTTACGAACTGGTCGAGATCCCCGAGCGCTTCGGCCCGGTCACCCTCGACGTCGACCAGCAGAAGGTCCTGGACTACGCCTACGCCCAGCGCGACTTCGGTGACTGGTACTTCCGCGACTCCCCGTTCGGCGGACCGGTCGGGCATCCCCTGGTGCTCGCCAACGACCTGCTGTTCCTCTTCTACCAGGGCTACGACGGCAACACCGCCCAGGGCCTGCACACCCACGAGACGCTGCGCTTCCACTCACCGGTCGCGGTGGGCGAGACGGTGACCGTCGACGGCGGATACACCGAGAAGTACGAGGCCCGGGGGCAGGGCTACGTCACCCTCGAGGCCACGGCGCGCGGCGCCGACGGCCGGGTGCTCGTCGAGCACGTGGGCAAGGAGATCATGCGCACCGTCGCCGGCGACATCGTCGGCAAGGGGCGCTCGGCGGAGTCCTCCCGCAAGCGCTCGGTGAAGGCGGTCGTCGACACGGGCGTTCCCGCGATCACCACCGCCGTCCACGGCGCCCCCGAGCGCGTCGGCATCCCCGCGCGCAGCATCGCCTTCACCCAGGACCAGATGTCGGTCTTCTCGTGGGCGGGCAAGGGCTACGCCAACGTGCACACCAGCCTGGACAAGGCCGCCGAGACGGGCTTGGACCGCACCATCGTCCAGGCCCAGCAGCAGACGGGACACATCATCGCCAACCTCGTCGACGTCTTCGGAGCGACCTGGTTCACCAGCGGGGAGCTGGACCTGCGCTTCGTCTCCCCCGCCTACGTCGGTGACGTGCTCACCACCACCGGCGCGGTCCTCGGCGAGCGGGACGGTCGCCTCGAACTCGAGGTGTGGGTCGAGAACGACCACGGCACGAAGACCGCCGTCGGATGGGCCTCGGCCGAGATCGGCGACGACCCGGCCCGCCCCGCCCGACTGATCTGACCGGCGCATCCCGGCACCCCCCGGACGTTCAGAGGAACCCACCATGAGCAACACCGACACATCAGCCCCGCACACACCGGAGGAACGGGCCAAGCTCGCCAGGAGAGCGGCCATCGCCAGCCTCGTCGGCACCGCCGTCGAGTGGTACGACTACTTCATCTTCGGCACGGCCTCGGCCCTGGTCTTCGGAACCCTCTTCTTCCCCAACCCGGACGACCCCATCATCGGCACCCTCTCGGCGTTCGCCGTGTTCGGTGTCGGATTCGTCGCCCGCCCGCTCGGCGCCGTCGTCTTCGGGCACTTCGGCGACAAGGTCGGCCGCAAGGTCGCGCTCATCACCACCCTGATGTTGATGGGGACGTCCACCTTCCTCATCGGCCTGCTGCCGACGGCCGAACAGATCGGCATGTGGGCGGCGGCGCTGCTGGTGCTCCTGCGGCTCGCCCAGGGCTTCGCTGTCGGCGGGGAGTGGGGCGGGGCCTCGCTGGTGGCCGTCGAGTACGCCCCGGACGACAAACGCGGTGCCTACGGGAGCTTCCCGCAGATCGGCAACGCCGTGGGCCTGGTGTTCTCCACCGCCATCTTCGCCATCGTCTCCCTGCTCCCCGAGGAACAGCTCTTCTCCTGGGGCTGGCGGGTTCCCTTCCTGCTCAGCGCCGTACTGATCGTCGTCGGCCTGTTCATCCGCTTCAAGCTCACCGAGACGCCCTCCTTCCAGGCCGCGCAGGCCCAGCTGGAGTCCGAGCAACAGGCCGCGCAGGCCAAGGAGAAGATGCCGCTGGCCGAGCTCTTCCGGAGCTTCAAGAAGCCGCTGCTGCTCGCGATGGGCATGCGCTTCGGCGAGGCGGTCTTCGGCTACATCGTGCTCACCATCGGTCTGACCTACGTCGAGAACTACACCGACATGCCGCGTACCCACGTGCTGATCGCCTCGTCGGTCGCCGCCGGAGTTGCCGTCTACACCTACTACTTCTTCGGTAAGTACAGCGACAGGATCGGCCGGCGCACGGTGTTCATGTTCGGCTCCGTGTTCGGTGCCGCTGTCGCCTTCCCCTTCTTCTGGGCCCTCGAGGCCGAGAACATCATCCTCATGTACGTGGTCTACGTACTCGCCTACGGCATCGGCGTCGGTGCGGTGTACGGAGTGGAGCCCGCCTTCTTCTCCGAACTGTTCGGCACCAAGGTCCGCTACACGGGGGTCTCCCTGGCCGCCCAGATCCCCTCCATCCTGGTCGGCTTCTGGCCCTTCCTGGCCACCGCGCTGTTCGCGGCCACCGACGGCGACCCCTGGCCCATCGCGGCGCTGACCGCGGTCTCGCTCGTCATCGGACTGGTCTGCGCCTACCTCGCACCCGAGACCAACCGGTCGGACATCAACGACATCCGAGAAGAGGCCCGATGAGTTCCGCGGACGTCTTCCGTGACATCACCGACCCGCGTGCGGCGGCCACCGGACAGGACCCCGAAGCGGGCCTGAAGGAGCCGCTCTTCGAGAACCTGGAGATCCCGGAGAAGCTGGGCCCGGTGACCGTGCGGGTCGACGACCACAAGATCAAACGGTTCGCCTTCACCCAGGACGACCACCACCCGTGGCACCTGGAGGCCAGCCCCTTCGACGGCAGGCGCGTCGGCCACGCGGCCCTGCTGGGCAACGACCTCGTCCAACTGTTCACCACGGTCTACGCGGCCAGCAGGGTGGTCGGTCTGCACACCGAGGAACAGCTCTGGTTCGACTCCCCGGCCTTCCTCGACGAGACCGTCACCCTCCGGGGGACCTACACGGAAGCCTACGAGCGCCGCGGGCAGGGCTACGTCGTCATGGAGGCCACCGCGACCGGCCAGGACGGGCGCAGCGTGCTGCGCCACCGCGGGGTCGAGATCCTGCGCACCAGGCCGGGTGACATCGCGGGCCGCAACTCCTCGGCCCCCGGGGCGGACTCCCGGCGCGTCACCGGCCGGGTTCCCGAGGACGCTCCCGTGTTCGATCCGCAGGCACCGAGGCCGGGACAGGTCCTGCCGACCCTGGCCAAGACCATCACCACGGAGCAGGCCGCCGTGTTCTCCCGCGTCGGGGAGTACGTGCGCAACATCCACAACGACCTCGCGCTCGCCCGGGAGGCGGGGATGCGGGTGCCGATCGTGCAGGGGCAGCAGCAGTTCGGCGTACTCGCCGAACTGCTGACCCGGGCCACCGGGGCGGTGTTCCTCACCGGCGGCTGGATGCGCGTCAAGTTCCTCAACACCGTGGACGTGCACGAGCCGATCGAGGCGAGCGGCGTCGTCACTGCGGTCGACGGGGACAAGGTCGAGTTCGAGATATGGGTGCGCCGTGCCGACGGCAGGCTCAGCACCGCGGGGTGGGCGAGCGCCCCCCTCCAGAAGTCCACCGGATGAGAACGGAAGAGAAGGCAATGACGGAGATGACCGGCGGCGCGCTCGTCGTCAAGATGCTCGAATCCCTCGGCGTCACCCACGTCTTCGGCGTGGTCGGCGGGCAGACGCTCGCCATCACCGACGCGATCATCGACACGGACTCCATCGAGTTCGTCCACACGCGCCACGAGAACGCGGCGGCGGTCATGGCCGACGCCTACGGGCGGCTCACCGGCCGCCCCGCCGTGGCGATCTCCACCACGGGCCCCGGCGCCACGAACCTGCTCACCGGGGTCGGCGGGGCGTTCCGCGACTCCAGCCCCGCGATCATCATCACCTGCAACAACAACGGCGAGAACATCCACAAGGACGACGCGCAGAACGCCGACCACATCGACATCTTCCGCAACTACGTCAAGTACGGACGGCTGGTCGCCCACCCCACGTCGATCAAGCAGGCCATGGAGGAGGCCTACATCAACGCCATGACCGGCAACCCGGGTCCGGTACACCTGGACTTCGCCCGCGACACCATCGAGCAGCCGGTGGAGAACCCGCCCGCGGTGCCCGCCGTGCACCCGGCCCGCTCATGGGTGGGCGAGCGCCCCGTCGCGTCGCCCGGCCAGATCGAGGCGGTCGCCGCCCGCGTGCTCGCGGCGGAGAAGCCGGTCATCTGGCTCGGCAACGGCGGGAACCGCGGGAAGGCCTCGGACGACGTCCTGGCCCTGGCCGAGGCGCTGAACATCCCGGTCATCACCACGTTCAACGGTATGGGCGCGGTCCCCACCACCCACCCGCTCGTCTTCGGCGCGCTGAGCCGTATGGGCACCAACCTGACCACCCGGGTGATCGGCGAGGCCGACCTCGTGCTGGCGCTGGGCAACAGCCTCAACGCCGTCTCCACCACGCGCTGGCGCCGTCGGCTCCCCGAGATCGTGCAGGTGGACATCGACCCGGCCATGATCGGCCGGTACTACGCGGAGGTGACCACCGGCGTCGTCGGTGACCTCGCCTCCTTCGCCCGCGACCTCACCGCGGCCACCGAGGCGCAGGCCGACCGGGCGCGCGACTCCCGGACCGGCTGGATCACGGAGCTGCAGAAGGCCGAGCAGCAGTGGTGGGAGCTCAGCGCGTCCACCGAGCCGGAGAACCCGGGTACCGTGTCCCCGGCCGTCGTCGTGCGCCAGCTGAGAGACGTCACGCCCGAGGACGCCGTGCTGATCCCGGACGCCGGGAACCCGGGGGTGTGGTCCTTCCTGTGGGAGATGCCGCTCCCCTACCGTTACATCAAGCCGGTCGGGTTCGGGAACATGGGCTTCGCCCTCCCCGGCGCGATCGCCTCGGTCGCCGGCGCACCGGAGCGGCCCGTGCTCGCCCTGATCGGTGACGGGTCCCTCGGTATGAGCCTCGGCGAACTGGAGACCCTCGCCCGCGTCGGCGGCCCGGTGGTCGTCGTGGTGCTCAACGACTCCAGCTACGGCAACATCCGGCAGGAACAGGTGCTGCACTTCGACGGCCGTACGGTCGGGGTGGACTTCCAGGACGTGGACTTCGCCCAGGTGGCCCGGGGCATGGGGCTGAAGGGGGTCCGGGTGACAGACCAGGAGTCCCTGGTGAACGCGGTCCGCGAGGGGTTCTCCTCCGGCGCGCCGCTCGTCGTCGACGTCGTACTGGACCGCGAGGCGAACGCCTGGACCTACGGGGCGTTCACCCCGTACGAGGGCTGAGGACGAGGAGGCTGACATGGAGCAGCAGGAGGCCGGGAACACCCCCGGACCGCTCGACGGTGTGAAGGTCCTCGACCTCTCACGCTTCATCGCGGGACCGCTGTGCGCCCAGATCCTCGGGGACTTCGGCGCCGAGGTGGTGAAGGTCGAGCGCCCCAGCGGCGAGGACTCCCGTCACCACGGCCCGTACTGGCAGGGCGAGAGCATCTACATGTTCCTCTACCACCGCAACAAGCAGGCCGCGACCCTGGACACCCGCCACCCGCGCGCCAGGGCGATCCTGGAGGACCTGGTCCGCTGGGCCGACGTCGTCGTCGAGAACTTCCGGCCCGGCACCCTGGAGAAGATGGGGCTCGGCTACGAGCGGATGAAGGAGCTCAACGAGTCCGTCATCCTCGTCTCGATCTCCGGCTTCGGACAGACCGGGCCGGACTCGCGCAGGGCCCTGTTCGACGCCATCTCCCAGGCCTCCTCCGGCCTGATGAGCATGACGGGCGAACCCGGGGGCAAACCGACCCTGAGCGGAACCTACATCGCCGACTACACCACCGGGTACCAGGCGGCGATCGGGACCCTGGCGGCGCTGACCCACCGGGAGCGCACGGGTGAGGGCCAACTGGTCGACGTCGCCAGCTACGACACGATGTTCTCCGCTCTGGGCACCCGCCTGATCGCGGAACTCATGCTCGGGCTGGACATGCCACGTTCGGGGTCGCGCGACCTGCTCACCGCCCCGGTGAACGTGTACGAGGCGGCCGACGGTCCCGTCTACATCCAGGCCGGTACGGCCTCGCTGTTCCCGAAGCTCTGCTCGGTGATGGAACGTGAGGACCTCTCCGCCGATCCCCGGTACGCCACGGTGGAGGGCAGGATGGCCGAACAGGCCACTCTGGAGGCCGCGATCCAGGAGTGGGCGGGCGGTCTCCCCCGGGAGGAGATCGCCCGCCGGCTCGACTCCGCCGGGGTGCCCTACGCCAACGTCGCCACCGTCCGCGAAGCCGCGGCCTCACCGCAACTGGCGGCGCGTGGCATGATCGTCGAGGCCCAACATCCGTCCCTGGGAACGATTCGCATGCCGAACAACCCCATCCACATGGAGAAGACGCCGCCCACGGTGCGCAAGGCACCGCCACAGGCGGGCGAGGACAACGACCACGTGTACGGGGACATCCTGGGGATGGGTGCCGAAGAGATCCGACAGCTCCGTGCGGAGGGCGTCATCTGATGTCGCGAAGCATCCTCTACCGGGTGATCTACGAGGACCTCTCCTCCCAGATCCACTCGGGCGCGCTGAAGGCTGGCTCGAAACTCGAGAGCGAGTCCGAGCTCGCCCGCCGGTACCAGGTGAGCCGCATGACCGTGCGGCAGGCCCTCGACCTCCTCTTCGCCGAGGACCTGGTCACCCGCAAGCGCGGCAGCGGCACGTACGTGCGCGAGAACCCGCGCCGCGGACGGCGGCTGAACCGGCTGCGCTCGTTCGCCCAGGAGCTCGCCGGAGCGGAGGAGCCCGTCACCAGCAGGACCCTCTCGGCCACGGAGGAGAGGGCTCCGAGGGAGGTCGCCGAGGGACTGGGCCTGGAGACCGGCGACGCCGTGAACCGGCTCAGACGCCTGCGTCTGGTCGGCGGGGTGCCGGCGGCGGTGCAGGACGCGTGGCTCCCCTACGCCGTGGCACCGGGACTGTCCCGGGAGCCGTTGGTGGAGGGCTCCCTCTACCGGACGCTGACGGAGAGACACGGTCTGAGGCTGCGCTGGGCGGACCAGACGCTGACGGCGGCCCTCCTGGGACCGACGGAGGCGGAGTTGCTCTCGGCGACGGTCGGCGGAGCGGTGCTGCACTCCCTGCGCGTCACCTACTCGGACACCGAGCGCGCCGTGGAGTACACCAACAGCTGGACCCTTCCGGAGTTCCCGCTCCTGCTCAGGATCGACGCCGAATGAGCGCGTCAGAGCAGGCCGTCGTCGCCGTCGACGTCGGCACCTCCGCCGTGCGGTCCGGGCTGTTCGGCCTCTCCGGCAGGCTGCTGCGCTCGGCACGGGTTCCGCGCACGGCGGGCGTCGGTGACCTCTTCGACGCCGCCGGGCTCTTCGCGGAGGTGTCCGCGTCCCTGCGCGAGCTGGCCGTGGACTCCCCTCCCCGCGCGCTGTGCGTCTCCGCGCACATCGGTAGCGTCGCCGTGGACGCGGATCTCGATCCGGTGCTGCCGGGGGGCGGATGGTCCGACACCCGCGGTCTGGACCTGCTCCGGCGGACTCCGGACGAGCGGCGGGCCGCGCTGCTCGCCGGGGCCGGGCGCCCCGCCCTCTCGGGCGGGGCCGCCGCCCTGGCCCTGGTGCTGGACGAGCCCGGCCTCAGGGAGCGCGTCCACGCGCTGCTGAGCCCCAAGGACTACCTCGTGGCCCGGCTCACGGGCCGTCTGTCCTCGGACACGGTGGACGCCGCCTACACGCTGGTCTCCGACGTGCGCACCCGGTCCTGGCAGACCGACGCGCTGCGGTCCCTCGGGGTTCCTGCGGACTGGTTCCCGCCGCAGGTGGAGCCGACGGCCGTGGTCGGTGGCCTCCACGGCGCCGGAGCACGGTACACGGGCCTGCCGGAGGGGACCCCGGTGGTCTCGGGCGGCCCTGACGGCTCGGTCGGTATCGGTGTGCTGCTCGGTGCCACGCCCTCGGGGATCGCGGACGTGGCGGGCACGACCGACGTGCTCGCCCGCCTGGTCGACGATCCCGTCCTCGCCGGGCCCGGCGCCGTGGTGAACCCGGCCGTGGTCCCCGGGATGTGGACCGCGGGCGGCGCGACCGGGATGACCGGCGGCGCGGTCGCCCGATGGCGGTCTCTGGCGGGAGCGGTGGACGACGAGGAACTCGGCGCCGTGCCGGTGGGCAGCCGCGGCCTGCTGGTCTTGCCCGGCCTGTCCGGTGAGAGGTTTCCCCGCTGGCGGTCCGAGACGCGGGGCGCGATCCTCGGACAGGGTGTGGAACACGGGCCGGCGGAGATCCTGCGCGCCGCCCAGGAGGGCGCCGCCTTCACCGTGCGGGAAGGGGTCGACCTCCTGGACCCGGACCGCGGACTGCCGCTGGTGTTCGCGGGCGGGTCGGCTCGTTCGGAGCACGTGGCCCGGCTCCGCGCGGACGCCCTCGGCCGGTGTGTGCACGTCGCCTCCGATCCCGACGTGACCCTGCTCGGGGCGGCCGCCCTCGCTCTGGTGGGCACCGGTGAGGCGCACGACCTCGACGAGGCGCGCGACCGGCTCGGCCTCACGTTCCGTGCGGTGGAACCCGACGGGAGGCGCGGTTCGCGCTACGACGAGGTGTTCGACCGCTGGACCGCCGCGCGGGAGGCCGTGCTCGCGGCCGGGTAGCCGCCGGTCGGCACGCTGGCCGCCCGCGTCCGGTGCCGGACGCGGGCGACCGGCGTTGCACCGACGAGCCGACCTGTTCCCACGTCTCCATGTCTCCACGTCTCCATGTCGACGTGTGGACACGCCGACGGAACGGGCACCGCTCGGCTCCGCCGCCCTGTCGGCGTTCTCCACGCACGTGTCCCGACCTCCGAACCAGCACGGCGGCCCGGGTCGACCTGTCGACTCGGGACCCTCAGCCGCACGTGCTGACCCTCCCGGCGAGCGCGGCGTTGAGCTCGCACACCATGTCCTCGGGGTGCGGGTCGGTCGAACCCGGGCGGATCTGCGTGTCCACGTGGTCCCGCAGCACCTCGCTCACGTACGGGTAGTAGGGGGTGCGCGGCCGCAGCAGGCCCTCGCCGACGGCGTCGCGCAGCTCCTCCCAGTACCGCACGTCCCTGTCCTCGGCTCCGCTCAGCCGGTAGCCGCTGCCGCGGGCGGGGAGCAGACCGGCCTCACGGAACTCCGCCTGGACGTCCTGCCCGGTCATGGCCGCGACCAGGCTCCAGGCCTCGCCCCGGTGCGGCGAGTCCCCGGTGACCGCCAGGCTGTTGCCGCCGAGCACGGCCGCGGGCAGCCGGAGCACCCCGAAGGCGGGGTCGCCGCCCTCGGCCTCCCCCGCCCAGCCGACCCAGCGCAGCCCCTCCCGGAGCGTCTCGGCGCTCTCGGAGTCGGCCTGGAGCTGGGGCACGATCCGCGGCCAGTGGCGCATGAACACCACCTCGCCGCCGCGGAACCGGTTCAGGCTCTCGGTCTCGGTCTCCTCCAGGGCCGCGCGCGGGATGACGCCCCCGGCCTCGGGGTCCAGCCCCGCCTCCAGCACCTCCAGGCCCTGGAACTCCCCGCTCGCACCGGCGGACGTGGCACAGCCCTCCTCCGCCCCGCCGCCGTCCGCCCCGTCCGCGCCGTGGAAGGCACCCCGGCTGTCCGCCTCCAGGCCGGGGTGCCCGCCCAGGACGAACTCCAGGGCGTTGACGGTCAGGCCCTCGTAGTCGCCGAACTGGCCCGTGTACCCGTGGTCCAGGCCGTGATCGTCGCGCACCTCGCCCGCGAGGCCCAGCAGCCCGCGCCAGCCGTCCTCCTCGATCCGGGCGGTGACCTCCTCGGGGCCGACCAGGTCGGCGCGGTAGTAGAGCAGTCCCACGTCCATGTGGAACGGCACCGCCCGCGCCCGGCCCTCGTAGCACACCGCGTCCCGGGTGCGGCCCAGGAAGCCGTTCCACGCCAGCGGGCCGTCTCCCCCGGTGTCCACCTCCGCCAGCCAGCCGCGTTCGTGGAACTCCGGCACCCACTGGTTGTCGAGGAGGAGGACGTCGTAGGCCGCCGGGTCGGCCTGCATCGCCACGACCATCTGCGAGCGCTGCTCGTCCGCCCGGGGCGAGAGCCACTGGACGTCGACCTCCCACCCCTCGTTCCGCGCCTCCCAGCGCTCGATGAGCCGCGTGTACACTCCGCCCTCGCCCGCGTCCCCCGTGGCGGTGACGTCCACCGGGAGGGCGACGCGCAGGACCCGTTCGTCCCGCTCGCCCCGTGCGTCGCAGGCGGCGGAGCCCAGCAGCACGAGCGACAGGAGCGCGCACACGACCGGCCCCGGCGGCCCCGGGCGGGCCCTCACGGGGTCGCCGCCCTGGTCCCGGCCACGATGCCGTAGACGACCTGTTCGAGTTCGTCGGCGCGCGGGTGGTGGCACTCGGCCCCCGCCCCCGCCAGCCGGCTGAGCAGCCCGTCCCCGCCGCACCCCTCGTTGCCCACGGACACCACGTGCACCCGCACGCGTTCGTCGAGGTCCTCCAGCACGGCCGCCACGTCGTCCGCCCGCGCGCCGCCGCGCGGTTCGGGGAGGGCGACGCCGTCGGTGAGGACGACCAGGGCGCAGGCGCCGGGCTCCCCCGGCCGGTCGGCGCAGGAACCCAGCTCCTCGGCGCCGTCGCGGATCGCGTCGGCCAGCGGGGTGGCCGGGAACTCGGCGCTCAGCGCGTCGACCGCCTCGCGCGCCAGCTCCTCCCGGCGCGCGTCCATGCCCGGTTCCGGGGGCAGGACGCGCTTCTGGCCGGTGACGTCGTTGCCCGGCCCGCCCTCGGGGAAGGTCCAGACCCCCACGGTGTCCTGCTCCCCCAGGAGGCCGACGGCGGTCCGCGCCAGCCGCTGCGCGGTCGCCAGCCGGGTGCCGCCCGTGCCGGGGCCGCTCATGGAGTCGGAGCGGTCGACCACGAGCAGGACCTCGACCGGGGCGCGGGAGCGCTCCTGCTGCCGCAGCCCGGACTCCAGCCGCTCCCGCCACCGCTCGTCCCGCGGAGCCGAGTTCAGGTGCGTGACCTCCATCAGGGACCGCTCCGCCTCCCCGCCGATCACGGCGCCCTCCACCGTCCGGTAGCCCTGGAAGGCCGTCGTCCCCCGGGGCTGCCGCATCCACTCCCCGAACGCCTCCACCTCCCGTTCGACCCCGTCGCCGCCCCAGTCCAGCCGTACGAACGGGTGGTCCAGGCCGGGCGTCTCGGAGAAGTAGACCGGGACCAGGGGCTCGTCCGGTTCCCCGCCCGTCGGCCCGCACCCGGGACCGAGCTGCCCGCCCGTGTTGTAGGCGTCGACCGCGTACTCGGTGCTGAACACCCCGACGGAGGCGGGGTCGGCGCTCCCGCCGCGCAGCGCGCACAGCAGGCCGAGGTTGCCCTCGGCGTCGAGCCCGGCCGAGGTCGCGCGGGCCTCCGCGATCTGGATCTCCTCGGCGCCCCCGTCCCCGTACGCGGAGTAAAGGGCCTCGGTCTGGATCAGCGCCGAGACCGAGGCCTCCGGCGAGGGGCGGGCCAGGAGGAGCCCGGCCTCCGCCGCCGCGGCCGTGCAGACGACGAGGTCCGAACGCGCTCCGCTCGGGTCGGTCCCCGAACACGCGGGGATGTCGCCCGCGGACTCGGGCAGCCCCAGCACCAGGGGGGTGAGCCTGGTGGCGCTCCCCTCCCCCGCCTCCAGGCCGGGCGCGTCGCCCGGGTCCCCGCGCAGCAGGACGACCTCCGCGCTGGAGTCCGGCAGCCACACCTGCGGGCGGGGCCCCGCCCGCAGGTCGGTCCACCCCTCGCGCAGCAGCTCGCGCGTGCGCGCGGCTCCGCCCGCGACGGTGACGCTGACGCGCACGGGCACGCAGCCGCTCCTCTCGTCCCGGCCGCCGAGGTGGGCGGAGAAGTCGTCGGCGGCCCTCTGGACGACGGCGTGCTGGTCCGGGGTGGTGAGCACGGTGAGCTCGGTGGGCGGGGCGCACGGCAGGCCCGGCCCCAGGTGTCCGCTGGCCCGCAGCCAGTACACGCCGTTCGGGACGAGGGTGAGCAGCGCGACGGCGGCGACGGCCAGGGGCCGCACCGGCCGCCCGGCGCCTCGGCGCTCCCCGGTCCTCGCCGCGGCACGGCTCCCGCGGACGGGGACGGCCGCCGTCCCCGTCCGCGTGCCGTGCCCGCGCCGTTCCCGGAAGGCCCCCGCGAGCGTGTGCGGAAGCCTGCGCAGGGAGGAGAGCCGGGCGCGGACGAAGCGCCTGGCGGTGTTGCGCGCCGCGCGCAGGAGGTCCACCGGGACGAGCCGCGGCTCCGTCCCCGCGTCCTCCCTGACCAGGCGCCGGAAGTCCCTGTCTCGGGCGAACCTCGTGGACCGGCGGGCGATCAGGTCCCCGTTGCGCCGGTCGTGGTCGACGATGACGCCCACCAGCCGCTCCCCGACGAACACGGCGGTGCCGGAGGCCCCCTTCCACGACACGTCGTTGCCGTACTCCCGCTGGACGTCGAGCCGGAGGTCCTTCCTGACCATGCCGTCCCACGGGCTGAGGGTCCCCCGCAGGTCCTTCAGGTCGCGGCCCCCGTCGTTGGCCGCGAGGTCGGGGTAGCCGAGCGAGCGGTACGGCCGCGGTTCGTCCGCCGAGAGCTTCCCCCAGCGCACGGAGGGGTGGCGCTGAGGCTCCTCCAGCCGCAGCAGGGCGACGTCCGTCCTCCGGTCCGACCAGACGACGGAGCACCGCAGGAAACCGCTGGGCGGGTCGGCTCCCACGCGCACGTCGACACGCTCGTGGCCGTCGACCACGTGGGCCGCGGTGAGGACGAGGGAGGGCCCGACGAGGTAGCCGGTCCCTCCCCTGGAGGCGCCCCCGCTCCTGACGACGCGGACGTCCGCGACACACCTCGGGTCCATCAGTCCAGGTCCCTGCGGTCCTCCCAGGCCGCTCCGCTCTCGGAGGCGATCGCGAGCTTTCTTCCGTCCGCGTCGGTCAGGGCGAGCTTCAGCGTGATCCGGTGCGTGTCCCTGCGGCCGGCCTTGCCCTCGGCGTTGAGGGAGAGCACGCCGAAGCGCACACCGGCCTTCCCGGCCCCCTCCCGGTGCGCCTCCAGGAGGAGTTCGACCTCGGCCTCGACGATCTCGATGCCGATCTCGTGGCCCTCCCCCCTCCGGCGCGCGGCGGCGAGCTCCCGGCGCAGTTCGTCGATGGCCTGGGACAGTCCGATGGTGGGCACCTGATGACTCCCTGGGGGGCGTTTCGTCGTGGGGACGGCGGGAACAGGGCCGTGGTCCAGGTCACATGTTGGTTGTGATAGTCAGTTTTCCACGCCGGTCCGTCGCCAACCGGGTGTTTTCCGCTGTACACAACCGCTCTCGGACGGGGTGCCCCGCTTCTCCCTGCTCACGGCGCCCTTCTGCCGGGAGGCCGACTCGGCGCCGTGTCGACTCGTCGATCCGCCGACATGTCGTCCGACCGGCGCGGGGTCGTGGCTGGTCACGGGCCGCGAGCCACCGACAGTGCCATCCATCTAACCGACCGTTCGGTCAGGACATGGCTTTCGAGCTGGGAAAAGCAGCCCCCGGTGTAGAAAGTGCCTTGGGTCACATGTCATGGTGTCCTGGGGCTCGGTCCGGTGTCGGACATGTCCTTCCTGACGCTTGTGCGACTGGAGGGGCGGGTGGTTGTCACCGTGACTGCCGATACCAGGAGCCCACGAGCGGAATCCGACCTCCGGTCGGCAGAGAACATACGGAGCACCAATGGCAACTTCCGACTCGACGGCCCCAGGGCCGGGCGGCGCGATGGAGACCAGGGAGCGGCGGCGCGTCCTCGCCGGGACCATGGTCGGCACCACCATCGAGTGGTACGACTTCTTCATCTACGCGCAGGCCGCCGGCCTCGTGCTCGCGCCCCTGTTCCTGTCGCCGCTGACCGAGGACAGCCCGGGCCTGGCCCAGATCCTGTCCTTCGCGACCATCGGCATCTCCTTCCTCTTCCGGCCGCTCGGCGCGATCGTCGCGGGCGCCCTCGGAGACAGGTTCGGCCGCAAGCGCGTGCTCGTGGCGACCCTGGTCATGATGGGACTCGCCACCTGCCTGATCGGCGTGCTGCCCACCTACGCCCAGATCGGCGTGGCCGCACCCGTCCTGCTGATCGTCCTGCGCATCCTCCAGGGCTTCTCCGCGGGCGGCGAGTGGGGCGGCGCGGCGCTGATGTCGGTGGAGCACGCGCCGGTCGGCAAGCGCGGCTTCTTCGGCGCCTACCCGCAGATCGGCGTTCCCTGCGGCATGATCCTGGCGACCTTCGTCGTCTGGGTGATCACCGCGTCCATCGGCCCGGAGGCGTTCCTGGAGTGGGGCTGGCGCATCCCCTTCCTCCTGTCCTTCCTGCTGATCATCGTCGGCCACCTCATCCGCAAGTCCGTGGAGGAGTCCCCGGTCTTCAAGCTCATGCAGGCGCGCAGGGCCGAGGCCTCCGCCCCGCTGGGCCGCCTGTTCCGCAACCACACCCGTGAGGTCGTCCTCTCCGCGCTGATCTTCATCGCCAACAACGCCGCCGGGTACCTCGTCATCGCCTACCTGGCGACCTACGCCTCCCGGCCGGTCGAGGACTTCGGCCTCGGCATGGACCGCGGCCCCGTACTCCTGGCGACCACCCTCGCCTCGTTCGGCTGGCTCATCTCCACGCTCTACGGCGGCATCCTGAGCGACAAGCTCGGCCGGGTGCGGACCTTCCAGCTCGGCTACGTGCTGCTGGCCGCCTGGTCCGTGCCGATGTGGTTCATGGTCGACACCGGCAACATCTACCTGTACTTCGCGGGCGTCTTCGTCTTCACGCTCACCCTGGGCCTGAGCTACGGCCCCCAGTCGGCGCTGTACGCGGAGATGTTCCCGGCCGAGGTCCGCTACTCCGGCGTGTCCATCGGCTACGCCCTCGGCGCGATCCTCGGCGGCGCCTTCGCGCCCACGATCGCCGAGCTGCTGCTCACCGAGACCGGCGCCTCGTGGTCGATCGGCGTCTACATCGTCGTGGCCTGCGCGGTCTCCTTCCTGGGGGTCACCCTGGTGAAGGAGCCCAAGGGCGTGGACCTGTACGCGGACGGCACCAAGCCGACCACGATCGGCACGTAGGCGGCGACGGGGCGGCGGGCCGGTCCGCCGCCCCGTCCCCTGTCGCCTTGTCGCCGCGTCGCCTTGTCGACCCGCCGCCCCCGCCCCGGGGCGCGCTCACCGCCCCCGCGACTCCGCGCGCTGGCTCGCCGGGCCCCGGCGGCCCCGGTCCAGCTCGTAGGCGGTGTTGACCAGGGCGATGTGGGACAGCGCCTGGGGGAAGTTGCCGACCAGCCGCCGCGCGCCGGTGTCGTACTCCTCCGCCAGCAGCCCCACGTCGTTGCGCAGGCTCAGCAGGTGCTCGAAGATCCCCCGGCCCTCGTCCACGCGGCCCTGGAGGACGAGGTTGTCCACCAGCCAGAACGTGCAGGGCAGGAACACGCCCTCACCGGGGGGCAGGCCGTCCACGTGCCGGGTCCCCTCGTCCATGGAGTAGCGCTGGACCAGGCCGCCGCTGCACAGCTCCCGCTGGACGGCGTCCACCGTCCCCCGCATGCGCTCGTCGGTGGCCGGGAGGAAGCCGACGGAACTCGCCATCAGGAGCGAGGCGTCCAGGGACTCGGAACCGTAGTACTGGGTGAAGGTCCGCCGACGGGGGTCGTACCCGTGCTCGCACACGTCCCGGAAGATCTCCCCGCGCAGGCGCTTCCAGTCGTCCACCGGGCCCTCCAGCCCGAACCTCTCCACGGCGCTGACGGCCCGGTCCGCCGCGGTCCACGCCATGACCTTGGAGTGCGTGAAGTGCCGCCGGGGCCCGCGCATCTCCCAGATCCCGTTGTCGGGCTCCCGCCAGTGCGACTCCAGGAAGTCCATCAGGTGCCGCTGGAGCTGCCAGGCCGGTTCCCTCGGCGGGATGCCGTGCTCCCTGGCCTGGTGGAAGACGTCCATCACCTCGCCGTAGACGTCGAGCTGCCACTGCTGGGCCGCCTCGTTGCCGATCCTGACGGGGCGGGCGCCCTGGTAGCCGGACAGCCAGCCCAGCTCCAGCTCGGGCAGCCTGCGCTCCCCCTCGATCCCGTACATGATCCGCATCTGCGCGGGCTCACCGGCCACCGCCCGCAGCAGCCACTCGCGCCATTCGGCCGCCTCACGTTCGTACCCCGACTCCAGCAGCGAGAGCAGCGTCAGCGTGGCGTCGCGTATCCAGCAGTAGCGGTAGTCCCAGTTGCGCACGCCGCCCAGCTGCTCGGGCAGGGAGGTGGTGGCCGCGGCCACCATGCCCCCGCCGGGCGCGTGCGTCAGGGCCTTGAGGG
Organism: Nocardiopsis camelliae; assembly: GCF_028993595.1. Classification (GTDB taxonomy): domain Bacteria; phylum Actinomycetota; class Actinomycetes; order Streptosporangiales; family Streptosporangiaceae; genus Nocardiopsis; species Nocardiopsis dassonvillei. The sequence goes on from NZ_CP118614.1 coordinate 34,508, forward strand.
TGATGAGCGACCGGACCACCGCGTCGCGGTACTCGCCCCGGTAGGTGCACCTGGACGCCCACTCCCGCCACACCTCCTCCGTGTGCCCGATGAGCGCGCCCACGTGGGGCGGGTCCGGCTCGGGGGCCCGCACCGGCGTCCACACCAGGGAGAAGTCCACGCCGTCCCCCGCGGCGACCGTGAACTCCGCGACCGGCCTGGACGGGGCCGCGACCTCGAACTCCACGTCGGAGTCCAGGTAGCAGCTGTCCGGACCGGCCACCATGTGCAGCCGCCGCCCGTTCTTGCGCACCCACGGGACGATGGACCCGTAGTCGAAGCGCGGCACGGCCTCGGTCCGCATGCGCACGCGGCCCTCCACCCCCTCGACCCGGCGCACCAGACCGGTCCCGTGCGCGCCGATGGGCATGCAGTCCACGACCCGCACCGCGCCGTCCGCGCACCGGAACTCGGTCTCCAGCACCAGGCTGTCGGAGCGGTACCGCCGCGCCGAGACCCGGTGCTCCCCTACCGGGGCCATGGTCCAGCGCCCGTTGCCCCCGTCGCCCAGCAGGGCGGCGAAGCAGGCGCCGGAGTCGAACCTGGGCAGGCACAGCCAGTCCACGCTCCCGTCCCTGCCGACCAGCGCCGACGTCCGCATGTCGCCCAGAAACGCGTAGTCCTCGATGGGCGGAGCCACGTCCCGTCCCCCTTCCGTCCCCGGCCGGTCGCCCGGGTACCCCGGTCCCGCGTCAGCGGTCTCCCCGCCCGCCTCCGGGCAGGAACTCCTGCGCCTTGGACACGACGCCCCGCTTGACCACGGACCACGCCTCGGGGTCGCCCTTGGCCAGGGCCTTGGCCACGCTCTCCATCTGGTCGAGCGTCGCGTGCGGCGGGATCGGCGGGACGGCGGGGTCGGTGACGAACTCGACCACGCAGGGCCGGTCCGCCGACAGCGCCCGCTGCCAGGCGTCGCGCACGTCGGAGGGGTCTTCCACCCTGATCCCCCGCAGGCCGATGCTCTCGGCGAACCCGGCGTAGGGGAAGTCGGGGATGCGCTGCGAGGGCAGGAACTGCGGCGCGCCGCCCATCGCGCGCAGCTCCCAGGTCACCTGGTTGAGGTCGCGGTTGTTGAGGACGGCGACGACCACCCGCGGGTCCTCCCACTCCCTCCAGTAGTGGCCGATGGTGATCAGCTCGTTGATGCCGCTCATCTGCATGGCGCCGTCCCCGACGAGCGCGACCACCGGCCGGTCGGGGTGGGCGAACTTCGCCCCCGTGGCGTAGGGGACGCCGGGGCACATCGTGGCCAGCGTGCCCGACAGCGTCCCCCGCATGCCCTCGCGGAACACCAGGTGGCGCGCGTACCAGTTGGCCGCCGAACCGGAGTCCGCGGTCACCATCACGTCGTCGGGCAGCAGCGGGGACAGCTCGTGGAAGACGCGCTCGGGGTTGACCGGGTCGGCGTCCACGTGGGCGCGCCGTTCGAGGACCTGCTTCCACCGCGCGACGTCGTTTTCGATCTTCTCCCGCCAGGAGCGGTCGGTCTTGCGGTCCACGAGCGGCAGCAGCATCCGCAGCGTCTGCGCGGAGTCGCCGACCAGGTTGCACTCGAACGGGTAGCGCATGCCGACCATGGTCGGATCGATGTCGATCTGGACGGCGCGCGCCTGGTCGAACTCGGGCAGGAACTGGCTGTACGGGAAGCTGGAGCCCACCACGAGCAGGGTGTCGCAGTCCCGCATCATCTCGTAGGAGGGCCGGGTGCCGAGCAGACCGATCGACCCGGTCACGAAGGGCGGGTCGTCGGGGAGGGCGTCCTTGCCCAGCAGCGCCTTGGCCACCCCCGCGCCGAGCCTGTCCGCCATCTCGACGACGGCGTCCGCCGCTCCCCTGGCCCCCTGCCCGACCAGCATGGCGACGCGCTCGCCGGAGTTGAGGATCTCGGCGGCCTCGGCCAGCCCCTCCGGGGACGGCGTGGACCGCGGTGAGGGGAGACCGAGGCTGGAGGGCACCATCTTGAACTCGTGCTCGGGCGGTGAGTACTCCAGGTCCTGGACGTCGGCGGGGATGATGACCGCCGTGACCGTGCGCCTGCTCGCGGCGATCCGGATCGCCCGGTCCAGCACGTTGGGCAACTGCTCGGGAACGGTCACCATCTGGAGGTAGTCGCCGGCCACGTCCTTGTACAGCGACATCAGGTCGACCTCCTGCTGGTAGGAGCCGCCCATCGCGCTGCGCGCGGTCTGGCCGAGGATCGCCACCACCGGCACGTGGTCGAGCTTGGCGTCGTAGAGGCCGTTCAGCAGGTGGATGGCGCCGGGGCCCGAGGTGGCCGCGCACACCCCCACCCGGCCGGAGAACTTGGCGTACCCCGTGGCCTCGAAGGCCGCCAGCTCCTCGTGCCGTGACTGGATGAAGCGGGGCCGGTCGCCGGCCCGCTCCCACGCGGCCAGCAGGCCGTTGATGCCGTCGCCCGCGTAGGAGAAGACGCGCTCGACCCCCCACTCGCGCAGACGCTTCAGTACGTGGTCGGACACCAGTTCCGCCATGACCGCTTCCCTCCCGGGCTCGACGCCGTCGGCCGGCACCCTTCCCGCGGCACCGCGTCCGCCGCGTGCGGGGCCCCGCCCCACCGGCTCGCGGCCCCCGGTCCACCGCGGAAGTGCCTCGCTGGCGCGACTACCCCGACTCCCGCGTCCGCACTCACCGCGCGGGCGGCGCTCCGCCCGCCCCGCTCCCGCGCTCCGCCCGCCCCCGTACCGGAGACCGGACGTTCGTTCCTGCCCGGGGCCGGTCAGTGGCGGTGGGCGGCACCGCCCGCCAAGGTGAGTGGTATGCGTCACATCGGGTAATGGTTCACCATCAGTCCCTTGCGTCACGGGGCCCATGAAACGGACGCGACACGGTGGAGGTGACCATGTCCAACCGGACATCGGCCCAGGGCGTGACCAGGATCCCCGGAAAGCCGATCCGTATCGCCGCACTCGTCTACGGCATCGTCTTCCTGCTGGTGGGCGTGCTGGGCTTCATTCCCGGACTGACCACGAACTACGACCAGATGCAGTTCGCCGGACACCACTCCGAGGCCATGCTGCTGGGGATCTTCCAGGTGTCGATCCTGCACAACCTGCTCCACCTGATCCTCGGCGTGGCCGGGGTGGCGATGGCGCGCACCGCCGGACTGGCGCGCGTCTACCTCATCGTCGGCGGCCTGGCCTACCTGGTGCTGTGGGTCTACGGGCTGCTGGTCGAGTCCGGCGACCCGACGAACATCGTGCCGCTCAACCACGCCGACAACTGGCTGCACCTGGTGCTGTGGGTGAGCATGCTCGCGCTCGCCATCGTCCTCAAGCCCTCCGGGCGCAGCCGCGCCGGGCGCTGACGCGTCCGCGCGGCTCCCTCCCGGAGCGGGAGTGACACGGCGACGGCCGCCGCCCCGCACGGGGCGGCGGCCGCTTCGCGTCGTTCGGCCGCGCCCGCGCCGTGGACGCACGCGACCGGCCCCGGCCCCCGCGGGGACCGGGGCCGGACGACCGCGGATCAGCGCCGGTCGAGCCACTCGTAGGCGGCGCTGGTGGCGCAGGCGTACACCGTGTGGTGCAGCAGGTCCACGCCGACCTCCTTGGCGCCCCACTTCCAGGCCGGGGGCGCCGTGCCCGTGGCAGGGAGGGCGACCTGCTCGCCGCCCCACACCAGTGCCAGGTGCGCGGCCGCCGCCGCGGTCCCGTGCAGCCCGGCGGCGCCCAGCAGCCCCCGGACCGCCCCCCACGAGGCCCCGTAGCCCCAGTGCACCGCCGTGTTGAACCGCTGCTCGCCCGAGGGGCCCTCCGGCCGCACCCCGAGCACCTTCCCGGCGGCGTCGGCGGGCGAGGTGCTGCCTCCCCTGCCGCGCAGCTTGGCCTCGGCGGTGCTGGAGACCGTCATCGCCGCCGTGCCGACCACCCCCGCCAGCAGTCCCCTGCCGACGGCGGACGAGGTGTGCGCGAGGGCCCGTGCCAGCCGTTCCACCACGCCCGCCTCAGCGCTCCACCACGTGCCGCTTGTTGGGCACGCAGTGGGTCATGGTCAGCCCCGACACGTCCCGGGGGCCGTTCTTGCCCAGGTTGGCCATGCGCTGGCGCTCCCCCTCGTCCAGGGTCTGGCTCCGCAGCGGCTCCAGGTGCGCCACGTCGCCCGGGCCGATGCCCAGCCCCTCACCGACGCGCAGCCCCAGGTCGTCGTCGACCATGAGGAAGTGCCAGACCATCCGCTCCTGGATCGGCCGGTCGCACTGGGAGAGCTGCCCGGTGAAGTTGCGCACCAGGTCGTCGCGCTCCCACTCCTCCATCAGCGTGTACCGCTGTCCCGCCTGCTGGTAGTCGTTGGTGCGGGAGATGCGCTTACGGGTCATCCGCCCCCGGATCTCCGGCCCCTGCTCGTCGTGCGTGGGGTACTGCCCCTCGCGCAGGCCGCCGTTGATGGACGGCTCGTAGTTGACGTGCGGGTTCTCGCCCCCGGAGTCCTGGTGGTAGGCCATCAGGCCGTCGCGCTGGTTGGTGCGCACGTCGGCGTTCCTGGCCTGGTTCACCGGCAGTTGGAGGTAGTTGGGGCCCACCCGGTAGCGCTGCGTGTCGCTGTAGGAGAAGGTGCGCCCGACGAGCATCTTGTCGTCGGAGAAGTCCAGGCCGTCCACGAGCACGCCGGTGCCGAAGGAGATCTGCTCGTTCTCCGCGAAGTTGTCCGACACGTTCCGGTCGAGCACGATCCGCCCCACCGCCTTGGGCGGGAAGTCCTGCTCCGGCCAGGTCTTGGTGTCGTCCAGCGGGTCGAAGTCGAGCTCGGGGTGCTCCTCGTCGCTCATCATCTGCACGAGCAGCTCCCACTCGGGGTACTCGCCGCGGTCGATGGCCTCGTGCAGGTCCTTGGTCGCGTGCCCGGTCTCGTCCGCCTGGAGGTTGGCCGCGTCGGCCTCGGTCATGCTGCGCACGCCCTGCTTGGGCATCCAGGTGTACTTGACCAGGACGGTCTCGCCCACGTCGTTGACCCACTTGTAGGTGTTGACGCCGAAGCCCTGCTGGTGCCGGTAGTCCGCCGGGATGCCGCGCGGGCTGAACAGGTTGACCAGCATGTGCATGCACTCGGGGGTCTGCGACATGAAGTCGAAGATGCGGTTGGGCTCCTGGCGGAAGGTCACCGGGTCCGGCTTGAGGGAGTGGATCACGTCGGGGAACTTGATGGCGTCGCGGATGAAGAACACCGCCAGGTTGTTGCCCACCAGGTCCCAGTTGCCGTCCTCGGTGTAGAACTTGATCGCGAACCCGCGCGGGTCGCGCGCGCACTCCGAGGAGTCCCTGCCCCCGATGACCGTGGAGAAGCGCAGCGCGATGTCGGTCCGCTTCCCCCTGCCCTGGAAGAGCTTGGCCCGCGTGTAGCGGCTGATCGGCTCGTCGCCCCACGCGCCGTAGGACTCGAAGTAGCCGAACGCGGTCGCCCCGCGCGCGTGCACCACCCGCTCCGGGATGCGCTCCCGGTCGAAGTGGCTGATCTTCTCCAGGAACTGGTAGTTCTCCAGCGTCGCGGGTCCCCGCTCACCGACCGTGCGCTGGTTCTGGTTGTCGTAGACCGGGTGTCCCTGCCGGTTCGTGAGCACCTCGCGGTCGTCTCCCGGCGCGGATCCCTGGCTGGATACGTCGGTCATGGAACTGGTCCCCCACCACGTCGTCATGATCCCTGTCCCGGTGCCCCTGCCCACTGCCGCGGTGCCGGACGCGCGGCGGGGGAAGTTCTTACCAACTGGAGGGAGTACCGCAACTCTTCCCCGCCGGGGAAGTCCGGAAAGGGGGATTTTCGGCCCTCTCCTCCCCCGGTGTTTCACGTGAAACACCGCCGTCCGGGCCGCGTCACAAAAGCCCCATGGAACCGCCACGGGCGGCGTGTCCCAGCCCGCCCGGAGCCGCGCCCGGCGCACGGTGGGAATTCCGGACCCATGCTCCCCCTCGTCCTTGGGTAGCGGCAGACCTGGAGACCATCGACGGGCCCCGGGCCCGGGGCGGAGGCGAGCATGGGCGTACGCACGTGGATCGAGTCGTGGCCGGTGTACCGGCAGTTCACGGGGGACGACCCGACGGGACGCGGGGCCGCCGCGAAGTCCCGCCGGTCGGAGAACCTCAGGTCCCGCACCGAGGAGGCCGACCGGGTCGTGAAGTCGGTCTGCCCCTACTGCGCGGTGGGATGCGGGCAGAACGTCTACGTCAGGGACGAGAAGGTCGTCCAGATCGAGGGCGACCCGGACTCGCCGATCAGCCGCGGGCGGCTGTGCCCCAAGGGATCGGCCAGCCTCCAGCTCACCACCGGCTCCGCGCGCGAGGAGAAGGTCCTGTACCGGCGCCCCTACGGCACCGAATGGGAGGAGATCGACCTCGAAACCGCCATGCGGATGGTCGCCCACCGCGTGGTCCGCACGCGCGAGCAGACCTGGGAGCGGGAGCACGAGGGACAACGGGTGAACCGCACGCTGGGGATCGCCAGCCTCGGCGGCGCCACACTGGACAACGAGGAGAACTACCTCATCAAGAAGCTCCTGACCTCGCTCGGCGTCGTCCAGGTGGAGAACCAGGCCCGCGTGTGCCACAGCTCCACGGTCGCCGGGCTCGGGACGTCCTTCGGACGCGGCGGGGCGACCATGTTCCTCCAGGACCTGCAGAACTCCGACTGCATCATCATCGAGGGATCCAACTTCGCCGAGGCCCACCCGGTCGGCTTCCAGTGGGTCATGGAGGCCAAGGCCCGCGGCGCGGTGGTCATCCACGTCGACCCCCGCTTCAGCCGCACCAGCGCGCTCGCCGACATGCACGTGCCCATCCGCGCGGGCACCGACATCGCCTTCCTCGGCGCGATCATCAACCACGTCCTCACCGAGGAGAAGTACTTCCTCGACTACGTGCGCACCTTCACCAACGCCGCCACGATCGTCGGCGAGGACTTCCAGGACACCGAGGACCTGGACGGCCTGTTCTCCGGCTTCTCGGAGAAGGACAAGAGCTACGACGCCAGCACCTGGAGCTACGAGGGCGCGGAGGTCGCCGCCGCCTCCGGCAACCGCAACCAGCTGTTCAAGGAGCGGCTGGAGGAGAACCTCGGCACCAGCCACTCCGGGCGGCCCGAGCAGCAGGGGTCGGGCGGCGCGGTCATCCGGGAGAAGCCCAGGGAGGACCCGACGCTCACCGACCCGCGCTGCGTGTTCCAGGTCCTCAAACGCCACTACGCGCGCTACACGCCGGAACTGGTCGAGCAGGTCTGCGGCATCCCGCAGGAGACCTTCCGGAGGGTGTGCGACCACCTCACCGAGAACTCCGGCCGGGACCGCACCAGCGCCTTCTGCTACGCCGTGGGCTGGACGCAGCACACGGTCGGCTCCCAGTACATCCGGGCCGCCTCCATCCTCCAGCTGCTGCTGGGCAACATCGGCCGCCCGGGAGGGGGCATCCAGGCGCTGCGCGGACACGCCAGCATCCAGGGCTCCAGCGACGTGCCGACCCTGTTCGACCTGCTGCCGGGCTACCTGCCTATGCCCCACGCGCACGAGGAGCAGTCCCTGGAGACCTACATCATGGCCGCGGGCAACCCCAGGAAGGGGTTCTGGGACGGGATGGAGGCCTACACCGTCAGCCTGCTCAAGGCGTGGTGGGGCGAGCACGCGACGGCCGAGAACGACTACTGCTTCGACCACCTGCCCAGGCTCACCGGCTCCCACAGCCACTACGACACCGTGATGGGGCAGATCGCCGGGAAGTGCAAGGGCTACTTCCTCATGGGCGAGAACCCCGCCGTGGGTTCGGCCAACAGCAGGGCCCAGCGCATGGGCATGGCCGAGCTGGACTGGCTGGTCGTGCGCGACTTCTCGCTGATCGAGAGCGCCACCTGGTGGAAGGACGGGCCGGAGATCGAGTCCGGCGAGATGCGCACCGAGGACATCGGCACCGAGGTGTTCTTCTTCCCGGCCGCCGCGCACACCGAGAAGTCGGGCACCTTCACCAACACCAACCGGCTGCTCCAGTGGCACGACCAGGCCGTCAGCCCGAGCGGTGACCAGCGCAGCGACCTGTGGTTCATGTACCACCTCGGCCGTGGGATCCGCGGCATCCTCGCCGGCTCCGACGACCCCAAGGACCGCCCCGTCCTCGACCTCACCTGGGACTACCCCCTGGAGGAGGACGGCGAGCCCGACGCCGCCGCGGTCCTGCGCGAGATCAACGGGCACGACGCCGAGGGCCGCCCGCTCACCGTCTACACCGAGCTGCGCGACGACGGGTCGACCTCGTGCGGCTGCTGGATCTACTGCGGCGTCTTCAAGGACGGGGTCAACCAGGCGGCGCGCAGGAAGCCCCACACCGAACAGGACTGGATCGCCGGGGAGTGGGCCTGGGCGTGGCCGGACAACCGGCGCGTCCTGTACAACCGCGCCTCCGCCGACGAGAACGGGGAGCCCTGGAGCCCCCGCAAGAGCCTCGTGTGGTGGGACGCGGAGCGGGAGCGCTGGGTCGGGCACGACACCCCCGACTTCGAGAACCGCAAGGCTCCCGACTACGTGCCGCCGGAGGACGCCGAGGGCGTCGCGGCGCTGACCGGTCGGGACGCCTTCGTCATGCAGGCCGACGGCAAGGGGTGGCTGTACGCGCCCGCGGGTCTCAACGACGGCCCGCTGCCCACGCACTACGAACCGCAGGACACCCCGTTCGAGAACCCGCTGTACGGGCACCAGCGCAACCCGACGCGCCTGCTGTACCCGCACGAGTACAACCGCTACCACCCGGCCCCCGGCACGCCCGGCTCCGACGTCTTCCCGTACGTGGTGACGACCTACCGGCTCACCGAGCACTTCACCGCGGGCGGGATGACCAGGTGGACGCCCTACCTGGCCGAACTCCAGCCCGAGTTCTTCTGCGAGGTCGGGCCCGAGCTGGCCGAGGAGCGCGGGTTGGAGCACGGCGGCTGGGCCACCGTCGTCACGGCGCGCAACGCCATCGAGGCCCGGGTCATGGTCACCGACCGGATGGCGCCGCTGCGGGTGCAGGGGCGGGTGGTCCACCAGATCGGGATGCCCTACCACTGGGGGCCCAACGGGTACACGACCGGGGACGCGGTCAACGAACTGATGCCCATCGCGCTCGACCCCAACGTGCACATCCAGGAGGTCAAGGCGATCACGGCCGACATCCGGCCGGGGCGCAGGCCCCGGGGCGCCGAGCGCCTCGACCTGGTGCGCGAGTACCGGGAGCGGGCCGGAATCACGGAACAGACGGGACTGGAGGTGTGAGCGTGTCCGCGGAGAGCAACGGGGACGGCAGGCACGAGAGGGTCGGCTTCTTCACCGACACGAGTGTGTGCATCGGCTGCAAGGCCTGCGAGGTCGCCTGCAAGGAGTGGAACATGGTCCCCGAGGACGGCCTGGACTTCACGTCCATGTCGTTCGACAACAGCGGCGGACTGAGCGCGGACACGTGGCGGCACGTGGCCTTCGTCGAACAGCGCGAGCCCCTGGGCCACCAGGACCCGGGCGTGGGACGCCCCGGGGCCGTGGACCTGGGCATGCCGTCCTTCGAGCTGCCCGGCGCCGCCACGGGTGCCGACGAACGCGGCGAGTTCCGCTGGCTGATGTCCTCGGACGTGTGCAAGCACTGCACCAGCGCCGCCTGCCTGGACGTGTGCCCGACCGGCTCGCTGTTCCGCACCGAGTTCGGCACGGTGGTGGTGCAGGAGGACATCTGCAACGGCTGCGGGTACTGCGTTCCGGCCTGCCCCTACGGGGTCATCGACAAGCGCGAGGAGGACGGCCGGGTCTGGAAGTGCACCCTGTGCTACGACCGGATCGGCGACGGCCTGGAACCCGCCTGCGCCAAGGCCTGCCCCACCGACTCGATCCAGTTCGGCAACCTCGACGAACTGCGTGCGCGCGCCGAGGCGCGGGTGGCCGACCTGCACGAGGCCGGGGTGTCCTCCGCCCGCCTGTACGGCGAGGACCCCGAGGACGGGGTGGACGGCGCGGGGGCGTTCTTCCTGCTGCTGGACGAACCCGAGGTCTACGGGCTGCCGCCGGACCCGGTGGTGACCACCCGGGACCTGCCGTCGATGTGGCGGCACGCCGGTGTCGCGGCGGCGGCGCTGGTGGTCGGAGCGGCCGCGACGTTCGTGGGGAGGCGCTGATGAGCTCGTCGGACGTGACCAAGGAGGGCATGCGCGGGCAGCGCCCCGGACGGGAGGCCGTCACGGGGGCCGCCGACGTCGTCGGGGAGGAGCAGCGCCGCGAACACGGGGAGGGGCGGCGCAGGAAGAAGCGGCGCGGCGAGCCCACGCGGGTGCCCGACGCCGAGTTCCGCTCCTACTACGGCAAGCCGGTCCTCAACCAGATCGTGTGGAAGGCCTCCGACATCGGCGGCTACCTGTTCCTGGGCGGGCTCGCCGGGGCCTCGTCGGTGCTGGCCGCCGGCGCCGAGCTGACCGGCCGCCCGGAGCTGGCCCGCCCCCTCAAGTACACGGCCCTGGGCGCGATCTCCGGTTCGACGGCCGCGCTCATCCACGACCTGGGGCGCCCCGAGCGCTTCCTCAACATGCTGCGGGTGGTCAAGCCGACCTCGCCGATGAGCGTCGGGTCCTGGATCCTCATGACCTACGGCCCACTCGCCGGGGTCGCCGCGGTGACCGCGGCCACCGGGTGGTTCCCGCGGATCGGCCGGGCGGCCACCCTGGGCGCCGGGATGGTGGGGCCGCTCGTGGCCACCTACACGGCGCCGCTGGTGTGCGACACCGCTGTGCCCTCCTGGCACGACGGCTACCGGTACATGCCGTTCGTGTTCGCCTCCTCCGCGGCCTCGGCCGCGGGCGGGATGGGCCTGGTCACCGCGCCCCTGGCGCAGAGCGGTCCCGCGCGCCGTGCCGCCGTGGGCGGCGCCCTGCTGGAGACGGCGGTCTCCAGCGCCATGGAGCACCGGATGGGGCTGTCCGGCGAGCCCTACCGGCAGGGGAGGGCGGGCGCCCTCATGCGCGCGGCCAGGACGCTCACCCTGGCCGGGGCGGCCGGTGCGGTGCTGGGCCGCCGCAGCCGGGTGGCCTCCGCGGTGAGCGGCGCCGCCCTGCTGGCCGGTTCCGCGTGCACCCGGCTGGGCGTATTCCAGGCGGGCAAGCAGTCCGTGGCCGACCCCAAGTACACGGTGGTGCCCCAGCGCCGCAGGCTGGCCGAGCGGGAGGCGGAGCGCGGGGGCGCCGACGCGGCCGCCGTTCCGCGGGCCCGTACGGCCGGGGACTGAGGAGCGGCCGTCCTCCCCCGCGGCTCTGGCGGGGGGAGGACGGCCGTCCGGCGGTCGGGGACGCGGCGCGGTGGTGCGGGCCACTTGTCCACGCCGGGAGGTGTTCTGGATCACACGGTTGGACGTTTGGCCAGGAATTCAGGCGAAATCCTCGACGTTTTCTTGAGTTCTGCGCGGTTGTGGCGAACAGATGGCAAGAAACAGCACCATGTGTCTGAACACATCTTTCTGACACAGGAGGCTGGCGCCATGGCTGATGACCGGGACCTTCTCCCCTCCGAGCAGCCGGTCCGGCTGCTCGACGAGACCGGAAGCCCGGTGGACGGGGCCGCCCTGCCGTTCCCGGCCCGGGAGCGGCTTCTCGCCGCGTACACCTCCCTCGTGATCGGCCGCCGCGTCAACGACCAGGCCAGCGCCCTCGTGCGGCAGGGCCGCCTGGCCGTGTACCCCTCCTCGCACGGGCAGGAGGCCTGCCAGACGGGCGCGGCCATGGCCCTGGCGGAGGGCGACTGGCTGTTCCCGACCTACCGCGACACCGCCGCCGTGGTCGCGCGCGGGGTGGACCCGGTACAGGTGCTCACCCTGCTCAAGGGCGACTGGCACTCGGGCTACGACCCCTACGCGCACCGCGTCGCCCCGCAGGCCACGCCGCTGGCCACCCAGCTCCCGCACGCGGTGGGCGTCGCGCACGCCGCCCGCCTGCGCGGTGAGGACACCGTGGTCATGGCGCTGTGCGGCGACGGCGCCACCAGCGAGGGCGACTTCCACGAGGCGCTGAACTTCGCGGCGGTGTTCCGGGCTCCGGTCGTGTTCTTCGTGCAGAACAACGAGTACGCCATCTCCGTCCCCCTGGCCCGCCAGACCGCCGCCCCCTCGCTCGCCCACAAGGGCGTCGGCTACGGGGTGAACGCGGAACGGGTGGACGGCAACGACACCCCCGCCGTGCTCGCCGTGCTCGACCGGGCCGTGGCCGCGGCCCGGTCGGGCGAGGGCCCCCAGCTCGTGGAGGCGCACACCTACCGCATGCAGGCGCACACCAACGCCGACGACGCCACCCGGTACCGCACCCAGGAGGAGGTGGACCCCTGGCAGACCCGCGATCCCCTGCTGCGCATGGAGGCCTACCTCACCAGGAAGCGCGTCCTCACCAAGGCCCGCAAGGCGCGCATCGCCGAGGACGCGGAGGCCGTGGCCGCCGCCATGCGCGAGGGCGTCGCCGGGGACACCGACCCCGAGCCCGTCGAGCTGTTCGCGCACGTGTTCGCCACCCCCACGCCGCAGCTGGACGAGCAGGCCGCCTTCCTGGCCGACGAACTGAGCAGAGAGGGCAACTGACATGGCGACCGGCCCCACCAAGCTCTCCATGGCCCAGGCCCTCAACCGGGCCCTGCGCGACGCCATGGCCGAGGACCCCGCGGTGTACGTCTTCGGCGAGGACGTCGGCCCCCTCGGCGGCGTCTTCCGCATCACCGACGGCCTCACCGCCGAGTTCGGCGAGGACCGCTGCTTCGACACCCCGCTCGCGGAGTCCGGGATCGTGGGCATGGCCGTGGGCATGGCGATGAACGGCATGCGCCCCGTGGTGGAGATGCAGTTCGACGCGTTCGCCTACCCTGCCTTCGAGCAGATCGTCAGCCACGTGGCCAAGACGCGCAACCGCACCCGCGGCCGGGTCGGGCTGCCCATGGTCATCCGCGTCCCCTACGCGGGAGGGATCGGCGGAGTCGAGCACCACTGCGACTCCTCCGAGGCCTACTACGCCCACACGCCCGGCCTGACCGTGGTCACCCCGTCCACGCCCGCCGACGCCTACTTCCTGCTGCGCGAGGCGATCGCCTCCGACGACCCGGTCGTGTTCATGGAGCCCAAGAAGCTCTACTGGGGCAAGGACGAGATCGACCCGGCCGCGCCCGAGCCGCCCATCGGCCGCGCCGTGGTGCGCCGCCCCGGCACCGACGCCACCCTCATCGCCTACGGCCCCTCGGTACCCACCGCGCTGGAGGCGGCCGAGGCCGCCGCACAGGAGGGCCGCAGCCTCCAGGTGGTGGACGTGCGCTCCCTCGTCCCCTTCGACGACGCCACGGTGTGCGAGGCGGTCCGCTCCACCGGGCGCGCCGTCGTGGTCGCCGAGGCCAGCGGGTTCGCCAGCGTCGCCTCGGAGATCGTCGCGCGGGTGACCGAGCGCTGCTTCCACTCCCTGGCCGCGCCGGTGCGCCGCGTCACCGGCTTCGACATCCCCTTCCCGCCGCCGAAGCTGGAGCGCTTCCAGCTCCCGGGCGTGGACCGGATCCTGGACGCCGTCGACGACCTTCAGTGGGAGGACCAGTGACGACGCAGACCTTCGACCTCCCCGACCTGGGCGAGGGGCTCACCGAGGCCGAGGTGGTGCGGTGGCTCGTGGCCGTCGGCGACACCGTGGCCCTGGACCAGCCGATCGTGGAGGTGGAGACCGCCAAGTCGATCGTGGAGGTGCCCTCCCCCTTCGCGGGCACCGTCAGCGAGCTGCACGGCGAGGAGGGCCGGGTCATGGAGGTCGGGCGCCCCCTGATCAGCGTGACCGACGGTTCCGGGGCCGAGGCCGGGGCCGAGGCCGCGTCCGGGGCCGACGCCGCGAAGGCGTCGGCGGAGGGGGAGCGCTACCGCGAGGAGGAGCGCGCCGGAACGGGTTCGGGCAACGTGCTGATCGGCTACGGAACGCCGGAGGCAGCGGCCTCCGGGCGCCGTCGGCGTCCGCGCCCGCGCCCGCCCGCGCGTCCGGCTCAGCCCGCCGCACCGGCCTCCGCGGCCCCGGTTCAACCCGCCGTACCGGCCTCCGCCGCACCGGCCGCTCCCCCGGCCGCGCGTCCGCCGCTGGTCACCTCGCCCCTGGTGAGGCAGATGGCCCGTGAGGCGGGGCTGCGGATCTCCGAGGTCTCCGGGAGCGGACCGGGCGGACTCATCACCCGGCGCGACGTGCGCGAGGCGATCGATGCCGCGCGGGCCCCGGCCGCCGACCCCGCCGCCGACTCCGCTGTCCCCGCCCCCGGACCGGAGCCCGTCGCACCGGGGTTCGTGGACGCCCGCACGGGACTGGCCGAGTCCCGGCGCGCGGCCATGAGCGGGTTCCGCCGCAGCGTCGCGGCGTCGCTGTCCCGCAGCCGCAGCGAGATCCCCGAGGCGACCGTCTGGGTGGACGTGGACGCGACCGAGCTGGTCCGCCTCAGGCAGTCCGACCCGTCCGGACCCGGCCTGATGTCCTACGTGGCGCGATTCGTGGTCGCGGGCCTGCGCGCCCACCCCGAGCTCAACGGCAGGGTGGACGCCGAACGCGGTGAGCTGGTCCAGTACGACGGGGTCAACCTGGGCCTGGCGGTGCAGACCGACCGGGGCCTGGTCGCCCCGGCCGTGCTGGGCGCGCACCGGCTCACCACGACCGAGCTGGACGGCGAGATCCGGCGGCTCACCGCCGCCGCCCGGGAGGGGAAGGCCTCCCCGGCCGAGATGACCGGCGGCACCTTCACCCTCAACAACTACGGGTCGCTGCGTGTGGACGGCAGCGCCGCCATCATCAACCACCCGCAGGTGGCGATCCTGGGCCTGGGCCGGATCATGGACCGCCCGTGGGTGGTGGACGGCGAGCTGACCGTCCGCAAGATCACGCAGCTGTCGTTCGCCTTCGACCACCGCGTGTGCGACGGCGGGGCCGCCGCGGGCTTCATGCGCGTGGTCGCCGACGCCATGGACAACCCGGCCGCGGCCGTCGCCCGCCTGTAGGCCGGAACGGAGCGGGCGCCCCGGGGAGTCGGCATCCCGGGGCGCCCCCGCGCGTGCCGGTCCGGCCGCCGTCGGAGCGGTCGGTCCCGCGTTCGCCGGACCACCGCGTGTCGACTCGTCGCCATGGCGACTCATCCCCATGGCGACTCATCCCCATGGCGACCCGTCCACATGTCGTCCCGGGCGGGACCGGGCGCTGCCGCCCTACCTGCCCGCGATCCGCGCCATCAGGCCCGCCACCAGAGCGACCTGGTGCGGTGTCCCGCCGACCAGGACGTGCTCGTCGCGCGAGTGCGGCCCGGCGCCCACCGCGCCCAGCCCGTCGAGGACCGGGCGGCCCAGCGCGGAGACGAAGTTGGCGTCGCTGGCCCCGCCCACCGAGACCTCCTCCAGGGACGCGCCCAGCTCCCCGGCCACCTCGCGCAGCAGACCGAACGCCTTCTCCGAGGGCGGGTTGGGGTTCATCGGAGGACGGTTCCACCCGCCCGTGACCTCGACCCCCACGCGCGGGTCGGCGGCGGCGAGCGCGGCCAGCCCGGCGTCCACGCGGGCCATCTCGGCGGGGTCCTGCACCCGCACGTCCACCCCGCAGCGGGCGTGCCCGGCGACGACGTTGTACCCGGTCCCCCCGGAGACCAGGCCCACGTTCACCGTGGTGCCCAGCTCCGGCGCGGACAGGGCGGTGAGCGCGGGCACGACCTGGGCCAGGGCGTGCACGGCACTCGCCCCGGCCGCGGGGTCCAGGCCCGCGTGGGACTCCACGCCGCGCACGTCAACGTCGAAGATCCCCATGCCCTTGCGCCGGGTCTTGGGCATGCCCTCCCGGCTGGGTTCGAGGACCAGGGTCAGGTCCACGCCCTCGCTGGCCCGCTCGATGTGCGGGCGCGACGCGGGGCTGCCGATCTCCTCGTCCCCGGTGAGCAGCATCCGCACGGCGGGCCGGGGCAGGTCCAGTTCGCGCAGGAGCCGAAGGGCCCAGGCGCTCTGCACGATCCCGGCCTTCATGTCGAAGCAGCCGGGGCCGCTGAACCGGTCGCCCTCGACCGTCACCGGCCACTCGGCCAGGGTCCCGGCGGGCCAGACGGTGTCGTAGTGGCTGACGAAGAGCACGGTCCCCGCCCCGGTGCCGGGGTAGGACACCTCCAGCACGTCGCCGAAGGAGCCGCCGTCGTAGCGGACCCGGGTCTCGGGCGCGCCCAGCCGCCGGGCCAGCCACCCCTCGATGCCGTCCAGCCCGGCGGACAGCAGGTCCCTGTCGCCGCTGGGGGTCTCCAGCTCCACGAGGGCGCGCAGGTCGTCGATCATGCCGGGCAGGGCGCGCTCGGCCGCGTCCGCCAGTCTCGCGGTCACCGTCTGGCTCATCTGTCACTCTCTTCGTTGCGGTGGGCAGGGGATCCCGCCCGGGGCGGGAGGGAGGCGGTCAGCGCACCGGGACACCCGGTCCCAGCGGGATGCCGAGCGTCCACCAGCCCAGGAACAGCAGGGTCCAGCCGACCAGGACGGTGAGGCACAGCGGCAGCGTCAGGGAGATCAGCGTGCCGATGCCCGCGTCCCGGCGGTAGCGCTGGAGGAAGCCCAGCGCCATGACGAAGTACGGGCTCATCGGGCTGATGACGTTGGTGCTGGAGTCGGCGATGCGGTAGACGGCCTGGGTCGTCTCGGGCGGCACGTCCAGGAGCATGAACATGGGCACGAAGACCGGCGCGATGAGGGCCCACTGCGCCGAACCGCTGGTGATGAGCAGGTTCAGCACCGTGGAGAACACGATCATGCCGAGGAAGAGCACCAGGGGGTGCACCCCCGCCGAGTCCAGCAGCGCGGCGCCGCGGATGGCCACGACCTCGCCGATCCCGGTCCAGCGGAAGTAGGCGAGGAACTGCGAGGCCGCGAAGAACAGCACGACCACCGGAGCCAGGTCCCGCACCCCCGCGGTCATCGCCTCGGGAACGTCCCGCGCCGAGGCAACGGTGCCCGTGGCGCGCCCGTACACGACTCCGGCGAGCAGGAACAGGACGCCCAGCACGTAGGCGACCCCGGTGATGATCGGCGAGCCGAGGACCGTTCCGTCCTCCCCGCGCAGGGGCGAGGCCGGGGGCGCGAGCGCCGCCGCGAGGACCGCCACGGCCGCCAGCACGGTCAGCCCGGCGTTGCGCAGCCCCCGGCGCTCGGCGTCGGTGAGGGTCATCGAGCCCAGCTCCTGCGCCTCCCGGTCCCCCTCGCCGTCGCCGTCCTCGGCCAGGCCCTCGGAGCGCCTGCTCAGCAGGAACTCGGTGACGAGGGTGATCAGGGCGGCGAGCACGACGGCGGAGACGACGCTGAAGAAGTAGTTGTCCAGCGCCGTGACCGTGTAGCCGGGGTCGATGATCGAGGCGGCCTCGGTGCTCAGGGCGGCCAGGAGCGCGTCGGTGGGCGTGATGAGCAGGGACGCGTTGTACCCGGCGGAGACGGAGGCGAAGGCCACGACCAGGCCGAGGACGGGGCTGCGGCCCGCGGCCTTGAAGAGCAGGGCGCCCAGCGGGATGAGCACGACGTAGGCGGCGTCGGAGGCGACGCTGCCGGTGATGCCGGTCAGCGCCACGGCGAAGGTCAGCCACCGGGCCGGGACCCTGGTGACGCTGCCGCGCAGCATCGCGTTGAGCAGGCCGCTGCGTTCGGCGACCGAGACCCCGAGCATGACCACGATGATGATCGCCAGCGGCGGGAAGGTCGCGAAGTTGTCGATCGCGTCGCCGACGATGGTCTGCACGCCCTCGGGCGAGAGCAGGCTGCGGACCGCGATGCGCTCGCCGTCCACCGGTGAGACCGCGGAGACGCCCAGCGCGTTGAGCAGGGCGCTGAGCGCGATGACGATCCCGGCCATGATCGTGAACAGCCAGAACGGGTGGGGCAGCTTGTTGCCCACCCTCTCGATCACCTGGAGGGAGCCCAGGAGCAGCCGCATCGGCAGCCTGGGGCGTGTGGAATCGGTCGTGGTCACCCGTGCTCCCCTGACGTCCGGGCGGGCTGGCGCCCCTCCCTCGCTACGTTGACCAGTACATTGCATGTGTGGTGGATGGATATGTCAACCACCAGCGATAAAGTGGTGGAATCATTCATCTCATACGGCTTATTTGGTGACAGCGGTCTTGGCGAAGGCGGAAGCGGTGCTGGACGAACTCGACATGGACCTGGTCGCCGCCCTCCAGTTGGCGCCCCGGGCGCCGGTCAGCGCCCTGGCCGAGGCGGTGGGGAGTTCGGCGAGCACCGTGGGGCGGCGGCTCCAGCGCCTCCAGTCCGAGCGGTCCGTGCGCGTGGTCGGCCAGGTGGACTGGCCGCTGCTCTCCGACGCCCACCCGCACCACGTGTGGATCACCACCGCCCCCGGCCACTCGCGGCGGGTGGCCCGCCGCCTGGCGGAACGGCCCGAGACGCAGTTCACGGCCGTCACCAGCGGCGGGTCCGACGTCTACTGCGTCGTCCACCCCTTCCGCCGCGACCGGGCGGCGGACCTGCTCGCCGACGGGATCCCCTCGGTGGAGGGCGTGGCGGCCACACGGTCCGACCTGGTCCTGCGCGCGGTGAGCCGGGCCGACTCCTGGCGGCTGGACCGGCTCGACCCCGCGCGCTCCCGGGCGCTGGACCCCTACACCGACTCGGGGGAGAACGGGCCGTCGGATGAGTCCCGCGGCCCGCTCGGCGCGCAGGAGGCGTCCGTGGTGCGGATGCTGCATCGCGACGCGCGCACCGGTTCGGGAGAGGTCGCCCGCGCGCTCGGGGTCAGCCAGTCCACGGCCTACCGCCTCGTCCAGTCCGTGCTGGAGCGCCGCATGGTGCGCCCCCGGGTGGAGGTGGAACCCGCCCTGCTGGGCATGGGCGTGGAGGCGGTGCTGGCCCTGGAGGTCAGCCCGCGCGAGATCGGCGGCGTCGCCGACGCGCTGGGGGCGCACCCCTCCGCGCGCTACGTCTCGGTCGTGGCCGGGACCTCGTCCGTCATCCACCACGCGGTGTTCCGCGACGAGGCCGGGCTCGCCGACTTCCTCTCCGCGGACCTGGGGCGCCTCTCGGGCATCACGGGCCTGCGGGTCTCGGTGGTGCTGGACGTGCTGCGCCGCTACTGGACGGCGCGCGAGGGGGCGCGGCTCGGGCCGCCCGGCCCGTCGGCGCTGCTGGACGGGAAGCCGTCCGCCGGGGAGTGAGCGGCTGCCTCCGGGGCCGCGCACTCCTCCGGCTCACGGGCCGCCCGCCGGGAGCCCCGGCACACACGACGGCACCCCCGGCCACGCCACCGCCGGGGGCACCGCCTGTCGGGAAGTCGACATGTCTGTTCGACGCCGCGTCTGTTTGACGACGTGTCTACTTACCGACATGCCTGTCCGACGCTGTTCCCGCTTGCGGGCGCGTCCGTGCGCGGGAGCGCCGACGCGCCTACCCCTCCTCGCCCTTGGCGACCAGCGTGAGCACGTCGTAGGTGGCCACGGCCTCGCCGTCCTGGTCGGTGACCAGGGCGTCCCAGCGCACCTCGCCGTAGTCGGCGTTCGTGCGCGGGGTGATCTGCTTGGCGGTCAGCGTCACCCGGATCGTGGCGTCCTCTTTCACGGGGGTGAGGAAGCGCAGGTTGTCCACGCCGAAGTTGGCGAGCACCGGGCCCGGGGCCGGGTCCACGAACAGGCCGGCCGCCAGAGACACCACCAGGTAGCCGTGCGCCACGATCCCGCCGAACAGCGGGTTGGCGGCGGCGGCCTCCTCATCGGTGTGCGCGTAGAACGTGTCGCCGGTGAACTCGGCGAAGTGGTCGATGTCGGCCCGGGTGACGGTGCGCTCCGCCGACCGGATCGTGTCGCCGATCCGCAGCTGCGACAGGTCCTTGCGGAACGGGTGCACGTCGCCCACGGCCCGCTCGGAGCCGGTGGTCCAGTGGCCGGTGATCGCGGTGACCATGTCCGGCGGGGCCTGCACGGCGGTGCGCTGCATGTGGTGCTTGACGCCGCGCACACCGCCCATCTCCTCGCCGCCGCCCGCGCGGCCGGGTCCGCCGTGCACCAGCACGGGCAGCGGCGAACCGTGGCCGGTGGACTCCTCGGCGTCGTCGCGGTTGAGCACCAGGATGCGCCCGTGCCAGGGCGCCAGCCCCAGGACGACCTCGCGCGCCACGTCGGGGTCGCGGGTGACGAGCGAACCCACCAGGCTGCCGCTGCCCCGGGCGGCCAGCTCCACGGCCTCGGCGACCCCGTCGTAGGCGATCACGGTGCTGACGGGACCGAAGGCCTCCACCTCGTGCGGCTCCCGCGCGCCGGGCTCGGCGCGCAGCAGGACCGGGGACATGAACGCGCCCGCCTCGTCGTCGGCCCCGACGACCTCCACGCTCTCCGGGTCGCCGTAGACGACCTCGCTGGTGGCGCGCAGGGCCTTGACCGCCTTGCGGACCTCCTCGCGCTGGTCGAGCGAGACCAGGGCGCCCATCCGCGTGTCCGGGTGGTCGGCCGCGCCGACCACCACCCTGGCCAGGCGTTCGGTCAGGGCCCCGGTGACGGCCTCCGCCATCGCCGCGGGCACGATGACGCGGCGGATGGCGGTGCACTTCTGCCCGGCCTTGACCGTCATCTCGGTGACGACCTGCTTGACGTAGAGGTCGAACTCGGGGTCCTCCTCGGTCACGTCCGGACCGAGGATCGAGCAGTTGAGGGAGTCGGCCTCGACGTTGAGCTGCACGCCCCCGCTGACCACGTTGGGGTGGTTGCGCAGGATGGCGCCGGTGGCGGCGGACCCCGTGAAGCCCACGACGTCCTGCGGGCCCAGGGCGTCGAGCAGGCCCCGGTGGCTGCCGACGAGGAGCTGGAGGGAGCCCTCGGGCAGCAGACCCGACTCGACCATGCGCCGCACGACCGCGGCGGTGAGGTAGGCGGTCTGCCCGGCGGGCTTGACGATGCTGGGCATCCCCGCGAGGAAGGCGGGGGCGAGCTTCTCCAGCATGCCCCACACCGGGAAGTTGAAGGCGTTGATCTGCACGGCCACGCCCGGGCGGGACGTGTACACGTGCTGGCCCACGAACGTGCCCTGTCTGCCGAGCGGCTCCAGGGGACCGTCCAGGATGACGGTGGAGTTGGGCAGCTCGCGGCGGCCCTTGCTGGAGAAGCTGAAGAGCGTGCCGAAACCGCCGTCCACGTCCACGGCGGTGTCCCGGGCGGTCGCGCCGGTCCGGTGGGAGAGGGCGTAGAACTCCTCCTTGTACCCCGTCAGGTGCTTGGCGACCTCCTTGAGGATGTTCGCGCGCTGGTGGAAGGTGAGCGCGCGCAGCGCGGGGCCGCCGACGGTCCGCGCGTGGTCGACCATCCCCGCGACGTCGGGGCCGTCGGACGAGATCCGGGCGACGGTCTCCCCGGTGTTCGCGTCGGCCAGGGGCGCACCCTCGTCCGCGGGGGTGAACCATGCTCCCCGCGCGTAGCTCTGGAGTGTTTCGGGCACCGGACGGTCCTCTCCTCGGGCTGTGCTCTCTGACGAACAGTATTACAGACCGATCGGTCAGTAAATAGTCCCGGGGGAACCGCGCCGCTTCCCACCTGCTCTTTCCCCGGTTGTCCACAGGGCCGCGCGGAGGACCGGCCCGGTCCCCCGGGCCGCCGGCGGGAGAACCCGTGCGCCCGCGCACGCGAATCCCGCTCCGACGCTGCAATACGGAGGCCCCACCGGACAGAAGGGTGTGAGACCGCACGGAAGGAAGTCGATGAGCAGTGAGGACACGGGCACGGAGGAACCCGCGAAGAGCGAGTTCACCCGGTTCTTCGAGCGCTACCACGGCGACGTGTACCGATACGCCGTGCGCCGCCTGGGCCCGGACCGCGCGGACGACGTCGCCGCCGAGACTTTCGGCGTCGCCTGGCGCAGGTACGACCGCCTGCCCAAGGACCAGCCCCTGCCCTGGCTCTACGGGGTGGCGCGCAACGTCATCCGGACCCGGCTGCGCGGCGATCGCCGCCGAGGAGAGGTGCTCAGCGCCGATGCCTCCGCGAACGTCCCCGGCACGGCCGACACCGTCCGCCAGGTGGAGGAGCGCGACGCCGCGCTGCGCGCCCTGGACCGGCTCAGCGCCACCGACCGCGAACTGGTGATGCTCCTGGCCTGGGAGGGCCTGGAACCGGCCGAGGCGGCCCGGGCCCTGGGCTGCACCACTGCCACCGTGCGTGTGCGCCTGCACCGGGTCCGCCGCCGGATCGAGCGCTTCCTGGACTCCTCGCCCCCGGCTCGCCGGGACCAGTCCCCACCGCGTCCGGCGACGCCGGGCCCCACGCACGTCCGAGTTCCCGTGGAGGAGAAGTGAACCGTAACCCCGCCAGCCGCGGCTTGCGCGGCGACACCGAAGCCGTGCGCGGAATGCTCGCCGCACACGATCCCGCGGCCTCAGTCCGCCCCGACCCCGCGGCCCGCGACCTCGCCCGGATCGAGGCGATCGCCTCGGGCGACCGCCTCCGGGACCGCGGTCTGTCCCCCCGGCGCACCGCCCCGCGCCTGGCGCTGGGCGCCGCCGCGTTCACCGCCGTGGCCGTGCTCGGGACCCTGGGCTGGAACTCCGTCCAGCCCGCGTACGCCGGTCCGCCTCCCGCGCCGCTGGAGGTCCCCCTGGCCGCCGACGCGCCCGCGGGCCGCGAGCACCTCCTCGCCCTGGCGGAGGCCGCCGAGGAGCAGCCCCCGCCGCCCGTCGGGGGAGAAGTCGCCTACGTGCACACCGCGGAGTGGACTCTCACCTACTCCCAGGACGCCGACACCGGCGAGGCGGGCTGGGGCGTCCTGCCGACGGACGAGCAGGTCTGGCGCACCCCGCACCAGTCCGGGCGCAGCGTCTCCGCCCCGAGCCTCCCCGAGCACGGGGGCGGCGACCCCGCCCCGCTCCGGTGGCTCTTCGAGAGCGGGCCCGAGGAGTTCGAGTGGGGCGGCGGCGAGGGCGGGAACGGCATGTTCTTCACCGTGGAGCCCGACAGCCTCTCCGCGGCCCCGGACCGGCTCGCTGAGCAGCTCCTGGCGGTCGGCGGCCAGGATTCCGGGGCCACGCCGGACCCCTCCCCCGCGGCCGGGCTCGTGTACGCCCTCCAGTTGCTGTACGAGGAGGCCCCGGTCGGCCCCGACGTGCAGGCCGCCGCGCTGCGCGCGCTCGCCGGGCAGGAGGACGTGCGGTACGCGGGCACGGCCAGGGACCGCGAAGGGCGCGAGGGCGAGCTGTTCCTGGTCGAGGAGGACGCCGGGGACGGCGTCGTCCTGGAGCGCAGGATCATGTTCGACGCCGACACGGGCACGCCGCTCTACCACGAGACGGTTGCCGTGGAGTCGCCTGGTGAGGAGGGGCTGCCGAGGGTGAACAACTACACCGTGCTGGTGGAGACCGCCTGGGTGGCGGAGGTCGGCGCCGCCCCCTGACCACCGCCCCCTGACCGCCGCTCCCGACGCCGGGAGCGACGCCGGGAGCGGCACCGGGACCGGCACTGGGACCGGGACCGGACGCGCACCGCTCGGTAGCAGCTCGGAACCAGCCGCAAACGGGGGCGGAGCACGCCGAAACCACACATCGATTTGTCGACATTCGTACCCGAAAGGCGACGAGTCCGCAGATGGACGTGTCGACACACGGCCGGGCGCCCCGCCCGGCCGCGTGGCCGCTCCCCTACCTGGTCAGCTACCTGGTCAGCGCCAGGACCTCGGCGCCCGGCAGGTCCGCGAGCAGCTTGCCGGGCACCAGCAGCTTGGAACGGCGCACCCCGCTGCCCACCACGACCCCGGCCTCGGCGGCGACCGCCTCGTCAACCAGGACCGGCCACCCCTCCGGCAGGCCGAGCGGCGTGATACCGCCGTACTCCATCCCGGTCAGCCCGGTGGCCTCGTCCATCGGCGCGAACGAGATCTTGCGGGCGCCGAGGCGGCGGCGGACGATCCCGTTGACGTCGGCGCGCTGGGTGGCCAGCACCATGCACGCCGCGTAGGACACCTCGCCGCCGCGCCTGGCCGCGACCACCACGCAGTTGGCGCTGGTCGCCAGGGGCATCCCGTACCGTTCGCAGAACTGCGCCGTGTCCGCGAGCTCCGGGTCGATGGGCGCCACACGCGCGTCCCCACGGCCGCGCACCGCGGCCAGGACCGGCTCGGCCAGCAGCGCCGGGTGCTCGTCCGCACGTACCCAGTTCAGTCCACCGGACATGGCACACCTCGATGTCGTCGTGAAGGTCGTTCGGAGGGGGTCCTCCGACGAGGGGACACCGCCAGGCTAACCGCCGCCTCAGCGGCGCCCGGCGATCCGCAGCGCCAGTTCGGCCAGGTCTCCGGCCCGGTAGCCGGGCCACCCGTGCACCGCCTCCAGGTACTCCCCCGGGATCGCGCCCGCGCCCCACCGGGCGCCGAGCAGCGCCCCGGCGATCGCGGCCACGGTGTCGGTGTCGTCGCCCGCGCGCACGGCGGCCCGCAGCGCCGGGGTGAACCCGTCCGGCTCGTGTACCACGGCCGACCACGCCGCCTGGAGGGCGGTGACCACGAACCCGTTGGGGCTGAAGGCCCGCGGCGGGCGCTCCTCGGCCTCGTCCAGCCACCTCGCCCACGCGCCGCGCCGCCCGGGCGGCAGCAGCTCCAGGCCCGCGCGCACGCCCGCCAGGTCCCCGTAAGCGACCGCGTGCCGGATCCCCTCGCACCACAGCACGCAGGCCTCGGAGGCCAGCGGGTCGCCGTGGGTGAGGCGGCTGTAGCGGTCGGCCGCCGCGGCCAGGCCCTCCGGGTCGTCCGGGTAGGCCAGGGCCAGCGGCCCCGTGCGCATGAGCGACCCGTTGCCCGCGCTCGGCACCCCCTCGGTGAAGCGCTCCGCCGCCGCCCGCTCCATGACCTCGGCCACATCCGGACGCCGGTAGGCGTGTCCGGCACGGCGCATCACCCACGCCGTCTGGTTGCCGATGTCGGTGGCGCCCTCGTTCCTCCAGCGCAGGAAGGCGTCCGCCGTGTGCCGCAGCGCCTCCGCCGACAGCGGGTCGCGGTGCTCGCGCAGGGCCTCGGCGATGCACACGGCCATCTGGGTGTCGTCGGAGTACTCGCCCGGGGCGTAGGGGCCCAGGCCGCCGCCGACCATCTCCGGGACCCTGTCCTCGGCGAGCGGCGGACCGAACTCGTAGGGAACGCCCAAGGCGTCGCCGCACGCCGCGCCGAGCAGGACGCCGGCCGCGCGGTCCTCGCGGGTTCCGGGGGAGGGGAGGTTCACAGGGGCCTCACAACGTTTCGGTACCAGGGATGCTGCGAGTCGACCCTACTGTTCGGTGCATGTCCGCATAAGGACCGGGAACGGGGGGTCGGGGAGGGTACGGGGACATAGAATCCGTCCCATGGAGACCCCCACTCCCGATCCCCTCTTCGGCATCACGCTGCACGAGCGCTACATCCTCGGGAAGCGGCTGCGCAGCGGCGCCTCGGGAACCGTCCACGCCGCGCACGACCTCGGCGGCGACCAGACCGTCACGGTCACCGTGCTGCACCCCTGGCTGGTGGGCGACCACGGCGCCGTGCACGCGTTCCTGGACCGTGCCCAGACCCTGGAGGGCCTGTCCCACCCGGGGGTCGCCCGGGTCCTGGGCCACGGCCGCGACGGCGACCACGTGTACGCGGTCGGCGAGTACCTGCCGGGGCACACCCTCGCGGAGGCGTTGGGCGAGGGCGGCGGCGGGCTGCGCTACCCGGTGCAGGCGGCGCTGGCCATCGTGGCCGGGACGCTCACCGCGCTCGACGCCGCCCACGGCGCGGGCGTCGTGCACGGCGCGCTCGACCCCCACACGGTCGTGGTGGACGGTGCGGGAGGCGTGCGGGTCACCGGCTTCCCCCTGCTCTTCGACGCGGAGGAGGACGCCGGTCCCGAGACCCGTACCGACGTGCACGCCGTCGGGCGGCTCCTGTACACGCTCCTGACCGGCGTGCCCGCGGACCCGGAGGCCCATCCCCTGCGGCCCTCGGCCGTCATCCCCGGCCTGCCCTCCGACCTGGACATGCTGGTCGCCAACGCCACCGACCCCAACCCGCGCTACCGCCCGCGCGACGCGGGACAGTACCTCACCGTGGTCGAACAGGTGCTGCGGTCGCTGCCCGGGGCCCCGGTGGACACCGCCGACGTCGACACCCGGCCCATCCCCGTGATCACCGACGCCCCGCCGGAGCGCGGGGAGGAGCGCGCCGCGCCGGTCCCGCTGTGGCGGCGCGTCCCCGTCCTGGTCACCGCGGGCGTGCTGGTCCTGGTCCTGTTCGCGGCCGGGTGGGCGCTGGTCCCGGACGACCGCGTCGCGCTGCCCGACCTCGTGGGCGCCTCCAGCGAGCAGGCCGAGGAGCGGCTGGCCGGGCTGGGCATGGACCTGGCCGTGCGCTTCGAGGACGCCTACAGCGACACCGTCGGCGCCGGGGCGGTCGCCGACAGCACCCCCGCACCCGGCAGCGACGTGGCGCGGGGAACCGAGGTCCTGCTGCACGTCTCCACCGGGCCGCGGCACTCCGAGGTCCCCGACGTGGTCGGCGGCACCGAGAACGAGGCGCGCGAGACACTGCGCCAGGCCGGGTTCACCGGTATCGAGATCCTCCAGGAGCACTCCCCCGACCAACCCCCGGGCACCGTCCTGTCCACCGCGCCCGCGGCGGGCGAGGAGGGCGACCGCGAGGAGCCGGTCGTGCTCAGCGTGAGCGAGGGCGTCATCGTCCCCACGCTGATCGGCATGGGCCGGGAGGAGGCCGCGACCGCCCTGGCCGGACTCGGCCTGGTCGTACAGGTCACCGAGGAGCACCACGACACCGCGCCCGTCGGCGAGGTCAGCGGGCAGAACCCCGAACCCGGCACGATCCTGCCGGAGGAGGCCGCCGTCTCCCTCACCGTCTCCCTCGGCCCGGAGCCGGAGGAGGAAGAGGAGGAGTCCGAGGAGGAGGCCTCCCCCTCCGACGAGGACGACCCCCGCGCCGAGGAGGAGGAACAGGACGGCCGGGGCGACCAGGGCGGCTGGGGCGGCCGGGGAGATGACGACGACGACCGCGGACGCGGCGACGGAGGCGGCGGCGGCTCCTGCGACGCCCCCCAGTGGAGCGAGGGCACCGTGTACGACACCGGCGATCGCGTCCAGCACGAGGGCCGCGAGTACGAGGCGCGCTGGTGGATCCAGGGCTACCCGCCGAGCAGCGACCAGTGGGGCGTGTGGGAGGACAAGGGCTCCTGCTGAGGCGCGCACGGCGGCCTCAACCTTCCCCCACACGCTGTCGGCGGCCTTCCCTGCCGCGACCGCCGAGAAGTAGACGACCCGGCGCACGTGCCCGGTCAGGGTGGCCACCGTCTCCCCCGATCCCCTCGGCGCCGTACCCCGGCCAGAGCAGGTACGCTCCGCCGCGCCCTATGCCAGCCCCGTTGCACCCGGCGCCAGCCCGGGCTCTACGGGTGTCTGGTTGCCTTTGCCAGCAGGTTCTACGTCAACCCCCACGGGTGAACGGCCACCGCACATGCCACCCCAACCCCCTACGGCGCACCGCCGCTGAGCGCTCTACGGGCGCCTGGTTGCCGTCACCGGCGGGCTCTACGTCAACCCCCCGAGACCTTCCCGCCAGCCCGGGCTCTACGGGTGCCTGGTTGCTGACGCAGCGACGCTCTACAACTTGCGGACCCCCTACGACGCGCGGTCACGCGCGGGGCTTCATGGCCGCTCTTGGTCTGAACCGTGTACCCCCGCTCACGGAGGGCTGAGGGAGACTCCCGGTGGGCGTTCCCACCGGCGACCTCCCGAACCCCTTCGTGACGCCCACCAGGCACCTGTAATGATCGGCGTGCAGGGATCTCCTTCGGCAAGTTCGCCGGGCGAACTTGCTCTCAGTCGGTCCCCGCCCCCAGCACTGAACCTCGGAGCCAGTGCCCACCACGACCACCCACCCCCCAGGGGCTGACGGGGAACCCGCAACCTCTACGGGTGCCTGGCCAGTCACCAGCGCCGGGTGGTGTGGGGGTTCCCCGCCGCGCCGGGCCCGACAGGAAATCGTGCGTCGTCATGGCAGCAAACTAGGCACGCCGCCGCGAGCGGGGGATGGGGACGCCGGACACACCCCCGGGCGCGTGACCGTGGTCTCCGGAGCCTGTCAGGCCCCGCCCCCGCCGCGCGCGAGGCGCCCGAAGTGGCTCACCGCCGCGCCCAGGGCGAAGTGCGCGGCCTGGTGCTCGGTCATCGGGACCACCCCGGCCGGGACGGTCACCCGGAAGGGGAACTCCTCGTCCGGCCGGATGCGGAAGTCGTCAATCACTCCCTGGGACAGGAGCATGGTCAGGGCCTCGCGGACCTGCCCGCTGCGGTTGTCTGACGCCCAGATCGACATGTCCCCAACCCTAGCCCGACGGCGGCCCTCCCTCGGGTGGAACGGCTAGCACTCCCCCGGGCCGACAACGTAGACGGGCGGGCCGCGACCGCGACCCGCCCGTGCTCCGGAGGACGGACACGACCCCCGTGGTGTCCGTCCCCGCCGCCCGTCGCTGCCGTCCGTCGTCCCCCGACGGCGGACGCGGCGGACGGAGTCCGTGGCGCTTCAGCCGCCCTCGGGCAGCTGGGCCTGTCCCGCGAGGACGTTCGCGGTCAGGCGGCGCAGCGCCAGCCTGGTGGCCTCGAACTCCTCCTCGGGGAGGTCGATGACCCTCCCGATCGCCTCCGGGATCCCCTCGGCGCGCTCCCTGAGCCGCCCGCCCTCCTCCGTGAGGACGACGAGGACGGAGCGCTCGTCCCGCGGATCGCGTCCCCGGACCAGCAGTCCCCGGGCCTCCAGCCGCTTGAGCAGCGGTGTGAGGGTCCCGTAGTCCAGTTGGAGCACGGAACCGAAGTCCTTCACCCAGCACTCGCCGCGCTCCCAGAGCAGCATCATCACCAGGTACTGGGGATAGGTCAGCCCCAACGGCTCCAGCAGCGGCCGGTACAGGTTGGTGACCGCACGCGAGGCCGCGTAGAGGGCGAAGCACATCTGCTCGTCCACTGCGGGAAGAGGGAAGCCGCCCGCGGGGGCGGGGGATCGGTCGGCCATCGCCACCATCGTAGTTACCCCGCGCCCGATTTCCAAAGCCCGCAATTACCTTGCGCACAAAGAAAAGTGGTACGGGGTTCCCCATGTGCGCCGAACGGGGTCGTCGCAGGTCGGAACGGGCGCCTTCACCGCGTCCCGGAGTCCCCGCCGTCACCCGCCGTCGCACGGGCACGAGAACCCACCGGCCTATCCGCGCTCCTCCTGACGGGGCAGCAGGCGCTTGACCACCTTGCCCGTGGCGTTGCGCGGCAACTCGTCCACGACCACCACGTCACGCGGCACCGAGAACCGCCCGAGCACCCGCCGCACGTGCATCCGCACCTGGTTCGGGTCCACTCCCCCGCCCTCGTACGGCACCACGTACGC
Source organism: Nocardiopsis camelliae (assembly GCF_028993595.1). Classification (GTDB taxonomy): domain Bacteria; phylum Actinomycetota; class Actinomycetes; order Streptosporangiales; family Streptosporangiaceae; genus Nocardiopsis; species Nocardiopsis dassonvillei. The sequence continues at coordinate 63,904 of NZ_CP118614.1, forward strand.
CGCGAACCGCTGCCCGAACTCCTCGTCGGGCACACCCGTCACCACGACCTCACGCACCTCGGGAAGCGTCACGATCGCCTCCTCCACCGGCCGGGGGAACACGTTCTCCCCACCCGAGACGATCATGTCGTCGTCCCGCCCCGCCACGTGCAACAGCCCGCTCGCGTCCACGTGGCCCCGGTCGCCGGTCTCCATCAACCCGTCCGCGACCCTCCTGCTCCGACCGTCCGTGTAGCCGTCGAAGAGCATGTCGTTGCCGACATGGATCGACCCCTCCGTCCCCGGAGGCACCTCCGCCCCACCGGAGTCCAGGACCGCGATCCGTGTTCCCAGGGGCGGACGGCCCGCCGTCGTCGGCGACAGCCGCATCTCCCCGGGCGTCGCGATCGTCGCCCACGACACCTCGGTCGACCCGTACAGGTTGTAGAGCACGTCACCGAACGCGTCCATGAAGCCCGTGATCAGCTGCGGGCTCATCGCCGAGCCGCTGCACGCCACGATCCGCAGCGACGACGTGTCGTACCGCTCGCGCGTGGACCGGGGCAGGTCCATGATCCGCCGCAGCATCACCGGCACCGCGAACAGCGCCGTGCACCGCTCCTCCTGGACCGTGTGCAGCGCGTCCTCCGGCTCGAACAGCCGCCTCATCACCAGACAGGCGCGCATCGACATGCCCAGCTGCACACCCGCCAGCCCCCATGTGTGGAAGATCGGCGCCGACACCAGGATGCGGTCCGAGGAGCGCAGCGGGATGCGCGACAGCACCGACGCCGCGTCCTGCGGACCCCTCGGAGTGGGCCTCCGCGCCCCCTTGGGCGTGCCCGTCGTCCCCGAGGTCAGCACGACCAGCCGACCGGGGCGCTCCGGCGGCTCCGGGTCGGCCTCCGAGACCTCCCGCGCCAGCCACGGCAGCCCCGAGCCCCCGTCGGAGGGCTCCCCCCAGGCCGTCAGCCGCACGACACCGGGACCGAGCTCGGCGCACATCCCCTCGAACTCGGCGTCGGCGACGACCACCGACACCCCGTTGTCCCGCACGGTCCCGGCCAGCTGACCCGACGACAGCCCCGTGTTCAGCAGCACGGTGTCGGCTCCCAGGCGCCCGCAGGCCACCATCGTCTGCACGAAACCGCTGTGGTTGCGGCACAGCACGCCCACGCGCGCACCCGCGCCCACACCCGTGCGGCGCAGGTCCCGGGCCAGCTCGCGGCCGCGCAGGTTCATCTCGCGGAAGGTCGTGGGACCCCGCTCGTCGACGACCGCGAGGGCGTCGGGCACGCGCTCGTTCGCGGCGGCGTAGCCCCCGGCGATCGTGGCGCCCCACACGCGCAGCGCGCGGAGCTGGCGGGCGACCCTGTCGGGGCGTCCCGGGCTGAGCACACCGGCGCGGACGAGCACCCGCACCGTTTCCAGGACGTGTCGCGTGCGGGAGGGGGCGGGCGGGCCTTCGGCGTTGGGCGCCATGGTGTCTCCGAGGGGCCGACGGGGACGGGCGAAGCGTTCCGCGCCTCACCGGGGAGCCTTCGCCGCGTGACTCCCCGGAAGTACTGCGACCGTAGGCGAGGAACCCCCGCCGTTTCTCCGTCCCCGGATGAGTCCCCGCCGACGCGCGGTTGTCACCCCCGTACGAAGGACGGGCGCGCGGGAACCCCTCGGGCACCGCGGCGGGGCCGCCGCGCGCACCGCGCGGCGGCCCCGGGCAGCTGCCACGGTCGGTGGGAGCTAGCCGGTCACTGTGATGGGCGAGGGCGGGTCGTCGGCGTTGGTCACCTCGTAGACCGCCTCGAAGGGGGCCTCCGTCGCGCTCGTCGGGCAGCCGAACCCGCCCGTCACCTCGACCGGGGCCGCGGTGTCGAAGGCCAGGGTCGAGGAGGGCGAACCGTTGGTCCACGTGCCGCCGATGGCGGCGGGCGCGTCAGGGCTGACCGTCGCGGTGCACGAGGCCAGGCCGCTCGTGGTCACCACGATGCCCCCGGCGGGGATCACCATGGTGCCGACGGTCGGCGACCCGTGCTGCATGGTCATCTCCCACACGGGGTCGGCCACGGTGACCGTCGCGGACACGAAGGGGACGTTGGTCGAGCAGTCCGTGAAGCCCGGCGCGTTGATGGTCGAGGAGACCGCGCCGCCGGGGTTGTGGTTGCCGGGAGCCGCGGGAACCAGGTTGTTCCCGTTGCCCGGAGAGGTGGACGACGCGTCGCAGGTCACCACGACGCCGCCGGCGGTGAAGGTGGCGCTGCCGCTCAGGGCGGCCTCGAAGGCCGCTCCGGCGGGCGTCACCGTGGTCGGACCCTGCTGGGCGGAGGCGCTGCCGCCCCAGGCCAGGGCCAGGACACCCGCCGCGACCGTCGCCAGGAGGGCGCGGGCGGGGGATATCGGTCGCGGAACCGACATGGGTACTCCTTGTGTGTGACGGCCGGACGGCACACGGATGCGCCGCACGGCGGGGTCGGGGGGTTGTACGCGCCGAATCGGTAGACGTGGTTTTCCTGTGGCCTCCGGGAACACACGGGCCCGTGACGCTCTCCGCGTGTGTCCCCGGTGGTACGGGGCCGGTTCAGTCCCCGGCTCGGGGGTTCGAAGGGGCCTCCGCGCCCTCTTCCCGGCGCCTCCGCCCTCTTCCCCTCCGCCGGGGCGGCCGGGCGATCGGCCGCCAGGAGAAGGCCAGCCCGCCACCGGCCAGCGCCAGCAGGGTGCCGACCACCAGACCGCCCAGGTTGGACAGGATGAGCGCGCCCAGACCGAGGAACCCCGCCAGCGAACCGGTGATGACGTGCTGGTTCGGGGTGAACCAGGTGACCAGCCCCAGAACGGCGAGCATGCCGCCGAACATCAGCGAGGAGACCCCGCCGACACCGGTCTGGATCATCAGCTCCACCGGCATCGCGACGAGCGAGGCCATGACGGCGCCGGAGAGGATCATCAGGAGCCCTCCCGCGAAGGGGCGGCGCTTGCGCCATCCGCGCCAGCGCGCACCCGCGCTCCGCGACGGCTTCAGAAGCACTCGTCGTCCCCCATGCTGATGCCCAGGCTCAGGCCGGAGAGGCGGAAGGTCCCGGCGCTGGCGGCCCTGGCCGTCTGCTCCAGGTCCTCGATCACGATGGTGTCGGACTGCATGCCGAACAGGTCGTTGAACCCCCGAGACCCCTCCGGGCCCTGGTCGAGGGTGCCCGCGTCGCGGCCGATCTCGATGTTCTCGAAGGAGGCGTTGCCGTCCATCTGCGACATGTCGATCACCAGGTTCTCCGCGACGACCGGGGTTCCCTGGTCACCGGCGGTCAACCGGAGCGAGATCTGCCCGACGATGGGGAACTCGGTCAGGACCGACTGGCACAGCCCCTGGATCTCGGCCTCCCGGATCCCGGCGACGGCCACCGGCACGGCCTCCTCACGGACCGTCTGGTCGAGCCAGCCGTACTGGACGAAGCCCTCGCCGTTCAGCTCCTCCGCGGAGATCTTGAAGTCCTGACCGGAGACGGTGAAGGAGGCGGCGAGGGCGCCCTGGGCCATGGCGACCAGGATGCCGCCCACGGCCACGCCCGCCGGGATCGAGAAGAGCGCGAAGCGCTTCCAGCTGGTGTGGCTCTCGGGGGCGTCGGGGGATGTGGTGTCCATGCATGTCCTTCCGTGGGTGCATGGCCGCGCTGCGCCTGCCGTCCCCCCGAACCTTCGGCACGCGGCCTGGTCGCGGTCGTCCCCGTCTGTCGGGGCGCCGGACCAGAGTCCGTTCCGGTAACGCTGCACATCATGTATTGCATCCGAGAGGATTTCAAGGGTGTTCTCCGAACTTTCCCGCCTTTTCCGATTTTCACGCCAAACACGGGTATGGCACTGTTGTCGGCTGCTCTGAGCTGCGCGAACGCGCGAATGTGCTTGTCGAGGGCGCGGCACCGCATTTGACGGTGAGCGCTCTTTGTCATTCCGGTGAGCGTTCTTCCGCGCCCGTCTTCTCAACCGGGTGAGTCGTCGGCGGCCGCTCCCGTGTCCGTGCCCGGGTGCGCGCGTGAGTCGATGTGTGAGCGGCGACACGTGGGCTGCGGTTTGCTCGGTGTTCACGAGGGGGGTAGTGTTCTCCGAGTCGCCACGGGACGGCGAGCGGCCTTCGGGCCGACTCGGAACCGGACCGGGTCCGGCGACACCCCTCCTCCTCTCAACCGAACCGGTTCGAGCACTGCTCTTCATCGGCTAGGCTTCGGGAGGCGCTTCCAAGGAAACACGGAAGCGAAACAGGAAACGGGCTTTACCCCGATCAGAAACACCACAAACCGCCGATTTGGCGGGGCGCGGAACACCTGATAAAGTAAAGACACAACAAAGCGGAAACGCACAACGCCTTCGGCGGAAAAGCTCACAGCAGCTTGTACACGAAGAGCGGTTGTTTCTTGAGAACTCAACAGCGCGTGTTTGATTTTCTTTAAGCCATGTTTGTTTTGGCCCCGTCACACAGAACCATTCCGGTTCGTGTGCGGAGGTTCCTTTGATTAGCCGGGGTAACCCGGTTGGTCAGGATTACTTCTAGGTTTACCCGCCCAGGCCTCACGGCCGGGTCGGGTTGAGTGACCTTTATGGAGAGTTTGATCCTGGCTCAGGACGAACGCTGGCGGCGTGCTTAACACATGCAAGTCGAGCGGTAAGGCCCTTCGGGGTACACGAGCGGCGAACGGGTGAGTAACACGTGAGCAACCTGCCCCTGACTCCGGGATAAGCGGTGGAAACGCCGTCTAATACCGGATACGACCCGCCACCTCATGGTGGAGGGTGGAAAGTTTTTCGGTCAGGGATGGGCTCGCGGCCTATCAGCTTGTTGGTGGGGTAACGGCCTACCAAGGCGATTACGGGTAGCCGGCCTGAGAGGGCGACCGGCCACACTGGGACTGAGACACGGCCCAGACTCCTGCGGGAGGCAGCAGTGGGGAATATTGCGCAATGGGCGAAAGCCTGACGCAGCGACGCCGCGTGGGGGATGACGGCCTTCGGGTTGTAAACCTCTTTTACCACCAACGCAGGCTCGAAGTTCTCTTCGGGTTGACGGTAGGTGGGGAATAAGGACCGGCTAACTACGTGCCAGCAGCCGCGGTAATACGTAGGGTCCGAGCGTTGTCCGGAATTATTGGGCGTAAAGAGCTCGTAGGCGGCGTGTCGCGTCTGCTGTGAAAGACCGGGGCTTAACTCCGGTTCTGCAGTGGATACGGGCATGCTAGAGGTAGGTAGGGGAGACTGGAATTCCTGGTGTAGCGGTGAAATGCGCAGATATCAGGAGGAACACCGGTGGCGAAGGCGGGTCTCTGGGCCTTACCTGACGCTGAGGAGCGAAAGCATGGGGAGCGAACAGGATTAGATACCCTGGTAGTCCATGCCGTAAACGTTGGGCGCTAGGTGTGGGGACTTTCCACGGTTTCCGCGCCGTAGCTAACGCATTAAGCGCCCCGCCTGGGGAGTACGGCCGCAAGGCTAAAACTCAAAGGAATTGACGGGGGCCCGCACAAGCGGCGGAGCATGTTGCTTAATTCGACGCAACGCGAAGAACCTTACCAAGGTTTGACATCACCCGTGGACTCGCAGAGATGTGAGGTCATTTAGTTGGCGGGTGACAGGTGGTGCATGGCTGTCGTCAGCTCGTGTCGTGAGATGTTGGGTTAAGTCCCGCAACGAGCGCAACCCTTGTTCCATGTTGCCAGCACGTAATGGTGGGGACTCATGGGAGACTGCCGGGGTCAACTCGGAGGAAGGTGGGGATGACGTCAAGTCATCATGCCCCTTATGTCTTGGGCTGCAAACATGCTACAATGGCCGGTACAATGGGCGTGCGATACCGTAAGGTGGAGCGAATCCCTAAAAGCCGGTCTCAGTTCGGATTGGGGTCTGCAACTCGACCCCATGAAGGTGGAGTCGCTAGTAATCGCGGATCAGCAACGCCGCGGTGAATACGTTCCCGGGCCTTGTACACACCGCCCGTCACGTCATGAAAGTCGGCAACACCCGAAACTTGCGGCCTAACCCCTTGTGGGAGGGAGTGAGTGAAGGTGGGGCTGGCGATTGGGACGAAGTCGTAACAAGGTAGCCGTACCGGAAGGTGCGGCTGGATCACCTCCTTTCTAAGGAGTCTTTACAGGCCGGCATTACTTCTACAGCCGGCCGGACTCGAAAGTGGACCCGGCAGCATGACACATCTTCGGGTGTGGGCTGTTCGGGAGTGGCTGAAGATGAATCGAACTTGACCTCGGGCGACTAGAAGCGTCCGGGGGCGCGCTGTTGGGTGTCTGAGGAAACAACCTCCGGCTGGTGGCCTTTGGGCCTGGTCGGGTGTTGGTTCCCGCGGACCGCCTCTGAGAACTCTCGGTTCCTTGCCGTTGTGGCTGAGGATGTGAGTGGTGTTGGGGTATGCGGTTGGTGTTTTGATTTGTGAATAGTGTGCGCGAGCATCTTATTATCTGTAGTGGCCAAGTGATAGTGGCACACGGTGGATGCCTTGGCACCAGGCGCCGATGAAGGACGTGGGAGGCCGCGATAGGCCACGGGGAGCTGTCAACCGAGCTGTGATCCGTGGGTGTCCGAATGGGGAAACCTAGCCCGAGTTGTGTCGGGTTGCCGCCATCTGAATGTATAGGGTGGTTGGTGGTGACGCGGGGAAGTGAAACATCTCAGTACCCGTAGGAAGAGTAAACAACAGTGATTCTCCTAGTAGTGGTGAGCGAACGGGGAAGAGGCTAAACCGTAGGCGTGTGATAGACGGCAGTCGTTGCGTTTGCGGGGTTGTGGGATGCGTCTGTCTGGGTCTGCCGACCTGGAGCGCTGAGTGGTTCTTGTAGCTGAAGCCGTTGGGAAGCGGTACCGGAGTGGGTGAGAGTCCCGTAGGTGTAGGAAGAACCTAGGTGTTGGATGTATTCCCGAGTAGCGCGGAGCCCGTGAAAGTCCGTGTGAATCTGGCAGGACCACCTGCTAAGCCAAAATACGTCCTGGTGACCGATAGTGCACTAGTACCGTGAGGGAAAGGTGAAAAGTGCCCCGGTGAGGGGTCGTGAAATAGTACCTGAAACCGTGTGCTGTCAAGCCGTCAGAGCTGAACTTCGTGTTTGGTGATGGCGTGCCTTTTGAAGAATGAGCCTGCGAGTCATGGTGTGTGGCGAGGTTAACCCGGGTGGGGTAGCCGTAGGGAAACCGAGTCTGAATAGGGCGATTTGAGTCGCATGCTGTGGACCCGAAGCGGAGTGATCTACCCATGTCCAGGGTGAAGCGGGGGTAAGACCTCGTGGAGGCCCGAACCCACCAGGGTTGAAAACCTGGGGGATGAGGTGTGGGTAGGGGTGAAAGGCCAATCAAACTCCGTGATAGCTGGTTCTCCCCGAAATGCATTTAGGTGCAGCGTCGCGTGTTTCTTGCTGGAGGTAGAGCTACTGTTTGGCTGATGGGCCCGACAAGGTTACTGACGTCAGACAAACTCCGAATGCCGGTTAAGTGAAGCGTGGCAGTGAGACTGCGGGGGATAAGCTTCGTAGTCGAGAGGGAAACAGCCCAGATCATCAGCTAAGGCCCCTAAGCGTGTGCTAAGTGGGAAAGGTTGTGGAGTTGCTGAGACAACCAGGAGGTTGGCTTAGAAGCAGCCATCCTTTAAAGAGTGCGTAATAGCTCACTGGTCAAGTGGTTCTGCGCCGATAATGTAGCGGGGCTAAAGCACACCGCCGAAGCTGTGAAGCTCAAGACTAGTTTCTTGGGTTGGTAGGGGAGCGTCGTGCGTCCGGTGAAGCTGCCGAGTGATCGTGTGGTGGAGGGCGTGCGAGTGAGAATGCAGGCATGAGTAGCGAAAGCAACGTGAGAAACGTTGCCGCCGATTGACTAAGGGTTCCTGGGGCAGGTTAATCCGCCCAGGGTGAGTCTGGACCTAAGGCGAGGCCGACAGGCGTAGTCGATGGATAACGGGTTGATATTCCCGTACCCGTGCACGAGCGTCCAGTACTGAATCAGGTGATGCTAACCACGCTGGTGGTCTTGGGTCCCTTCGGGGAGCTTTGACTTACTGGTCTGGGAACCGAGCTTGTAGTAGGTAAGTGATGGGGTGACGCAGGAGGGTAGCTCTACCCGGCGGTGGTTGTCCGGGGGTAAGCGTGTAGGCTGAGAGGTTGGCAAATCCGCCTCTCATGTGAGCTGAGACGTGATGCCGAGCCGTTTTTGGTGAAGTGAGTGATCCCATGCTGTCGAGAAAAGCCTCTAGCGAGTTCGTGTGTGGCCAGTACCCTAAACCGACGCAGGTGGTCAGGTAGAGAATACCGAGGCGTTCGGGTGAACCATGGTTAAGGAACTCGGCAAATTGTCCCCGTAACTTTGGGAGAAGGGGAGCCCTGTCTGGTGACGGATCTTGCATCCTGAGCTGGGTGGGGTCGCAGATAGCGGGGGGAAGCGACTGTTTATTAAAAACACAGGTCCGTGCGAAGTCGTAAGACGCTGTATACGGACTGACGCCTGCCCGGTGCTGGAACGTTAAGAGGACTGGTTAGTGGGGGTTCGCCCCTGCGAAGCTGGGAATCTAAGCGCCAGTAAACGGCGGTGGTAACTATAACCATCCTAAGGTAGCGAAATTCCTTGTCGGGTAAGTTCCGACCTGCACGAATGGCGTAACGACTTCCCCACTGTCTCAACCATGGGCCCGGTGAAATTGCACTACGAGTAAAGATGCTCGTTTCGCGCAGCAGGACGGAAAGACCCCGGGACCTTCACTATAGCTTGACATTGGTGTTTGGGATGGTTTGTGTAGGATAGGTGGGAGCCGGTGAAGCTGTCACGCTAGTGGCGGTGGAGGCGTTGGTGAAATACCACTCTGACTGTTTCGGGCATCTAACTTTGGACCGTGATCCGGTTCGGGGACAGTGTCTGGTGGGTAGTTTAACTGGGGCGGTTGCCTCCCAAAGAGTAACGGAGGCGCCCAAAGGTTCCCTCAGCCTGGTTGGTAATCAGGTGTTGAGTGTAAGTGCACAAGGGAGCTTGACTGTGAGACGGACGTGTCGAGCAGGAGCGAAAGCTGGGACTAGTGATCCGGCACCGGCGTGTGGAAGCGGTGTCGCTCAACGGCTAAAAGGTACCCCGGGGATAACAGGCTGATCTTCCCCAAGAGTCCATATCGACGGGATGGTTTGGCACCTCGATGTCGGCTCGTCGCATCCTGGGGCTGGAGTTGGTCCCAAGGGTTGGGCTGTTCGCCCATTAAAGCGGCACGCGAGCTGGGTTTAGAACGTCGTGAGACAGTTCGGTCCCTATCCGCTGTGCGCGTTGGAGACTTGAGAAGGGCTGTCCCTAGTACGAGAGGACCGGGACGGACGAACCTCTGGTGTGCCAGTTGTCCTGCCAAGGGCATGGCTGGTTGGCTACGTTCGGGAGGGATAACCGCTGAAAGCATCTAAGCGGGAAGCTTGCTTCGAGATGAGGTCTCCTGCCTCCTTGAGGGGGTAAGGCTCCCTATAGACGATGGGGTTGATAGGCCGGGTGTGGAAGCCTTGTGAGGGGTGGAGCTGACCGGTACTAATAGGCCGAGGGCTTGTCCGCTGCAGATAATTGGATGTTCGCGCACACTTTTCACGGAGTTTACTGCTCACTGTGATTCCCTGCCCTGTGGGGGTGGGTGGAGTTGGGTGGGTGGTGTGTGGTTTCCGTGGTGGTTATTGCTGGAGGGTCACACCCGGTCTCTTTCCGAACCCGGTCGTTAAGTCTCTTTGCGCTGATGGTACTGCCCTGTGGTGGGGTGGGAGAGTAGGTCGCTGCCACGGTTTTTCTTGAAGGAGGGGTGGGGTTGCCTGTTAGGGGTGGCCCTGCCTCTCTTTTTTTGTGTGGGGGTGGGGTGCCTGTTAGGGCGGGTCCGCCCCTTTTTTTTTGTGTGGGGGTTTGTGCGTTTGTGAACGTTGGGGTGGGTGTGCGGGGGTGTGGGTGCCTGGGTGGGCCCCCTTGTTTCCAGTCAACCGGATGCGGGTCGGGCGAGGCCAGGGCCTGTTGCGTGCTGTGGACAACCCGCACCAGGCCCTCAATGGAAGCGCGCGGGCTGACGCCGTACCCGGGAGGCGGGACATGGCAGGCCTCCGCCTACTGCGTCGCCCAGGTGAGGAAAGGACTCTCACCGCTGCACGGACGACCGCTGGGCGGCTCGTCCTCCTCGCCCGGCTCGACGACAGGCACGCAGGGGAGCGCAACACGGAGGCGCGAGTCACGGAGGCCCCTTCGCGGCGCACGCTGAGCACCGCGGTCACAGCGGCCTCGTCGTGCGCCTGGGGGGAAGGGGTGGGGGACCCGCGTCGGGGGACTGCCTCTGGTTAGTCCTCGTCGGCTTCCGGAATGTCGATGAGCTGCCGCAGCAGCGCAAAGAAGTCTTCTTCGCTCATCGCCGACCAGTCCACGTACTCGTTCATGGTCTGCGATTTTCCCCAACCCGGGACTGATAAGCCTGTGTTCGCCGTATTGGTTCGGGAAGTCTGGGTTAACGAGCCGTTAGCGCAGGTGGTCGGCTTGGTCCTCGGAAGCCTGGAGGGCCTGCCGGATCCACTGGAGGGCCTACCGGATCACACCCACGCCCCCGGCCGAAAGAAACCGAAACCTGTCCCCGACCTCTCCCCCGGCGATGCGCCCAGACGTACGGGACACCAGGACGCGGCGCGGGAACGGTCGGCTGTTCGGCACGCCGTTCGAGCCCCCGTGGTCAGACGTTCCGGACTCCCGCCGGTCAGGTGTTCGCTTCCGCCGCTGCCCTCCGTCGCCGGTGGCGCCTCCGAGTACCCCTCGACAGCGCCTCAGACGCGCTGCTGGAGAGCTCCCCGGCACTCGGGGCACCGGCACCGCTTGTTGTACCCGGTGACGGTCCCGTGCGGCAGGGAGGGGTCACGCTGCTCGGTGAGCGTGAAGTCGAGCTGGTCGCCGAAGGCCGTGAGGATACGGCCGGTCGAGAAGACCTGGGCCGGGCTGACGTCGAGTTCGGCCGCGGCCTCGTCGATGTGCTTCCCCATCCGGAGTTTCGCGATGAGACGGGAGCGGGTGCTCGGCGGCATCTCCGCCTCCGCGTTCGCGATCAGCTGCTCGGCGTCGTCAATGGGGTAGCTCATGGGTTTCCTCTATGTGTACGGTTACGCCCGCCGAAGCAGGCACCTCAAGCATCGTACGCGGTTTCTCCACGCTGGCATCAAGGTGAGACATACAGGACAGGAGTATGCAGGCGCCCCTGCCAGCTCTTCGATCACCGCGTCTCTGGGGCACCGCGGCTCTCAGTTCACCGTTCAGCGCTCCGCCGAGGACACCGGGTCCGCCGCATCGCGGTCCCGAAACAGGCCGACAGAGCCGGGGCGTACCGAAGGCCACGACCTTCCCCGGAGTTTCGGTCGTGTTCTGGGAACCCGGATTTCGCGAAGGTCCCAGAACCCGGCGGCCGATGTGATTCCTGGTGCACTGGCCTGGTGCGCTTGTTATTATTGTTACCCCTGTTGTTCCCGTTGCTCCTGTTTCTCAAGGGCCTAGAGAAAAACCTTCCATCCTCCTCCTTCGGCCTTCCACGTCCTTGCCGCCACTCGCCCTCGCCCCCACTCCTGTTCCGCCCAGGCCTTCGCCGCCACTCGCCGTTCCGTTTCCCTCCGCAGCTCCGCCCCCCTGTCACACCCACCGGGACCTCGTCCGCCTCCGACCCCGCTCCACTCTCCCCCCGTTCCCCGCCGGGGCTCCCCCGGTCCCCGCCCTCATGACGAAAGGCGGGTTTGCCGTTCCATCGCCCGGGTTTCCGCCCTCCGTAATGCATCGAATCGGCAGCTGTTTTCTAGAAACTCATTGCTAGATGCTAGGCGGCGTGTTTCGCTGGTGGTACACCTCCGCCACTCTGCGTCATGGGATCATCGTTATGGCCAGTCCCACGGTCCGTCGTCGACGGCTGTCCGCCGAACTCCGCCGCCACCGCGTACGGGCGGGTATGACCCTCAGCGATGTCGCGGACGAGCTGGAGTGGTCCCCGGCCAAGCTCGGCCACATCGAGACCGGTATCCGCAAGTGGCCGTCGGTCATGGAGATCTCCGCCCTCCTGCGCCTGTACGGCGTCACGGGAGGGCAGCGGGAGGCCATCCTGACCCTCGTCCGGGAGTCGCGCCTGCGTCCCTGGTGGACCGAGTACGAGGACGTCCTGTCCTCCGCGTACGTGGGCAACGAGGCGGGCGCCGTCTCCGTGCAGTCCTACGCGGGCATACTCGTCCCCGACCTCCTCCAGGTGCCCGACTACACCGCGGCGGTGGCGCGGGCCCTGGGCCACGGCGAGCGCACCGTCGAACGCATGGTGGCCGCCTACCTCAAGCGCCAGGAGGTCCTGGACCACGGCGGCCCCGACCTCGGCTCCTCCGGCAGCCTCGTCCGCTACCACGCCATCGTCGAGGAGGACGCCCTCCAGCGGGTGTCCGGGAACCGCGAACTGCTGCGCGCGCAGACCAGCCGCATCGTGGAGCTGGCCACGGGCTCCGATCGGGTGACGGTCCAGCTCCTGCCGACCTCGGCGGGCCCGCACCCCGGCGTCGCCGGGCCCTTCTCCGTCCTGGAGTTCGACGAGGACGAGGCGGCCCTGGTCTATGTCGAGGCCACCCAGGGCGGCTCCATCGTGGAGGCGGAGGAGTCGGTCGCGGCTTGCAAGCGGGTGTGGTCCGAACTCACCCGGATCGCTGCTCCTCCGCAGGCCAGCCTGGGTATCCTGCGCCGGATGGCACTGCTGACCTGAGGTCCCGCGTGCGCTCCTCACGTATCGGGCGCAGAAGTTGGTGGAAATCGGTCCACTGTGGCGGGGACCGCTCCCGACGGCTTGCTAGTCTGCTTGGTGACAACCTCATAAAGTTCTCTGCGGAGCCCCCGTCCCGGACGGGAGCCCGCGTTGACGCACCGGATTAACGAAAGGGTCCAGACAGTGAAGAAGATCATCGTTCTGGCGCTGGTGGCCCTCGGGGCTTTCGCCGTCTACCGCAAGATCCAGGCGGACCGCGCCGAGCTCGACCTGTGGACCGAGGCCACGGCGGCCAGCGAGAGCTGACCGACGGACCTCCTGGCCGCCCGAGCGGCCATGGGGCTTCCACAGGGCGAACCGGGGACCGGCGTGAGCCGTCCCGGCCCGCTCGTGAGTGACACGAAGACGTGGGTGGGCCGATGATCCCGAGGTGCGACCCACGGCTTTGTGCTGCTCCCGAGCTGCGAACCGTGGCTCCGCGTGCGGGATCCCGGCCGGGTGAGCGGGACCGCCCTCCGATGAAGGTATGCTCTCCAGAGTGACCAGGGCTCGCGCCCGGGTTCATGGGGCCATAGCTCAGCTGGCAGAGCGCCGGTTTTGCATACCGGAGGTCAGGGGTTCGACTCCCCTTGGCTCCACCCAGGAAAAGCGCGGAACAGGCGTTGTGACGGGGACTCCCTGCGGGGGGTCCCCGTTTTCCGTTGCGGGCGGCCGGGCCGGACGCGGGCTGTGTGGCGGCGGAGCCCGTCGTCGCCGAAGGCCCCCGGGATCTCCCTTCCCCCGTGCTCCGGGGAACCGCGGGTGCCCACGCGGCGCGGCGCCCGCGGACACGGCCGGGTCCGCGTCGTGCTCCCGACGGAGGACCTTCCGGCCCTTCCGCGCGGGCGGCGCGGCTCTCGGAAGATACATCACGAAAAAGCGGAATGGGCGTTTCGCGCTGATCCGCAAAGGCCCTTCCGCCACCGAAGTCCACGCAACTGATTTTGTTACTAATCGGTAGTTCCGGTTCGTCCGCCAAGGTGGGAAATGGGGGGCGGGTGTGGTCGCACGGTACGTACGACCGAGGGGTCCGTATAGCCCGTTCGGATGACATGGATGACGCAGAGTCCACTTCGCCCGGTCGCGTCCGGGTACCCGGTCCCACCGCGTCAGCACTATGAATCCGCAGGTCATCACCCGTGTAATGGAAAGCCGGGGAGGTGCCTTCACGTCTTCGCGCATCGGGCTCGCCTCTACCATATGCAGTTACTCTGCGTGTGTGTATGATGACACTTCCCCTTAGTGCAATGGTCCTACTGGGCCATATGAGAAATAGGCCTCTTGGGGTCTGTTGGTGAACTGGGACGAACCGTAGTTTCGACACCAGCGACAACGAGGAAGACAGCGCGCCGAAACGATCGACCCCCGAAGGCGAGCCTGGCGGCCCCCGCCCGGCCTCGTAACACCGTCCTCGGATCGGCCCGCTTCTCCTCACCCGCCGGCGGTCGCGCCAGCCGGCGGATTCCGATCACCACACATGCTGATCTTGGGAGTGGGGCAACATGTGGAATGAGAAGATGGCGGCCCGTGCCAAATGCCGCGAGATCGACCCGGACGCGCTGTTCGTGCAGGGCGCTGCGCAGAACCGCGCCAAACTGATCTGCCGGGGCTGTCCGGTCCGGACACAATGCCTGGCGGAGGCGTTGGACAGCCGTATCGAGTTCGGTGTCTGGGGAGGCATGACCGAACGCGAGCGCCGCGCCCTGCTGCGCCGGCGCAAGGACGTCACCAACTGGTACGAGCTGCTCACCAGCGCCGAGCGCCAGTACGAGCGGGAGCAGGCCGAGCAGGAGCCCCCGACCCCTTCGACCCCGGTCGAGGCCCCGGCCCCGGCCTCCTCCCCCGCCCCGGACCCGGTCAAGGCCGCGGGCCCGGCCAGGGCCGTCGCGCCGGTCCCGACCCGGATCCCCTCCGCCGTCGCCGCCAGGTGACGACGGGCTCCCGGGGAGGGGAGCCCCGGCGGCCCGGGGCACCGGGCCGTGGCGGCCCGGCGGCCCGACAGCCGGGGACCCGACAGACGAAAGTCGATGCGGCCTCCACCGAAAGGGGGAGGACCGGATCAGGGGAGGATCAGGGACGGCCCCGATAGCCGTAGCCGTTCCTATGGCGCATCATGAGGGGAGTACGGCCGATCCGTGCCGTACTCCCGTCGCCGTTGGGAGTGGGAGTGGCTGTGCAGGACCCTCAGTATCCGGCGAGGCGCCCCTGGGAACCGCAGGCCAGGCCGCAGATCCGCCTCACCGACGCCGAACGCGACGCCGCGATCACGGTTCTCCAGGAGGCCTTCGGCCGCGGCCAGCTCGACGAGGAGGAACTCGACGAGCGCACCGACAGGGCCATGCGGGCCAAGTTCGGGGCCGACCTGGCCCCCCTCACCGAGGACCTGGGCGTCACCCCGGCGGGGACGCCCCAGGCGGCCCCCGGCCCCTTCGGCCGGTTCACCGGTCAGGGCGGCCGCCAGAGGGCGGACTCGCGTGAGCCCCTGCCGAGCACCCCGGCCGACCGGGTCGTGGCCGCGGTCGGGCACGCGGGGAACTACTTCCTCCCGGTCATCGCCCCCCTGCTGCTCCTCCTCGTGAGCGACAGGATCTCGCCCTACGTGCGGCGCCAGGCCATGGAGTCGCTCAACTTCCAGCTCTTCTGCGTCATCGCCGGACTCACGAGCCTGGCCCTGTTCTGGCTCGTCGCGCCGCTGCTGGTGACGCTGGCGGTCGCCCTGGGCTGGGTGATCCTCCCGGCCATCGCCGGCATCTCCAGCCTCTTGGGCAACAACTGGCGCTACCCCTTCACCGTGCGAGTCCTCAAGGACTCCTGAGGGCCAGGTCGGAGGCGGGACGGGGCGCGTCGGGGAACAGCCTCCGAGCGCCCCGGAGCCGCGTCCTGCGGGGCCGCGCGGACGCCCGGGGGCCGGGCTCGTCGGTCCACGCGCACCCCGCCTGCGGACACGCCCCCCGACACGACGAAGCCGGGACGGAAGGATCCGTCCCGGCGGAGGGAGGGTAGCCAGTCCGGGGTCGGGGTCTCCCCCGCACGGCACGGCTGTCCGTCTCTCGTCGCTCCCGCGATCAGCCCTGGTGTCCGGGCTTGCCGTTCTCCTTGGCCCGGTTCTCGCCCGCGGCGGTGCGAACGGTCTCCTTGGTCTTGTTCTTCGCGGTCTTGGCCGCCTTGGCGGTCTCCTCCGCGGCCTCCGCGGCCTTGTCCGCCGTCGCCGAGGCCCGCTCCTCCAGGTTCTCCCGCGTCTCGCGGACCTGGTCGCGCGCCTGGTCCAGGTGCTCCTGCCACTCGGCGTCCTGGGCCGCCTGGCGCATGCGGACCAGCGAGTACACCACGATGCCGCCGACCACGGCGGCGCCGCCGATCAGGACTCCCCGGGGGATCCGGCGGTTGCCCCGCCGGAGCAGCATGAGCCCGCGACGACCCGGGTTCGGGTCCACGCGGTGGGCGGCCGCGGTGAGCACCTCGGCGACCCGCGGTGCCACGGTGTCCTCCACGCGCAGCGCGGCGTTCTCCAGCCGGGGTGCGGTCCAGCCGCGCGCCTGGAGGAGCTTCAGAGCGGCCTGGTCGCGTGCCTGGTCGGCGTACGGTCCCAGCCGTTCGGCCTGTTCCCGGGCTTTCTCCCGGGCCATGCCCTGCAGGCGAGCCAAGCTCGCCTCAGTCTCCTTCTTGCGTGCCTTGAGTCGCTTGGAAGAGATAGGCACGTCGTCAGCTCCTTCGGTCGTTCACCGGTTCTGCGGTCTCCACCCGGTACGGCCGACCCTCGACGCCGCACGGATGGTTCCTCCGTCGTCCTTACCCGTTACCCGGGTGTTATCTCAACATACGTCCTCTCCGGGTGTGATCTTCGTTTCGACACCGGCCGAGGGTTTTTCTCCTGTCCGCCCGCCGCGAACGGAGGGCCCGGGAGGAGGAGTCACAACCCTCCGGGACCGAACGGACGCCCGGGGTGAGGGAGGGGTCCGTTCCGAGGCGGACGAAGTCCCAGGCGCCGCGGGCGGAGGAGGGGCGAGCTGCCCGGACGCCGCGCAACCGCGGCGGATCCAGGACGAGCCCGGGGGACGGACGGGTAACGTGAGCACGTAAACGAAGTCGACCGAAAGGCACGTAGGTGTCCGACTCCAAGGCTCAGCCCACCGCGCGGCTGAACACCTCCAAGGGAACCATCGTCATCAGGCTGTTCGAGAAGGAGGCGCCGGAGACGGTCGCCAACTTCATCGGCCTGGCCGAGGGCTCGAAGCAGTGGGTGGACCCCACCACGGGCAAGCCCTCCGACAGCAGCCTCTACGAGGGCACTATCTTCCACCGCGTCATCGACGGTTTCATGATCCAGGGCGGTGACCCGCTCGGCACCGGTCGCGGCGGCCCGGGCTACAAGTTCGGTGACGAGATCCACCCGAACCTGCGCTTCGACCGCCCGTTCCTGCTGGCCATGGCCAACGCGGGCCCCGGCACCAACGGTTCGCAGTTCTTCGTCACCGTGGACAAGCCGTACTGGCTCGACGGCCGCCACACCATCTTCGGTGAGGTCGTCGAGGGGGACGACGTGGTCACCGCGATCTCCAAGGTCGCCACCGACTCCCAGGACCGCCCCAAGGAGGACGTGGTGATCAACAGCGTCGAGATCACCCGATAGCTGTGACGGCGCCCCGGCTCCGAGGAGGAACACGTCCATGACCGCATCCCCACCGCCGTCCGGAGCGGCTCCGGAGCCGGAGCGCCCGGCCCCGCGCACCTGCTACCGCCACCCCGACAGGGAGACGGGGGTCAGCTGCAGCAGGTGCGAGCGGCCGATCTGCCCGGACTGCATGGTCGAGGCGTCCGTGGGCTTCCAGTGCCCCGGGTGCGTCTCGGAGGGGAACCGCGGGGTGCGCCGGGCCAGGACCGCCTTCGGAGGCAGGGCCGTCGCCAAGCCGTACGTCACCTGGACGATCCTCGGCATGATGGTGGCCGGGTTCCTCACCCAGCTGGGTACGTCCACCCCGATCGGGCAGGCGGGCGCCTCACCGCTGGTCTGGGAGTTCGCCATGCTCGGCGTCGGCCGGGTCGAGGACGGAACCCTGCTCGGGGTGGTCCCGGGCGAGTGGTACCGGCTCCTCACGGCCGCGTTCCTGCACGGCAGCGTCTTCCACCTGTTGTTCAACGGGTACGCCATGTACCTGCTGGGCACGCAGCTGGAGCGCTGGCTGGGGCACGTCCGCTTCCTGACCCTGTGGGTGCTCGGCGCGCTCGCGGGATCGGTGCTCAGCCTCCTGGCGGAGCCCAACCAGTTCTCCGTCGGCGCCTCCGGAGCGATCTTCGCCCTGTTCGGGGCGGTGCTCGTCATCGGCAGGCGGCTGCGCCTGGACCTGCGCATGATCGGCGTCCTGCTGGCGGTCAACCTCGTGCTGACCTTCGTGGTCCCCAACATCTCGTGGACCGCGCACATCGGCGGTCTGGTCGCCGGGCTCGTGCTCGGCGCGGTGTTCGCCTACCTGCCCGGAAAGTCCGCCGGGAACCGGGCCCGTACGGTCACGCACGTCCTGCTGGCGGCGGCGTTCGCCGCCCTGCTCGTGGCCCTGGTGGTCACGGCGCCGCTGATCATCCTCCGCTGAGGTCGGAGAGGTCGGAGAGGTCGGGGCCCGGAGGAGGCTTCCTCCGGGCCCCGACGTCCGCGGACACCCCGCGCCGTCCCGGACGAGGGGCCGCGCGACGACTCCTGCCGGTTCCCACGTCCGCGGACATCCCCGCGCGGCCTCCGGCCCCCTGTGCTCGGGCACGACGAAGAGAGCTACCCACAGCCTGTGGATAACTCTGTGGAAAACCCGTGTCGCTGCTGTTCACCCGAGTGCGGACATGCCAGTGGAGAGCACCCGGAGGGAGGGGCCGCCGTCGTCGCCGGGCGATCCGACCGCCCGGCCGGGGGTCAGTGCCAGCGTGTGGACAGGATGACGGCCACGATGATGCCGCTGAAGCCGATCAGCAGGTTCCAGTTCTGCCAGTCCTGCATGTAGGGGATCTGGCTGCCCGCGATGTAGTAGACGGCGATCCACAGGATGCCCAGCGTGAAGAAGCCGAGCATCGCCGGTGCCAGCCAGCGCGGACTGACCTTGGGCTTCTCCTTCGAAGGAGGCGGCGTGTAGACGGCCTTCTTCTTGCGATCGCTGCGGGACTTGGGCACGGTCGCTGCTCCAGTACGTGGGGCGGGTTCCTGAACGAGAACACAGTCTACGCCCCGGGGGGAGCCCCCGTCACCGGCGGGAGGGTACCGGATCCGGTCAGGTTCCGGAGGCGCCGGTTCGCCCCGGTACAGCCTTGGGGGTCCCGTCCACGGCGGCTGTCCCTCCGCCCGGACGGGCCCCGCACACGACGGCGGGCCGCCCCGTGCTGTCGCACGGAACGGCCCGCCGTCACGTCCGGCCCGCTCAGTCCCTGCGCATGGACGGGAACTCGAAGCCGCCGTCGTCGCCGCCGGGCGGGGTCTGGCCCCCGTCCTCACCGTCGGGAGGGGTCTCCCCGCCCTCACCCGGAGGGGACTCGCCGCCGTCGTCGCCGTCCGGCGGCCCCTGCGTGGCCGGTTCGGTGGCGAGCACGACGTTCACCGTGCTTCCGGGAGCCACGTTCTGCCCCGCCCCCGGGTCCTGCCGGATGACCGTGCCGACCGGGCCCTCCCCGCTCGGCTCCTCGGAGAAGGAGGCGCTCAGGTCCCTCTGCGCCAGCGCCGACTCCGCGCCGTCGCGGGTCATGCCGACCAGGTCGGGCACCTGCACCTGGTTGGGGCCCGAGGAGATCAGCAGCGTGATGTCGGTGTCCGGTGCGACCGACTCCCCGGCGGCCGGGTCGGTGCCGATCGCCTGGCCCTCGGGCACGCTGTCGTCCGCCCTCTGCTCAGAGGTGACGTTCTCGAAGCCCGCGTCGTTCAGGGTGCCTGTCGCGTCGGACTCGGACTGGCCCTGCACGGACGGGATCTCCAGGGCGTCCGGGCCGCTGGAGACGTACAGGACGATCTCCTCGTCCACCGGGACCTCGTCGCCGGCGGGCGGGTCGGTCTCGATGACCTGGCCCTCCTCGACGTCCTGACTCGCCTGCTGTTCCTGGGTGACGCTCTCGAAGCCCGCCTCGCTGAGGGAGGACTGGGCCTCCGCGACGGTGGACCCCGCCACGTCCGGTACCGCGGCCGTCTGCGTCTCGGGATCCCCTCCCCCGAGGTTCATCAGCACGAACACCAGGATCAGGGAGGCGATCACGCCGACGCCCAGCAGGACCCACAGCGCGGTCTTGCCGCGGCCGTCCTTCCCGCGGTCGTCGTAGCGGTCGTCGTAGTCGTCGTAATCGTCGTAGTCGTCGTACCGCTCGGCGGGTGCGGGCGGCATCGCCGTCGTGGCGCCGGCGGCGGCCATGGCCATGGTGCCCGCCTGGGTGGGCATCCCCGCCAGGCCGCGCTGGATGTCGGCGCGCATCTCGGCCGCGTTCTGGTACCGCTCCTCGCGGTTCTTGGTCATCGCCCGGAGGGTGACGTCCTCCAGCCAGTGGGGGATCTGGGGATCGATCTCGCTCGGCGGGACCGGCTCCTCGCGCACGTGCTGGTAGGCGATCGAGACGGGCGAGTCACCCGTGAACGGCGGATGGCCCGTGAGCAGCTCGTAGAGCACGCAGCCGGTGGAGTAGATGTCGCTGCGCGGGTCCACCCGCTCACCGCGCGCCTGCTCCGGGGACAGGTACTGGGCGGTGCCGATGACCTGCGAGGCCTGCGTCATCGTCGCCTGGTTGTCGTCCATGGACCGGGCGATGCCGAAGTCCATCACCTTGACGTCGGCGTTGCGGGTCAGCATCACGTTCGCGGGCTTGATGTCGCGGTGGACGATCCCGTTGTCGTGGCTGTACTCCAGCGCCTTGAGGATGCCGTCGACCAGCTCCGCCGAGCGCTCCGGCAGGAGGCGCCGGTCGTCGTCCAGCAGCTCCTTCAGGGTCCGCCCGTCCACGTACTCCATGACGATGTAGGGGATGGACACCCCGTCGATCATGTCCTCGCCGGTGTCGTACACCGCGATGATGGCCGGGTGGTTCAGGGAGGCGGCGGACTGCGCCTCCCGTCTGAACCTGGCCTGGAAGATGTGGTCCCGGGCCATGTCGTGTCGGAGGGTCTTGATGGCGACGAGCCGGTCGAGACGCAGGTCGCGTGCGCGGTAGACCTCGGCCATGCCGCCGCGCCCGACGATGGTGTCGAGCTCGTAGCGTCCGCCGAGGAGCCGGGGCTGGGACATGTCGTGTAGTGATCCTCGTGTCTTCCGGAGGCCGCCCGCGGGCCGCCGCCTACCCTGAACGTCTCTCGCTCACGGTCTCTAGGTGGTGCCTACTTCTTCTCCGCCGCCGTTTCCGCCGCCGTTGTCATCGCCGTTACCGCCACCGTCGCCGTTGGCCGGGGGAGTCTCCTCGCCCCCTGGCGGTCCCGGGGTGCCGTTGCCGGGCGGAGGGCTCTGGCCGCCCTCGGAGTCGTCGTCCTCGCCGTCCTCGGGAGCGTCGCTCTCCTCGTCGTCCTCCTCCGGGGAGGGGGACGGGCTCTCAACCGGATCCTGCGGCTGCGTGTTCCAGCCGGTGTCGCCCTCCGGAGCCGCGGGGACGTCCGCCGGGGCGGACTCCACGGGCTCCTCGGTCTCCTCCGGGGAGGAGGAGGGGGACGCCGCGGGAGGGTCGACGGTGTCGCGCATGTTGCCCACCTCGGACCTCCCGTTGGACAGGAATCCGGCCACCACCGCGGCCGCGATGATGATCGCCGCGGCCGCGGCCGCGAGGATCACGGGCACGCTGACGCGGCGGCGCCGCTCCGGTGCCCCGGCCAGCCTAGCCGACGCGTCCTCCTGACCGGTGACGGCGGTCGGCTGACCCCCGGTCCGGTACGTCATCGCGCCCGAGCCGGGCCCGGTCACCGCTCCCACCACGGCGGTCTGCGCCATGCCCTGGAACCCGGTGGAGGGCGTGGGCGGACCGGTTCCGGCGTTGGAGCGGATCACCGCGGCCGTGTGCGCGACCTCGCTGGCCGACGCGGGCCGCTCCTCGGGCTCCTTCAGCAGAAGGGAGGAGACCAGGTGGTCGACGTTGTCGGGCACGTCCTCGGGCAGCTCCGGCGGCTCCTCGCGGGTGTGCGCCAGAGCGAGCGCCACCGGGGTGTCGCCGGTGAACGGCGGTGTTCCGGCCAGGCACTCGTAGGCCACCACGCCGAGGGCGTACAGGTCCGAGGAGGAGGTCGCGGGCCTGCCCGAGGCCTGCTCGGGGGAGATGTACTGGGCGGTCCCCATGACCATGCCGGTCTGGGTGAGGGTGACCGACATGTCGCCGCGGGCGATACCGAAGTCGGTCAGCTTGAGCTGGCCGTCCGGGGTGACCAGCAGGTTGCCCGGCTTGATGTCGCGGTGCACCACGCCGCGCGCGTGCGCGGCGGCCAGGGCCTTGGCCGCCTGGTACACGAAGTCCAGGGTCTGGTCCGCGCTGAGGTGGCCCTGCTCTCGCAGGACCTGGGAGAGCGGCTCACCGACCACGAGTTCCATGATCAGGAAGGCGCGGCCGTTCTCCTCGCCGTAGTCGTAGACCTGGGCGATCCCGGGGTGGGAGAGGCCGGCGGTGATCCGGCCCTCGGTGCGGAACCGCTCCCTGGCCGTCGGCTCGGCCATCTGGGAGGGGTGCAGCAGCTTGACCGCCACGGGCCGGTTGAGCAGGGTGTCGGTGGCCTTCCAGACCGTGCCCATGCCACCGGAGCCCACCTGCTCCTCCAGGCGGTAGCGGTCGCTCAGAACGGTCCCGGTGAGGTCACCGGGACCGTTCTGGGAAGACGGTTCGTAGGCGCTCACTACTGAACCACTGCCTCCATCATCTGCCGGGCGATCGGCGCGGCCAGCTCGTTGCCGCTGCCGCCGCCGAACTCGACCACGACCGCGACCGCGACCTGCGGGTCGTCAGCCGGGGCGAAGCCGATGAACCAGTTGTGGGTGGGGTTTCCTTCGCCGGTCTCGGCGGTACCGGTCTTGCCCGCGACCTCCATACCGGAGATGGCCGCGTTGGTACCCGAGCCGCCCGGGCCGGTGACCGCGGTCATCATCTCGGTGAGGTCCTCGGCCGTGCTGGCGCTGACCGCCTGCGAGTAGCTCTCCGGGCTGGTCTGGGTGACCACGGACAGGTCCGAGTCGCGCACGGTGTCCACCGCGTAGGGCTTCATGACCTCACCCGAGTTGGCCACACCCGCGGCGACCATCGCCATCTGGAGCGGGGTCGCCTGCACGTTGGACTGGCCGATGCCGGCGCGGCCCAGGATGTTGCGGTCGGTCTCCACCGGGGCGCTGCTCGGGATCACCGGCAGCGGGACCGTCAGCTCCTCCTCGCGGTTGAACCCGAACGCGGTGGCCTGCTCCGACAGGGCCTCGCCGCCCATCTCGATCGCCCAGTTGGCCATCGAGGTGTTGCAGGAGATCTGGATCGAGTGCGCCAGGGTGTCGGGCTGGCCGCCGTTGCAGGTCCCGCCTGGCGTGGCGTTGGGCAGCGTGCCGCCCAGCTCCAGCACGTCGGGCGCCTCCTGGGTGGTCTCCGGGGTGGCGCCCAGGTGCTCCATGGCCGCCGCGGCGGTCACCACCTTGAACGTCGAACCCGGCGGGTAGAACTCGTGGAGGGCCCGGTTGAGCAGCGGCTTGCGCGGGTCGGCCTCCAGCTCCGTGTAGTTGGTCACGGCCGCGTTGATGTCGGAGATGCTGACGACCTCGTTGGCGTCGTAGGACGGGTAGGACACCGCGCCCAGGATCGCCCCCGTGCTGGGGTCGAGCGCCACGGCCGCGCCGTTCTTGTCACCCAGGCCCTGGAAGGCCTCGTAGCCCGCCTGCTGCACCTCCGGGTCCAGGGTGAGCTGGACCTGTGCGCCCTCGGGCTCGCGGCCGGTGATGATGTCGCGGAAGTTGCGCACCGCCAGCCGGTCGTCGCTGCCGTCGAGCAGCGGGTTCTCGGTGAGCTCGATGCCCGAGGCGCCGTAGGTGCGGAAGGAGCCGACGATCGGCGTGTACAGGCCGCCGCCCTGGTACATGCGCTGGTACTCGGGGGACTGGCCCTCGTCGGCGATGTTCTCCGAGTAGGCCACGTTGTCGTCCGCGACCAGGATGGGGCCGCGGGCCTCGCTGAGCCGTTCGGTGAACTGGCGCCGGTTGAGCGGGTCGTCCTTGATCGCCTGCGCCTGGAAGCCCTGGAGCCAGGTGACGTTGGCCATCAGGATCAGGATCAGCAGGAAGGCGAAGATGCTGAGTCTGCGGATCGGTGTGTTCATCGTTGGATCACCTGTGTCGCGCCCTCGTCCTGGATGGCCTGCGGTGCCGGGCGCCTGGCGTTGTCACTGATGCGGAGCAGGATCCCCATCATGATCCAGTTCGCCAGCAGCGCGGAACCGCCCGCCGCCATGAAGGGCGTGGTCGAGCCGGTCAGCGGGATCACCCGGGTCAGGCCGCCCAGGACGATGAAGACCTGGTAGGCGAGAAGGAAGGCGACACCGCTGGCCAGCAGCTTGTTGAACGCACCGGTGGCCGCGAGCGCCATGCGCATGCCGCGCTCCACCAACAGGCCGAGCACCATGAGGATGGCGAGCAGGCCGGTCAGGCCCAGCTCCTCGCCGATCGTGGCGAGGATGAGGTCGCTGTCGGCGGCGAAGGTGTCGTACAGGGCCCCCGCGCCGAGGCCGGTGCCGAAGAGGCCGCCGTAGGCCATGCCCACCAGCCCCTCCACCAGCTGCTGGCTACCGCCGACCGCCTCGTACACCTCCTGGTCGAAGGCGTTGAGCCAGATGTTGACGCGGGCCTGGACGTGCCAGAAGAGCAGGTAGGCCGCGAACGCCCCGCCCGCGAACAGGACCAGGCCGATGGTCACCCACGAAGAGCGCTGGGTGGCCACGTACAGCATCGCCAGGAACGTGCCGAAGAGCAGCAGCGAGGTGCCCAGGTCGCGCAGGAGCACCAGCATGCCGATGGCCAGCACCCAGCCGACCAGGATCGGCGCCAGGTCGCGCGCCCGGGGCAGTTCGATGAGGGTGAAGCGGCCGACCTTGATCGGCTTGCCGACGATCTGCAGGACCTGGCGTTTGCTCATCAGATAGGACGCCAGGAAGATCACCAGGGCGATCTTGGCGAACTCCGAGGGCTGCATGGTGCCCAACGGGCCGAGGGTGATCCACAGCCGCGCGCCGTACACCTCCTGGCCCAGGCCGGGAACGATCGGCAGGGCGAGCAGGATGATCGCGACCAGGCCGCTGACGTAGGTGTAGCGCTGGAGGACGCGGGGGTCCTTGAGGAAGATGATGATGAGGAAGCACAGGACCAGGCCGATCGCCGTCCACATCACCTGCGAACCGGCCCCGGCGCGCTCGATGTCCTCGGCCTCACCGGCCTGGATCCGCCAGATCATCGCCACGCCGATCCCGTTGAGGAACAGCGTGCAGGGCAGGATCAGCGGGTCGGCGTAGGGCGCCACGAAGCGCATCGCCACGTGCGCGGCGGCGGACAGGGCCGCGAAGGTCAGGCCCACCGTCCACATCGCGCCGGGGACCCGGCCGTTGAGGTTGACGCCCGCGATCGCGATGCCCGCCATGGTGATGACGATGGCGAAGAGGATGAGGACCAGTTCGGCGTTGCGCCTCTTGACGGGCGGCAGCGCGGTGGGCGCCTCGGGTTCGGAAGCCTTACTCACGCGGGCTCACCCGGACCCTTCCTCGGCCTGGGCCCCGGACGTCTCCTCGCTCAGCACGTCCACGCTCGCCCTGGCGTCGTCCAGGCTCTCCGCGGGCAGGGTGTTCTCCACCGAGCCGCGGTCGGCCTCCGAGAGCGAGTCCAGGCTGATCCGGGTCTCCTCCACCTCCTCCGACAGGCTGAAGCCCGCGATGTCGGTGTTGATGCCCTGGTAGATGCTGACGGTGTCCCCCGAGGGGGAGGGGCCCACGTAGTACTGGCTGTTCACGTAGCGGCTGCCGAAGTAGTACGTGGCTCCCGCGACGACGGCGACCACGACCACGAACACCAGCACCATCGGCCACCAGCGCCTGCGGCGGTACTCGGGTTCGGGACGGCCCCGCCGGTCGGCCGGCGGGGCCTCGTAGTCGTCGTATTCGCCGTTGTAGGGCTCCTGGTAGGCGCCGGCCGCGGCGTAGGCGTCCGGGCCGGGCTCGTCGCGGACGGGGTCCATCTCGGCGGTGTCGCCGGATCCCCCGCGCAGTTCCTGCGCCCGTCTGGCGGGTGTGTCGTTGCCCTGGTCGACGTTCTCGCGGCGCTGGTCGGCGGCGCCGACCACCTGGGAGGTGCGGGTGGGCCCCTCGCTGTCGGTCTCGGCTTCGATGACGTCGGCGACGACCGCGGTGATGTTGTCCGGGCCGCCTCCGCGGATGGCCAGCTCGATGAGCTTCTTGGCCGCGCCGCGCGGGTCGGCCTCGGTGGCGAGGGTCTCGTGGATGGTCTTCTTGCTGACCACGCCGGAGAGCCCGTCGGAGCAGAGCAGGTAGCGGTCGCCGGCCTTGGCCTCGCTGATGGAGATGTCGGGGTCGACCGGGCTCTTGCCGTCCAGGGCGCGCAGGATGAGGGAGCGCTGCGGGTGGGTGGCGACCTCCTCCTCGGTGATCTTGCCCTCGTCCACCAGGGTCTGCACCAGGGTGTGGTCGTGGGTGATCTGCTCGAAGCGGGGGCCGCGCATGAGGTAGGCGCGGGAGTCGCCGATGTGGATGAGCGCCACCCGCGGACCGGCCCAGAGCATGGCGGTCAGGGTGGTGCCCATGTTCTCCAGCTGGGGCTCCTCCATGATCCTGCGCGACAGGGAGGCGTTGGCCTGCTCGACGGCGCGCTGGAGCACCTCGGCCATCTCGTCGGACCGGGGCGGCTCGGAGTCGAGGCGGCGGATCGAGGAGATCGCGATGGAGCTGGCCACCTCGCCGCCCGCGTAACCGCCCATGCCGTCGGCGACCGCGAGGAGGTTCTGGCCGGCGTAGCCGGAGTCTTCGTTGCCTTCGCGGAGGCATCCTACGTCGGAGTACGCCGCGTATCGGAGAGCGATTGTCATTTGCGCAGTTCCAGGACGGTTTTGCCGATACGGATGGGCTGCCCCACCGTGATGGGCTGGGGGCGGTTCAGCTTCTGCTGGCCGAGGTAGGTGCCGTTCGTCGAGTTCAGGTCCTCCACGAACCAGCGGCCGTTGTCGGAGTAGACGCGCGCGTGGCGGCCGGACGCGTAGTCGTCGGTGATGACGAGCGTGGAGTCCGGGGCGCGTCCGATGAGGATGGGCTGCGAGGCGAGGTCGACGCTGGTGCCCTTGAGCGACCCCTGGGTGACGACCAGGGCCGTGGGCTCGTTCCGGCGCGCGCGGGGCTGCCGTGGCGGCCGGGCGGGCTGCGCCGACGAGTACGACGCGGAGGGGTCCTGGTCCCGGCGCGGCGCCGCCGGGCGCGGTTTCCTCCGGGGCTTCTTCTTGGAGCCGAAGAGATCCGTGCGGATCACACCGATCGCGGTGAGGACGAACAGCCAAAGCCCCGCGAGATACACGATCTTGATCAGTATGAGGGTCAAGTTGGACATCGAACTGCTCTTCAGCCCCTGTCGTGCTTCGGCCGGGATGGCGGTCATCTGCGCCGCCACCGTGTCTGCCCACCTTCGGGTCGGTGAGTCTCGAGGTCGCTGGACGCGGCCTTCGGCCGCGGCCATTGTGCCCGATCGGTCAGGTCTTCGCGGAGACTACCTTCCCGGCCGGATATCCGACAGCGGGCCTGAGCCCGGCCCGCCCCTTGTCAGACGCCGGCGGAACCGCGTTGGTTTTCCGGTTCCGCCACTGGACGTCAGTCGCGGCGGAACGTCATGGTGGTGCGGCCGAGGCTGATCCTGCTGCCGTCCACCAGGCGGGCCTGCCTGACCTGTTGTCCGTTGACGAAGGTCCCGTTCGTGGACCCCTTGTCCACGAGGACGGCCTCGTCGCCGTCCAGCCGGATCTCCACGTGGTGACGGGAGACGCCGTTGTCGACCAGGCGCAGGTCGCAGTCGGTGCCGCGGCCCAGGAGGGTGACCGGGGTGGTCAGCTCGAAGGACTGCTGCATCCCGTGGCTGGCGATGGCGCCCTCGGCGGCGGCGCCGCCGGGGGAGATCAGCAGGCGCGGACGCCCGGCCTGCTGCTGGCCCCCGCTGGGACCGGGGTCGCCGACGGGCTGGCGGACCTCGCCGTCCTTGCCGACCATGGTGCCCCGCACGACGCCGGAGCGGATGCGGAAGCGGCCGGTCTTGAGGCCTTCGTCGGACCTGAAGTGCACGCGGACCGGCCCGACGAAGGAGTAGCCCTGCTCCGTCGCGTAGTCGCGTGCCAGCTTGGACAGCTCCTGCCCCAGGCTGTCGGCGTAGACTTCGAGGCGCTCCTTGTCGCTGCTGGCCAGCTCGACGATGAAGTCGTTCGGAACCAGGGTGCGGCCCTGGGCGACGATGGCCGCCCGCTCGTCCATCTCACGTTGGACGGCGCTCGCCACCTCGACCGGTTGGAGCTCGGACTTGAAGGCCATCGCGAAGGTGCCTTCGATCATGCCCTCAAGCCTGCGCTCGAAGCGTTGGAGCACTCCCACGAGGTACCTCCCTTTGTACTCCACTTCGTATGTGTAGACGATCGTAACCGGGTCAAGGTGCCCCTGGTTTCAGGCACACCCCCGGGACGGCCGCCCGAGGGCCGCGGACCGGTGGTCCGAAAAGCGTGTGCGACCCACCTTCAGACCGTGCTAGCCTTATGCATGTCGCCAGGGGGAAACGGCCGAAAAGCCCGGTTCACCTGGCAACACAACTGAATGGCATGTCACTCGGGCGGGTGGCGGAACGGTAGACGCGCACGGTTCAGGTCCGTGTGTCCGAAAGGATGTGAGGGTTCAAATCCCTCCTCGCCCACGTTGCGCGGGTTGCTGCTCGCTGACCTCCGGTCGGCTCGCGGCAGCCCGCGGTTTCTTTTTCGGGGGGCGACCCCCGTGCCCCCGGTTGGCGCGGGTTGCTGCTCGCTGACCTCCGGTCGGCTCGCGGCAGCCCGCGGTCTGTTTTTCGGGGGGCGACCCCCGTGCCCCCGGTTGGCGCGGGTTGCTGCTCGCTGACCTCCGGTCGGCTCGCGGCAGCCCGCGGTCTGTTTTTCGGGGGGCGACCCCCGTACCCCCGGTTGGCGCGGGTTGCTGCTCGCGGTCGGCCTTGGGGCACGACTTCTTCGTACCCCGGTGGCGTCAGGTTACCCGGCGAGGGTCGTTCGACCGCTCCACTGCTTTCCCGCTTCTCCTGGTCCCTCCCTCCGGCCCCGCGGCCGGACAGGGAGCGCACCACGGGCCGGGACCGGGCCGGGCGTCCCCGCCCGGCCCGGTCCCGGCACCCGTGTCCTCAGCCCCGGTCCCCCCTCTCCCCTCGGTCACCCACTCCAGCCGTTCGCGGATCGAGACCCGTTCCGGTGAGGCCTCGATCCGGTCGGAGGAGCGGTGCTCAGCCGCGTGCGGCGACCTCCTCCCGGTCGGACCCGCCGGGCCGGTCGACGGGGTCGAGCTGGACACCGCAGGCCAGGCGCCGGGTGTGGTCCACGACGCGCGTGGGCCCGTCGAGCAGGACCGGCACGGTGTGCCGGACGTCCTCGCTGGACGCGGACAGCAGCAGCTCCAGGCGGCCGGGTTCGACGAGGCGCCGCCCGTCCGGGCCGGTGTAGGAGGCCAGGTCGGCGTGGACGGAGAAGTCCACTGCCCGAGCCTCCCCGGGCTCCAGGTGCACCCGCGCGTAGCCGACCAGCTGTCTGCGGGGTCTGGCCACCTGGGCGACGGGGTCGTGCAGGTAGAGCTGGACGACCTCGGTCCCGGCGGCGCCGCCGACGTTGCGGACGGTGCAGCCCACGGTGACCTCGCCGTCGGTGCCCACCCTGGGGACCTTCTCCGGTCGGACGGCGCCCGCGTCCACACGCGGGTCCTCCCAGACGAACCGGGTGTAGGACAGGCCGTGGCCGAAGGGGTGGCGCGGGGCGGGGTCCACCGAGCTGACCTCGCTGCGGTGGGCCAGGTCGGGGCCCAGGTAGGTGGCGGGCTGGCCGCCGGGCGCGCGCGGCACGGACACCGGCAGGCGCCCGCTGGGGTTGACCCGGCCCGAGAGCACCCCCGCCACGGCGGGCATGCCCTCCTCGCCGGGAAGGAATGCCTGGACGACGGCGGCCAGCCGGTCGGCGACCGGGCCCAGCGCGTAGGGCCGTCCGGACACCACCACCGCGACCACGGGGGTGCCGGTGTCGGCCAGGGCCTCCAAGAGCTCCTGCTGGACCCCGGGGAGGCGCAGGTCCTCGGCGTCGCAGCCCTCGCCGGAGGTGCCCCGGCCGAACAGGTCGGAGCGGTCGCCCACCACGGCCACGCACACCCGGGCGCGCCCGGCCGCCGACACGGCCTCGGCGAAGCCGTCGGTGGAGTCGCCGTCCACCGAGCACCCGGCGCGGTGCTCGACGCGGACGCCGGGCAGTTCGGCGCCCAGGGACTCCAGCAGGGTGGGGATCTCCACGCCGACGGCGGTGCCGGGGTGGCGCCTGCCCACGTGGGCGGGGAAGGAGTAGCAGCCGAGCACGGCGTCGGCGGTGTCGGCGAGCGGGCCGACCAGGGCCAGGCCCCCGGTGTCGGCCAGGGGGAGCGCGTCGTCGGTGTTGGAGAGCAGGACCACCGAGCGCTCGGCGAGTTCGCGGGCCAGCGCGCGGTGTTCGGCGGGGTCCAGGTCCACGGGGACGGCGGGGTCCCCGGGCTCCGGAGACCAGTCGGCGTCGAGCAGTCCCAGCTGGCACTTCTGCGTCAGCACGCGCCGGGCGGCCCGGTCGACCAGCTCCTCGGGCACCTCGCCCGAGCGGACCAGGGCGGTGAGCCGGTCGCCGTAGCAGTGCACGGTGGGCAGCTCGACGTCCACGCCCGCGGTCAGGGCCAGGGCGCCGGCCCGCTCGGCGGAGTCGGCGACGCGGTGCAGGGTCTGGAGGAAGGCGATGCCGAAGTAGTCGGCCACCACGGTGCCCTCGAAGCCCCACTGGTCGCGCAGCAGGCCGGTGAGCAGGCGCGTGTCCGCGGCGGCGGGCACCCCGTCGTTGTCGTTGTAGGCGGACATGACCGACCCGGCGCCTCCGTCGCGCACGGCCATCTCGAAGGGGGGCAGCAGGACGTCGGCGAACTCGCGCGGGCCGATCGAGACCGGCGCGAGGTTGCGGCCGCCGCGGGAGGCCGAGTAACCCGTGAAGTGCTTGAGGGTGGCCACGATCCCGGCGGACTGGAGGCCGCGCACGTAGGCGGTGCCCACGGTCGCCACGAGGTGGGGGTCCTCGCCGATGGTCTCCTCGGTGCGGCCCCAGCGGGGATCGCGGGACACGTCCAGCACGGGGGCCAGGCCCTGGTGGACGCCGACCCGGCGCATGCTCGCGCCGATCTGCGCGGCCATCCGCTCGACCAGTTCGGGGTCGAAGCTGGCGCCCCAGGCCAGGGGGACCGGGTAGATCGTCGCGGTCCAGGCGGCGAACCCGGCCAGGCACTCCTCGTGGGCCAGGGCCGGGATGCCGAAGCGGTTGGCGGCCATGATCTCCCGCTGGCTGCGGGCCAGCGACGCCCGGCCGGCGGCGGGATCGACCGGGGCGGTGCCGAAGGGCCGGGTGAGCTGGCCGAGGCCGTGCTCGATGACCTCCTCCCAGGCGGGGGGCTCCTGGGTGAGGTCGTGCTGGTGCGGTGCGACGGCCTCGCCGGAGGCGTCCGCGCTCACCCACACACCGTGAAGCTGGGCGACCTTCTCCTCCAGGGTCATCGATCCCAGCAGTCGCTCGACGCGCGTCGCGCCGGGGAGGGAGGGGTTCCGCCAACCGTCGTCGGCGGCCTCCCGGTCCGCGACGTGTTCCGAGGGTCCGGTCATGTGGGTGGGCCTTTCTGTGCTCAGTGGGGATGCGGGGGAGTGGTGTGTCCGGATGGTGGCCCGCGCGCCATGGAATTCCGAAACTTTCGAGTCTAGTATCGAAACTTACTGACGGAGAATGTACGTAGTCGCGGTAGGCAGGTCAACCCCCGTGAGAGATATACGTCACAGGAAGGTGGTGACCTGCAGTGCCGAAAAGAGGGCCTGCCGACAGCGGAGAAGGGGTTTCGTCAGGCACGTCCAGGGGAATCCGATGAGGCCCGAAACTTTCGGGAAAGCGGCCGGGGGCAGCCGCCCGGGCCGTCCGGGCCGCCCGGAATCTCCGAAGGGGCGGATGGGACACTTCGGGCGTGGGAATTCTCGAACGACTCCATGAGATCGGGCGGCCGCTGGTCGCCGAGCAGCTGGCGCACCCGACCGTCGCCGGGATCGCCCGGGGCGACCTGGACGAGCGCGCCTTCCGGTACTGGCTGGAGCAGGACCACCTCTACCTGCTCGACTACGCGCGGGCCTTCTCCCGGCTGGCCTGGCAGGCCCCCGACGGACACCTCGCCGACCTGGTGGGCATCGCGCACAGCACCCTCAACGAGGAACTGGAGCTGCACCGCTCCCTGTCCGGGGAGTTCGGCGCCGACCTGACCACCCGGGACAAGGGCCCGGCGTGCGCGGCCTACACCGCCTGGCTGCTCGACGCCGCCGCCGACTACCGCGACGGGCTCGCCGCGGTGTACCCGTGCATGTGGGGCTACAACCAGCTCGGGCTCGCGCTCGCCGAGAGCCGCCCGGAGGAGCCGCGCTACCGCCGGTGGGTCGACACCTACGCCGACCCGGAGTTCACCACCCTCACCGGGCACTACGGGAGGATGCTGGAGGAGGCCGCTCCGGAGCCCGCGCGCGCCGAGCGCCTCTTCCTGGAGGGCATGCGCCACGAGGTGGCCTTCTGGGACACGCCGCACACCGCGCGCACCGCCTGAACCGCGCGCACGCGCGACGGGGTTCGGCTCCGGGGCGGTCGGGCCGGCGACTCCCACCCGGTCCGCGCGCACGCGCGACGGGGTTCGGCTCCGGGGCGGTCGGGCCGGCGACTCCCACCCGGTCCGCGCGCACGCGCGACGGGGAGCCCGCGGTTGTCCACAGCACAGAGAACGCTCTGGTGTCGCTTGTCGGTCGGCGCCTAGCCTTGATGCGGGGGGACCAGGTTCCGCCGACGGGCGCCTCACACGCCCCCGTGTCCATGGTTTCCCGGTCGGCCCTTCGGAGGCGATCCCCTTCCGCTGCCTGTGGACGGACGGCGCACGCGCGACGGGGAGCCGGGCGGCGCGGCCCGGCTCCCCGCTCTGCCGTCGGGTGCCGCCCCAGTCAGGGGTTGAGCACCGTGGACAGGGTCTCGAAGCGCTCGATCTCGCAGCCGTTGCGCTTGTTGAACTCGGTGTCGACCTCGGTTCCGCCGACGTGCCCGGTCACGTGGACGACCTCGGGGCCGCCCACCTGCATCGTGCACATCATGTCGGAGGTGTCGCCGCTGCTGAAGGGGCCGGTGCCGACCGCCTCGATCTCGGCGCAGGCCGCCTCGGGGTCGGGGTGGTCGCCGCCCGCGGGGGAACAGGTGAGGGTCCACACCCCCTCCTCGTAGCCCTCCGCGGGCTCCAGGCCCTCGTCCCCGCTGAGAGTGCGTTCGATGGTGAGGCTGGTCTCGGCCTCCCCGTCCCCGGTCTCCCCCGGGGACGGGGAGGCCGCGTCGGAGGCGGAGGAGCTGGTGTCGTCGGGTGCGGACTCGGGTGCGTTCACCTCGGCGGGTTCGTTGCCGCAGGCCGTGAGGAGCAGGCCAAGGGCTGCGAGGGCGGCGAGGCGGACCGGCAGGGCCGTCGCGAAGGTGTGCTGAGCCATACAGTTCGGACGCGGGGGGTTTCCGACGGGTTCCCCCGATTCTCACATTTTTCGGAGTACACGGATACAGGGGGTCACATGTTCGGCAGCGGTGTTCCGGAGGCCAACGCCACCGAGGTGCCCGAGGGCGCCTACCTCCTCGACGTCCGCGAGGACGACGAGTGGAACGCGGGCCACGCGCCCGACGCGACGCACATCCCGCTCGGCCGGCTCAACGAGCGCGCGGGCGAGATCCCGCGCGACCAGCGGGTCTACGTCGTCTGCCGCGTGGGCGGCCGCTCGGCGCAGGCCGTCGCGGCGATGAACCAGGCCGGGTGGGACGCGGTCAACGTCTCCGGCGGCATGCAGGCCTGGCAGCACGCCGGACGCGACATGGCCGCGGAGGGCGGCGCGGAGCCCCGGGTGATCTAGGGAGTGTTCCGCGGAGGCTTTCGGATCAGCGAGCGGCCGTCCGGGTAATCTCTCGCAAGACGGTTCGCGCAGGTCAGCCTGGTTGGCTTTTCAAGCGAAACCGGTGCAGCGAGAGGCAGCCCGGTGGTCGCGAGCCCGAAATGGTCCGAGGAACACGACCCAGCGCGCCGGAGCCGATTTGGCTCCGATTGCGCAAAGCCCTGCCCCCGGGCCGCTCCCGGGTGGCACTATGACGTCGTGAGTTCCGAGCGCGCGCCCCTCAGCGCCGAAGCCGTGCTGGCCGCATCAGCGGACGCGGTGGTCTGCGTCGACAGCGAACTCCGAGTCACCCTCTGGAACCCGGCCGCCGAACGGTTGTTCGGCTGGCGTGCGGAGGAGGTGCTCGGGGGCGAGCTGCCGATCGTCCCCGCTGAGCTGAGGGCCGAGCACGGCGCGGTGCTCGAACACGTGCGCGCCGGAACCCCGCTGTCCATCCACACCCGCCGGGTGCGCAGGGACGGCGCGGTCGTCGACGTGCGGATCAACACCAACCGGGTGCCCGGCGCCGACGGCGGCGTGGCCGGGTGGGTGCTCAACCTCTACCCCTCCGACAGCGATGTGCAGGCCCGCTCCTCGGCGATGGAGCGGGCCCGTCTCGTGCGGCGGCTCACCGACGTGGTCGTCGACATCAACGCCGACCTCAGCCTCAAGACCGTGCTCGACCGCATCTCCCGCGGCATCACCGAGCTCACCGGGGCGGACGCGGGCGGCTTCGTCCTGCTCAACGAGGACCGCGTGGAGCTGGTCAGCATCTCGGAGCTGTCGGAGGACCTCCAGGGGTTCAGCTCGGCGCTGGACGACAGCCTGTTCGGTGAGCTGCTGCGCAGCGGCAAGTCCGTGCTGCTGGCCAACGAGGACACCCGCGGCCTCCAGGACCTGGTCTGGGCCGACCTGCCCGGGCTGCACACCATCGCGCTGGGCGTGTCCAACGTGCACGGCCGCCCCTACGGCGCCCTCTACGCGCTCTACAGCCAGCGCAAGGTCGGGCACGTGGAGCTGGAGCTGCTCGAACTGCTCGCCGCGCACGCCGGGGTGGCGATCGGCAACGCGCTGGCCTACGAGGAGCTCAACCGCCAGCGAGTCCACGAGCAGGCCGTGGCCGACTCCAGCGCCGACGGTATCGCCGTGCTCGACTTCGGCGGCCGGGTGCGCAAGTGGAACCGGTCGGCGGTGGAGCTCACCGGCTACCCGGCCGAGGTGATGGAGGGGCGCCACCCGCCCTTCCCGCTGCCCGCCTGCCACGGCCAGCCCGTCAAGCACAAGCTCCGCGACGGCCGCTGGCTGGAGATCCTGATGGCGCAGATCCCGCGCACCCACGAGTGGGTGGTGGACTTCCGCGACATCACCGCGCAGAAGGCCATGGAGGACGAGCGCGAGGAGTTCCTGGCCACGAGCGGACACGAGCTGCG
Source organism: Nocardiopsis camelliae (assembly GCF_028993595.1). GTDB lineage: Bacteria > Actinomycetota > Actinomycetes > Streptosporangiales > Streptosporangiaceae > Nocardiopsis > Nocardiopsis dassonvillei. The sequence continues at coordinate 99,279 of NZ_CP118614.1, forward strand.
CACACCCATCACCGTCATCCACGGCTACGCCACCACCCTCCTGCGCAAGTGGTCCCGGCTCAGCCCGGACTCGCAGTACCAGGCCGTCGGCACCATCGCGGAGCGCTCCTCCGCCCTGGCCGCGCTGGTGGACCGGCTCCAGCTGGGCTCGGACGTGGCGCGCGGCGAGATGCGGGTCGGCCGCGAACGGTTCGACCTGCCCGAGGTGCTGCGGCAGGCGGTCAGCGCCTTCCGGCCCCTGTCCGACCGGCACGACGTCACCCTGGACGACCTGCCCGGCCTCCCGCCCACGGCGGGAGACCCGCTGGCCACGAGCATGATCATGGACCAGCTGCTGGACAACGCCCTCAAGTTCTCGCCCCGGGGCGGGGCCGTGCGCGTGAGCGCGCGGGAGGAGGGCGACGCCGTCGCGGTCGTGGTCGACGACGAGGGCGTGGGCCTGCGCCCGGGCGACGAGGAGCGGATCTTCGACCGCTTCGTGCAGTCCGGGGTGCGCGGTGAGGAGTCCCGCTTCGGCGGGCTCGGTCTCGGCCTCTACATCGTGCGCCAGCTGGCCAGGGACCAGGGCGGCGACGTGACCGCCCAGCGCCTGGAGCGCGGGACGCGCATGCGGTTCACCGTGCCGCTGCACTCCGGCGGGGGCGAGGGGGCCTCTGCACGCGGCGAACCGCTCCACAGGCAACCTGAGTCCCAGGAGACAACAAAAACCTCACCAACCCCCGAACCCCTGTCCCGTCAGCGATCCCCGCGCCGACGTGCGAGCCGTACACCGTGATTCACCTCGCGGTGGGTTTCCTCCCGAGGTGAACGGGGCATTTCCACCCCTGGTGGAATTCGCTGGCACACATCGGGCGGGTTCCGGACGGCCCGAGAAAGCACCAACGCGCAGGGATTTCGACGTGTCAGGAGACCACACCCCACTCGACGCGGGGGACAGCCCGCACAAGGTCGAGCGGAGCGTCACGCTCCCCCACACCCCCGCCACCGTGGCCGGTGCCAGGCAGCGGCTCTGCCGCGACCTCCGCGCCATGTGCGTCAGCGAGGAGTGCGTGGACGACGCGGCCCTCGTCCTCAGTGAACTCGTCAGCAACGCCCTCCGCCACGCCCGCCCCCTGCCCACCCCCGAGAACCCCGAGGACAGCGTCGGCGTGTCCTGGCGGGCCGAGGTGGACCGCGGGTCGGGGGCGTGCGGCTGGGTGGAGATCGCCGTACGCGACGGCGGCTCCAGCACCATGCCCCGGGTGGCGCGGCCCTCGGTCTCCGGCCTGGGCGGCCGGGGCCTGGGCATCGTCCAGTCCCTGTCCGGCCGCTGGGGCACCGAGATGGACGCGACCACCACCACGGTGTGGGCGGTCCTGGAGATCCCCGCCGAGGGCTCCGCCGCCGAGGAGGAGGACACGACCCGGGGGCTGCCGGAGGGTTTCGGGGCGAACCCGTACCCGGACGCCGCCGACGTCGTCGAGCTGCGGCTGGGCGCCGCCGAGGACACCAGGGCCCGCAGCGCCCTGCTCTGAGGGAGGCCGCCGCACGGCGGCGCCGCCACCGCGGAGGAACGTCACCGATGTCGCGAAACACCGCCAACGAGGTGGCCCGGCGCTGGTGGGGCCGCTACAGTCACGACTGTGGAGTTGAAGATATCAAGCCGGTCTCAGCAAGACGTCGCGGTGGTAACCGTTGGCGGTGAGATCGACCTGTACACGGCACCCCAGTTGCGTGACGAGCTCATCGGAGCCCTGGAGGACGGGGCGCGACGGCTGGTCGTCGACATGTCGCGGGTGGAGTTCTGCGACTCGACCGGCATCAGCGTGCTGCTCTCCGCCATGAAGCGCTCCCGCGACAAGGACGGCGACCTGGAACTCGTGGCTCCGAGGCCCGCGGTGACCAAGGTCCTGGAGGTGACCGGGCTCGACGCGGTGTTCGTCATCCACCCCGACCTCGACGCGTTGCCGGTGGCCGCGGGAACCGGCACCGCCCAGTAGACGGGACGCGCGTGCTTCGTGGGGAGGGCGCCGGTCCCGAGGGGACCGCGATCGCCGTGGTCATCGCAGCCAAGGACGAGGCGGTGCGCGTGGGCAGCACCGTCGAGGCCGCCCGCGCACTGCCCGGGGTGGACCTGGTCGTCGTGGTCGACGACGGCTCCGCCGACCGCACGGCCGAGCTCGCGCTCGACGCCGGGGCCCGGGTGATCAGGCACAGCCGCAACCGCGGCAAGGGGGCCGCGATGGAGACGGGCGCGGAGGGCGTCCGGCTCATCGAGGAGCACGAGGCGGGGGACGGGACCCCGCGCTCCCCCCGACACCTGCTGTTCCTGGACGCCGACCTGGAGGCGACCGCCGCGGAGGCGGCGCCGCTCGTCGAACCGGTCCGCGACGGCAAGGCCGACATGACCATCGCCCTCTTCCCCGCGACCCGCATGCGCCTGGGCGGCCACGGGTTCGTGGTGCGCCTCGCGCGCGGCGGCGTCCGCAAGGCCACCGGGTGGGAGCCCGAGCAGCCCCTCAACGGCCAGCGCTGCCTCACGCGCGCGGCCTTCGAGGCGGCCAGGCCGCTGGCCCCCGGCTTCGGCGTGGAGACCGGCCTGACCATCGACGTGCTGAGGGCGGGCTACCGGGTCCTGGAGGTGGAGGTGCCGCTGGAGCACCGGGCCACCGGCACCGACCTGCGTGCTCAGCTGCACCGGGCCCACCAGTTCGCGGACGTGGCCAGGGCCCTGGCGGTGCGCGAACTGCGGCCCACCGTGCGGCGCGGGTGGGACCGCACCCGTGAGCGCACGCGCACGGCGGGACGGCAACTGTCCCGCAAAATCGGGCACATGACTTGGAGAAACCGCCCGAAGTAGCCACATGGGTGCACTGTGTAGCTATACGCTCGCTCCGTGTTCACTACGATCCTGGCTTTGACGGGAATGCTCTCGGGACTGGGCGCGCTCGCCCTCGGCTGGCACGCGCTGTCCAGTGCCCGTGTGGTCGGCAGCGAGTCCCGGGCACTCGCCCAGCGGGCCGCCGCGGTCAGCGCCTCGGGCGTGGACCCCTTCGCCGTGCGCGACGTGGCGGTGCTCCACTACGACGCCCTGGAGGAGATGTCGGGCGCCCGCTCCTTCTCCCTGGCGCTGCTCAACAGCGAGGGCGACGGCGTCGTCGTCACCTCCATCAACGGGCGCACCGAGTCGCGCACGTACGCCAAGGCGGTGGTGGGCGGGGAGTGCGACACCCTGCTCAGCCCGGAGGAGTACCGGGTCGTCAGGTCGGCCCGCCTGGGGGAGGGCGTCGGCGCCGCCGCGACCGCGGGAAGCCCCTCGGCGCAGGCGGTGTCCTCGGCCGGGGGCCGTCCGACGCCCCCGTCCGCCGCCCGGGAGGAGCCCGGATCCCTGTCGTCCCGGGACGGGGAGCGGGGCGCGCGTGAGGACGCGGAGGCCGTTGACGCCGGCCCGGTCCGGGAGCGGGGCGAGGAAGCCCCGGCAGCCTCGACCGTCCCGAACGGCACGGGCGCGACCCGGGAGAACGTCGAACCGGCTCCGGCGGGCCCGTCAGCACGGACGGCCCGCGCCACCGAACCCGTCGCGGATGACGACCGAGAGGCTTCCGAGGTCATGCCAGCCTCAACCGGCACGGGAGCCTCAGCCGCCCCGGGCGGCGACCGGGAGGCACCGAACGCCGCTCCGGTCTTCTCCAACGCCACGGGTGATCAGCACGGTGCTCCGGCCACCGGGGCTACTGCGGACCCCGAAGCCCCGGTCGCCTCTGAGGTCGCGGACGACGGCCGAGAGGCCGCCTCCGCGGCCCCGGCCGTCCGGCCCGCCTCAACTGCTCCGTCGGTCCCGTCAAACCCAGCAGTCCCGGGCGGCGACCGGGAGGAGCAGGAGCCCCGCGGCCTCGTCTCCGTGATCCGCAGGACCATCGGGCGCGTCGGCGCCGACCGCCGACCCCCCGTCGCGGCCGTGCGTTCGGGCGTCGGAGCGGCGAGGCCGATCGCCTCCGCCAACGTCACGGTGCGACCGGGGCCCTCCGCCACCGCGGCGGGCAGCACCGGGAGCCCGGCCACCGGGAACGCGACGGCCGCCCGGCCGAGCCCGGAGGCCCCGGCCGACGAGGAGACCGGCGGGGAGGGCGCCCGGGAGGCGGACGCCTCCGCGTCGGAGGCGCGCAGGTGACCGCTCCGACACGGCCCGGACTCCGGTCCGGCCCCGGACACGGGCCCGCGCCGCGTCCCGAACCGCCGCACCCGGCGCACCGGTCCGTATAGCCTGGTGTTATGCCCAACCGCTACGCCTACCTCGGCCCCGAGGGCACCTTCACCGAAGCCGCGCTGCGCAATCTGCGTCCGGACGCGCCCGACGAGGCCCGCGTCCCCTGCGAGGGGGTCGCCGCGGTCTTCGACGCGGTCCGCTCCGGCGCGGTCGACGGCGGAGTCGTCCCCCTGGAGAACTCGGTCGAGGGCGGTGTCACCGCGACCATCGCCGAACTCGTCAACGGCGAACCGCTCCTCGTCACCGGCGAGACCGCGGTCCCGGTCGAGTTCTCCCTGTTCGCGCGGGGCGGGACGGTGCTTGAGGACGTCAAGCGGGTGGCCACCCACCCCCACGCCCTCGCCCAGTGCCGGGGCTGGCTCTCCCGCAACCTGCCCGACGCGGACACGCACACCGTCTCCTCCACGGCCGCCGCCGCGCGCGCCGTCTCCGAGCCCGGCGCCCCCTACGACGCGGCCATCTGCGCCGTGATCGCCGGGGAGCGCTACGGTCTGCACGCCCTGGCCTCCGGTATCGGCGACCGCTCCGACGCGGCCACCCGCTTCATCTACCTGTCCCGGCCCGGCGCCCTGCCCGGGCCCACCGGGGCCGACCTGACCTCGCTCGTCGCCTTCATCGCCGACGACCACCCCGGCGCCCTGATCGAGGTCCTCAACCAGTTCGCCGTGCGCGGGGTCAACCTCACCCGGCTGGAGTCGCGCCCCACCGGCGACCGGCTCGGCAGCTACTGCTTCTGCATCGACGCCGAGGGACACGTGGCCGAGGCCCGGGTCGGCGAGGCCCTCATGGGCATCCGGCGGGTCTGCCGGGACGTGCGCTTCCTGGGCAGCTACCCGCGCAGCGGCCGGACCACCGAGAACGACCCGCCGCTGCGGCCCCGACCGGCCACCGACGCCGACTTCGCCGAGGCCGAGCAGTGGCTGGCGCGCATCCGCGCAGGCCGGGTCGACTGAGGCCGGGCCCCGGCTCCGCGGACGGCTCCCCACGCGGCGCTCAAGCGCGGGCGGCCCCGACCGCTGGCCGCCCGCTCCCGCCCGGTCCCGGGTTCACGCTCCCCACGAACCCCCGGGACCGGTGGTCCTCAGGCCCGGACCACCTCCCTCGGGACGCCCCGGCGGACATCCTCCCCCGCGTCCGCGCGGTCCAGTTCCAGGCACAGCGCCAGCCTCAGCGCGAAGTCCTCAGGACGCGTCGCCCCCAGCACCTCCAGCGCGCTGCTGAGCTCCTCCGCGGTCATCTCGTTCAACGGCTTCACGATCGTCCCCCTCCTCGGTCTTTCACGTGAAGGACGAGGTCAGCGGGCGTCCATGACGCGGTTGCGGAAAAGATGTCGGGAGGATCGGGCCCGGACGGTAACCTGCAAGACGTGATCGACCTTCGCGCTCTTCGAGAAGACCCCGAACGACTCCGCACCTCGCAGCGGGCACGGGGGGAGGACCCCTCCGTCGCCGACCGCCTGCTCGGGCTCGACGCCGACCGCCGCTCCGCGCTGTCCCGGTTCGAGACCCTGCGCGCCGAGCAGAAGAGCGTGGGCAGGTCCGTCTCCAAGGCCTCCCCGGAGGAGCGCGAGGAACTCCTGACCCGCGCCAAGGCCATGGCCGCCGAGGTCAAGGAGGCCGAGGCCGAGGCGGGCCGCCTCGCCGACGAGCTGGACGCCCTCCTGTCCGGCGTGCCCAACCTCGTGGAGGAGGGCGCGCCCGAGGGCGGCGTGGACGACTTCAGGATCCTGGAGACCGTCGGCACCCCCCGCTCGTTCGACTTCACCCCGCGCGACCACCTGGAGCTGGGCGAGATGCTCGGCGCCATCGACATGGAGCGGGGAGCCAAGGTCTCCGGGGCCCGGTTCTACTTCCTCACCGGCGTGGGCGCCCAGTTGGAGCTGGCGCTGCTCAACATGGCCATGAACCAGGCCGTCCAGGCGGGCTTCACGCCGATGATCCCGCCGGTGCTGGTGCGGCCCGAGACCATGGAGGGCACCGGGTTCCTCGGTTCGCACGCCGATGAGGTCTACCACCTGCCCGCCGACGACCTCTACCTCGTGGGCACCTCCGAGGTGCCGCTGGCCGGGTACCACTCGGGGGAGATCCTGCCCGCCGACGCCCTGCCCAACCGCTACATCGGCTGGTCGCCGTGCTTCCGCCGCGAGGCGGGCTCCTACGGCAAGGACACCCGCGGCATCATCCGCGTCCACCAGTTCAACAAGGTGGAGATGTTCGTCTACACCCACCCCGACCAGGCGCACGAGGAGCACAAGCGGCTGCTCGCCTGGGAGCGGGAGATGCTGGACAAACTGGAGCTGCCCTACCGCGTGGTGGACATCGCCGGCGGCGACCTGGGCACCAGCGCCGCCCGCAAGTACGACTGCGAGGCGTGGGTCCCCACCCAGGAGACCTACCGGGAGCTGACCTCCACCTCCAACTGCACCGAGTTCCAGGCCCGCCGCCTCAACGTGCGGTTCCGGGACGAGGACGGCAAGCCCCGCTTCGCCGCCACCCTGAACGGCACGCTGGCCACCACCCGCTGGATCGTCGCCATCCTGGAGAACCACCAGCGCGAGGACGGCTCCGTGGTGGTCCCCGAGGCGCTGCGCCCCTACCTGGGCCGCGACGTCCTGGAGCCGGTCGCCAAGGGCAGGTAGCACCCGGGGCCCGGCACCCTTACACCCGGGCCGCGGGGCCCCGGCGCCGGACACACGAGGAGCCCGCCCCGGCCGGGGGCGGGCTCCTCGTTCGGCGCTACAGGTACGGGCCGGAGCCGTGCCGCTCCTCGTCCAGGCCGCCGGGGACGCCGGGCCCCTGGGCCTGAAGACCCGCGACGCCGGGCGGCAGGGCCTTGCGCATGTTCTCCAACTGGGCGCGGGCCGCCATCTGCTGGGCGAACAGGGTGGTCTGGATGCCGTGGAACAGCCCCTCCAGCCAGCCCACCAGCTGCGCCTGCGCGATGCGCAGCTCGGCGTCGCTGGGTGCCGCGCCCTCCGCGAACGGCAGGGTCAGCCGCTCCAGCTCCTCGATCAGCTCGGGGGCCAGACCGTCCTCCAGCTCCTTGATGGACGAGGTGTGGATCTCCTTGAGCCTGGCCCGGCTCGCCTCGTCCAGGGGAGCGGCCTTGACCTCCTCCAGGAGCTGCCGGATCATGCTGCCGATCCGCATCACCTTGGCGGGCTGCTCCACCATGTCGGCGAGGGTGCGCGGCTCCTCCGCGCCCTCCTCGCCGTCCCCGTCGCGGTCGGTTCCCATGACCAGGATCCGAGCCTGCTCCTCCGGGTTCTCTGCGCTGCTCATCAGTCCCCTTACGTGGATGTCACCGGCACGCCGTCAACGGGGAAGAAGGATCTTTCCGGTGTGCGCGCTCGTTTCCATGACGCGGTGCGCCTCCGCCGCGTTCCGCATCGGGACCGAGCGGTCGACGACGGGGCGGACGACTCCCTGTTCTACCAACGGCCACACCTGCTCGCGTACTCCCGAGACGATGGCGGCCTTCTCCTCCAGGGGGCGGGAACGCAGGGTCGTCGCGTGGACGGAGAGCCTCTTGGCGAGCATACGCCCCAGATCGGCCTCGGCGCGGCGCCCGCCCATCAGCGCGATGATCACCAGGCGGCCGTTGGTGGCCAGCGAGCGCAGGTTGGCGTCCAGGTAGGAGCCGCCCATGATGTCGAGGACGAGGTCCGCGCCGCCCGCCTCGCGCACGCGCTCGGTGAAGTCCTCCTCCTTGTAGTTGATCAGGATCTCCGCGCCCAGTTCACGGCAGCGTTCCAGCTTCTCCCCGCTGCCCGCCGTGACCGCCACCCGGGCGCCCAGGGCGCGGGCGAACTGGACCGCGAAGGTGCCGATGCCGCTGCCGCCGCCGTGGACCAGGACGGTCTCCCCGGCGCGCAGGCCGCCGACCATCACCAGGTTGGACCACACGGTGCAGGCCACCTCGGGCAGCGCGGCGGCCTCCACCAGGTCCACGCCCACGGGGACCGGCAGCAGCTGGCCCACCGGAACGGCGACCTTCTCGGCGTAGCCGCCCCCGGACAGCAGGGCGCACACCCGGTCGCCCACGGACCAGCCCGAGTCCTCGGTGCCGGGGCCGAGCTCGGCGACGGTGCCCGAGCACTCCAGCCCGGGGTACTCGGAGGCGCCGGGCGGGGGCGGGTAGTTGCCCTGGCGCTGGGAGACGTCGGCCCGGTTGGCCGCGCTCGCGGCCACGTCCACCAGGACCTCCCCCTCGCCGGGGACGGGGTCGGGAACCTCGGTCCAGGCCAGGACCTCGGGTCCGCCCGGTTCACTGATACGGATCGCGTGCATGAGCCAGACAGTACCCGGGGAGGTTCCGCGGCAGGCAACGGATTCCTCTGTTCACCTGCTCGTAAGGATGCTTCGGCGGGGGCGGGCGGGTAAGAGTGATCCCAGGGAGCGGATCCCGTCTCTTCCCCGCTGGGGTATCCCTCCCTCCACAGCACGCCCCCTTCAAGCAGGAGAACTCCGGTGGCACACCAGGAACACAACGGGTCGGGTCGAAGCTCTGAGACGGGCCCCGGACCCGCGGCCGGGGAGCACGTCGAACCCGACCGCTCGGCGGGTGACCCGGAGGAGCACGATCCGCATGCCGCCGCGCCGGGGCCGACCGCGCCCGAGCCCTCGCCCCACGACCAGTGGTTCGGCGGCTTCGAGGGCGAGGCGCCTCCGCCGCCGCCCTACGCCAGGCTGCCCGAGGACACACCGCTGCTGGGCATGGGGCACCACACGCCGCCTCCGCCGGACGGGGCGGGCGGGGCGGAGGGGTTCGGCGGTGAGCCGGAGCGGTCGGCCTCCGCTGCTCCCGAGCCTTCGGGGCTTTCCGCCGTCCCCGAGCCGGAGGGACTGCCGGAGGGGCCCGAGCAGGAGGGGCCCGAGGCCGGTGTTCCTCCGGCCTCTTCCGGTGCTCCCGGGGTTTCCACCGGGACTCCTGAGGGCCCCGGCGCCCCCGGGCCTTCCGGAACGTCCGAGCCCCTGCTTCCCCCGCGGACCCCCGGGGTCTCCGGACCCTCGGAGTTCCTGGCGGGTTCGGAGGCCGCCGAGTCCGCCGCCGCTGCCGAGGCCGCCGACGACAACGGCGACGGCGAGGAGGAGGGCACGGTTCGCCTGGTGCCGGGAGCCGCGCGCAGACGCCCGCAGCGGCAGCGCCTCCAGCGCCCCACCCGTCCGGGCGAGGACCCGTTGGCGCCCCGCAGGCTGCGCCCCGACCCCGACGTGCCCGAACCGGAGCAGCTGCCTCCCCTGGAGAACGAGCGCGACGACGCACGCGGCGGACCGCGCACCACGGAGCCGGTTCCGACGGAGACGGGATCGGGTCCGCTCGCCTTTCAGGCACCCGGTTCGGGCCCCGTCCGGGGACCGGGAGACGGGGGACCGGGCACGGACTCCGAGCGCCGGACCGCGCGGGACACGGGGCTGGGCGCGTGGCTGGATGAGGACTCCGGGCCGTTCCGGACCGCGTCGCCGCCGGGCGAGCCCGCCCGTCCGGCGCCGTCCCGCACCCCCGAACCGCCGTCCGCGCTCACCGGGCCCCGGGCCGACCTCGCGCCGCCACCGCCGCCGCCCGCTCCCCCGGGTTCACCGGACCGGCGCCCCGAACAGGAACGGCAGACCTCAGACGCGCTCAACGCGGCCACCCTCGTGCGCAACCGGCGCCAGGGGCCCAGCGGCGGGTGGCGCCGTGCCGTGCACGCCGCCACCCTGGGTCTGGTCAACCCGGGGGAGTCGGCCAAGGTGCTGCGCCAGCGCGAACTGGTGGCCCGAGCGAGCACACCCGTGGCTGCCGGGCACCACCGGGTGGCCGTGCTCAGCCTCAAGGGAGGGGTGGGCAAGACGACCACCACGGTCGCCCTCGGCGCGACGCTGGCCTCCCTGCGCGGCGACCGGGTGCTCGCGGTGGACGCCAACCCCGACCGCGGCACGCTGTCGGACAAGGTGCGGCTGGAGACCGCGGCGACCATCCGCGACCTGCTCAACGAGCGCCATCTGGTGTCGCGCTACGCCGACATCCGCGGGTTCACCTCGCAGGCGCCCAGCCGACTGGAGATCCTGGCCTCCGACCGCGACCCGGCGGTCTCCGAGGCCTTCAGCGACGCCGACTACCGCGAGGTCGCCCGGATCGTCGAGCACTTCTACTCCATCTGCATCACCGACTGCGGCACCGGCCTGCTGCACTCGGCGATGCGCGGGGTGCTGGGGCTGGCCGACCAGGTCGTCCTGGTCAGCTCGGCGTCCGTGGACGGGGCCCGCAGCGCCAGCGCCACCCTGGACTGGCTGGAGGCGCACGGCCACGGCGGCCTCGTCCGCGACGCCGTGGTGGTGCTGTCGATGGTGCGTTCCGACAGCAAGAGCAGCGTGGACCTGAACCGGCTGGAGGAGCACTTCTCCGGCCGGTGCCGCGACGTGGTGCGGGTGCCCTGGGACGGGCACCTGGAGGAGGGCGCGGAGGTGGACCTCGAACGGCTCGCCCCCGCCACACGGGACGCCTACCTCCAGCTGGCCGCGTCGGTCGGGGAGGCGTTCGCCTGGCAGAGGTGATGCGGTCGCGGGCGGGGCACGGCGCGCGCGGCCCCTCCCCCGCCCCCGCCCTGGTTTTCCGGGGCCCGCTTCCGGACAGGGGAAGGGCGAGGGGGAAGGGGTTGGGGATGAACGCACAGGAACGCCCGCCCGCGGTCGTGGTCGGCGTGGACGGCACACCCGCCTCCCACGCCGCCCTGGTCTGGGCGACCGAGGAGGCGGCCAGGCGCGGCACACAGCTGCGGATCGTGCACGGCCTCGGGATGCCGGTGGTCATCGGCGCCTACGGGGCTGCCGGGCGCACGGCCGTCGAGGACCAGCGGGAGGCGGGGCACGACCTGCTCACCGCGGGCGCCGCGTACGCGCACCGGTCCCGGCCCGGCCTGGACGTGGCGACCGTCCTGGCGTCGGAGGACGCGCCCGCGGTCCTGCTCAACGACGCCCTGCCCGAGGACGTCGTCGTGGTGGGGTCACGGGGCCTGGGCGGGGTCCGGGCGATCATGCTGGGCTCGATCAGCGTGCGCGCCTCCTCCCACGCGCCCTGTCCCGTGGTGGTCGTTCCCAACCAGGAGAAGCCGCCGCCGCGGCGCGGCCGCGTCGTGGTGGGCGTGGACGGGTCCGAGTCCTCCCGCCGCGCGCTGCGCTTCGCCCTCCACGAGGCGCTGTCGAGCGGCTCGGAGGTCGTGGTGGTCAACAGCTGGGAGGTGCCGATGCCCGCGGACGCCGAGTCGCTGGCCGCCGATGCCCGGGCCCTGCACGAGGAGATGTTCGACCGCCAGTCGGAGGAGATCGTCGCGGGCCTGCTCACGGAGGTGGTCGACGAGCGGACCGAGCACCTGGAGATCAGTGCGATCAGGACGCAGGCCAACCCCGTGGACGCCCTTCTGGAGGCGGGCCGGGACGCGGACCTGCTGGTGGTGGGCTCGCGCGGACGCGGAGGCGTGCGGGGACTGGTGATGGGATCGGTCAGCCAGGGGGTGCTGCGGCACGCGCCGGTGCCCGTGGCCGTCCTGCCGCCGCTGGCGGAGGACGAGTGACCGGTGGAGGGGGAGTGACCGGAGGGAAGTGCGGACGAGCGAGGGGAGCGATCGGGGGAGAACGGCGGCCTGAGGGAAGTGGGCGGCCGGGGAGAGCAGGCGACCGATGCGGAACCGTGCCGTTCCCGGGGACGGCCGTCCTCCCCGGCGATGATGGACAGCGTTACCAAGGGGGGAACCATGCCAAGCAACGAGGAGCACTCGTCCAGGGTCGTGGTCGGCGTCGACGGCTCCGACCACTCCCGGGCGGCGCTGGAGTGGGCGGCCGCCGAGGCGGAGCGCAGGGGTGTGCCGCTGCGGGCCGTCCACGCGCTGGGAATGCCGCTGATCGTGTCGGCCGGCTCCGTACCCGCCCGTTTCGACCCCACCGCGGAGATCTCGGACCAGGCCGACGAGGTGCTCACCAAGGCCGCGGAGCACGTGCGCCGCGTCCGACCGTCGGTGACGGTGGAGACCGAGACCGCCCTGGAGGAGCCGCCGCTGGCGCTGCTGAGCCACAGCCGGACGCACGACGTGCTCGTGCTCGGCACGCGGGGCCTGGGCACGTTCGCGTCGGTGTTCGTGGGCTCGGTGAGCGTCCGCGTGGCCGCCCAGGCGGCCTGCCCGGTCGTGGTGGTGCCCTCGCACGGGGGCAGCCCCGCGACGACCTCGCTCGGCCGGGTCGTGGTCGGCGTGGACGGTTCCAGGAACGCCCGCCGGGCGCTGCGCCTGGCCGTGGACCTGGTGCGCAAGAGCGGCGGCGAACTCGTCGTGGTCAACAGCTGGGAGGTGCCCTACCCCTACGACCCGATCGCGATGACCTCCATGGGCTACGAGCCCCAGGAGAAGCTGTTCGACCGCAAGTCCGAGGAACTGGTGGGCGAGATGCTGCTCGACGTCACCGGCAGGCGGCGCGAGGACCTCGACTTCGACGTCAGCGTGGTGCGCACCCAGGACAGCCCGGTCAACGCGCTGATGGGAGCCGCCGAGGGAGCCGACGCGATCGTGGTGGGCTCCCGGGGCCGGGGGAGCGTGCGCGGACTGCTCCTGGGATCGGTCAGCCAGGGCGTGCTGCACCACTCCGAGATCCCGGTGGTGATCCTTCCGCACCACGCGGAGGAGGAGTAGCGAGTAGCCGGGGACACCCGTCCGGGCCGCGCCCACGGACGGGTTAGGCGTCCCTGGTGCCTCAGCCAGCTCAGCCAGCTCAGGAACTTCAGGCGCCTACTGCGGCGTACTCCAGGCAGAACGGGTGCCCGGCGGGGTCGGCGTAGACCCGGAACAGATCGCGGGGGTCGTCCTCGGCGACCGCGAGCCTGCGCGCCCCGAGCGCCAGCACGCGCTCCTCGGCCGCCTCGATGTCCTCCACCCAGACGTCGAGGTGCGCCTGCTGGGGCCGCTCGGGGTCCGGCCACGCCGGGGCCTTGTGGTCGGGCGCGTGCTGGAAGGCGAGCCGCGGCCAGTCCTCCCCGACCACCACCCAGTGCTCCTCGCGCTTGGTGACGGGGAGCCCGAGCAGCTCGGCGTAGAAGTCCGCGAGCGCGCCGGGGTCGGGGCAGTCCAGGGCGATGGTGTGCAGTCGTCCGATCATGGCTTGCACCTGCCCAGCCGCATCGGAACGATGCGGCGACATGTCGACACGTCACCAGGGCGGTCGCCCGAGATGACGGTGGCCGCATGCCCACCTCACCTCGATGACTCTGCGGTGGTCTCTTCACCCCGAACGAAGAGACCACGCCAGTTCCGTCTACCGCTCCCGGACGGTGGATCCGATACCGGGGTCGGTGCGTGTCAGACCCCGATCGCGTAGCCCTGCTAGCGCTTTCTGCGCGGTCGCTGAGGCCACCTGGAACTCATCCATGAGCTTGAGTACTGAGGGCACGCGGCTGCCCGGCGGGTACTCGCCCTCCCGGATGCGCCTCTCCAGTTCGTCCGCTATCTGCACCCACCTGGAGAAACCTTCGCGCCATTCCATCCTGATAGCCACATTCCGCCAGTTCGTGAGACTACTTTCGGAACGTGCCCCGCTGGGGCACGGTGAACACCAGCCCTTCCTCCACGAGTACCGCGATGGCACGTCGCACCGTGGAGCGGGCCAGGCCGTACTGCTGGGTCAGGTCCGTCTCACTGGCCATGCGGCGGCCGGGCTCCCAGTCCCCTCGCGCCATCCGCGCACGCAGGATGCCAGCGAGCTGCTTGTACTCCGTGAGCGGCGCTTCCGGGTCGATTTCTGCGTCAGGGTCGAACTCCATGGACACGAAGCTATTCGTGTCGAGTCAAGACCACTTCAATAGATACGTCTGGCGACGTATAGATACGAGGAGATACAAGAAGGTGCTATGAAGCTCCCGCACACAGCGGGGCCCCGCGACGCGCGCCAACGCGTCCGAGGCCGTGGTCAACGCTTTCTGGAGCGCCGACATGCACCACCTTATGGATCTGTTGCCCCTGTTTCTGCGAATGCTTCGTCCGGCGCAGGGCCTCCACGCGGCACCGCGCATCCTCGCCGGAGAACTGCGCGCCGAGGCCCGCAGGCGCCGCGCCTCCCGGGTGCGCCGCTACGCCGCCGATCCCGGCACGGTAGCGAGCGCACCGGCTTCCCCTCCGGTCCCCGCCCCGCGCCCGGCGCCCGACGACGCCCGGCGTACCCCGCTGCCTCCGGTCGAACCGCCGGAGGCCCTCGTACGCGGCTACTACCTGGCCCACGAGGCGCGGCGTCGGCCGGTGGGGGACCTTCTGGCGGGTCTGGGGGTGATTTCGTGAGTGTGCCGATTCCGCCGGACCGTCTCGGGCCCGCGCCCGGATCGGACACCGCCACGGACCTGTACGACACCCTGTCCGAGGCACTCCGGACGCGACCGCATCACGCCGGTGAGGCCTACGCGGCGCTGCACGAGGCTGATCGATTGCTGTCGCTGCTGGACGTCCACCTGCGCGCGGGCGGGCCGCTGCCCGAGCCGTGGCGCACGGCAGGCGGTCGCCGCGAAAGGTAGCGACCGGGACCTGCGAAGAACACCTGTGGTCGACGAAGGTTTCCCGACGAACTGGCAGATGGGATAGGGGCCCTCGGCTCCGCGGGGTTATGGGATACGAACCCACGAAACCCTGCTGTACCGAGGGCCTTAACCATCTGTCGACAAAACGACGAATCGGCTGGTGGGCGGGTGCGTGGACACGGTGGCGATCGTCATTCCGGCGACGACATGGCGGAGTGAGCCGCGCCCTCGCTGACGCGGTCGGCCTGCTGCCTGTGCACCCGCCGGTACCAACGGACGCTCGCGACGGCGGTACAGACCGCCGCTGCTCCCGTCAACCGGCTGAGCGAACAAGCCCCGGCCACGGTGCGCGCTCCCGGCCCGTCTGACGTGAGTGCTGCCGCTGCGGTGCCGTCTACGGCTCAGGCCAGAACTGCGCCAGGTACTGCTCGCGACCTTCGAGGTCGCGCTTGGCGGCGGCGAAGCCCGATCCGCGTATGTCGTCGAACCTGTCGAAGAGAGCCATGTAGGCCTCGCTGACCAGGCGGCGGTTGCGGTGCGCGATCCGAATCCGGTAGCGGCCCGGTGCGGGGAGGGTGAGCAGGTTGTGCTGTGCTCCGTACGTCAGCTCGCTGACGCCGATCACGCCGCTCGGAAGGGTGACGGCTGTGGTGTGGTCAGCCTCCCACTCCGCGCCCAAGGTGGGAGGTTCAGATCGCCAGGACTCCAGGTCGAGGCGGACGCGGAGGTTGGTCTGGAAGCTGCGGAGGAACACGGAGCGCTCACCGACGCTGAAGTCGTCGTGTCCGGGCAAGGGAGCATCCGGCTCATCCTGAGCGCAGTCGATGATCTGGAAGATTCCGTAATCGGGGTAGACGAGGGCGTAACGCGTGCATAGAAGGCGACTCACAGCGCTCTTCCGTCCCTGTAGGAGGCATGGGACACCGA
Organism: Nocardiopsis camelliae; assembly: GCF_028993595.1. GTDB lineage: Bacteria > Actinomycetota > Actinomycetes > Streptosporangiales > Streptosporangiaceae > Nocardiopsis > Nocardiopsis dassonvillei. Next base: position 114,979 of record NZ_CP118614.1, read on the forward strand.
GAGTAGGTTCTGCTGCCGTCAGAACGCCTTGTGGGCCATGGCTACGTACGCGCCCGGCCCCCGCACCGTCTGTTTCCGCTCCCACGACGCCCGGCCCGGCCCCAAGCCCGGAAATGCCGAGGACCGGTGGGCCCGAGCCATGTCATGGCCCAGACCCATCGGCCTCGGTCACTGCGGAGGGTGTGGGATTTGAACCCACGAAGTCCCGTTGTGCCGAGGGGCCCTGACGACCTGTCGACAAACCGACGAATGGTTCCGTGACCTGCGCAGATGTTCCGAGGGCTTCCCAGTGCTTCCGGAGCCTTCTCGGAGTCATGTGCGATGAATGTGCGATGCAGTGGAGCGTGCTCCTGCGGTCCTGGCGGGCGCAGACGTTCGTTCCTTGGGGCTCGGTCGGCGTAGCGTGCGTGGGCTGAGCCGTGTTCATTTTGCTCGCCTCAACCACGACTACAGCAACCATCTGGAACTAAGTACCACGGTTTCGGGCCGAGGTGCCCGTCAGCGCTGGAGTCGGTCCCCCAAGACGGTCGTAACCCGCTGACGGGTGCCTCGGGACAGGTGAGCACATCCGTCCGTTTCGGGACCAAAAGCCCTGACATACACGCAGGTCATAGGGCACGATGGCTTCATTCGGTCGGTTCTGGCCCCCGCTCTGTCGGGCCCGTCTGAGAGAAGTCATGTGGTCTGCAGCCTATGGGCGCGCTCGGGACCGGGCGGCAGCCCGCAGCCCGAGCGGCGGCCGAAGGCCGCTGCGACGGCGCTTGCGCCGTCGCCTTGATCCCATACAGCCAAATTCGGCAGAGGCGCTATGAAGGCTCAAAAAATAGGAATACCTTGAATGTCTTTCGATCAAAGTTTCTCTTCGCGAAATATGCGCCGGGTCTGGGAGCTGCAAACAAGGAAAGGTATTAACCTCGCTGATTTTTTTGGGGAAGTGAAAAAGAAGCAATACCTGCTTCGTGAATATCGCAAGCAGATCCTAGATGGAAAGAAGAAGGGGAAGTACTCCAGTGAGCAAGTAAAAAAGGCTTATAAGTGGATCGCCGAGCAAAAGTCTGATCTGGATAAGGAGATCAACAAGGCTTTGGAGCAGACAAGTGAAAAGTTGGCATCCCTCCTAACGAGCCAGACTTTTGCTTGGGGTTTAAGGTACGAGGGGGACAGGGAGGGTCGACCTCTCTATGGGATAGAGCGCACCCCTGAGGTTTATTTTGCTGACAAGCAGTTGCAGAGGAACGTTTCTTCTGCAACTGCTAGTCAGCAAAATTCTCGGAGTTCAGCCATATCAGGGCTCGCACAGGCATTGAACAATGATATGCCCAAGATGGTAGTGCGAACAGATATCAGATCTTTCTATGAAAGCATAAGTCATGATCTACTGTTCGATTCTATGTCGAGATCTAGTCTAAGTTCAACATCGCGCTACCTGGTGGAGGGGCTGATTAATGAATATGCTCAGATAACTGGAAGGGATGTTGGCCTTCCAATGGGGGTGGGGGTCAGCTCCCAGTTGAGCGAGTTATTTATCAGTCAGATAGACCCGCTATTCAAAGTTCAAGAGAATGTCATCTACTATGCTCGCTATGTGGATGACATAGTCCTAGTGTTGGGGCGTGATGCTAATGAAAAGATTGTAGAGCCCGCAGAGCTGCGAGGTATGAAAAGCGTACTCTCTGAGATGAATCTGTCGATTAGCGAGAACAAGACAGGATGGACCTCATTTCCTACCGCTGGGAAGTCGACAGTCGATTTTTTGGGTTACACAATTTCCAAAGAGCAAAAAAAGGGACTGAAGATATGCCTCTCTGCTCGCCGGGAGAGACTAATCTTGGAGCGTTTGAACAGATCTTTCTCCGCATGGGAAAAATATGGACCAGACAACCATGGCAGAAGGCGTTTGTTGATTGACAGGATCAAGTTCTTGACCGGAAACACTCGCCTGGTAAACAATAAGAGGAATGCTATGGTTGGCATCTATTTCTCCAACCCGCATCTAACTGACTTTGAGGCATTGGAGCGCTTGGATAAGCACTTGCGTAGCTGCATGCAGCAGTACAACCTTCCTCCCGATTTGCGCCAAAAGATTGAGCATATGTCCTTTGAGAAAGGCTTTAAAGAGCGCCTATTCAATAGGTTTAGTCGGAAGCAGCTGAAAGAAATGAAGGGGGCATGGAATGCCTAGAAAGAAGATCAAGGTCCACAAGGGTGACTCACGGGTGTTGCTCAGCGACGTACTTCCTTATGAGTTGCCGCCGAGCTACAACAACCTGGGGATGTACCGATTCTTTAACGAGTGCAAAATCCAATATAGGGAAGACGGAATATACGCCAAGAAAATAGATTTTTCTACTGATGTGTACCTGTCAATTGTCCTTGGGCGAGTAGTGAAATTTCCTCCAGATTCTCGCGTTGGCTGCTTTTATAGGGTCACTAGTGCCAAAGATGCACGGGCGGGGACTATCCCATTCCTCTTTACCGTCCGCCATAGAGATAAAGGCTTTCGGACTCTTGCTGTTCCTCATCCGGCTGCGCAGTTGGAAATAGTAGATTTCTATAGTAGATTTTCAGAGATGATTCTATATCACACATCAAAAAGCCAGTTTTCTTTGAGGCATCCGTCTAAGATTGCTCGGTATAGCATGGTGCGTGATGTCCTTTTCGATGATGATCGCGGAGGGGAGGATCTAGTTGAGAATGATCGCAAAGAGTACGAGTGGCTCCGCTCCTACTTTTCATATAGAAGGTACACCAATGTTTATTATTTTTATGATTCAAAAGAATACCGCGAACTTGAGCGCAGGTTTGGTTACTTAGTCAAAGCGGACATAGCAAAATGTTTCGATAGTATATATACTCATTCTATTGAGTGGGCGACTCACGGAAGGCGGCTTGCCAAGAACAATTTGGGAAGAAAGTCTAGCGGGAGCTTTGGGAGCGAATTTGATGGGTTGATGCAGCGTCTCAACTATAATGAGACTAGCGGAATAACTATCGGCTCTGAGGTATCTCGTATATTTTCCGAGATAATTCTTCAGGCTATTGATGTGGAGCTTAGGCGAAAGCTCTCTTCATTGGGCATGGAATCCGGATATGACTATAGGATCTTGCGCTATGTGGATGACTATTTTATTTTCATGGCGGATCCGAAAAAGCGCCTAGTGATCTTGGAGCAATTGTCCAGATGCCTTCGTGCTTACAAGCTTCATTTGAACACCTCCAAAGAAGAGGGGAAATCAACTCCCTGGCTCTCTCCGTTGAGCGTTGCAAAGCATCAAGTGAATGAACTAATCCAACGGGGTGCTGCAATATTTTTGGAGGACAGTGGTGTATCTTCAGTGCCTCGGGCCTTTGCGAAAGCCAACCAGCTGGTAACACTGTATAAGGGTGTATTGATAGATACGGGCGTTGAGCATTATGACCTTGCTAACTACACCCTGGCGCGATGCGAGCGGGCGATCGAAAAAGTTGTCAAGCGCACAAAAAATATCCTTAGGAAGAAAGATATAGCGTACTCTCATGCGGTGGAAGTTTCCAGGTCTGCTACAGTCACGGTATTGAATTTTCTTGAGTTTATGTTTTTCGCTTATTCGGGTGCCCCCAGGATGAGCCCAACAGTCAAGTTGGCGCGTGCTATAAGCCTTGTCCTCCGCTATTCAAGGCTTAAAGGGGTGCCAAAACATGACAAGGAAGAGATTGAGGTCTTTTTTCGTGAAGAGCTGACAGCACAACTAAGGAGGGTTAGTCAGACACAAACACCGGATGCTGTTACAGCTACACTAGTTGATTGCTTTACTGATCTCGGTACAGATTTTTTGCTGCCAGAAAATGAGCTATCTAGATTTTTTGGTTTTCTTGAAGACGGAGGAGGCGAGATTGCTTACCCGGATGAAATGAATTCTATAATCCTCTTCAGTATTCTATTGCATATCCGCGATGCGGAGGGTTATGAATTTTTGCGCAAGGCTTGCGAAAAATGGATATGGGATATTCAAGCTAGGGGCCCAAGGGATGGAGAGTTGGCCATTGTGAATCTAAATATTATATCGTGTCCCTATGTTCCGGATTCTCTCAAGGCTGGGATTCTGGGGAGTTATAATATTTTCGACCGCGGCGTAGTCGGGAATATCATTTCTCAAGGCAAAGGGTGGAATGTTTCTTGGCGAGACTTTGACCTCTACTCGACGCTTCAGCGTAAGCGGATGCATGATGTATACTGAAGGTGCGCCCGAGCATCCCTCTAAGGGGCACACACCAGCGCGTAGCGGAAGGCTCGGTAGACCGCTGTTTCGGCGGGGAATCGCCAGATTCCCCGCCGGGGCGAAAATTCATCAGGCGGATCCATGGTGCTGGGTTTCTGGTCATGTTCACAGGCTGGCCTACCATGTAGAGGTCAGCTGCACGCCGTTATGTGTTCGGACATGCGGAGCTGCAGGGCTGTGTGCGTCGAGCAGTCGAATCGCGTAGGCCTCTGACATACGGTCTGATGCCTGTGCGGAAGTGATCCATTCGACGGCTGCGGACTCTGAGGTTATTAGCTCTACACCGCCGGATGGCTTGCATCGGAAGACGAGGGCGACGATTCCGCGGGCCATGTTCTTGTAGACGCCCGTGAGCTGTTCCACCTCGACGCGGATGCCGGTCTCCTCCAGGACCTCGCGGACGACTCCCTCCTGCGGGGTCTCGTCCAACTCCAGCACGCCGCCCGGTGGCTCCCAGTTGCCGTTGTCCCTGCGCTTGATCACCAGCATCCGCCCGTCCTCGCGGATGACGGCCCCCGCTACGGACACGGAGTGCAGCGGCGTTGACGGCTTGTCTCCGGTGCTGTTACTCATGTGCAGGAGCATAGGAGGAACAGAAGGACTATGGCGAGCACTGTAGGGGCGAGGTCCGCGAAGCCCCGGTACCTCCAGATCGCGGACGACATCGAAGAGCAGATCAGAGGCGGGCGGTTGGCTCCCGCTGAGGAGATCCCGAGTGAGACCGCGCTGATGGAGCGCTACGGCGTCTCCTCGGGCACGGTCCGCAAGGCCGTGGCCCAGCTCCGCACGACCGGCTTGGTGGAGACCTACCAGGGCAAGGGCTCCTTCGTGAAGTCCCGGCCCCCGGTCACCCGCAAGTCCTCCGACCGCTTCCGGCGCTCACACCGCCGTGCGGGCAAGGCGGCCTACATCGCCGAGACCGAACAGGCCGGGGTCAAGCCCACAGTCCAGGTCCTCTCCATCGGACCCGTACCCGCTCCCGCCGAGATCGCTGAGCGCCTGGGCGTGGACGAGGGCGACAAGGTGCTTGCCCGCCGCCGCCTCTACTTCAGCGACGGCACCCCCACAGAGGAAGCGACTTCCTATCTCCCGTGGGACGTGGCGCGGGACATCCCCGAACTCTTCGAGGAGAACCCCGGCGGCGGTGGCATCTACGCCCGGCTGGAGGAGCACGGGCACGAGTTCACCGAGTACACCGAGACCGTGCGGGCGCGCCTGGCCACCAAGCAGGAGGCGAGCGCACTGAGCCTGAGTCCCGGCTCCGCGATCATCCATCTGACGCGCAACGCCGTGACGACGGTCGGCCGTGTGGTGGAGGTGTGCGACACGATCATGGCCGCCGACCAGTTCGTGCTCGACTACCGCATCCCCGCCACGGACTGAGGCACCCGCTCCCTGCCTCCTCGGGCAAGCTTCTGTGCTCCACAGGGTTGACTCATGTACATGAGTGAGGCAACCTAATCTCACAACCCATATACATGAGTGCATGTGAAGGGCTCATGTATAGGGGAAGTTCTGTAGTCCGTTGGTGTGAGCGGCGCACTGGCCACCTGGCGAAGCGGCGCGGCCACCCGTCCCCCTGGAGCGTGCTTGGTGGATGCCGCCGTCTCTGAACCGAAGCGGTGCAGGTCCTGTCGTGGACGCGGACGCAAAACCGTCCGCTCTCGGCGCTTGGTAGTGCTGCGCTCCTCGACCACACGGGAACCGGCGACACGCGTCGTGGCGTGCACCGCGTGCCGGGGGACCGGTACGGACTCCTGACACACAAGGGCGGAGAACGCTCCTGCCGGATGGCTACCGGCCACCGGAGCAACCGCCTACAGACAACTGACCCCCGCGACGCGGTGGAAGGCGTCCGGGGGCGCGGCCAACCTGAGGAAAGCAGGCTGACGTGAGCGACCTTATCGCCCTGATTCGGGCTTGGGTGACTCTGATTCGACCGAAACGACACGGCAGGCACCACCGCACCGGCCCCCGGGCCTACTACCTGCCCGCACCCGCGCGGGTGGAGCTGTGGCCCGCGCCGGACCCCATCGTGATGGACACGGGCGACCCCCGCGCCTACTCCCTCCAACGCGGCCCCTACGCCCACCTGGAGCACCGGCGTCGCGCGCAGCGGGCCGAACGGGACCGGCGGGGGATCGACCTGCTGGTGCAGATCGCGCGTTCGACTCCCGCCCTCGACGACATGGCCGAGTTGCGTGACCTGGTGCGCACGGCCATCGCGGTCGGGGCGGTGCGGCGATGACCACCGAACCCTCCACTCCGATCGCCGACCGGGAGACCCTGACCGCCTGGGCGCGGGAACAGGGCGTGCGGGTGCGGATCTCCTCCGAGGACTGGAACTCCATCACCTACGAAGCCCTCTCCACCGGCCCGGACGGAACCCCTCTGGTGGAGCGGTACCGGTGCGTGCTGCCCGCGTCCCTGGCGCTGCGACGTCTGCGGCTGAGCTACGTCGTCGGGCTCTGCCACGACGCGGGCGGGGCGGCGTGCAACCATGTCCGCCGGGTCGTGCCTCCGGTGCTCTCGGCCTCCGAGTCGGCCGCCCGGCATGACGTGGCGCTGGTCGCTGCCGCGCTGGTGGAGTCCGAGCGCCGGGCGGTGTGCGGAGCGACGGTGGACAACCTGACCGTGTACACCGTGCAGCGCGCCCAGGACTGGCAACCCTTCTGAGGGTCCTTCCCACGGCGCTTCTCCGACCCCCGCGTGCCCTGATGTCTCTTCGAGACCACGGGGCCCAGGGCACGCGGGATCCTTCTTCGCGGCGACGTGCACGCCTGGGGTGTGCTTCCCGCCGTGTCCTCTGACCAGTAGTGGGGGTTCATATGTGCCCCCACCTGCTGACAGAGACGACCGAGAACAGTAAGCTACTCGACCATACGAGTACTAGAGTCACCAGGTGGACATCATGTCGAGTCTGGAGTTCGCTCCGCCCAAGTACGTACAGATCGTGCGGGCGATCCAAGAGCGCATCGAGGACGGTACCTATCCGGTGGGGGAGATGCTTCCCTCCGAATCAAGGATGGTGCGCGAGTTCGGGGCCGGGCGCTCCACGGTGGTGCGGGCCCTGCAGATCCTGAGCATGCAGGGGTGGATCGACCGCGAACACGGACGCGGGTCCTTCGTGCGCGGCGTCCCGCAACAGGGCTCCGAACGCTCCCACGCGGGGGCCAGCGCCTTCGACGCCTCCGAGGAGGCCAAGCACAACCGCATCCTGACCGCCGGACGCGCCCCGGCCTCCGCTGCCGTGGCCGAGGCGATCGGTGTGCCCGAGGGCTCCCCGGCGATCATGCGTCAACGCCTAGTCCTGGACGAGGGCGAACCGAGTGAGCTGGTCACCCTGTGGTTCCCCCTGGACGTGGCCGAGGGCACCGACCTGGGCGAGACGCAGCCGATCAGCATCGGCGCACGCGAACATGTGCAGATGGTCAAGCAGCTCCGGCCCTCCAAGGTCGTCGAACGGCTCTGCGCACGCCTGGCCACCAGCGTTGAGCGCGAACCCCTGGGGCTGGACGAGGGCACTCCGGTCCTGGGTATCACCGCGCGGATACTCGATGCCTCCGGGGATGTGATCGCGGTCGCTGAGGTGGTGCTCCCCGGTGACCTGCACGAACTGGAGGACTCCTACCCGGCCGTGTAGACGCGGTTCCAAGACCGGCCACATATCCACTTGTCCGGACGAGTGTGGCCGGTTATTCTTAGGCTCCACTCGACCGATCAAGTAATTGAGTGAACATCGCGTGGAAGGTTGATCAGATGGCTATTCAGGGTGCGTTGCCGGTGGCGTTCGGCACGGTGTTCCCCCACGGTGCGTTCGCGCTGGGGGTGGAAGCGATCACCGACTTCGAGACCAAGCGCCCCCAACTCGACAAGGACACGGGCCTGCCGCTGTGGGCGGTGGACGTGATCGACGCCGATCCCGAAGCGCGGGGCAAGGCCAAGTCGGTGAAGGTCAAGGTCGCCGCCGAGGTGTGCCCGACCCTGCCGGACGAGGTCCCGGGGTTGCCGTTCCGGCCGATCGAGTTCGAGTCCATGGCGGTCATGCCCTACGTCGACGATTCCGGTCGTCGTCCCCGGGTGGCGTACTCGCTGCGCGCCCGTGGCGTGAAGGCTCCCGGCGGTGCCGCTGGCGGTCGCCGTGCCCCGGTTGCGAAGGATGCCGCCTGACCCCCATGTAAGCGGGGCGGCCTGGTGCTCCAACACCTGGGCCGCCCCTGAATCCCTCCTGCGACTGCGAAATCTCAGAAGAGGTGTCTTCAGTATGTCCGATTACCCCCGTGACCTGTCCGGCCTGAGCGGCCCGGAACTGGTCCGTCTGCTGCTGGACGCGACCAACCCCCCGCCTGCTACCGACACCGAACGTGCGGAGTTCTTCGACTTCAAGGCCCGGGTGTTCGCCACCCTGGCCGATCGTGAGGAGAACCCCACCGCCGCGACCTTCGCCGCCCGTGCTCGCGCTGACCGTGACCGGCTCCTGGCCCAGATCGAGAACGAGAACGGCGGCGGCCAGCGATGATGCGCCAACCCAAGATCGGTTCCGCTCAGTCCTCCCCGACCCTGCCCACCCCCGCCCAGGGGGTGCGGTGGACGACCCCGATTGTGGAAACCCCGGGCATCGTCGTCCTGGCCTCCTGGATCTGGCGGCTGGTCCGCTTCCTTCTCACCCTGCCTTTCCGGTTCCCGGTCATGGTCGCCTGCCTGACCGTCTCGGCGGGGGCTTGGTGGTGGTTCGACTGGCCCGGTCTCGCCTGCCTGTGGGGCGTGGCTGCGGTGGTGTCCCTCATCTGGTGGCGGACCTGGCCCGGCTCCTACCGGACCTGCGTCACCCTGCGTCTGCTGGCGTGGTGGCGGCACCTGTTCGTGTACAAGAGGCACTGGCAGCCGGTGTTGGTGATCTCCGGGCTGGCCGAGTCCTACCAGGAACGCCGCTACCTGCCCCGCATCCGCCGTGTGCGGTGCAACTCCTGGGCCGACTACGTCCGGGTGTCCCTGGTCGCGGGCACCTCTCCGGCCGACTTTGAGTACCGCGTGGCCGAGCTGGCGCACGGGTTCGCCGCCCCCTCATGCCGTGTGGTGGTCAACGGCCCCCGGGACATCACGTTGGAGTTCCCCCGACGCGACACCTTGGCCGAACCCCTGGACGCCCTTCCGGTTCCGGACTCCTCGGACCTGGACGCGCTTCCGGTCGGACAGCGCGAGGACGGCTCGCCGTGGCTGCTGCGGTTGCACGGAACCCACGTGCTCGTGGTCGGGGTGACCGGGGCCGGCAAGGGATCGGTGATCTGGTCCACCATCCGCGCCATGCTCCCCGCCCTAGCCGACGGCACCGCGCAGGTGTGGGCGATCGACCCCAAGCGCATGGAACTGGCCTACGGCCGCGACCTGTTCGCCCACTACGCCGACACCGGCGAATCCGCGGTGGCACTCCTCGAACGCGCGGTGGCCTCGATGCAGGAGCGGGCCGAACGCTACGCGGGCAAACAGCGCTCCCACATCCCGACCACCGCTGACCCGTTCGTGGTCGTGCTCCTGGACGAGGTCGCCTTTCTGACCGCCTACCACCCCGACCGGGACATCCGGCGGCGGGCGGAGAACGCCATTGCCACCCTGACCTCACAGGGACGTTCGGTCGGCTTCGCGGTCCTGGCGGCGTTGCAGGACCCCCGCAAGGAGGTCATGAACCTGCGCAACCTCTTCCCCGACAAGGTCGCACTCCGGCTGGACGAGGCATCCCAGGTGGACATGGTCCTCGGCGAAGGCGCGAGGGAACGCGGCGCGGAAGCCCACCTGATCGACCCCGCTCTTCCCGGGGTGGCCTACGTCCGCTTGGAGGGCTCCCCGACCCCGGTGCGGGTGCGGGCCGCCTACGTCTCGGACAAGGACATCACCGCCATGGCCGAGGGCTATGGCTTGGGCTCTTCGTCAGTGGAAGAGGTGGCCTGATGCCTGCGGAACCGACTTCGTTTCGACCAGTAGAGGGCCAGGGCGAGTACGAGGTTGAACGATCCCATCCCAACCGCAGACCACTGGAGGAAAGGGACCAGAAAATCGAAGACGGCTCCAGCGGTGCCGAACATGATCAGCCCAACACCGACAATCAGGCACTCCAGCGGCGTTCGTGTGTTCATCAGGTGGGGGTCTCCCGCTCTGCGGTAGTGGGGGTGGGCTGATGCCGACGCCTACCGGTAAGTCCACCCGGGCCGAACGCCTCGCGCAACCGCTCGCCCGTGAGGTGGCCGAACAGGTCGCCGCCGACCACGGCGTGTGTATCCGCCCGGTGTCCCTTCGACGCACGAACCTCGCCACCGGTGCCACGGAAGTGATCGACGTCCCCTGCGGGTCCACGCTGGAATCCCGCTGCCCCGCCTGCGCCAAGCGCAAGAGGTCACTGCGGCGCACCCAGTGTGAAGAGGGCTGGCACCTGGCCGCCGAACCCGTGGTGGAGGCTGACCCGCCCACCGACCAGCAACGGGCCTGGGTGGAACAGCGGGCGATGGTCACCGCTGAGCGGGACCGCCTCGCCGCCACGGGATCGGCCTCGGCCGAGGAACTGTCCGCGCTGGATGCGGCGATCGCGGACCTGGACGAGGAGATCACCGCCTCCGGCCTACGCGGCTCCGTCACCCACTCCGGCGACTCCTCGGGCTCCTCGGGGTTGCGTCGGGTGCGCTCGACCAAGCGCCGTCAGGACGTGCCCGACCTGCCCAAGCGACCCATGACGAGGAAGACGGTCGGGCGGGCCTTCACCGACCCGGCCTCGGGGAAGGTGTTTCGGCCCTCGCTGTTCATCACCCTGACGTTGGACTCCTACGGTCGGGTGCGCTCGGACGGAACCCCCGTCGATCCATCGACGTACGACTACCGGCGTGCGGCCCGGGACACCCTGCACTTCTCCAAGCTGGTGGATCGGTTCGTGCAGAACCTGCGACGGGTGGCGGGGTTCGATGTCCAGTACTTCGCGGCCGTGGAACCCCAACGCCGCCTGGCTCCGCATCTGCACATGGCCACGCGCGGCACGATTCCCCGGGCGGAGCTGCGCCAGATCGCTGCTGCGACCTACCACCAGGTGTGGTGGCCTGCCGCTGACACGGTCCGCTTCGAGGGTGACCACCTGCCCGAGTGGGACGAGGACAACAACACCTACCTCGACCCGACCACCGGGGAAGTCCTGCCCACCTGGGATGAGGCGCTGGACACCCTGGACGACGACCCGGACGCCGAACCCTTCCACGTGGTCCGCTTCGGCCGACAGGTGGACGCCAAGGGCGTGGTCGCGGGCTCGGAGGATGCCGCCCGGTGTGTGCGCTACCTGGCCAAGTACCTGACCAAGGACATCGCCGACTGCCATGCGGCCGAAACGGTCCGGCAGGAACAGCACGTGGACCGGCTCCTCGATGCCCTGCGCTTCGAGCCGTGTTCGCCCCGGTGCTCCAACTGGCTGCGCTACGGCATCCAGCCGGACGAGGCCAAACCGGGACAGCGCCCCGGGTTCTGCCGGTCCAAGGCTCATCGCCGCGAACACCTGGGCTACGCGGGCCGCCGCGTCCTGGTCTCGCGCAAGTGGTCCGGCAAGACCCTGGCCGATCACAAGGCGGACCGGCTCGCCTGGGTCCTCAACGCCCTCGGAATTAACGGCGTTAATAGCGACCCCGCCAACGAGGACCAGGCGGACGAGGACAACCCGCGTCCCCCGGTGCTGGCCTCGGTCTCCTCGGGCTCCTTCGAATGGGAGTTGGCCAGACCCACCGACCCCGACGTGGCCCCTCGGGAGCAACGCCTTCTCCGCGCGGTGGGCGAAGCACTCAAACGCCGCGCGCAGCTCGACGCGGCACGGCGGAACGATCTTTCGGCAATCCACGGAAGCAGGACGGCATGAGTGCGACGACGGCGATCCCGGCCGTTCCGGAACAGCGTCGGGACCACGGCCTGTGGTCGGTGAAGGACACGGCCTCCTTCCTGCGCGTTCCGCCCAAGACGCTCTACGAGTGGCGCTACAGGGGTGACGGTCCGCCCTCCCACCGCGTCGGCCGGTATGTGCGCTACGTGCCCGCCGAGGTCCACGCCTGGGTCCTGGCCCAGTAACCCACGGAAAGGAGACACCCCCATGGCTCGCGCGTGGGTCTACGACCGCACCAAGGACAGGGCGTATACGGAGGCGGTGAGCAAGGCCAAGGCGTCCAAGCGCACTCCGCCCGGCCGGTGGTGGGTCCGCTACTACGACCCCTCCGGGAAGATCAAGAGCGGCGGCGTCTTCCAGAAGAAGCCGGACGCGGAGAAGAAGCGGACCGAGATCGAGAACAGCCTTCACGAGGGCTCCTACCGCAACCCCCACGACGCCAAGGTCACCGTGGCGGAGATGGCCGAGAAGTGGCTCATCACCCGCACGGACATCAAACGGTCCACGTGGTGGCAGTACCGGGCGGTCCTGGACAACCACGTGTTGCCGCGCTGGGGGGACCTGCGCCTCTCGGCAGTCCACGCCGAGGACGTGGCCGTGTGGGTGGCCCACCTCCAGAAGCCCCGGGACGAGGGCGGTAGCAACCTGGGGGCCTCCCAGACCCGGCACGCGCACGTCGTGCTGTCGATGGTCCTGGGCTGGTGCGTCCCCCGGCGCATCCCCTTCAACCCGGCCAAGGGCGTACCGCTGCCCAAGCCCAGCGAGGCCGAACACGTCTACCTCGACCACGCCCAGGTGGAGGCGCTGGCCGACGCCTCCCTGACGCTGCGCACCAAGTACGGGCAGGAACTCGCGTCGGCCAGGGTGAGCCGGGTGCTCGTCCTGCTCCTGGCCTACACCGGTATGCGGTGGAGTGAGGCCGCCGCGCTGCGCGTGGGACGGGTGGACCTGGACCGGCGGCGGGTCCGGGTCGTCGTGACCTTCGCCGAGGTGGACGGCAGGCTCGTCGAACAGCCTCCGAAGAACGGCAGGTTCCGGACTGTGCCCGTTCCCCGGTCCCTCGTCCCCGAACTGCGGTCCTTCGTGGAGGGACGTCCGGTTGACGCGCTGGTCTTCACCACCAGGCGGGGCGCTCCGCTGCGCATCCGGAACTGGCGCAACCGTGAGTTCGCCCTGGCGGTGAGGGCGGCCGGGCTCGACGGCATGGGGCTGACCCCCCACAAGCTCCGGCACACCGCCGCGTCCCTCGCCATCGCGGCCGGTGCGGACGTGAAGGTCGTGCAGGCGATGCTCGGCCACAAGACGGCGACCATGACCCTGGACCGGTACGGGCACCTGTTCCCGGACCGCCTGGACGAGGTGGCCGACGCGATGGACGCCGCCCGTCGGCGGGTCCTCGCCGCCTGACCGGTGAACGGCGAAGGCCGGTGGCTACCCGGGCCGTGTGCGATGAATGTGCTACGGGCCCGGACCACCGGCCTTCGCCGTGTTCCGTGGAAGCCTCCCACCTGGGGAGACTCCCTGATTCTGCGGAGGGTGTGGGATTTGAACCCACGAAGTCCCGTCAAGGACTTGGTGCTTTTCAAGAGCACTGCACTCGGCCGCTATGCGAACCCTCCCCGCGGAGAGCGAATCTCCGCCACGTCATGGTAGCCCACGCCCCTCCGCCCGCGCGGCCCGCCCGGGGACACGTTCGCGTCCACCGGTCCCCGGGGGGTGGCGCACATAGGTTACTCGAAAGTAACATGAGCGCCATGGCACACATGAACCCCGAGACGGCGGATGCGGTCAAGGTCGGCTTCCTGGCCGCGGTCCCCTTCGTCCGGACCCTCGGCCTGACCTTCACCGAGCTGGACCACGGGCGCGCCGTCATGCGCCTGCCCGACAACGCCGACCACCACAACCACGTCGGCGGCCCCCACGCGGGCGCCATGTTCACCCTGGCCGAGTCCGCCTCCGGCGCCATCATCATCGGCACCTTCGGCGACCAGCTCGACCGCGCCGTACCCCTGCCGACCACCTCCACGATCGACTTCCTGAAGATCGCGACGGGCGACCTGACCGCCGAGGCCGTCCTGGGCCGCCCGCGCGAGGAGATCATCGCCGAGCTGGACGAGGGCAGGCGCCCCGAGTTCCCCATCAACGTCGAGCTGCGCACCGAGGACGGCACCGTCACCGGTCGCATGAGCATCACCTGGACCCTGCGCCCCAACCGCAAGTAGCGCCACTGGAGCCACAACCGTCACGTTCCCGGCCGGGCCCGCTCGCGCTCAGCGCCCGGCCGGAACCCGCGCCGGTGTCGGCCCCGTCCGATTCCCGGGCCCCGCCCTCCGCGAGCCGTGCCCGGTCAGCGCCTCGCAGCTCCTTCTCCCAGGTCGGAACCCGCGCACGGTTCCCTTCAAGGGGAGGCGGGCTGTCGGTGCCACTGGGTACGTTGTCGGCAACGACAGCGCTACGAGGAGGCCTCACCGTGAAACTTCGAGTGGACCGCGACGCGTTCGCCGAGGCGGTCGCCTGGACGGCCCGGGCCCTCCCCACACGGCCCGCCGTCCCGGTGCTCTCGGGTATCCGCATGGAGCTCTCCCCGGACGGCGCCTCCCTGCACCTGTCGGGGTTCGACTACGAGGTCTCCACCCGCGCCTCGGTGGACGTCCTCTCCGAGGAGTCCGGCGCCGCCCTCGTCCCCGGCCGCCTCCTGGCCGAGATCGTGCGCAACCTGCCCTCCGGTTCGGTGCACATCGACAGCGACGGCCCCAAGCTGCGCATCGTCGGCGGCGCCGCGCGCTTCACCCTCATCACCATGCCGCTGGAGGACTACCCCACCCTGCCCGGCATGCCCGGACGCATCGGCTCCGTCGCCGCGGACGCCTTCGCGGCGGCCGTGCGCCAGGTGGCCCCGGCGGCCAGCCGCGACGACACCCTGCCCATGCTCACCGGCGCCTACCTCGACTTCAGCGGCGACACCCTGAGCCTGGTCGCCACCGACCGCTACCGCATCGCCGTGCGCGAACTGTGGTGGAGCCCCGAGGACCAGGGCCTGGACGCGGCCGCCCTGGTGCCCGCGCGCACGCTGAGCGACACCGTGCGCGGTCTGCTCACCAAGTCCAACGTGGACATCGCCCTGTCCACGGCCAGCGGCGGCGAGGGCGTCAGCCTCTCCCCGGGCGAGGGCATGATCGGCTTCGAGAACGGCGAGCGCCGCACCACCACCCGGCTGATCGACAGCGATTTCGTCAAGTACGCCGCCTGGTTCCCCAAGGAGTTCTCCGCGCGCGCCGAGGTGGCCGTGACGCCCCTGGCGGAGGCGGTCAAGCGCGTGGCGCTGGTCGCCGACCGCAACACCCCGCTGCGGCTGGCCTTCTCCGAGGGTGAGGTCGTGCTGGAGGCGGGGTCGGGAGAGGACGCCCAGGCCGTGGAGGCGATCGAGGTCGGCTACGAGGGCGAGCCCCTGCGGCTGGCCTTCCGTCCCGACTACCTCATGGACGGGCTGGCGGGCGTGGAGACCGACACCGCCCACCTCAACTTCACCGAGCCGACCAAACCCGCCGTGTTCACCGACGTGCCGGTCAAGGAGGGGGAGAGCCCCACCTTCCGCTATCTGGTTCAGCCTTTGCGGGTGTCCTGATAAGAGGTTATGGACCCATTCTCAACCGGGCCGCCACCTTATCCACAGAGTTATCCACAGGAGGCCGTTCTTCCTGTGGATAACCCCGGGTAATCGTCCCCAGGAGCACCCGAACCGCCCCGATTGAACTCTCGCATTTCCCCTCTGACATGCGAGAACAACAATCGGGGCGGTTCTGTGCACAGCCTGTGGACAACTTCGCGGAGAGAGGCCTACTCGCTCTCGTTCAGCGCGGACGAACCACCGCTCCCCACCGGCGTGTCCAGCCCCAGTTCGGCCTGGCGCCCCCGTCGGTAGCCCGCCCGGTACCCCGCGGCGCTGTGCGTGCGCTCGGGCCGGTGCTTGCGCAGCTGCGGGAACTGCTTCTGGAACTCCTCGCTCACCCGGTGCACGTCGTTGAGCAGCACCAGTTCCGCGCCGCGGGAGGCGTCCACACTCTCCCCCGGCCCGCCCGATCCGCCCGGCGAGGCCATCTCCTGCAACCGCGCGCGGAATTCGCGGATGCGCTCGGCCACCGCCTGCCCGTAGGCGCGCACGAACGACCGGTAGTAGCGCTTGCGCTCGGTCTCCAGCTCCGAGCGCGTGTAATTGCGCAGCTCCCGGATATCGGCCACGTGCGACGAGCTCATGAACTTCGCGGAGGCCTCCATCTGCATGGAGATCGACGGCAGCAGCATCCGCAGCGCGTCCAGCGCGCTCACCGTGCCCACGAGGATCATGACGCGCTCGGTGTTCTCGGAGTTGTTGCCCCGTACCGCGGACTGGCACCCGTAGGCGGCGGAGATGTCGGCCAGCGCGCGCACCCGTGCCTTGCCGTGGCCCCCCACCCCCGAGACGGTGTAGTCCATGCGGCTGATCGCGTCCGGCGCCTCGCCCCTCTCTACGCGGGCCTCGGCCTCCGCGATCGCGTGGCGGGTCATCAGCTCGGCGGCCTTGGCGGTGAACGCCTGGCTCTCGGCATCAGTAACCGCGGGGTCCTCCGCCATGCGGAGGAGCCCGCGGACCCGCTCGACCATCTTCTGACGAGCAGATTCAGTCATCGGCGCCCGGTTGTCTCCCCTAGGTGAGTATCTGCCTTCCACCATCGGCGGAAGATACCGAGCCTAGGCGTTCTTGTTGCCGACCACCATCGCGATGAGACCAACGGTGATCCAGATCGCCGCCGCGACGAACAGTCCGCCGAACAGACCGCCGATGATCGAGCCGGTGAAGATGCTGACCAGGGCGTACCCCGCGCCGCCGATCCCGGCGGGCACGGCCGCGTACCGGAACGGGTAGGTGGCGGCGTAGCGCTTGCCCCGGCGGTCGGCCTTGCTGCTCATCACGCCGCCCACGCCGCCGATCAGCGAGAAGAAGATCACCGCCGCGGTCAGACCGGAGGCGATCGCGCCCAGGCCCGAGCCCAGGTTGAGGAGGAAGAAGAGGGCACCGCCGGCGGCGCCCCCCAGCACCGAGGTGGTCCAGGGCCAGATCATCGTCGCCGAGGCGACGGGAGTGAATGCGTTACCGCGCTCCAGCGTCATGTCCACTGCTCCAGTCGAATAGCGTGACGACCGCTCTGCGCCGGGCCGTCCCCTTCAGCATGCGGGGCCGGAGTCCGGAGCGCATCAGGGATCCGCCCCTGACATTCCCCCGAGACCGCCCTCCGGCACCCCGCCCGGATTCCGGTCCGGCCCGGAGGAGCGGGTGCGCGGAAGGCCCCTGCGCAGGGTCCAACGCTCAACCGGTCGCGGAAGTGCCCGGACCGCGGCCGTTCTCCGGGAAGGCCGAGACCAGGTTCGCGTGCAGGCGCGGCCACGCGGCGCGGAACGGCGGCAGCAGCGGGAGCGAGTCGGCGGAGTCCACCGGCACCCAGCGCACCTCCTTGCTCTCGGAGTTGCCCGGCCGGAACGGCGCCAGCGTCGGCAGGCTCGCCATGAACGTGTCGTAGCGCCACACGGTCAGGTCCTCCTCGTGGACGCCGAGGAGGTCGTACCCGTCCAGGTCGCCCTCGACCTCCTCCTCGAACTCGCGCACGGCGGCCTCCAGGGGTGTCTCGTCCCGGTTGCGGGCGCCCCCGGGGATGCCCCAGGTGCCGCCCATGTGGGTCCAGCCCGCCCGGTGCTGGAGCAGTACGTGGCCCGCTCCGGCGGCGTCGGTGGCGTACAGCAGCAGCCCGGCCGCGCCGTAGATCCCCCACCTGCGGGTTCCGTCCGGCAGGTTCACCCAGCCGTTTCCGTCGCCCTCCAGCATCACGTCCTCCAACTTCGCGCCCTCCGGGACCGCCGGTGCCGTCCGATCGGCACGCTCCCTAGCAACCTATGGCCCGACACCGGGCTCGCGCAGCCCTCCTCCCGGTGTACGTGCCCGGTGCCACAGGGAGTTCCCGGCCGAGGGTGTGCGCACGCGGGACGTTGTGACCGTCCGGGCGTGTCGTGCTCCCCCGAAGGGCCGCCGGTCCGGGGGAGTTCGGTACGCGGACGGGGAGGAAGAACGCAAGAGGCACGAAAGGCTTCGCAAGGGAACACGCGTCGCGTCCGCGACGCGGGCTTCCCGGCGGACGGGAACAAACGCGGGCCTCCCGGGGCCGGGGATTTTCCGGATTTCGGCGATGAGGGGAACGTTCGGTTTGTTCCCGCCGTTCTCCGGAAAGCCGGAGACGAAGCGGGAGCGGCCCGACGGAGGGTGTCCTCCCTGGTCGAAGCGCACCCGCGGACGGCGGGCGCGTGGCGCGCGGCGGCCGTCGCACACCAGGTGAACGGACTCTGACCGTCCGCAACCGGCCAATCGCTGGCCCCGGCGGATCCCGGTGGCCGATGATGACGCGGTCCCCGAACCGCTGTCGCCGCACCGGTTTCAGTGCTGAAAGAAGACTGAAAGCGCAGTGGAAGAGGATCTCTCTAGTGTGGAACACGTTCGACGCGTTCGTACCCGCGAGAGGACGGCTCGCGGGTCCGACACAGTGCGACGTTCGTTGGACACATGCCACCCGTGGTGTGCTTTGAGGCGGAACCCGCCACGGGTGGCCAGTCCGCCGGAAGGCGGGGTCCCTTGATGCTTCGTAGACGTAGGGCTACCTTGCGGCTCTACGCGAGTGCCGTGAGAAGAGGAGTCCGAGTGCCGAAGATGCTGACCGTGGACGAGGAGTTCGAGGCGATCGTCGCCGACGTCGCTCCCGAGGCGAAGGCGGTCCCCTACCAGGAGCCGAGCCCGGTGAACCCCCTCCCTGCTGAAGGGAACCCTGAGAAGGCCGTGCCCGCGGAGGCCGCGCCTGCCGAGGAGAAGCCCGCTCAGGAGAAGTAACTCCTTTTCGGCGCAGTCCAACAGTGACTCCGAGTACCGGTGTGGAGGGGGGTACTCGGAGTCATTGGTATGCCCGTATTCCCTATTTCATGCTAATGGCCCTTGCTAGGGTTGCTGCTTGTGGAATTCGGTGTGCTCGGCCCCATCACGGTCTGGGCGGACGGCCGACCTGTTCAGGTCGGTGGTCCGCGCCAGCTCTGCGTGCTGGGGGCGCTGCTGGTCCATCTGGGTCGTGAGGTCACCATCGACCAGCTCATCGGCTACCTCTGGAGCGATGCCCCACCACGTACCGCTCGATCCGTGATCCAGGTGCAGATCTCCCATCTGCGCAGGACCTTTCCGGCCAGCATCTCCACGACCTCCGGTGGCTACACCCTCCAGGTCGACCCGGACTCCGTCGACCTGCACCGCTTCCGGAAGCTCCGCGACAGAGCCGCCACGGCTGAGCCCAAGGCGGCCGTCGAACTACTGGAACAGGCGCTGGAGTGCTGGCACGGTACCCCTTTCTCCGGAGTCGGCTCGGAGTACCTGGACTACTCCGTCGTCGCCCCCCTGCGTGAGGAGCGTTGGTCCTGCGTTGTCGCCTGGGCCACTCGCGCCTTGGGACTGGGCAGGCACTCGGACGTGGTCACACGGCTGACGTCCCTGGCCAGTGAGGAACCCTTCGGGGAGCGCCTGCACCATCTGCTCATCACGGCCCTGTGGCGTGACAACGAACGGGCCAGGGCGCTCTCCGTCTATGAGGAGTTTCGCACCAGGCTTGCCGACGAACTGGGTGTCGATCCCGGACCGGAACTGGTCGCCCTGCACACCCGGATCCTTCAGGAGGACCTTCCCGAGGACGGGGCGGAGGATCAGTCCGAAGAGGAGACCGGAGAACGCTTCGTAGTACGCAACGACCTTCCCAGGGACCTGCCCGACTTCACCGGTCGCCATGAACCGTTGCGTCAGCTGGACGAGGCGGCCCGTGCCGGAGAGGACCGTGCCCAGGTCTGTGTCATCACGGGCAGCGGCGGTGAGGGGAAGACGACCACCGCGGTCCACTTCGGTTACGAGGCGGCCAAGCGCTACCCCGACGGGCTGCTGTTCATCGACCTGTACGGGTACACGACGGACCGGGAGCCGCTGGACGCCGCCTCCGCCCTCGGTGCCCTGCTCCGCGCGGTGGGCATCGAATCCGAGGCCGTCCCCGAGTCCCTCGACGAGCGTTCCGCGCTGTGGAGAGCCACGCTCATGGGACGCAGGGTCCTGGTGATCCTCGACAATGCGTTGAGCTATGCCCAGGTCAGCCCGCTTCTGCTGTCCTCCCCGGGGTCGATGACCCTCATCACGACCCGCAATGAACTCTCCGGCCTCAGCGGCGCCCGCTTCTTCTCCCTCGGGGTGTTCGACGAACATTCCTCCCTGGAACTACTCGGGCGTGTCCTGGGTGACGAACGCGTACAGCGAGAACTGGGGCCGGCGCGTGAGATCATCCGGATCTGCGGCGGGCTCCCCCTCGCCCTGCGCGTGGTGGCCGGCCGTATGCTCAGCCGACCCAAGTGGTCGTTCGCGCACGTCGCCCGCCGACTCGGCGAACAGAACCGGAAGTTCCACGAGCTCCAGGTCGAAGGCCAGAGCGTCGAAGCGGCCATCGACCTGTCCTTCCAGAGCCTCAACCGGAATCAGAGCCGTACGTTCCTCCTGCTGGGCCTGATGATCGGCAACACGATCGATCTCGGCGGCGCGGCCGCCCTCCTGGACATGTCCGTGGAGGACGCCGACGACATCCTCCAGGAGCTGGTCGGGGTGTGCCTGTTGGAGGAGCCCCAGGGGGACGTGTACCGCCTGCACGACCTGATCGGCGCCTTCTCACGGGACCGAGCGGCCACGGCGCTACCCGGCAAGGAGATCGACGCCGCCAGGCTCCGCCTGGCAGAGCAGTACATGGCGACCGCCCAGCGGGCCGCTGACCTCCTGGCCCCGCGCGCACACGACGATGTCGAGGTGAACCCCGTTTACCGCATCGAGTTGTCTGGACGGGAGGACGCGGAGAAGTGGTTCACCCTCCACCAGGAGAACCTGTCGGACACGATCGAGTACTTCGCCTCGCAGGACAACGGCGAGTACGCCTGGCGGATGGCCGACGCGGTGTGGCGCTTCTACGCCCTCCACGGCCAGATGGGTCTGTTGATCAGTTCTCATCAGCGAGTACTCCAGATCAGTGACAAGCAGGGAAACCGGCGTGGGCGCGCGGTGACCCTCATCGGGCTGGGTATCGCATACTGCCTCTCAGGACGCTTCGAGGAGTCCCTCGGGCTTCTCACCGAGGCCCGGGACCTGCTCACAGCCCTCGGTGACAGCAGAGGGATCATCCGAGCGCTGGCCAACCTGGGTGTGGTCTACGAGCGTGTCGGACACCTCGCCGACGCTGCTGAGGCATTCGAGGGAGTGCTCGACCATGCGATCCAGTTGGGGGACGCCCGTCTGGAGGCGTTGCAGTGGGGCAACCTCGCCCTTGTGAAGCAGGCACTCGGGGAATACGCGGAGGCGTTGCACTGTGCTGGGCAGGCCGCGGCGAAAGTCGTCGGTGAGGACCAGAACGAAGCCAGGATCCAGGCGAAGCGCGTCATGGGAGAGGCCCGTACCGGCCTGGGAGAGCTGGAGGCCGCCTTCTCGGATCTGAACGAGGCGCTGGGGCTGTCCGTGCACCTGCATCTGGTGGGCAACCAGATCTATGTGCACAACGCCCTGGGCATAGCCCACCGGGCAGCAGAGGCCTGGGACGAGGCCGTCGAGTCCCACACCGAGGCTCTCGCGCTCGCGGAGAGGTCGGGTCACCGCAGCGGCGACGCCGAGATCCGCGTCGACCTGGGGATGACCTACGCGGCCGCCGGACGCCACGGTGAGGCCCTGGACGAGCTGGAGAGGGCCCACGCCGTCGCGGTCGAGCGCAGCGAACGCTTCATGGTCGCCCGTGCCGCGCTCGCCCTCGGACGCCTGCCCGCACCGGTCATGGCCGCGGACCGGGCGCGGGGGTTCCTCAGCGAGGCCGAGGAGATCTTCACCGAGCTGGGGCTGGCCGAGGCGGAGCAGGCCAGGAAGGCCCTGGAGGACCACCCGCCCGCGTCGCTCGGCTGACGGTCGCGGTCAGTCCCGGCCGACGGCTCCCCTCGCGCCGCGGCGGGGACCGGCCCCTGCCCCCGGACCCGAACGGCGCCGCGGCGGTCCCAGCCAGCGCGGGCCCAGGGTTCCGCGCCGCATGGTCCACAGGCACAGCGTGGCTGGCAGGACGCGCACCGGCCGGGGGACGTACGGGTACACCGCGCGGGTCGTCCGCAGGATCCGGTCGAAGCGGCGCTGGCGCGCCCGCGACCACGGGATCGCGAACCGCTCGCGCAGCTCGGGCGGGAGCAGCCCGCCGGTGAGCAGGAGCTGGACCCGCATCAGCGGGCGCAGGGGCGCGCTCGCCGGGTGGAACAGCTGACCGGTGATGGCGCGGGCCTCCTCGCCCACCTCCAGCCGGGCCAGGGCGCCGTCCCAGTAGGCGGCGAACTCCTCGGGGGAGGCCGGCCACCTCTCCTCGGGCAGGCCCAGGGCGGTGGCGAACGCCGACGCCTCGCGCAGGTGCAGGGCGCGTTCCTCCTCGCCGAGTTCACCGAACACCATCGCGTGCAGCCGCGAGGCGGTCTGGAACAGGGTGGCGGCCACCCACAGCAGGAGGTCGTCGTCCAGGGCCCGGTACCCGGGGCCGTTCACCTTGCGGTGCAGTGCCCGCACGATGGCGTGCAGGCGCTTCCTCTCCTCCTCGGTGCCGTAGACCGTGCCGTACACGAAGTAGAGGGTGCCGAGCAGCCGGTTGAACGGCCGAGAGGAGAAGTCGCTGTGGTCGTGCACCCCGCGGGCGACGCTGGGGTGGGCGATCTGGAGCAGGACGGCGTACCCCGCGCCGCCGAGGACGCAGGCCTCCGCGCTGATCCGTCGCAGAGGTGATCGGTCGGACGGTCTGCCCATGCCTGGGATCGTACGGCACCCCGCCCGCGCGTGCGGGAGGGCCGCGCCCCCGCGGGCGCACCCGCGGTGACGGGGCGGTCCGGGCGTGTGCGGGGCCCGGGGACGGGAGAGAAAGGGGAGTAGTTGACCGGCTCGACGGCGGGCTTCCCGCCCGGGGCCCGAGGACGGTCGGGAGGGGACCCGTCCACGGGGGTGCCTCCGTGGGCCGGGACGCGGCTCACGGCCCCAGGGCGCGGAACACCTCCGGCCGGGTCAGCGCGTCGGTGTTGTCCGCGAACTGGTCGACCGCGCCCACCGGCGGCCGCGTGGCCAGTCCGGGGTCGGTGACCTGCGCCAGCAGGGCACGGGTGAACCGGGCCGCGTCCAGCACCGGCCAGGGGCGCCCGTGGAACGGTCGGGGCCGGATGTCCAGGGCGGCGGCGAGGCCGGTCCGGTTCTGCCGGTCGGCCACCAGGGAGGACGCCTCGGCGAGGGCCGCGGCGTCCGCGTCCAGCGCCCGCGCCAGGAGCGGGGTCAGCTCCGAGACCCCGGGCAGGCGGGCGAAGGCGCTTCCCAGCCACTTGGAGTAGGGCGGGTAGCGGCGCTCCAGCAGCAGCGCCAGGCGCATGAGGTCGCGGACCACCCGGGCCGCGACCACCCGCGCGCCCAGGCGGTCGCCCACCTCCGCGCAGCGGCCGACGAACGCCTCCTCCTGGGACACGCGCCGCCACTGGCAGGCCAGCACGTACCGCCACACGTCGTCCGGGTACCAGGACAGGCGCTCCCTGGCCCGTGTGACCGCGCCGACGCCGTCGTGGAAGACGGCTCCGCCCACCACCTCTGCCAGCCGCTGGGTGGGCGTGGCGAGCCAGTCGGCGGCCCCCACCCCCTCGCCCGGGTCGAAGCCGAGCCGGTCCCGCAGCCAGTCGCCGGATCCGCTGACCTCCACCAGGTGGCGGCCGTCGGGCGCGTCGGCGTCGGGCCGCCAGGTCTGGGGAGGGCCGTCGTTCGGGCCGAACCGGACCGGCCAGCCGCGCACCCGCTCGGGCAGGCCCCCGGCGAGCAGCGCCAGCACGCGGTCGCGCTCATCGGGTTCGTCCACGAAGACCTGGAGCCGCGGGCCCCACCCGTGGTCGGTGGAGCGCTCGGTGTCCAGTCCGAGGACCTCGGAACCGGCGCCGAGCAGCGCGGCGGCGTGCGCGACCGGCCGGGGCCCGCGGGCGAGCAGGGGTGCGACCGCGTCCGTGTACAGGGCCCGGGACAGTTCCAGGCCGGGGAGGAAGACCGGGGGCATGCCCGAGAGCCTAGGTCCGGCCTCCGTAGGCGGCCACGCGTTTTCCGGCGCGGGAGCCGGTCCTTCCCGGTCCTTCCCGCGCCGCAGTCGGGCCGTCGCGGGGACGCTGCCGGACGGCCAACGGATCGCCGTCGGACCACGCCGGAGCAGGGGTAAGGAGAATCTATCTCTCTGGTTAGTTCTGGTCCGGCAGGCGGTTCGGGTGCTCGGTGGACCACAACGTTTTACGACAGACCGGGGATCGCTACTGTAAGGTGTCTTTCCAGTTCGCGGCGCAAATGATGGAGGAAGTGCCGTCAGTACCAGTGCCGGAATGCGCCCGACCGGCCGAGTCGCCGGTTCGGTGGTACGCCGTCCCCGCGCGCAACAGGGGTATTGACGTGTAGTGACAGGGTCTTTACGGTCTACCGACAACAGGTGGAAGGAAATTCCGGGGACGCCCGGAATGGCCGGGACAACACTGTCCGGTGTCCTCGGGGGAAATATCCGAGCCCCCACGGACGCACTCCACTTCCTGGGCCGGAAACGGTCCGGGTCACCCCGCTACGAACCCCCCGCACCGCGCCGCGAGGCCGGACGGGATCGTGACCCGAAGAGAAGGGCCCCGTTCAATGAAGACCCTCAGCAGGATCCGCTCCGCCTCCGCCGTCGCCGCGGCCACCGCTCTGATCTTCACCCTCATGCCCGCCAGTGCGGCCAGCGCGCACGGCTACGTCTCGGCGCCCATGAGCCGCCAGGCGCAGTGCGCCGCGGGCATGGTCCAGTGCGGCGGCATCCAGTGGGAGCCGCAGAGCGTGGAGGGCCCCAAGGGCCTGATGAGCTGTTCCGGTGGCAACTCCCGATTCTCCGAGCTCGACGACGACAACCACGGCTGGCACGTCACCCAGGTCGGCACCTCGCTGAACTTCACCTGGACCCTGACCGTCACGCACGCCACCGCCAACTGGGAGTACTTCATCGGCGGTCAGCGCATCGCCAACTTCGACGACGGCGGGGCGCGGCCCGACTCGACCGTCCAGCACAACGTGGACCTGTCCGGCTACAACGGCCGCCACACGATCCTGGCCCGCTGGAACGTCGCCGACACCGGCAACGCCTTCTACGCCTGCGTGGACGTGAACATCCGCTAGCGGCCCGACGCCTCCCCCGGCCCGGTTCCCCGCACCCGGGCCGGGGTCGCGTCGTTCCCGGCCCACAAGGCCCCCTGTCCGCCCCCGGACACGACGAAGGCCGGTCCCGTAGGACCGGCCTTCGTGCTGGTCGGGGTGGGCCCCGCCCCACCTCCGGAACGGGGCCCACCCGTAGTGCTCCGCCGTGTTCCGCGGCCGTAGGTTCGGGCGAGCCCGGATCACCGACGACCCGGCCGGAGACGAGGAGACCCGAGTGACCGCGTCCGACCCCTCTGCCCGACACCGTCCGCGCGGACCGCGGCGGTGGGCGATCACGGCACTGACCGCCGTCCTCGTCATCGTCACCGTCGGCGCGTCCGCCGTCGCTCCGCGCCCCTACGAGCTCGGCGCGGAGTCCGACGGGGACGCGGAGCTGGTCGAGCGCGTGCGCGGGGGGATCGCCGACACCACGGGGTACCACGGCCTGTCGGTCGCGCTCGTGGAGACGGACGGGGACGGGGGACTGCGCGTGCGCACGGCGGGGCTGGGCAGCACCGGGGCCGACCGGGAACCGGTGGGGGAGCACACCCGGTTCGGGTCCGCGTCGGTCGCCAAGGTGCTGCCCGGCATGCTGCTCGCCGACATGGTGGACCGCGGTGAACTCGTTCCGCACGCCCGGGTCGGTGATCTCCTGGAAGGCGTCGACTTCGCCGATCCAGTACTCGCCGACGTCACTGTGGAGGAGCTGGCGACACACACCGCGGGCCTCTCCAGGGAGGAGACCAGCCTGCTCCAGACGTTGTGGCAGTTCGCGGCCAAACGTCACCCGGACCCGCCCGGGTCGGTCGAGGAGTTCCTGCGGACCGTGGCGGAGGACGTGCGGGTCGATCCCGCACTGCGAGGCGGCAACCACTACTCCAACACCGGGATCGACCTGCTCGGGCACGCCCTGGCGGCGCACGCCGGGACCAGTTACGCCCAGCTCGTCCGGGAACGGATCCTCGACCCGTTGGGGATGGAGGACAGCGCGATCCGGACCACCGGTGACGGCGCCCCCTTTCAGGTGCACAACGCCGATCTCGGGCGTCCCCTCGTTCCGGAGGGCTCGGAGGCCTCCGGCCCGTCGGGAGGGCTGGTCACGACCGCGGGCGACCTCGGCCTGCTCCTGGCGTCGGTGATGGAGGGCACCGCCCCGGGGGCCGGGGCCGTGCGTCCCGTGGCGCCGGGGGACGTCGAGCGCCGCGAACAGGGCCTCGGCTGGTACGTGGAGACGCTGGGAGGGGTGCCGATCACCGGCCACGGCGGCAACGCCACGACCAACGGCCACACGGCGTGGATCGGTTACACCGGTGACCGGGGAGCCGTGGTCCTGTCCAACACGCACCGGTTCAGCGAGGACATCGGCATCCGCCTGCTCGGCGTCGACGAACCGAGCCCCGACAACGCGGCGGGCGAGAGGATCTACGCGACCGCGACGGTCCTGCTGGCTCTCACCCCCGGTCTCCTCGCCCTGGGGTTCGCCTCACGGCGGCGCCCCGGCCGCTGGTGGCGCCGTCCCACCGACCGCCTGGGACTGGTGTCCCACTGGATCGGCGGCGCCGCGGCGCTCACGTACGCGTTCCTCGCCGGATTCTGGCATCTGGTGACCCCGTGGGCGTGGGTCGCGGGTGTGCTCCTCCTGGCCGCCGCCGTCCCGGTGGGGGCGTACCGGTGGCCGCGGCTCCCGACCGCGAGGGGCGTCCGGCCGTGGGTCCGGTGGTCGCTGGCGGCTCCCGTCACCGCGGGGAGCGCGGTCCTCCTGGTCCTGCTGGCCTCGGTCTAGCGGAGGCCGGGGCGGCGGTCGGCCCGGCCGGCCCGGGCCGTGGGGACAGGGGGCCGAAGGCGCCCACCGCGTGGACCCGGGCTGTCGCCTCTGACGCACCGGTGGCGCACGGAAGCCGACAAGCCGACGGTTCCGGCCGTGCGCTCTGAGGGGGAGGAGCGGCAGGGGGAAGCCCCGGACCCGCGAAAACGAAGAACGGGTGCCCACCTGTGTGGACACCCGTTCCTTTGTCGGGGTGGCGGGATTTGAACCCACGACCTCTTCGTCCCGAACGAAGCGCGCTGCCAAGCTGCGCTACACCCCGAAGCAACGTCCACAAGTCTAGCGGACTCCCGGGAGTGCTCGCGCACGGTTTTCGGCCGGAGCGCCGAGGAGGGTCAGGAGGAGGCCACGAGGTCCAGCAGGGAGGCCTCCGGGCGGCAGCAGAACCGCACCGGGGCGTACGGGGAGGTGCCCAGACCGCCGGACACGTGCAGCCACGCGTCCCCGTACTCGTGCAGCCCCCAGGCACGCTTGCGGTCGATCCCGCAGTTGGTGACCAGGGTCCCGTAGAACGGCAGGCACAGCTGGCCGCCGTGCGTGTGCCCGGCCAGGAGCAGCTGGTAGCCGTCGGCCGCGAACCGGTCCAGGTTGGACGGCTCCGGCGAGTGCAGCACGCCCAGGCGCAGGGCCGCCGACGGGTCGGCGGGTCCGGCGACCTCCTCGTACCTGTCCAGCTTGATGTGCGAGTCGTGCACCCCGGCCAGGGCGACGTCGAGCCCGCCCGCCTTCAGCTCACCCCTGCGGTTGTTCAGGTCCAGCCACCCGGCCGCGGTCATGGCCCCGCCCAGGTCGCGCCAGGGCAGGTCCGGCGTCCGGCGCTTGTTGTAGTCGGTCTTGCTGGTCCGCCACAGGTAGCGGGCCGGGTTCTTCGGCTGCGGCGAGAACAGGTCGTTGGACCCGTACACGAACGCGCCCGGCCGGTCCAGCAGCGGCCCCAGGGCCTTCGTGAACGGCCCCACCGCGTCCGGGTGCGCCAGCGAGTCGCCCGTGTTGACCACGAGGTCCGGCTCGTAGGCCTCCAGCCCCCGGATCCACTCGATGAGCATCCTCCGGTCGGGTGTCAGGTGCGCGTCGGACAGGTGCAGGATCCGCAGCCGCGGGCTGCCGGGGGGCAGCAGGGGCAGCTCGTAGCGGCGCAGCCGGAACCAGTTGCGCTCGATGACCGAGGCGTAGACCAGTCCCGCCGCTCCGACGGCGCCCGTGATCGCGGCCGCGCGCCCCACCCGGCGCAGGATTCGTCTGTTGTCGGCGCCCATCGCCCTCCTTCGTCGTCACAGAGATCGTCGCAGATCCACGGAGCACGTGTGTGCGGATCCTCGCCGAGGGCCGCCGGACCGATGTGAGCTGCGCCCGCACGGCGTCCGCGCGCGCAAACCGTTGGTGGCCCCGTGACGCCCCGCCGTAGGATCGGCTCATGTCCGAACTCAAAGCCCGTCTCAAGAACGACCTGACCACCGCCATCAAGGCGCGTGACAAGGTGCGCACCGGCACCCTGCGCATGGTCCTGGCCGCCATCTCCACCGAGGAGGCCGCCGGCAGCACCTCGCGCTCCCTCGGCGACGACGAGATCACCCGTCTGCTCACCCGGGAGGCCAAGAAGCGCCGTGAGGCCGCCGAGGCGTTCGACAAGGGCGAACGGCCCGAGCAGGCCGCGGCCGAGCGGGCCGAGAGCGAGGTCATCTCCGACTACCTGCCCAAGCAGCTCACCGACGAGGAGCTGTCGTCTCTGGTGGCCGAGGCCGTCACCGAGACCGGCGCCGACAGCCCCCGCGCTATGGGCCAGGTCATGAAGGTCGTCAACCCCAAGATCGCCGGTCGGGCCGAGGGCGCCCGCGTGGCCGCCGAGGTCAAGCGCCAGCTGGCCGGATGACCTGACCCGGCCGGGCCCGGCCGGGTCAGGCCCGGGCGGACCGTACCCGGCCCGTTCCCGCGGGGTTCGGCCCGACCGTTTCCCACCCGGGAACGGCGGGGAACGCGAAGGGGCGGCGGTGCGTGCACCGCCGCCCCTCTCACGTGTCAGGCTTCAGTCGTCATCCCGGCCGGGGGAGTTCGACGCGGGCGCGACCGGGAACCAGTCCTCGTCCTCCTCAGGCCCGCTGGCGGTTCCGCCGCCGCTGCTGAGGAACACGTTGACGGTGGCCCCCTCCGGCAGCCGCGTCCCCGGGTCCGGGTTGACCGCGGCCACGGTCCCCTCGGGCTCGGGGGAGCGGACCCGGGTCGAGGACACGTTCACCGTGTAGCCCGCGGCCTCCAGGACGTTCACCGCCTCCGGCTCGGACTGGCCGATCACGTCCGGCACGCCGCCGTCGTCACTGGCCGGGCTGGCGTCCTCCTCCGAGCGCGGGGCCGACGTCGAGCCGAACTGCGACGGCGGCGACGGAAGCTGCTCGACGTCCAGGCCCTCGTGGGCGCCGCGCATGGTCTCCTGCCAGATCGGGCCGGGGATCGTCCCCCCGTACACCACCCCGTAGTACCGGTCGCCGATGGTGACGTTGCGCAGCGGGTACTGCTGCGGGCCGCGCGGGTCGCCGACGAAGACCGCGCCGGCCATCTGCGGGGTGAACCCGGCGAACCAGGCCGCGGCCGAGCCGTCGGTGGTACCGGTCTTGCCCGCCGCCGGACGGCCGATGCCCAGGGAGGCGGCGGTGCCGCCGTTGAAGGGCTGCTCCAGCAGGTAGCTGACCCCGTCGGCCACCTCCTCGTCGATCACCTGCTCGCACTCGGGCTCGATCTCGATCGTCTCGTGCGCGTGCTGGTCGATGATCTTGGTGATGGCCTGCGGCTCGCACAGGATCCCGCCCGAGGCGAAGACCGAGTAGGCGTTGGCCACCCGCAGGGGGGAGACCTCCTCGCTGCCCAGGGTGAAGCTGCTGTTGGCCAGCGTCCGCTCGTTCTCGGTGAACAGCGTGCCGTCCGCGCGCCGCAGCCCCAGGTCCTCGGCCATCTCCATCACGTCGCAGATGCCCGCCCGCGCCTGGAGCTGCGCGAAGTAGGTGTTGGACGAGGCCCTCGTCCCGGTCATCATGTTGTGCGTGGTGTTGGAGTTGGTGTCGCCGGCGTTGCTGGGCGACCAGGGGCTCAGGGTGCCGCCGTTGCAGCTGCGCTGCCCGGAGACGGTCACGGTGGTCGGTGAGTTGAACGAGGTGCCGAACGGCATACCCTCGGCCAGCGCCGCCGCCAGGGTGAAGGCCTTGAACGTGGAACCCGCCTGGAAGCCGCTGCTGCCGCCCCGGTCCGCGTCGGTGGCGAAGTTGATGGAGGTCTCGCCGAGCTTGCTCTCGTCGGGCCCGTAGTTGCGGCTCTGCACCATGCCCAGGATGTGGCCGGTGCCCGGCTGGATGACCACCTCGGCGGCCACCTTGCGGGACTCGTTCTCGCGCGGGACCCACTCGTCCACGGCCTCCTGCGCCGACACCTGGGTCTGCGGGTCGAGCGTGGTGTGGATCTGGAGTCCGGCGGTGCGCAGCCAGCGCGCCCGCTCGGTCTCGTTCTGGCCGAAGCGCTCGTCCTTCTCGATCTCCTGGACGACGTAGTCGCAGAAGAACGGCTGGTCGCTGGGCACGCAGCCGTTGGGCGGGGTGGAGATCTCCACCTCCATCGGGACCTGCTTGGCCTCCTCGGCCTCCGCCTCGGTGATGGCGCCGGTGGCCACCATGCGGTCGAGCACGACGTTGCGGCGGTCGGTGGTCTGCTCGGGGAAGAAACGGGGGTTGTAGAGGTAGGGGTAGCGGACCAGGCCCGCGATGGTGGCGGCCTGGTGCAGCTCCAGGTCGCTGGCGGGCACCTGGAAGAAGTGCTGCGCGGCGGACTCGACCCCGTAGGCGCCGTCGCTGAAGTAGGCGATGTTGAGGTAGCCCTCGAGGATCTCGTCCTTGGTCATCCGCTGTTCCAGGGCGACGGCGTAGCGCAGCTCCCGGATCTTGCGGGCGATCGTCGTCTCGGAGGCCTCCTCCAGCTCCTCCTGGGTGGTGGCCGCCTCGATCTGGACGTTCTTGACGTACTGCTGGGTGATCGAGGACGCGCCCTGGGTGTCGCCGTTGAGCGTGCGGATCGCGGCGCGCAGCGTGCCCGACACGTCCATGCCGCCGTGCTCGTAGAAGTGGGAGTCCTCGATGGCGAGGATCGCGTCGATCATGACCGGCGAGATGTCCTCGATCTCGACGAGCTCGCGGTTCTGGTCGAAGATCTCCGCGATGACGCCGCCCTCGCTGTCATAGATCGTCGATCTCTGAGGAGGCGGCGGAGTCTCCAGATTGCTGGGCATCTCCAGGAAGCCGCTGGCCACGTTGCGCGCCGTGATGCCCAGCCCGCCGACGGCGGGGAGCGCGAGCGCGGCGACGAGGAGCCCAGCGACGACGCCGACGCCGACCAGTTGGCTGATTCTTTGAAGCAATGTCCCCTGACCCACCCCATCAGACTAGGTGACCACGTACGTGCGAAGTGGTCCGATGTGGAACGGATAGTGCGCGAACGCGCGGAAATGACCCGCGTACCGCGGGCTGTGCCCCCATGACATCTTTTCATGCCTATCGCCGGCCGGGCACTGACCGGTTCGGCGGCGCGGCACGCCCACCCCGTCCGGTGCGCAGAGCCACCGGGCCCCCACGCAATGGCCCGAGCGGGCCATATTGGTGAGACGTGAAGGGGGTCCATCGGGTTCTGTTGGCGCGGCGAACGAATCCGTAACTTCTAGGCAACAGGGGTGGGCGTCGACCACCGCACCCCACGCGGCAGCGGGAGCCCACGGTCCCTCCGGCCGGGGCACACGCGTGCCCCGGGTCCGGATCCGCTGGCGCGGGGACCGGGTGCGCACAGGGGAGTAGAGGCATGTGGACCGACCAGTGGACGACCAGGGCGCTGTGCCGGCGGGTGGACCCCGACGCGCTGTTCGTCCAGGGCGCGGCGCAGCACCGCGCCAAACTCATCTGCCAGGAGTGCCCGGTACGCACCGACTGCCTGACCGACGCCCTCGACAACCGGGTCGAGTTCGGCGTCTGGGGCGGCATGACCGAACGCGAGCGCCGCGCCCTGCTGCGCAAGCACCCCGGCGTCACCAGCTGGGGCCCGCTCCTGGAGGAGGCCCGCAGGGAGGGTGACGTCGACCTCGCCAGCTACGCCGCCGAGCACGCCGAGGGCACCTCGGCGGCCTGAGTTCCGGCAACGCCCTACCGGCCCCGGCCCGCCAGCTCCTCGCCGACGTCGCGCAGCCCCGCCAGGTCGTGCACGTCCTCCGGCATGGCGGCCACCTCGGCCACGCGCACACCGCCGTGCTCCGCCAGCAGGGCGTCCCTCAGCCGTACCTCGCGCCCGCGCGTGCGCACCCTCTCCGCGTGCAGCCGCAGGGCCGCCGAGGCCGGTGTCCGCGTGCCCGAACGCTCCAGCGCCTCCGCCGCGGCGACCGCCTCGTGCGCGTCCAGGGTTCCGCCCGCCCCCTCCGGCAGCGGATGCGTCCGGTTGACCACCAGTCCGGCCAACGGCATGGCGTCGGTGGCCAGCCGCTCCACGAAGTAGGCCGCCTCGCGCATCGCGTCCGTGTCCGGCACGGCCACCACCACGAAGGCCGTCCCCGGCGCCTGGAGCAACCGGTAGGTGCGCTCGGCGCGCTTCTGGAAACCGCCGAACACCGTGTCGAACGCGGCGACGAAGGACCGCAGGTCGTCGAGGAGCTGGGCGCCCACGACCTTGCTGACCGCCGAGGTCACCAGGTTGAACCCGGCGCCGATCAGCCGGAAGGCCCCCGTGCTGGCAGGGGCGCTCAGGAAACGGATCAGGCGTCCGTCCAGGAAGCGGCCGAGCCTCTTGGGCGCGTCCAGGAAGTCCAGCGCGGACCGGCTGGGCGGGGTGTCCACCACGATCAGGTCCCAGTCCCCCGACTGGCGCAGCTGGCCCAGCTTCTCCATGGCCATGTACTCCTGCGTGCCCGAGAAGCTCGTGGAGAGGGTCTGGTAGAAGGGGTTGGCCAGGATCTGCCGGGCGCGCTCGGGGTCCGCGTGCTCCCTGACGACCTCGTCGAAGGTCCGCTTCATGTCGAGCATCATGGCGTGCAGGCTGCCGCCCGACCCCTCCGGCAGCGGGACCGGCCGCGGCGTGTCGTCCAGCGACTCCAGCCCCAGGGACTGGGCCAGCCGCCGCGCCGGGTCCACGGTGATCACCACGGCCCGCCGCCCGCGCTCGGCGGCGCGCAGCCCCAGCGCCGCGGCCGTCGTGGTCTTGCCGACCCCGCCCGCGCCGCAGCACACGATGATCCGCGTGCCGGGGTCGTCCACGAGGGCGTCCACGTCCAGGCGCCCGGCCTCCACCGCCGCGCTCACAGCCGCACCCCCTGCTCGACCAGCCGCCGCGCCAGGGAGTCCAGCGCGGCGCGGTCCACACCGCCCTCCAGCAGCGGCAGCTCCAGCAGCGGGCGGTCCAGATCCTCCAGGTCCGAACGCATCCGGCGCTCCAGCCGCACGCGCAGGGCGTGGGCGCGCAGTTCCGCGGCCAGCGACGCCGCGAGTTCCCGCGCGTCCTCCAGACGCGCCTCCTTCAGCCCGGCGGCCAGCGCGTCCAGGTCGGTCTCCCCCTCCGCCGCGGCGGCCAGGTCGGCCTCGTCCAGCAGCGGCCGCCGCACCATGTTCACCAGCACCGCGCCGACGTTGAGCCCCAGCCCGCCGACCTCGGCGATCCCGTCCCGGGTCTCCTGGACGGGCATCTCCTCCAGCAGGGACACGAAGTGCACCCGGGTCTGCCCCGAGCGGATGACCTCCATGACCCGGTCGGCGTGGTTGCGGATCGGCCCCACGCGGGCCAGCCCCGCCACCTCGGAGTTCACGTTGAGGAACTGGGCGATCCGTCCGGTGGGCGGTGCGTCCATCACCACCGCGTCGTAGTGGAAGGGGGCCGTCGGCGCGCTCTCGGCGGACCTGCGGCGGCCGCCCCGGCGGCGCCGCACCGCCTCGGTGGCCTTGCCGGTGAGCAGGACGTCGCGCAGCCCGGGGGCGATGGTGGTGGCGAAGTCCACGGCGCCCAGCCGGTTCAGCGCCTGGCCCGCCCGGCGCATCCCGTAGAACATCTCCAGGTACTCCAGCAGCGCCGCCTCGGCGTCGGCCGCCAGCACGCTCACGCTGCCGCCGCCGGGCGCGGCCATCATCTCCCGCTCCTCGTAGGGCAGCGGCGGGCTGCCGAGGAGGGTGGCGACGCCCTGGCGGCCCTCCACCTCGACCAGGAGCACCCTCGCGCCGCCGGAGGCCAGCGCCAGCGCCAGCGCGGCGGCGGCCGTGGTCTTGCCGGTCCCGCCCTTGCCGGTGACGATGTGCAGTCGTGCTCCCGCGCAGGCCTCCCCCGGAGGCTTCGGTCCGTGCTCGCTCTCGCTCACTCCAGGCAGTCTATGCGGGCGTTCCAAGCGGGGCCGGGAGCGGTGCCGCGGTGGGCACGCGGGGGCACGCGGATGAGTAAGGTGGCGGCGTTGACGTGCGGCGCCCCGCTGTGGGGCGGTCCGCCGGTGAGAGAGCAAGGGTGAGGGACGCATGAGCAAGTGGGAGTACCAGACGGTGGCGCTGCTGTCGCACGCCACCAAGCAGATCCTGGACAACTGGGGCGCCGACGGCTGGGAGCTCGTCTCCGTCGTGCCTGCTCCGCTGCCGGAGGGCACCGACCCCCGCAACCAGCAGTACGTCGCGTACATGAAGCGGGAGCTGTGATGGCCACCCCCGAGGAGCGGATCGCCGAGCTGGGCCTGACCCTGCCCGAGGTGGCCGCGCCGGTCGCGTCGTACACGCCCGCGGTGCGCAGCGGCGACCACGTCTACGTGTCCGGCCAGCTGCCGTTCGTGGACGGGAAGCTCCCCGCCACGGGCAAGGTCGGCGCCGAGGTCACCCCGGAGACGGCCAAGGAGCTGGCCGCGCGGTGCGCGCTGAACGCGGTGGCCGCGGTGCGCGCCGAGATCGGCGAGCTGTCCGGCGTGGTCCGCGTGGTCAAGGTGGGCGGCTTCGTGGCCAGCACCCCCGACTTCACGGGACAGCCCGGTGTGGTGAACGGGGCCAGCGACCTGCTGGCCGAGGTCTTCGGCGAGGCCGGTGTGCACGCGCGCGCCGCCGTGGGCGTGGCCGCCCTGCCGTTGGACGCACCGGTCGAGGTTGAGATGATCGTCGAGGTCCGCTGAGCGGGTCGCCCTCTTCCGGGGCGGCGGCCCCCGTCTCGCGGCGCTCTGTCCCCGAGGAGGAGGGTACGCCGATGCGCGACGTCCCGGCAGGCGACGGCACCGGGCGAGGGGACGCGGCGCCGGACGGCTCCGCGCCCGGCGGCGCCGTCGCTCCCCGCCCGGCCGCCACGGTCATGCTCCTGCGCCCCCGCGGCGGCGTCCGGGACGGGGGCGCGGACGGCCCCGTGGAGGTCCTGCTCATGCGCAGGGTCCGCTCCATGGGGTTCGCCCCGGGCGCCTACGTCTTCCCCGGCGGCGGGGTGGACGCGCGCGACGCCGACGGCGACCTTCCCTGGACCGGCCCCGGCCCCGAGGAGTGGGCGCGCACGCTGGGCACCGACGTGCGCACGGCCCGGGCGCTGGTGTGCGCCGCGGTCCGCGAGACCTTCGAGGAGACCGGCGTCCTGCTGGCCGGCGAACCCGGGCGCGCGGGCGAGGACGCCGTCACGCTCGACACCGCCTCCGAGGATTGGGAGCGGGACCGGCTGGGGCTGATCGACCGCTCCCGCTCCTTCACCGAGGTCCTGACCCGGCGCGGCCTCTTGCTCCGCTCGGAGTGGCTGCGCGCGTGGTCGCGCTGGATCACCCCGAGGGCCGAGCCGCGCCGCTACGACACCTGGTTCTTCACGGCCGAGCTCCCCCCGGGGCAGGCCTCGCGCGACGTCGGCGGCGAGGCCGACCTCACCCGGTGGACCGACCCCGCCGCCGTCCACGGCGAGTGGGAGGCGGGCCGGATGCCGATGCTGCCGCCCACGGTCGTGAACTGCGCCGAACTCGCGGACTGCCGGACCCTCCGGGGAGTACGGGAGGCCCGACGGGATATCGTCCCCATTGAGCCGGTTGTCCGGGAGGTCGGCGGCCAGTTGCGCGTCGTGGCGCCGAACGGGGTGGACTACCCCCTCCCGAGGCCCGACGCGACCCCCTGAGGGGCCGCCGGGCGGCGGGGCCGCGCGTGCCGGACTCACCGGCCGCTCCCCGGTCCGGTTCGGCGAGCGAAGCGAGGTGCGATGAGGATCGACGGTTCCGGGACACTGCGCGCCAGCTGCGTGCTGTGCCCCAATCCCGGCCCGATGACGCTGGAGGGCACCAACACCTGGATCCTGCGGGAGCCGGGCGCGCGCGGGGTCGTGGTGGTCGACCCCGGCCCCCACGACGAACGCCACCTTGAGCGCGTGGCGCGGACCGTGCAGGAGCAGGGCGCCCAGGTGCTGATGGCCGTGGTGACCCACCGCCACCCCGACCACGGGGAGGGCGCCCGGTACTTCTCGGAGCTGACCGGAGCCCCCGTGCACGCGGTCGACCCGGGGACCAGGGTCGGCGGACGCGGCCTGTCCGACGGAGAGGTCCTGGAGGCCGACGGCCTGCGGGTGCGGGTGATCGCCACCCCCGGTCACACCGAGGACTCCGTCTGCCTCATGGTGGAGGCCGACAACACCATCCTGACCGGCGACACGGTCCTGGGCCACGGCACCACGGTGATCGACGGCGACGACGGGCTGGGCCCCTACATGGAGTCGCTGTACCGGCTGCGCTCCCTGGTGCGCGAGCACGACGTGCGCACCCTGCTGCCCGGCCACGGCCCGATCATCACGGCCCCGTCGGCGGTGCTGGACTCCTACGTCGACCACCGCGAGTCGCGCCTCGGACAGGTCCTGGACGCGGTGCGCGCGGGGGCGACCGGGGTCGAGCAGATCGTCGACCGCGTCTACCCCGACGTCACCGAGCAGATCCGGTTCGCGGCCGCCTCGTCGGTGCGCGCCCAGCTGCGCTACCTCTCGGCGCGCGGCGAACTGCCCGAGGGCGTCGAGGCCTAGACGGCGAGCGCTCCCCCGAGCCTGGGGCCGGGGCGCTGCGGCCCCCGTACTCCGGGGCGCCGGGCGCGGACGGATCCGGACACGGCTGTGGCCGCCCACCCCGCGGGGGAGCGGCCACACAGCGTTCAGGCCCGGGGAACCCCGGCACGGGGCGCGAACGTCGGCGCCCCCGGGAGTCCCCGCCCGAGGAACAAGACCTAGCGGGCGCGGCGGCGCATCCGCTCGACGTCGAGCAGGACGACGGCCTTGGCCTCGATCCGCAGCCAGCCGCGCAGGGCGAACTCGGCGAGGGCCTTGTTGACCGTCTCACGGGAGGCGCCGACCAGCTGGGCGAGCTCCTCCTGGGTGAGGTCGTGGTGGACGTGCAGTCCGTCCTCGCCCTCCTTGCCGAACTTGTCGGCCAGCTCCAGCAGCGCCTTGGCGACGCGGCCGGGCACGTCGGTGAAGACGAGGTCGGCCATCACGTCGTTGGTCCGGCGCAGGCGGGCGGCCAGCGCCTTGAGCAGCTGGAGCGACACCTGCGGGCGGCTGGACAGGAACGGGCGCAGGTCGTCGTGGCCCAGCCCCGCGAGCACCGAGTCGGTGACCGCGACGGCGCTCGCGGTGCGCGGGCGCGGGTCGAACAGCGACAGCTCGCCGAACATCTCGCTGGGGCCGAGCACCCCGAGCAGGTTCTCGCGGCCGTCCACGGCCGTGCGGGTCAGCTTCACCTTCCCGCTGAGGATGACGTACAGGCGGTCGCCCTCGTCACCCTCGCTGAACAGGGTCTGGCCGCGGCCGAGACGCACCTCGTTCACCGAGGAGCGGAGTGCGGCCGTGTCCTCCTCGTCCAGCGCCTCGAACAGAGGGGCCTTCCGCAGCACCTCGTTGATCTCGTCCACCACACGTCCTCCTAAAACCTGACCGCCAACAGTGTGACGTATATCGCACCCGGGTGTGAAACCAGGTCGTGATCCCGGCTTGTCCGCCGAGAGACAACTGCCCACAACAGCCGACGTCAGCCCCTGCGATCCTAGCCGTCATCAGTTCTGTACCAGGGCTGTCCGCGCCGCGCCACCGGACATTGGTTACATAGCTCCGTTCGTCGGCGGCGGCGCGGCCCCGCTTCCGGCCGCCGCGCGGACACGGAGACCGGGCCGGGGACCGCCCCGTTACCGGGACGCCTACCCTGTGATGATGCCCCGTGACACACCAGACGCGACCGAGCCGACGACCACGCCCACCGGTGAGAGCCGGCTCGCGCTGGTCCGCCGCGCCCGCAGGATGTACCGGGAGCTCATCGAGCTGTACCCGGACGCCCACTGCGAACTGAACTTCACGACCCCCCTGGAACTGCTGGTCGCGACGATCCTGTCCGCCCAGTGCACGGACAAGCGGGTCAACCAGGTCACCCCCGCCCTCTTCGCCCGTTACCCCGACGCGGAGGGCTACGCCTCGGCGCGGCGGGAGGAGTTGGAGGAGATGATCCGCTCGACCGGCTTCTTCCGGGCCAAGGCCAACAGCCTCATCGGACTCGGGCAGGAACTGTGTGAACGGCACGGTGGAGAGGTTCCGAGGAAACTCTCCGACCTGGTCAAACTACCCGGTGTAGGGCGAAAGACCGCAAACGTACTGCTCGGTAACGCCTTCGATGTGCCCGGTATCACCGTTGACACCCATTTCGGGCGGCTCGTCCGTCGTTTCGGGTGGACCGACGAGGAGGACCCGGTCAAGGTCGAGCACGAGATCGGCGCGCTCTTCCCGCGCCGGGACTGGACGATGCTCTCCCACCGCGTCATCTGGCACGGCCGCCGCGTCTGCCACTCCCGCAAGCCCGCGTGCGGGGCCTGCGGCCTGGCCCGCCTGTGCCCCTCCTTCGGCGAGGGGCCCACGGACACCGCCACCGCGACCAAGCTGCTGCGGATGCGCTCCTTCTCCTGAGCCCCCCGAGGCCGCCGGGGTGCGCGGGGCGCCGACCCGGTGCCGGGCGACCCCTCCGGGCGCCCGGTCGCGCGCCGGACGCCCGGGGCGGCCGGGCGGGCATCGGGAGCAGGCGCCGGGGGTTTGTACCCTGAGCACGTGAGTGTGCGCACATCGGCCCCGTCGCGGGCATCCCGGTCCGCGGCGCCCCGCATGACGGCGGTACCCCCGCCCGCCGGCGCCGGGGGAGGTCCGACGACGTGATGACTCCCCGGAAACGACGCGCTCCCTCGCGCGGCGCTCCTCCGGGCCCGGTCCCCGCGGCCCCGCGAGGAGCCCGGCGCACGGCCCCTCCGATCCACCGACGGCGCGACGACTCCCGGAACAGGTTCCCCGCATGAACTCGATCCCGCTCTGGCTGGCCGCGCTCGCGGACGCCGCCGAGACGATGACCGTGCCGCCGCCCATGCGGCCGCCCGCCGAGGGAGGGCGCGAGTCCGCCGTCCTCATCCTCTTCGGAGAGGGCCCCAGGGGCCCCGACCTCCTCCTCATCCAGCGCAGCGAGGGCCTGCGCCGCCACGCCGGACAGCCCGCCTTCCCCGGCGGCCGGATCGAGCCCTCCGACGCCTCCCCGGAGGCCGCGGCGCTGCGCGAGGCCGCCGAGGAGACCGGGCTCCTCCCCGAGGGGGTCGACGTCGTCGGCCGCCTCCCCGAGCTGTACCTGAGCTTCAGCGACTTCCGGGTGGCGCCCGTCCTGGGCTGGTGGCGCGAGCCCAGCGAGGTGCGGCCGACCGACCTGGGCGAGGTCGCCGCGGTCTCCCGCGTACCCGTCGCCGACCTCGCCGATCCGGCCAACCGGGTCAAGGTGCGCTACGGGGCCGGGCCGCGCTGGGGGCCCGGCTTCCGGGTGGAGGGAATGCTCGTGTGGGGCTTCACCGGCGCGGTGATCGACAGCCTGCTCGCCCTGGGCGGTTGGGAACTTCCCTGGCGCGACGAGGGTCTCACCGATGTGTTCGAAGCAACCCCGCAGGGCCTGCGGCCGGTCGGTTAGCGCTCACTCTTGGAGGGCAATGTGCTCGACGTGATCCTGCTCGTCCTGCTGCTGCTGTTCGCGGTGACGGGGTACCGACAGGGTTTCATCGTCGGTGTCTTCAGCTTCGCGGGCTTCGTCGGCGGGGGCGTCCTCGCCGCCCTGACGGCCCCGCAGCCCATCCAGGCGTGGGTGGAGGACCCCGGCAGGCAGGCGCTGCTGGCGATCGCCGTGGTGTTCCTGTCCGCGGCGCTCGGCCAGTTCCTGCTCTCCTACCTGGGCACCTTCGTCCGCAACAAGGTGACGTGGGACTCGGCGCGGGTCCTGGACGCCATCGGCGGCGCCCTGATCAGCGGCCTGTCGGTGCTGCTCGTGGCCTGGTTCATCGGCAGCACGGTCGCCAACTCGGCGCTGCCCTTCGTCGCGGGACAGGTCAGGGACTCGCGCATCCTCCACTCGGTG
The DNA here is from genome assembly GCF_028993595.1 of Nocardiopsis camelliae. Classification (GTDB taxonomy): domain Bacteria; phylum Actinomycetota; class Actinomycetes; order Streptosporangiales; family Streptosporangiaceae; genus Nocardiopsis; species Nocardiopsis dassonvillei. Next base: position 155,668 of record NZ_CP118614.1, read on the forward strand.
GACACGCTGATGCCCGAGGCCGCCCACAGCGGGTTCTCCACGTTCCGCCGGATCGTGGACCAGAGCGCCTTCCCGCAGGTGTTCAGCGGCCTGGGCACCGGTGAGCTCGCCGAGGTGGCGCCGCCGGACCCGGACGTGCTCACCACACCGGAGCTGATCGAGTCGAGCCGCAGCGTGGTGAAGGTGCTGGGCACCGCGCCCTCCTGCCAGCGCCGCGTGGAGGGCACCGGCTTCGCCTACGCGGAGGACCGGATCATGACCAACGCGCACGTGGTCGCCGGGGTCACCGACGACCTGCGGGTGGTCACCCGGGAGGGCTACCAGCTCGACGCCACGCTGGTGCTCTTCGACGCCCAGCAGGACTTGGCGGTGCTGCACGTGCCGGGCCTGGACCTGGAGCCGCTGGAGTTCGACCACGAGGCCCCGCAGGGCGGTGACGCGGTCGTGGCGGGCTTCCCGCGCAACAGCGGCTTCACGGCCGTCCCGGCGCGCGTCCGCGCCCGCCAGACGGCGCAGGGGCCGGACTTCTACCACTCCCAGCAGGTGAGCCGGGAGATCTACCAGGTGCGCGCCGTGGTGCGCCCGGGCAACTCCGGCGGCCCGCTGCTGTCGCCGGACGGCACCGTGTACGGGGTGGTCTTCGCCGCCGCCACGAACGAGCCCGAGACGGGCTACGTGCTCACCGCCGACGAGGTCGCGGAGAACGCCCGGAGCGGCCTGGAGAACAACGAGCAGGTCTCCTCCCAGGCCTGCGACTGACCGCGCGGCTCCGTCGTCCACAGGCCGGGTCCGGGGCTTCCGGGGGCGTGCGGGAGGCGGTTGACTGGATGTACAGGGGGCCCGGAGGCACGGTCGGCACCGTGCTGCCCGCCTTCGCTCCGGGCCCCGCGCCCCACGGCCGCTCCAGGCCCCACGGCCGCCCAGGGGCCCGCGGGCGCGTCGGCGCAGGCCTCGCGGTCACCAAGGACCCACCGTGCGTCGGTCGGCCCCGTGACGCACCGAGGGCGCCTCCCCGCGGGGAGGCGCCCTCGTGAGCGTTCGGGTACCGGCCCGGCCGACCCTAGTTGGAACTCGGGTCGGGCGAGTGCTCCGTGGCCAGCGGCCAGCTCATCCGCACCACGGTCCCCCGGTCGCTGGGGTCGATCTTCACCTCGTCGGCCAGGCCCGTGATGACCGCCAGGCCCAGCCCCGGGGAGAACCCGGAGATCCCGCCGGGAGGCGTGTCCTCACCGTCCAGGAAGAGCCCGTCGAGCAGGGACGGGTTGGCGGGCTCCTCCGTGTCCTTGGCGGGGGCACGGTCGGAGACGACGACCTCGAAACGTTGCGTCGCGCTCCCGTTGGCGCGCAGGATGCTGCTCGTGGCGTCGGTGCGGGACTCCGACGCCGGATCAGGCCCGCTGCCGTCGATCAGCTGGAGCAGGATCGGCTGTGTGGGGCAGTGCAGCTTGTGCGCCGCCACCGCCCGGGAACACGCCTCACCGACCGCCAGCCTGATCTCGTCGATCGCTGAGGCGGCGATACCCGCCCGCCGCGCCACGGTGGCGGCCATGAGCCGCGCCGTGCGCACGTGAGCGGGGAGCGCGCTGATCGTGAGCGTGATGGTTGCCATCGCTCGCTCGGGGCTACTTCGCGGAACGCTTGTCGATGGCTTCCTGCACCGAGTCGTGGATACCGAAGACCTTGGTCAGACCGGTGATCCGGAAGATCTTCAGGATGCGCTCCTGGGTGCAGACCAGGTCGAGGGTCCCGTCGTGGGCCCGGACGCGCTTGAGCCCGCCCACGAGCACACCGAGGCCCGTCGAGTCCAGGAACTCCACCTTCTCCATGTTGACCACGAGGTGGAAGTTGCCCTTGTTGACCAGGTCGATCAGCAGCTCGCGGAGCCGGGGCGCGGTATAGACATCGATCTCACCCTCAACGACGACGATCTCGGTGTCGCCCTCGGTGTAATGATCAAGCTTCAAGTCCACTAGTCCTCCAGCGCCGAACCGCGAAAAACGCGAATGATCTCTGCCGGGCGTTACCCCACCAGCACGCATTCAACCACGCGTGTCGAGTGCGTCTTCCTGTGATGCACAGAAAAACCGTGACACCGCGCCACTGTTCCCCCGGATGTCACACTGAAACCAATGTCCCAGTGCTCCACCCTTGGGTAGGAGGCGCCTGCGGGCCTCGAACGCGTACCAGTGAGGAGGGGTCTCGGATGAGCCGACCGGAGCCCGTGCTTCCCGGTGTGTGGCGTGACGATACCCGGTACCCACAGGTGACCCACATCGAGCACGTGGCCCGCAACGACGGGGTGAGCGGGGACTGGCCGGTGTGGACCGCGCCCCACCTGGTCGAACGGCTCGCCGACAGGGGGATCACGGGACCGTGGTCCCACCAGGCCGAAGCCGCCGACCTCGCACGTTCGGGCCGTGATGTGATCATAGCCACGGGCACCGCCTCGGGAAAGTCACTGGCCTTCCTCCTACCCGCTGTGGACGCGGTTGACGCGGGCGGAACCGTGCTCTACCTCTCCCCGACCAAGGCGCTCGCCCAGGATCAGCTGCGGTGGATAACGGACCTCTCCCTGCCGGGGATGCGGACAGCCGTCTATGACGGCGACACCTCGTCGGAGGAGCGCTCCTGGGTGCGCGAGCACGGCAACTACGTGCTCACCAACCCGGACATGCTGCACCACGGCATCCTGCCCCGGCACGGGGCGTGGGCGCGCTTCCTGCGTCGGCTGCGCTACGTGGTGATCGACGAGGCGCACCGATACCGGGGGGTTTTCGGTTCGCACGTCGCGCAGATCCTGCGTCGGCTGCGCCGCGTGTGCGCCCGCTACCGGTCGCGTCCGGTGTTCGTGCTCGCCTCGGCCACCTCCGGCAGCCCCGCCGAGAGCGCCACCCGGCTGACCGGTGTGCCCGTCACGGCGGTCAGCCGGGACGGTTCCCCGCGTCCGGGGATGTCCGTGGCGCTGGTGGAGCCGGAGCTGACCGACCTGACCGGCGAGCACGGGGCGCCGATCCGCAGGACGGCGCCCTCGCAGGCCGCCGAGATGCTCGCCGACCTGGTACGCGACGGTGTGCGCACCCTGGTGTTCGTCCGCTCCCGGCAGGGCGCGGAGGTGGTCGCGCTGACCACCCAGCGCCTGCTGTCCGAGCGCGGCGACCACGCCCTGGCCGGGAGGGTGGCCGCCTACAGGGGCGGATACCTGGCCTCGGAGCGCCGTGAGCTGGAGGAGGCCCTGCGCTCGGGGGAGATCCTCGGCCTGGCCAGCACCAACGCCCTGGAACTGGGGGTGGACATCAGCGGCCTGGACGCGGTGCTCATCGCCGGGTGGCCGGGGACCCTCGCGTCGCTGTGGCAGCAGGCGGGCCGCGCCGGGCGGCGCGGGGAGGACGCGCTCGCGGTGTTCATCGCCCGCGACGACCCTTTGGACACCTACCTGGCGCACCACCCTGAGGCCATTTTCGGCCGGTCCGTAGAAGCGACCGTCCTCGATCCGGAAAACCCGCACATCCTGGGGCCGCACCTGTGCGCGGCCGCCCAGGAACTGCCGATCACCAAGGGCGACTTCGACCTCTTCGGGGCGACGACCGAGGAGCGGCTCGCCGAACTCGTCGAGCGCCGCCTGCTGCGGAGGCGTCCACGGGGCTGGTTCTGGACGAGCAATGAACGTGCCAGTGACCTGGCCGATATCCGCGGGTCGGGCGGGCCGCCCGTGCAGATCGTCGACACCGGCAGCGGCCAGCTGCTCGGCGAGGTGGACGAGCCCGCCGCCCACGGCACCGTCCACCCCGGCGCGGTCTACCTGCACCAGGGGGACACGTACCTGGTCGACGACCTCGACCTCGACGAGGGAGTCGCCCTGGTCCACCCTGCGGAGCCGCCCTACAGCACGTGGGCGCGCGACACCACCGACATCACGGTCCGTTCGGTGCTGCGCCAGGAGGAGTGGCCGGGCGGGGCCACCGTGTACTTCGGTGAGGTGCAGGTGGTGCGCCAGGTGGTCGGGTTCCTGCGCAGGGACGTGCGCACCGGTTCGGTCCTGGGGGAGCAGTCGCTGGACCTGCCCGAGCGCACCCTCGACACCCGCGCGGTGTGGTGGACGCTGCCCGCCGAGGGAGAGGAGCGGCTGCGCCGGGAGGACGTGGGGCTGCTGGGCGCCGCCCACGCCGCCGAGCACGCCGCGATCGGACTGCTGCCGCTGCTGGCGACCTGCGACCGCTGGGACATCGGCGGGGTGTCCACCTCGATGCACGCTGACACCGGCAGGCTGACGGTGTTCGTCTACGACGGGTACGAGGGCGGCGCGGGCTTCGCCGAACGGGGGTACGCGGCGGCGCGCGAGTGGCTGTCCGCGACCCGCGCGGCCATCGCCGACTGCGAGTGCGACCAGGGCTGCCCGTCGTGCATCCAGTCGCCCAAGTGCGGTAACGGCAACGAGCCGTTGAGCAAGGCCGGTGCGCTGCGCCTGCTCGACGAGGTGCTCGCGGGCGGCGGGGGCTGAGGGAGAGACCCGGTGCCGTCCACAGCCTGTGGACGGAACGCGGAGGCGCGGAGGAAGTTATCCACAGGCTGGGGAGGGGACTTTCGCGTCGGCTCCGGCCCGCCGAACCTGGAGGAAGAGGGCCGGACCAGTCGGCCCCCGCCAGGAAGGCCGCCATGTCCGCTCCCGTACCAGCTCCTGCTCCCACGCTCGCTGCCGCGCGCACGTCCGCTCCCGTACCCTCGCCCGCCACAGCGCCGCCCCCGTCGGACGCCGGGATGACGACCTCCGAATACGCCTTGGATGCCGATCGGAAAAGGACGTTATAGTTTCCGCTGGTCACAGAGTTGGGGCGACCCGGAGCGTTCGGTTTTGTTCGGATGTGCTCGCCAGCGCCCGAGTGTCCGCCCTGCCCGGTAGACTCGCCGCGGTTGCTCTACTGCGAGAGCGACTCAGGTGCAACAGGCCCCCGCCCACCCGGGCGGGGGCCTGCTTGCTGTCCGGCGCCCTACTGGGCGTCGCGCTCGGCCGCGGCCAGGAACGCGGTCCAGATCCCCGGCGCGAACCCCAGATGGCCGAGCTCGCGGTTCTGGGTGTCGCGGACCCGGGTCTCAGTCGGGAGGTCGGCGACCTCCACACAGTTCTGCGACTGCGGCGTGCTGTAGGAGCTCTTGCGGTAGCGGTACTCAGGTGTCATTGGTCTTCCCATCACGGATGCCCTCGATGTACTGGGCAGACACGACGGTAGTCGATGCCGCCGCCTGCACATGGCTCCATGTTGCCGAATACTGGGCGACCGCGTCGGGGTCCTCCTCGAACAGGCCGGATCCGATGCTGTCCGTGTAGACGAGCGACGGGTCGAGGGGCTCCGCGAAGTGCAACATCGTGAACGCGACGCCCAGGCCCGGATGCGCGCCGACAGCGAACGGCAACACCTGGATATCGACGTTCGCGCTCTGGCCGATTCGCACCAGGTAGTCGAGCTGTCCGCGCATGACGTCCGGTGTGCCGATCGGTCGGCGGAGTGCGGCCTCGTCGATCACGGCCCACAGCCGCGGCGGGGAGTCGTGGCGGTGGAGGATCTCGCGGCGCGTCATCCGCGCCTCGACCTGGCGGTCGATGTGCTCCTGTGAGGTGAGCGGCCCGCCCCGGAACAGCGCCTCAGCGTACTCCGGTGTCTGGAGGAGTCCGGGCACGGTGGCGATTTCGTAGGTCTGAATGAGGTTCGCCTCGGCCTCGAAATCGGGGAGGGTGCCGGACCCGAACACGTCGCGGAAGCGCCACCACCAACCCCGTTCGCCTGCGTCGCGCGCGAGCTGGCGGAGTCCCTCGGCCTGGTCGGCGGGGATTCCGTATAGCTCGGCGAGCGCGTCGATCTGGCGAATCGGGACCTTTCGTGTCTCGGCGGTCTCGATTTTGCCAAGCGCAGCGCGGGACATTCCCGCCCGCTCCGCGGCTTCTGCGCCGGTTAGTTGAGCCTCCTCCCGCATGCGCCGGAGTTGCATGCCGAGCCGTCGGCGGCGCACGGTCGGCGAATAGGTAGGGGATCGCATGGGGTCATCGTAGCCATCTGAAAAATCCAAGAGAATCTCGCCAAACGGGTTGAGTGATCCTGGTCTCTCGTGAAGTATGTATGTGCCTGAGTCATCTCGCAGTGACTTCTACATCGGAGAGCTTCCATGGATCGGTATCTGCACCCGTCCGCCCTCACTGTCGTGCGGGAGCGCGCGGCGGCCCGACTCGCCGCCCGACGCCGACGCTCGACCCGCGTCCGCGGGTACCTCGCGGAGGTGGCCTGAATTGGACATGTACACACTCGACGACCAGCGCGACATCCTGGTCACTGCCGACGCGGTGATCGCCGACGGCCGCGAGCTCACCGGCGCCGAGGTGGGCGAGCTCCTCGCCACGCTCGACGCGGTCCGGCTCGAAACGCTCTGGCGGGAGATCCAGCGGACGCACCCGCTCGGTTCGTGGGTCCGCGGGGCCGACGGCGCCCAGGGGCCCGACCGGGTCGTCGGCTACCACCGCGGCGGCCCCGGCGCCCCGGGGCACGAGCTCGACGTCCGCACCGCGCGCGGCGAGCATCGCCGGGTGCCCGTGGCCGAGGCGTGGACGGTCCCCGCCCCCCGGGGGGAACGGTGAACGCGCTCCGGTTGCTGGCCGAGCTCCTCGGCGCGGTGTTCCGTCCGGCCCGCGGGCGGCACCGGCCGCGCCGCCCCGCCCCGCGAACGTCCCGCCCGCCCCGGCAGGCTCGCCGGACCTATCGCGGCACCACGGCCGAGGCGGAGCTCCTCGGTCGCGATCACCCGGCCTGGCGGGTCGTGGCCATCCCCGACGACGACCCGGGCACCGGCCGGTGCTACGTGGCGACCAGGGCCGCGCACACCGTGCGCGCCGCCACGGCCGAGGCGGTGCGCCGGAAAATGGCGGCCGTCGACGCCGCCCCACCCCCCGCGTTCGTTCGCCCCTACATCCGGAAGGCCATCCCATGACCCCCCACAGGCCGACCCGCGGCGCCGCGCGCGCCGCCGAGGTGGTCGGGCTCGCCCTGATCCTCCCCCCGCAGCCCCACGACCCCGACGACGTCATTTCCTGTATGCAGCGGGTCCTACGGGACGCGCTCCGAACTCCCGCGCGCGGCGATTCCCCGTCCCGCCCGCGGGCGGCCGACCCTGCCCAGGGTGTCGGCCGAGGTGGCGCCCGCACCCCGTAGCGGGCGCCACCACAGACCCCCGCGCGGTCGGGTTGCGACCCCACCGGCCGCGCGGGCCAGCCCCCGCCCCGCGGTTCACACACCACCTCGGCCGAGGTAGGAGGAGTGAGTCGACAGCCGCGGGGCGGGCCTGACGGCCGTCCCTACAGGGGGAGAGCAGGGGGAGGGACGGCCCCCGGCGCGTAAGCGTCGGGAACCGGGGCCCCAGGTGCGACCTGGGGCCCCTCTGCCACACCACGCACGATCACGCATAGCGACCGGGGGGACGCAATGCACCACTTCATCCTGTACACCGACCTGTGGCTCACCGACGACCAGGTCGCCCGCTACCGGCTCCTCCGCGAACTCCCGCCCGACGCCGAGCTCCGGCCCGCGCTCGCCCAGCACGTACACGAGGAGGTCGCCGGACTCGGCGCGCTCGACGACCTGTGGGAGTCCCGCACCCGGTGACCGGATCCGGCCACCGTACCCAGGGCCCCGGCCGTACAGGAAGGATGGACCCATGACCTCAACAGACCTCGTTGTTGTACGCCTCGTCGGCGGCCCCGCCTGCTGGCACCACCAAGCCCTCACGGGCGTCTACACCCGCGCAGACATCGAGGAGCCACCGCTCGACGACCTCGGCACACTCTTGGTGGTCGACGGCGCCCAGCTCCCGCCCCGCGGGGACGACGAAGATGAAGCACCGCGTGCCCACTACGCGCCCGCGCCGGACGGGGACCGGTACACGTGGCACTTCGTCGGCTGGGTGCCCTGGTCGCCGTCGGACCCGGCCCCGGAGTCCTATCTCCCGGGCTGACCCCGGACACGCGAAAACGCCCCCGCCCTCCCCGTACAGGGAGAGCGGGGGCGTTCGTCATGCGGCGAGCGGCACCCCCCACCCGACGGGCCCGACGGCGGTCGGGTACCGGGCGGCGTTGAGCTCCTGGTCGAGCGCCGCGCGCGCGGACGGGCCCATGATCCCGTCCACCACCAGGCCGTGACCGGTCTGTAGAGCCTGCACGGCCGTCGACATCTCGGCCCCATAGAACCCGTCGGCGCCCCACTGCGGCAACTCATACCCGGCGGCCATGAGGTCTTCCTGTGCGAGCACGACCCACGGCCCCGACGCGGTGTACCCGGGAGTCGACGCGGGCCCGATGATGCCGGATCCGAGCCACTCGCCCTCACCCACGCGGAGGGTATCGACCCACGCGCGCGACCCTGCGGCGGCGAGCGCGCGCACGGTCGTCAGGGTGCCCGTGTACGCCACTGACGCCTCATAGTCCGGCGCCGTCACCAACGGGTTCACGTAGGTGATCCGGTACGTCGCCGTCCCGGCCGACGCGGACACCTCGACGCGGACCAGGCGGTCGCGGGTCGCCGAGGCGACCGCCGAGGAGACTGTCGCGCCGCCCAGGGTGAGCCCCCCGGACGTCGACCACACCGCCGACGGATGCCCGGCGGAGGTCCCGCCGACGGACAGGGTCACGGCGGCGCCGGTCGGTACCCACACGTACACCGCCACGGACAGCGCGTCGCGCGTCCCCGTCGAGCGGGTGACCGAGGAGGAGGTCGAGGAGACGGGCGAGCCGAGCCGCAGACACGGCCACCCGGCGGACCCTGGGCGCACGTCGTAGGCGACGTGTCCGGCGACGGTCGACCACGGGTCGCCGTGTGCGTCGCTGTTCGCCACGGTGACCAGGTGCCCGCCTCGGCCATGGCACGTGTTCTGTCGGATGATCGCCACGGGTCACACCACCCGCACCGTGACCGTGAGCGCGAGCGCGGCGGCGTCGCCCTGGGCGACCGCGACCGTCAGGTACTCGCCGTCGGCGACCGCCGCGCCGAGGTCGACGGCGGCGGCGTTGCTGCCCGCGGGGATGGTCACCGTTCCGACCGAGGTCCCGCCTCGGCGCACCTCGACGGCGATCGCCGAGGAGGAGGTCGAGGAGACGCTCGCGTGCGCGCGCGTGACCGTGCGCGCGGCCCCGGTGGTGTTGTACATCCGGTGTAGCGCGGCCCCGGGAGCGGTCGCTCCGGCGTGCGGCGCTGACCAGGTCCACGCGGTGTCGCCGGGCGGTCCGGCGGGCCCCTGTTCGCCGTCGGCGCCGGGCGCACCGGCCGGACCATCCGGGCCCTGGTCGCCGTCGACACCGGCCGGGCCCTGGGGACCGACCAGCGACGCGAGCCACTCCTCGACCGTGCCCACGAACCCGCCCGCGACGGCGGCGTCGTAGGCGGACGCGCCGTCGGCACCGGCCGGGCCCTGGGCGCCGTCGACCCCGTCGTCGCCGGGCGGACCCTGTTCGCCATCCGCGCCGGGAGCGCCGTCCGCACCGGCCGGGCCCTGGGGACCGACCAGGCTGGCGAGCCACTCCTCGACGGTCCCCGTGTAGCCGTCGGCGACGGCGAGCGCGTAGGCGGACGCGCCGTCGGCGCCGTCCTCCCCGGGCGGACCCTGCTCGCCGACGACGTCGGGGAGCTGGGCGGCGGGTACCACGCCGTCGGCGTCGAGCTCGGCGACGCCGCCCGGGGCGCCGAGGAGGCCCAGACCGAGCGCGTCGACGTCGGCCGCGGACAAGGACACGTGCCCAGTCTTCGCGTTCACCGACCACACGATCGGCACGTCGGGAAGCGGCGGCGGCTCCAGCGGCGGTGTACGCGTCGACAGGTCGATCGGCCCCCCGGCCGCGGGCGCCAGCAGAGAGAACGAGTAGGAGCTCGCCCCGGTGATCGTGACCGTCACCGTGTACGCCCACGGGCCCCCGCTGATGTCCGGATCATCGGTCGCGGGCACCTCGGCGCGCATGGCGCCGTCCGCGTCGAGGGGGAGCACCACAGGCGTACCCATGATCACGGTCGAGTGAGCCGGAGACACGAGCCGGGGCACGCTCGGCTGCAGGGTCACGGTCCCGGACGCGGGCGTGCCGGAGAGCAGCACCCACCGGCCGAAGAGCTCGACCCGATCGAAGTCGGGCGGGAGATTGAGGATGGACACCTCGGCCACGGGCTACGCCCCCTGCTCGACGTCGAGCTCGCCGCGGCGGCGGCTCGGCACCAGGTAGCCGACGGCGAACGCGGCCAGGCCGACCGCGGCGGCGGCCACGTCGGCGGGCAGCGGGTGACCGAGGAGCCCGGCGACGTAGACGAGCACGGTCACAGCCAGACCGGCGGCGCCAGCGGCGCCGACCTTGCGCTCGGGCAGGTAGCGGGTCGGGTCCTTCGGGGCGGCATGCATGAGGGAGTCCTCCAGGTGGAGACGGGAAGCGCCCCGGGCGCGGGTGCCCGGGGCGCGGTTACTGTGGGTTTTGCCGGCGACCACCACACGGTGACGGCGGCCAGGTCAGAGAGTCAGGTAATGGGGGCGGTCCACAGCACGGGCCACGTGGCCGAACCGGTGAGCCCGTCGGACACGAGCCCCTTCTCCCGCTGGAACGCCTCGACGGTTCCGGCGGTCATCTCGCCGTACCGACCGTCGACCGTGATCCCCCACCCGCGGTCGCGTAGGCGCCGCTGGATCTGCTCGACGTGCGGCCGGTCCGACGGCCAGTAGAACCCGCTGTGGTTGCGGGAGTCGGACGACGGCGGCCCGAACCAGTGCCCGGCCGGGAGCGGGAACGCGTAGGGCGGCGCCTCGCCGGGGCGCGTCGGCCGGGGCGCCGAGGAACCCCCGCCGGAGGAGTCCCCCGACCCGCCACCGGACGCGCCGGGGGTGAGCTTCCCAGCGCGCAGGAGCGCGTACAGCGGCCCACCCGGGCACGACGTCGCGTAGCCGTCCCGGTGGCCCTTGACCTCCGAGCCGTGGCCACGGGCGCGGGTGTAGGCGACTGCCTCACGTGTCGCGGCGACCTGGTCCTCGGTCGGCTCGGTGTGACCGGACGAACCGACGAGCACCAACACCGCCTGGTGGCCGGAGTTGAGTCCGGCGCCGTTGGCCGCGGGGAGCTTGCCGACCCCCCGCCACTCGAACATGAGGTACCGGCCGTCGTCGTCGCGGTGTCCGCACACGCAGGCGTTGTAGCCGCCCCAGGTCCAGCCCTGGGCGAGGTGGCCGTCGACGTACCCGCGCATCCGGCGGAGACACTCGTCGTGGTCGGTCACGACCCGCGTCGACAGCGACCCGCCCGTGTAGTGGACCTTGACGCCGCGGGTGCGGCCGACGGTGGTGAACGCGCCGTCGCTGATCTGTCGGTGTGCCCACTGTTCGCGGGGCACGTAGCGGATGGCCATGTACAGACTCCAGACATGGGGAAGCCCCGGCCGGTCGGCCGGGGCGGGCGGTTTCAGATTTGGGACCGCGGCTGAGGCGGTCAGGCGGTGGTGCGCAGGAACGCGAGGATCACACCGACGACCAGGGCCCCGGCGGCGGCGAGCAGCGCACCCCAGATCATGCGGCGATCGGCCGCGCGGTCCTGGGCGACACGCACCCGCTCGGCGTCGGCGCCGTCCTTGGCGACCTTGGCGTCCGTGCGCAGGTTGGCGACCTCGGCGCCGAGCCGGTCGAGGCGCTCCTCCTGTAGGCGCTTGTCCGCTTCGTACACCTCGACGGACACCCGCTCGCCGAGCTCGGATTTCAGGTCGGCGAATCCCCGCCGCATCTCGTCACGGATCAGGCCGAGCAGCTCCCCGAGATGGGTGTAGTTCGGATCGGTCACCGCTCGCCCTCCTCGGCCCAGTCGGCGTCGTCGGCGGTCGCCACCTCGAAGCGGGGCATCCGGTCGAGGCGGTCGCGGAGCTCGGCGAGCTCGGCGGCCTGGCGCTCGACGACGTCGCGGAGGAATGCCGTCTGGTCGGCCGGGTCGGCGTCCGGCCCGGGGTCGGCGACGGTGGTCTCGGCGGTCCGGGCGAACGTCGTCGGCGCCGAGGAGCTCGCCGCCGCGGCGGCGGCGCTCTGGTAGACGGCGACGGTCCCGTCAGCGCGGGCGCGGACCGTGGCCAGCGCCGCCCCGGTAGCGGAGTAGCAGGCGAGCACCGCCCCGTCGGTGTCGGTGCGGGCGACCCCGTAGGGGGAGGAACCCCCGGCGTAGCCGCTGCGGATCTCGGCCTCACCGATGGCGTACAGGTGCGCGCCGTCCGCGCGGAGCTCCATCCGCGCGCGGCCCGCCCCGCCCTCGGTCACGATCGCGCGCACGTAGGCGGACTCGGCGCCGCCGCCGACAGAGATCCCGCCGAACTCGTGATCGTCGGTGGTGCGGAGCGCGCTGCCCAGACCGACGCTGTCGGCCTGGCCGACGAGGAACCCGTCGCCGCCCGCCGAGGCGATCCGCACATGCGGGAGCACGCCCGCGCTGTCGTCGCCCGGGTCGATGGTGATCTGTGCGCCGACCTGGGGGCCGATGATGATGGACGCGGTGCGGATGGCGGCGTACCGGACACGGGTCTGTGCGGCGGTGTACGCGGCGCGCACACCGGCCTGTAGCCCCCGGACGGTCGTCGACCAGTCCGGCGGGTACGCGGGCCTGGGCATGGTAGGTCACCCCCTGTTCTGGGCTGTGGTTGTGGTGGTCGCGGGGTGGCCGCTGGGTTCCTCGAAGATGAGGCGGGCGCGCTCCTGCCCGCTCGCGCGGGATACCGGGGTGACCTCGACGCCGACGATCCGCCAGCGGTGCGAGAACGTCGGCCGCCCGCTGGCAAGCGGGAACCAGTCGTTCACGAGCGTGATGCTCGCCGAGTCGCCGAGCCTGTTCGGGGAGAACGACGTCGCGTCGCCGAGGCGCACCTCGACCTGTGGAATCCGGAGCATCCCGGACCGCCGCTCTGCCCACCACCGGGCGTAGGCGTCGAGCGTGGCCACCGACGTGACGCCCTGGTAGTCGACCGTGCGGTCGAGGAGCGGCCACCCGGCCGCGCGGTATCGGGGGTCCTCCCAGATACCGGAGAGCAGCGGCTCCGACTCCGCGGACAGGTCGTCGTTGGGGGTGTCGCCGCGGGCCTGCCACGACGTCGCGACGTCGGTCGCGTCGGCCGGGTACGACCAGCCGACGACGTTCCCCGGCTGTGCGAAGTGGTGGTCCGTGGCGTCCTGGCCGAGGCGCCCGTCGACGACGAACTCCCGGCGGCGCACGCCCTGGGCGTCGCGGAACACTCGGATCATCCATTCGGGCCCGCCGATCACCTCGGAGAGCTCGGCCAGCCGATCCCCGTAGGTCGCCGCCGCGCTGGCCCGGTACTCCCGGTCGCGCGGCGTTCCGGCCGGACCGGCGGCGATACCGAGCCCGATCGTCCCGTGAGACTCCATGTCGGCGACCAGGTCCCGGGCGATGTCGCGGTCGCCCACCTGGGCGTACACCAGGTCGCGCCGGATCTCCCGGTGACTGAGGTACGACTCCAGCGACGCGCCCTGTAGGGGCACGGTGATCCGGCCCCGGTCGTCGCCCTGGGGGGTGCCCTGCCAGACGACGTAGGTCCCCCACAGGTCCCCGCCCCGGTCGATGTGCACCACCGTGCGGCCCGGCCCGCGGTCGAGGTCGCCGGGCGCGCGCGGGATGACCTTCGCGACGGCGTCGGCAGTCTGGCGGTCGGTCACGTGCGCCGTCGCCCGGAATGACCCCGCCTGGCAGATGCGCCGGTCGAACGTCACGTCGGATAGGTCGAGCTCGACCAAGTCGCGATCGGTGACCAGGTCCGCGAAGACGTACCGGTACCGGGCGGTCACGACGTCCACCAGGACGCGTTGTCGGCCGACACCCACGACGGGTCGTACAGCGCATACCCCCGGATGGTGCCGTCGGCGCGCACCTCGACGCGCGCCGAGTTGTACCCGCCCGACTGCGTCGCGGCGGTCGACCAGCGCGCCAGACGCACCGGCTCAAAGCCCGCGGGGACCTGGCCGAGGTCGGTGTCGTTGATCGGCCGGGCACAGGTGAACGTGCCCCTCATGTAGACCAAGCCGTTCGCCGTCCGGCAGAGCTCGACCGGGTCGGACCCGTGGGTAATCCCAGACGTCAGTTGGGCCTGCACCCACGGCCCCGGCTGCGGCTGGAAGATCCCGCCGAGCGCGTCATACAGCGGTTGGCCAGCGACGGGCGTCCACCCGGACGGGAGCCTCATGTACAGGCCATCCGTCGCGGCCACGTGGACAAGCGTCCCGCCCCTGACGGCGGCGAGCCTGTTCCTGGCGGCCATGTCCGGGACAGCGATCACGCCCCCGTGCGTCGACGTGTACGTGCGCCGGTCGGCGACCGCCGACGTCCACGGCACGCCCCCGGTGCCGACGCTGGCGCCCTGGGGGACGGTGACATCGTGCAGCGGGAGCACGGTCGCGTCGGTAGCGGGGTCGACGACGCGCACCTCGGCGACCACGGCCCCGGTGGCGTCGTACACGTCGTCGTGCACGACCACGCCCAGGACGTCGACGCGGTCGCCGACGGCGTCGCCGTCGAGGAGCTCGACCTCCTCCGCATCGGTCGACACGACCAGGTATGGGCCCTGTGTCGGGGAGGAGGCACCGGGGACGACGGCCGCGAACGCTCCGACGGTCGCCGTCATGCCGCTACCCGTCAGGGCGCCGGGGTCGCCACCCCCGCCGAGGAGGCCGGGGCGCCGGTCGAGCGTCCACGCGGTGTCGACGCCGCCGAGGAGCGCGCCGACCAACAGCCTGTGGTCCTCCAGCGTGGTCACGCCGGATTCGAGCGCGAGCGCGCGCACGGTCATAGGTTCGTTCCCTTCACAGGTAGGCGTCTCGCCAGCGGACTACGGCCGAGGAGCCGGGCCCGGCCGCCAGCGGCCGGAACTGGATCGCCGCCGCGCCGGGCGGGAGCGTCCACGCCTCGACGGGCACGCTGGCGGGGGTGCGGGTGTACAGGCGGTCGGCGCTGCCGGACAGGAGCACCGTCCCCGCGTCGCAGTCGACGACGAGCGTCTCGGCCTGGGCGAGTGTGAGCGCGAACTCCAGAGCACGCCCGGTCGCGCGGTTGACGATCTGCGGCCGGTCGCACGGCCCGGTGATCGTGACCACGGGGTGAGCCCCGGTGGTGCCCTGGTTGGTGAGCGTCGCCGCGCCGCCCGTCATGGGCGCCCCGTAGTCGAGCGGGTAGCCGAGCGGGTAGTCGAGCCCGTCGGCGGGACGGACCGGCGCGAGGATCTCGCGCGTGTGCTCCTCGACGCTGTAGCGGCGCGGATCCGGGCACGTCCATTGCAGGGTGTACGGGATGAGGCCGAGTCTCGCCCCCTTCGCCAACGGCATGAGCCGCTGCGTTGGTCGCGCCCACGCGAGGAGCTCCTCGCCCCAAGCGTTGACCGCGAGCGGGAGGAGCTCGGCGTCGTCGGCGACCCGCGTCGCCGACCGGAGCGCCGCCACCATGGCGGGCACCTGCGAGCGTCGGCAGGCGAGCTGCCCGGCGAGCGTGACCACGCGCGGCTGCGCGAGATCCCGCCCGCCCCACGCCCCATGACGCGACGGGCGAGCCACGTCCCCACTGTCGAGCCCGGGGAGGTCTTCCCACCCGTCGAGTTGGCCCCACCGCCATGGCGTACCGGCGCCGAGCAGCAGCCCGCCCCAGGACACCTGTCCCGGAGCGAGCGCCGCCCGCATCATCCGCGCGGAGTCGTCGTCAGGCACCGGTTCACCCCCTCGCCGTCACGAGCGCGTAGAGCTTCTCGCCGACCTCGGTCGCGCCGACGCGCTCGGTCGCGTTCCAGTTCTCGATGTGCACGGCCGGACCCGACGGCGCACCGCCGAGGCCGGACGTCCCGGCCGCGGCCCCGTCCCACCCGGGCGGGGGCGGCGGCACGGCCACCATGGCGGCGAGATCCCGGTCGAGTGCCGATTGCGCCGAGGCGATACCGGCCGAGACACCCGGCGGGATCCACCGGCCGATTTCCTGGGCGAACACCTTCGACGGCGAGTTGATCCCCAGGGCCGACTTCGCGGCGTCGAGCGCGCCCGTGGCCATCGACCGGAGCTTGCCGTACAGGCGTGACGCAGCCCCGGTGACGCCGGAGATGATCCCGTCGACGATGTCGCGGCCAATCCCGGTGAAGCGGGAGACGATCCCGCGGACCGTCGACCAGGCGCGGTTGATCATGTTCGAGATAGAGCTCTTGATCGAGTTCCACGCGTTCGATGTGGCGCTCTTGATCGTGTTCCACGCGCCCGTCACGGTGGAGCGCACGCGCGCGATGACGCTGGACACCACGGCCACGATGGCGTTCCACACGGCCGAGATCGCCGACTTGATTCCGTTCCAGATGGCGGAGTTCGTCGCCTTGATCGCGTTCCACGTGTTCGTGATGAACGCGCGCACACGCGCGATGTGGTTCGAGACCACGGCCACGATCGCCGACCACACGGCCGAGAGCCACGCCTTGACGGCCTCCCACGCCGCGACCGTCGCGGCCTTGATCTGGTCCCAGTGGGAAATGATGATCCCGACGGGGTGCCACTTCATGAACAGCCCGACGATGAAGTCGAGCGCGGCCGACAGCCAGCCCTTGACGGCTTCCCAGGCTGCGACCGTGGCTTGCTTGACCCACTCCCACCCGGCGACGACGGCCGCCACGATCTGGTCCCAGTAGACGACGACCAGGGCGACGACGGCGATCACGGCGGCCACGATCAGCCCGATCGGGCCGAGCCCCATGAGCCAGCCAGCCAACATTTTCGCGCCCATGACCAGCGCTTTCGCGCCGAGCCCGACCATGCTGGCGGCGAACTTCGCCGCGGTGCCGATGCCGGACCCGATCGCCCCGCCGACCTTACGCACCGCGCCGCCGACCGTGCCGAGGCGACCGGACGCAGCACCGGCCGCGACCTCCGCCGAGCGGAACCCCCCGACGAACCGGGAGATCCCCGACGCGGTCCCGCTGATCGCCGTCGCAACGCCCTTGACGGTGCCCGTCAGTGCGCCGAGTCGGGAGATGAGCCCGCCGCCGACCATCGCGAACGCCAGGAACCCCGCGGCCCCGGCCTGGGCGCCGGGCGGGAGCATGCCGAGCACGGACACGACCGCGCCCAGGGCCCCCGTTAGGAGCGGGAGGAGCGCCAACACGTTCTGTGCGGCCTGACCGAGCGTGTCGAACAGGGTCTGTAGACCCTGCTGCCCCTCCGCGCTCTGTGCCCACTCGGCGAACCGCGCGGTCAGGCTCTCGATCGTGTCGAGGAGCCCGGCCCCGGACGCGCCCGCGGGTCCGAACATCCCGCCGAGCGCGGTCGCGAGGTTCCCGCCGATGGTGCCGAGCTGGGACAGGACGGCGCCCGCCGTCTCGACCATCCCGGCTAGCCGGGCGGCGCCCGCCTCGGTGTTGAGGAACGCGGCGGCGCTGGTGATCCCGCCTGCTGCCCAGTCCGCGAAGCTCTGTACGAGCGGCATCCCGGCGACGCCCAGCGACGCGAGCACGTCGAGGAGCGGCCCGGCCGCGCTGGCGAGCGTGTTCGTCGCCGACGTGGTGCCCGCGAAAATCGCGGCCACCTTGCCGTTGAACAGCGGGGACGCCATCGTGTCCCCGGCGCTGTTCGCGGCGGCGTTGAGTGCGCCCGCCACGTTGACCATGCCCGTTTGCAGAGTCGGGAGCGCGGTCGCGGTGAGCCGCTCGACTTGGGCGCCGAGCCCGGAAAACAGCCTCTCCTGTACGGCCGCGCGGACCGGCGCGAACGCCGTCCGGAACCCGGCCGACGCGCGCACGAACGACTGTGCAGCGGGGGAAAGCCCCTGTAGGGCCTCCTCCAGTTCTTCGGCTGTCCCGCCCGTGGCGGCCATGGCGTCGCCGACGCCGGACAGGCCGACCGCGAGCGTCGCCGCGGCGGCCCCGGTGACGGCGAGCGCGGACGGGAGCGCGAGCACCGCCCCTGACACGGGAGCGATCGCGGCGGCCAGGCCGACCGCCGAGGCGGCGAGCGTGGCGAACGCGGCGGCGCGGCCGACGGCGGCGAGCCCGGCCTCAGTGCGCCGCAACGCCTTCTGCAAGTGCGAGTCGTCGCCCCGCAGGTACGCGACGAGCTCGCCCACTTTGAGCGCCACGGGGGATCACCCCCCCGAGGTCACTGTGAGTTTTGCCGGCCAGCGCGGTAGGTGATTAGCCCAGGTAGCGGCCTGTCACGGCGGCGATGGCGGCCGGAGAGTCGGCGTCGACCGGGGTATCCCGGTACGCGGCGGGCCAGCGGGCGTGTTCGGACAGGCCGGACAGACGGCGCATGAAGTCGCCCCACGGCATCCGGTCGACGTCGGCCGGGGGGATGCTGTATTCCCGCTCGAAGTCGGCGAGCAGCAACCCCCAGCGTGACGTCAGCGCTTTGAAGAACCGCTTCGCTTGGGCTTCCGCGAGCGGGTCGCCGGGCGGCGCGTCCCCGCGACCTTCCGGGCTTTTCCCGCCTCGGCTCGACCCGCCTCCGCCGCCTCCGCGAACGTCATGCTGTACGGCTCGCGCACGTTCGCGGCGCCCCAGATGATGAGGATCTGGAGATCCTCGGTGTCCAAGTCGTCCTGCCACGCCTCGAAGGCGTCGTCTCCGTAGAGCATGGCGACGAGCTCTTGCATGATCGTGACGGCCTGGGCCTCGGTGGTGCGGTCGGAGGTGAGCCGGTGGAGGCGCATCTCGAAGCCGACGGGGAGCGCGGGCGGGAGCTCGACCTCCTCGCCGAGGATGACGGTCGTGACGGCCTCAGCCGCGCGCGTCTGGGAGCGGGCGGCCCGGTAGTCGTCGAACGTGCCGAACCCGTCCGGCTCGGTGCCGGGCGCGTCGTCCTGGTCGACGTCGTCGTCGTACTGGTCGTCGATGTCGGTCACGGGGTCACCGTCCCTACCTGCTCGGCGCCGACACGGCGGATGCTGCACTCGAACGACGTCATGTCGTTGTTGCCGCCGCCCCTGCTACCGAGGGACACCCACGCGTCCCACAGCCGCCACGAGGTTTCCGTCGAGTGCCGCCAGCGGAACGCGCCGACACCCTCGTACATCTTGAGTCGGGCGAGCGCCTCGACGCGGGCCTGTCCGGGCGCCTGCTCTCCGCTGGTCATCTCCCGTAGGCCGGTGAGGGTGATCGCCTCGCCGCGCTGGGCGGGGAGCGTCTCAGACTCGCCGTCGCTGTTGAAGTCGGTGATCTCGGTTTCCTCCTCCCCCTCGGACGGGTCGGACTCCCACTCGGTGATGCCCTCGACCTGTAGCCAGGTGGGCACCTCCTCGCCGTCGCTGAGCTCGAAGACCCAGCCGCGCGCCGCAACCTTGGGCATGGCGGATCCCTCCTCTACTGTCTGTGCGCTGTTGGCGCTTCGATCACGAATCGGTAGTTCTGCACGTGCTCGTGCCGCCCGTTGCCGTCGACCCCGATCGACACCGGGTCGGCCTGTAGGGCGACAGCGAGCACTACGTATGTGCCGTCAGGCAGGGTCACCCCGTCGAGCCCCTGGAGGACGTTGAAGATGGCGCGGAGTCGCGCGCGCGAGGTGCGCGGGTCCGCGTCCCCGCGCGCGCGGAACTGCACCCGGTGTTCGTCCGCGCCGCTTTGGAGGCTGTCGGGTTCGGGCCCGGCGTTGTATCCGGTGAGCGCGACGACCTGTGCGGGCGCGGGCGGGAGCTGGTCGACGGCGAGCCCGACCTCGTCGTCGGCGTAGGGCGTGCCGTCGTCCCGGTAGGTCAGGCCGAGGTCGAGCTCCTCGGCCGCGAGGTGGGCGGCGAGCCCGTCGAGGAGGGGCACCGGGTCACCCGCCGAGCTCGCGTCGAACCTCGGCGGCGACCAGGGCGAGCATGGTGTCGTGCTCCTCCTCGAACGGCGCTTCGAGGTACTTCGCGGACCGTCCGGCGTCGTGTTGCCAGGTGGTTTCCTCGTGCTGTCTGGCGGCGTACTCGGTGTCGTAGCTGACGGCCGCTTCGAGGGTGGACTCGTCGACCGACGCGACGCCCGACCTTTCGAGGGTGCCTTCCTCGATCGGCACCCGCTGGCGGCTCGCGCCGAGGAGGTGCTCGGCGGCCTTGCCGAGCCCGCGCGCCTCGGCTGCGTGCGTGCGACCGCCGACCTTGCCCGTCGACAGACGGGTCTTCACGCGCACCCGCATCATTCGAGGATCACCTCCACGTGCTGCCACCCGCCGAGCCCGGCGTCGTCGTGGCGTCGAGTGCTGATCACCCGGGCGACTCGGCCCGTGGGCAGGGTGACGCGGGAGCCGGGCGGGTAGCTGGCGGCGGTGGACAGACGGCCCCGGAGAGTCGCCTCGGAAACCACCTCGGCGCCGGTCTTGTCGCGGACTTTCCGGCGGGTCTCCTCGACCTGGGCGCGCAGGCGCACGGGCGGCCCGTAGGCGTCGCCGTGCGCCCCGGACCCGAGGTACGGCTCGGCGGTCACGCGGTGGCGGAGGAGCCACCCGGGGATGTGCGCCACGGGATCACCTCCCCGGGGTGGACACGCGCGCCGACAACAGACCCGCGTTGGCCAGGATCCGCGCCGCCCGGGGGCCGAGATCCCCGGTCCCGGGCGAGCCGTCACTCGCGCGCCCGTAGGAAGCGCCGCCCAGGGACGCGGTCGCCCACTGGCGGCCCGCCCCCGACCGGTCCCCGGATTCGTCGAGCCACACAGCCTGTGCGCACGTGGCGCGTGCGAGCGCGGCGACGACGGCGGGCGCGGTCGGCATGCCGTCGGCGTCGACGTCGTACACGGCCGTCAGGAGCGCGCCGTCGATGTCCTCCGTTGCCTGGTCGAGGAGCCCCTCGGCGTCGTCGGGCACCGGCTCACCGGGCGGCAGGAAACCGACGAGCTCCTCGACGGTGGCGTACCGCACGGCTCACCCCCCGCCGTCGGTCGCGTCCGCCCTGGTGGCGGTCTTGGCGCGGGCGGCCTTCGCGGCGGCGGCGCGCTCGGCCCGCTGCTGGGCACGCTGCTCCTCGACGGTCGGCCGCGGCTCGACGCCCTTCGCGGGCGCGTAGCCCTCGGCGACCTTCCGCCATGTGGCGGACTTCTCCAGTGCGGGCAGATCCCGCGACCGGTAGGGCACGTGACGCCGCTCAACGACCTCGCCGTCGTCGCCGACGCGCTCGAACGTGGGCATGGTGGATGCTCCCTTCTACGCGCCCGTGTCGGGCGCGGCCTCGGTGACGGTCAGAGCGCGGGCGGCGTCGAGCGTCTTGAACCCGGCGAGGGTGTCGATGCTGACAACGTCCTGCTTCTTGGACTGGTCGTAGCCGTAGATGACCCGCAGGCCGAGGCCCTTGTAGTTCACGATCGAGCCCATGCCCTGACCGATACCGCGCGGGAGCGGGAGCGTGCGCGTGACGGCCGCGAACGCGGACCGGTGGAACACCAGACTGTTCCCGTCGGCGACGTTCTGGGACATGTAGTTGTCGAGACCGTGCTTCCTGCCGAACGACGCTTCGCGGAGCGCGGTCCCGTCGTCGCCGGTCATGCTGGCGTCGTGGAACAGCGGGTCAGCCTGGAACGTCGCGGTCGCCGCGGTGTCCCACACGCCATACCGCTGGGTCAGCGGAACCTTGCGGTCGTTGAGGATCTTGCCCGCCTGGATCATGGCGAGGCTCGGCTTGGCGGCGGTCGGGTCGTAGGTGGTGGTCTGGGTGACGTCGGTCCGAAGCGCGAGGATCTTCCGGTCGAACCACTGGCTGACCGCCTCCATCGCGGGCGCGAGGAACTGCTCGGAAAAGTCGCTGATCTTCAGTGACCAGTCCTCGGCGGTCACCGCGAACGACACGTCAGGGATGGTGTCCAGCGTGACGCTGGTCGACCCCTCGGTCGCGTCCTGGAGCACGATGCCGGTCGACCGGTCGAACTCGTTCACGGTGAACGTCGCGGGCTTGCGGATGGTGATCGTGTCGCCGCTGTTGCCGGTGAAGTCTCCGGAGTAGTCGCGGTGCACGAGCCCGAGCATGTGGCACTGCTCGTAGAGGGTCGCAAGCGCCTCACGGGCGATCACGGACACGGTAAGTAGCGAGTTGGCCATCGGGGTCTAACCCTTCTTCTTGCGGGTCTTGGCGATGTAGTCCTCGACCGACAGGCGGCCGAGGTCGGACGTGGTGGCGTCCCCGGACCCGCCGGAGAAGTCGCCGCCGCTGCGGGACGGGGTCGGCGCCTGGCCGCCCGCCTTGTATCGGGAGTCGTCGGCGTACTCGGCGACCAGCGCGTCGAGCGCGGTCGCGAAGGTGTCCGCCGAGGAGTCGAGGCCGTCGAGCTTCTTCGCGAAGCTCCGGGAGTCGAGGAGCGCGTCGGGGTCGAGTCCGGCCGAGCGGGCGGCGCGCTCGGCGGCGCGCTCGGTGCGCAGGGTCGCCGCCTCGGCCTGGGCGGTGCGGAGCTGCTCGGCGAGTGCCTCGGGGCTGCTCTCCTCCGCCGAGGCGTCGGGGTTGAGGATCTTGCCGAGCTCGGCGGCGAGCTGGGCGCGCGCCTCCTCGGCCGCGGTGGTCTTCGCGTTGGTGCGGGCGGCGCCGTTCTCCTTGCGGAGCTTGCGCACCATGTCGGCGAGCGCGGCCGGGGCGAGGTTGGCCAGGTCGTCGGCGCCATCCTGGGCGCCCGCGCCCTGGGCGTCGTTGCCGTCCTGGGCGCCGGTCCCCTGCTCGCCGCCGTCGGCGCCCTGGTCGCCATCCTGCCCGGCGTTGGCGGTTCCGCCCTGACCGTCGCCGCCGTCCCCGGTGCCATCGCCGCCGAGCACGGGCCAGACGGGGCGGCCGGAGTCGAGCACGCCGAGCGCGGTAAGGCCGGTGCGCGGGTGGACGGGGAGCGCGGGCGGGGTGGTGGTGCTGGTCATGGTGGGTCGCCTCCTGGGCGTGGGTGGGGTCCGGCGCCCGGCCGGACATGACGACGGCCCCGGGCGGGCGCCACGGGGCCGAAAAAACTTTGTGGTTTGAGTTGACAATGTTTCAGGGGTGGCCCTAACGTTGTCAACACACGCCACAACGTTTCAAGGAGATAGTGAAATGATCGGTCAGTCCGCCCTCTTCGACACCCTCCCCCTCCTCGGCCAGACCACCGTCGAGGAGCACGTCACCGCTGCTGAGGTCGAGCAGCGCGCCGAGAACGCCCGCGTCGCCGCCCAGGCCGCCGAGGAGGCGGCCCGCGCCGAGCGCGACGCCGTCGCTATCCGCGCCATGATCGGCGCCACCCTCCCGGCCGGGGCGGCCGACCGCTGGGCGGCCGCGTTCGCCGCTCCCGCCGAGGAGGCCGGGGCCGACCTGGTCGCCGCGGTGCGCGAGTACGCGCTCGCCCACTACGCCCAGGGCTGGGACGTCGTCGTCGAGTGCCGCACCGACGCCGAGCTCGTCGGCATGATCGGCGACGCGACCACCGCCGAGGAGGCCATCGAGGAGGTCGCCGAGTGGGTCGGCCTCATGGTCGAGACCCAGACCCACACGGCACCGGGCGAGCCCGTCGAGGAGGTCGCCGAGGAGCCGGTCGACGTCGACGCGCTCCGGATGTCCCCGAAGGTCCGCGCCCTGGTCGCCGACATCGACGCGGGCCCGTGGCACTACCAGACGCGTAAGGGCGCGCTGGACAAGGGGCTCGTGACCGACATCAAGGCGACCGCGCTCACCACGTTCGGTGAGCGGGTGCGCGCCGAGCTCCTCGCGCAGTAGCTACCAACCCTCGGCCCCGGGCGCCCGCCCGGGGCCACACGCATACACAGGAGGCGACACAATGGCGAGCATGGCGACCGTAGACAGATACCCGAACACCCCCCGGTACCTCGGCACGCGCGACGTGGCGCGCGAGCTCGGCGTCGACGGGCGGACCGTGTCCCAGTGGCTGGCCCGGTACACGCCCGACTCGGCGACCCCCGCCCCGGCGCCCGACGTCGCGGTCGGCGACGTGCTCGGCTGGGCCGAGGAGCGCCTCGGCGAGTGGCGGACGTGGCAGACGAAGCGGCCCGGCCGAGGAGCCGGGGGCGGACGGCCGCGCAAGGTGGCCGAGGAGTTCGCCGAGCGCATGCTCGGCGAGATCGCCCGGTTCGAAGCGGACCGCGACGCGGAGGAAGCCGCCGAGGAGGCTCGGCGCCGTCAGCCGGAGTAGTCGACCGGCATCGGTCGGATGCTGTCGTATCCGTCGTGCCACGCGCGCCAGAGCATGCGCTCGCGCGCGGTCGGCGCATCCGGCTTGTAGGGGCTCGCCGTGCGGCGGGCCCCTTGCTGTGCGGCGCGTACACCGGCGGCGCGGGCCCGGATGAGCTCGGTTGCGACGGACACGGGCGGCACCTCCTACCGGTTGAAGTCGCGGCCTGGGTCGCGGGTGTCGCGGCCCTGCTCGATCGACTCGACGTAGTCCTCGAATGTAGTACGTCCGTTCGCGTCCCACCACCGTTTCAGCTCCTCGGATGCCCACTTTTCCGCGCGGCTCCTCGGCCCGCTGAATAGGGACTCTGGGTCGATTCCGGCGGCCTGCCCGGCGGGTGTGAGTAGGTACCCGTTGGTGGCCTCCTCGGCGGCCATATACCACTGAGCTACGGCGAGTTTGTACTGTTCGCGGGCGAGCTCGGTGAAGCTTCGGCGGTCGTCGCCGACCCGGTGCTGTAGGACGTAGTCCTCTCGCCGGAGCGCCTCGACGTCGCGGCCCTGCACCTCGGCCGCGGCGAGCTCCCAGTCGTAGCCCTCCTCCTCGACCAACCGAGCCATTTCGGCGTACTGGGCCTCCTCGCGTTCGCGGCGCTCGCGGTCGGCGTCGGTCTCGTCGGGGTCGACCCACTCGGCCGGGGGCGGCTCCTCGGCGACCTGGGCGCGGTGGTCGAGCTCGGCCTCGATGATCTCGGCGTCGGCGGTGCGGCCCTGGGCGTGCGCCTCCTGTGCCATCTGGCCGAGCCGGTCGTCGTCGAACCACGCCAGATCCTCGGCGCGCACGGTCGGCGGCGGGGGTTCGTCGGGGGCGGCCTCGACCATCTGGTCGCGGTGGTCGAGCTCGGCCTCGATCTGGGCGGCCCGGTCGTACTCCTCCTCCGCGTAGGCGTCGCCGAGCATGGTGGTGAGCTCGGCCTCGGTCATGTCGGCGAGCGTGCGCTCGGGCGGCGCCGGGGGCTCCTCGGCGGCGGGGTCGGCGCCGAGCCGGTCGCGGCGGTCCATCTCGGCCATCAGGTCGGCGAGCCGCGGCGAGTCGTAGTCACCCGCGGCCATGAGTCCGCCGAGCTCGGTTTCGAGCTGGGCGTCGGTCATGGTCGGCGGGTCTGGCAGTCCGGCCGGGGTCTCCTCGGCGGCGGGTGCGTCGTCAAGGGTGAGCTGCCCGGCGTCGACGTCGGCGGCGGCCTGGGCGTCGACGGGCTCGGCTGGGCGGGCGAGCCGCACGGGGAACGGGGTTTGTTCGCCGTCGAGGGTGGTCTCGACGGCGGGGCCGATCGACGTCACGGCGTCGGCGGTGTCGCCCCCGCGCGGGGTGGACCCGGCGCCGATGCGCTCCCGGTAGCGAAGGCGTTTCAGGTAGCGGTGCTGGTCGAGGTGTTCGCGTAGCTGGGCCTGACGCTGGCGCACCCGCGCCCCGGCCTGCTTGCGTTCCTCGTCGGTCAGCGCGGACGCCTCGGCCTCCCGGCCTTCGCGGATCTTGCGCTCTAGACGCCGCTGTTCCATGCGCGCGTCATACTCGGCCGGGTTGTTCTCCGGTTTGGGGACGCGGGTGACCCCCGGCAGGAACCCCGACACCGAGTGTCGGCAGTTCGGGTGATGGAGCCCCAGGGCGCGCGCCTGGGCGAGCGTGGCCACGACGTCGACCTCGACCGGGGCGTCCGTCAGGGCGTGCGGCACGGTGATCGTGCCCGTGGGCCCGTCCCCGATACGCAGGACCCGCCCCTCGAACGGCCTACAGCGCGGGCATTCCTGCCCGTGGTCGGACACGTACACCAGCGGCACGCCGAGCGACGTGAGTCGGTCGGTCTGCCCCTGCACGGCCGCGCGCGCGACCGAGGTACGGACGGCCATCTCGACGTATGTCGACAGGCGCCAGCGGCGCCCGCCTCGGTCGGTGAATCCCAGAATCCCGCGGTTGACCAGGTTGGCCCACATGGCGGCGGACGCTTGCCGTCGGGTCTGCCCGGCGACCAGCACCCGCGCGACCGCGCCGACGGCGGCCTCCCGGTACGCGTCGAGTGCCTGCCGGAGAATGTTCCCGGTGACGGCGCCGACGTCGGCGACCAGGGACGCGGCGAGCGACTCGACGGCGGCCACTTGGGGCACCTCGTCGGCGGCGGCTTGGGCGGCGTCGGCGACGTCCGGCCGGTTGAGCCACTGCCGGGGGAGGTCGGCGAGCGCCGAGCGGGTACCGAGCCGGTACCCGTCGGCGACCGCGGCCCGCAGCTCGACGGACCCGTCGCCTTCGAGGCCGGACACGACGGCGGACACCGACCGGCGTAGCGCGCGCACGGCGCCGAGGCGGCCGTCGGCGTAGGCGGTCGGCGCCCCCGGGTGGCGGCGAAGGTGGTCGGCGATATCCCGCGTGATGGCGAGCTCGGCCTCCCGGTAGATGTCGCCGAGGTGGAGCGCGATCGCGTCGATCTGGTCGGGGGACACACCGGGCACCGGCTCACCCCCCGTCGGCTACGCCGCGGCGGCGGCGCCCTGGTCGTCGTCGGGGTCCTGCCCGGCGAGCCCGGACAGGGACCGGTACGGGTCGATCGGCGCGGACGCGGCTTGGTCCTGCCGGATCCGGTCGACCTCCGCCCGGATTTCGGTGTCTTCCCAGTCGGGGTGTGCGGTCTCGACCTTGACCCACGTCGAGATTGCCCCGGCCGCGTCGAGGAGCTGCACCGTTCGCGCTGTCGCTTCGGCGTCGACCTCGATCCCGTCGGGCCAGTCGATCACCGGCCGTTCGGGAACCGCGCCCCCGGACGGGTTGCGGTGGAGGTCGACGGCGAGAAGCGCCTCGACCAGGGCGCCGAGCTCCGGCCGGGCGTACCCGACCTTGCGCCCCCGCGTCTGGTACGTGCGCCGCTGGTGGGCGCGGACCTGGGTCGCGGTGAGCGCCTGCCCGGGGGCTTGGTCGCCGAACGTCGACGGGCTGTATCCGGCGCCGTGGATGATGGTCGCGCGGAGTTCACCCGCGGCGCGGAGGTGCTCCTCGACCCGGATCGCGAACTGTGACGGGGTGATGTTCTGGCCGAGGTTGCTGTCGGCACCGGGGAGCGAATCGACTGCTGTCCAGATCTCCGCTTCGGCGTCGAACGACGCGCCCCGGCCGCGCCCCTGCGATTCCAGGAACGCCCTGGGGACGATCAACCTGCCCTTCGCGAGCCGGATGTCGCGCAGCAGCGATGACCACGTTTCGTCGAGCGCGTCGAGCGGGCCCGTCACGGTGGCGTAGTCCGACCGGCCGAGCGGCGACCCGGGGATCAACCGGTTCGGGCGGATGTTGGGCCAGTAGACCGCGCACAGCCCCGGGGCCCCGGTGTCGATACCTCCCTCGGCGTCGACGTCGCGCGCGAACCCGGCGGTGGTCGGGTGGTCGGTGAGGGGGAGCGCCCGGCCGAGCCGCTCGGACGTGCCGACATAGAGCCCGTGGTACACCCGGCCGCGCTCGTGCCGCTCCAGGTGCCGCCAGACCTCATCACGGTCTTCGGCGAGCACCCGCCAGAACGTCACCGCGGCGAGCCTGCCGCCCCGCCATTCCGGCGCCGCGCACTCCGGCGTGATCACGTCCACCAGCGGCATCGGCGACACGTCGGTATCCCAGGACACGCGCAGGTACGCGCCCCCGTAGGCGGCGGCGAGCTCGGCGGCCTCATGTAGCCGGGGGACGAGTCCGATCTCGGCGACCAGGTCGTCAAGCCGCCCCTGTGACTGTGAGGCGACGGTGAACCGGGGCGGGTCGGAGATGAGTAGGTCGGCGGACGCCTCGACGAGCTCCGACGCCAACGGCATGTGCAGCCGGGCGGGGGTCTGACCGGCGCTGGGCGGGGTGCCCCACCACATCCGGGCGACCGCGCCGACCAGCCCGCCCCGGTACTGGGCGGGGTGGGTTTTCGGGTCGGCGTGCCCGGCTCGGCCCCGGTAGTACGCGGCGAGCTGCTCGGGGTCGCCGATGTACCACGCCGCCCACTCCTCGTAGAGCTCGCGGGGCCGTCGGGTGTCCTGGGGCGGCCACGGGATCGACTGGTCGGGGAGCGGCACGGCGTCACCTCCTGACGGTCTGGGGCGGCACGTCGCCGGGTAGCAGGGTCGCGGTGGTGGGGGCGGTGACGCGGATGGCGTGCGGGGCGTGCCCGCCCTGACGCCAGCACTCGGCCGGGTTCACACACGTGTAGGCGGCGGCGCCCCCGGCCGCGCGCACGCGCGCGATGATGTCGGCCGCGTCGTCGAGCGAGCCGTCCCACGGGGAGGTTCGGGGCGGGAGAGCGGTCGGCCGTCGGCGACGTCCGCGACGTCCGCGCCTCGGCCGGGGCCGGGGCGTCTCCTCCTCCTGGCGTTCGCGGGCGGCGATGCGGACCCGGTCGGCGGTGCGCTCGGCCTCCTCGGCGTGAGCGGTCTCGGCGAGCTCCTCGACGGCCTGGGCGCGGAGGCGGGTCGCGTGCGCGTGGGCGCGCGTCCACGTGGTGTGAACCCCGTAGGGGACCGGCCGGGCGGTGTGCTCCTCGGTCACGTCCCACACGGTCAGGCTCGGCCGGGCGGCGGCGAGGCGGGCGGGGAGCGTGCGCTCCCGAACGACGTAGCGCATGGGCGGGGCCTCCTACGGTGCGAGCGTGTTGGCGATGGCGAGCCACCGGTCGGCGATCCGGGCGTAACAGTCGGCGGCGTCGACGGGGACCTCGGGGCGCTCGGCCATGCGCAGGTTCCGCGCGGCGGCGGCGAGTGCCTCGGGCCACGTGGGCGGCGCCTCGACGCGGTCGGCGCCCCGGGCGTCGTCGTCGGCGGTGGTGTTCTGTGCGGTCATGCGGCGAGCTCCAAGGGTGCGGCGAGGTGGGGGCGCCAGAGCGCCTCTGTGGTGGCGATGGCGTAGCGGGCGGCGTCGAGGCTGTGGTCGGCGATTTTGAGGGGCTTCTCCTCGCCGGTCTTGGTGCGGGCGTCGTCGTCCCACGAGTAACCGGGCGCTTCGCTGATGAAGCCCTTCACCCGGTCGGACACGAACAGTTGGCCGCTGGCGAGCAGGGTCGCGAGCATGCTCACGCCGTACTTGACGTCGTTGTTGGCGTTGGCGGCGGCGATGCCGTCCCGGTAGAGCTGCAAGCGGAAGCTGGCGGCGGCGGGGTCGACGGCGATCCATTCGGGGCGGGCCTGGGCGGCCCCGTGCGGGTGGTGCTGCTGGCCGAGCCACTCGCGGAGCCGCTCGGAGAGCTGCCCGTCGGTGAGCCGGGTCTCGGCGCGGCGGGGTTCGTGCCGGTACTCGTCGGTGAGGTACAGGCGGCCGTCGGCGCCCAGGCCGAGCGTGATCGCCGCGGTTGGGTTGGCGGTGCCGTGGTCGACGCCCAGGCCGAGCGTGCGGGTCATGGGTGGGAGTTCGGCCCACGGGATGACGTGGCGGTCCGGGTTCCACATGTCGAGGATTGCGCCCTCTGCGGCGACCCATTCGCCCCAGATGAACCGCTTGCGCCAGAGGCCGGTGAACTCGCGGTGGTAGCTGGCGCGGATGTCGTTGGACAGGGACGGGTTGTCGTCGAGCACGAACTTCCACGCCCGCCAGTCGGGAAGTTCGTCGAGGCGGTCGAGGTAGTCGGCTTTCGCCCAATGGCCGGGGCTGTCGGGGTTGGTGGTGGCGAAAAGTTGGGCGCCGGGCACACTCATGCGGCCGAGGAGCTGAACGAAGAACTCACGCGACACGATGGTGAGTTCGTCGACGTAGGCGCCCGCACACGTCAAGCCTCTGAGGACCTTCTCCGCCTTCGAGTCGCTGGCGCCGATGACGTGCACGCGGCGGCCGAGGATGTACGCGACGGGGGCGCCGGGCGTGTAGTGGACCTGGTGGGCGACCGACCCGAACAACTCCGGATCACTGAGCGGCCCCAAGACGTTGCGGCCGATGCTCTCCCGCGTCCGGCCGATGATGACCAGTTCGCCGCCGCGCGGCGCCGTGGCCACGTAGGTCAACCACCGCAGCAGGGACGCGAACGTCTTCCCGCTCCTGATCGCCCCGTGCCACAAGTTCACGCGCGCCGTCGACGTCGCGACGGACTCGATCTGGCGGCGGGACAGCGGGAGCACGGGGGCGGCCACGGGCGGCACCTCCTCGGCGGGTCACTCGCCGGGCGGCTCGGCCGGGGTGTCGCCGTCGGGGGCGTTGTCGGTGTCGGCCTGGTCGGCGGCGAGTTGCTCGGCGTAGGCGGCGCGCACGCCGGACAGGATGTCGCCGAGCACTCCGGCGGCGTCGGCGACGCCGTTGTCGCTGTCGAGCCGCTCTAGCTCGATGTGGTCCTTGATCGCTTGGTGGACGCTGGCGAGGATCGTGCGTTGCGCGCCGACGGGCGGCTGTGGGAGGGAGACCTCCGACCAGACGTTGTCCTTGCCGCCGAACTCGCCATGGCGGAACGGCTGCCACAGGAGCGCGCGGAGCTTCTCCGCGTCGCCGAGGAGCTCGGCCGACAGTCGGGCGCGGCGCTCGGCGAGTTCGGCCCGGGTCGCGGCGGTGTCGGCGACGCGCGCCTCGGTCGCGGCCTCGGTCGCCGTCCGGTCGAACGACTTGCCCGCGGCGTGGATGATGCCGGAGACCGTCGAGCCGGACATGCCGAGCTCGCGCGCGATGGCGTTCCGCTTCCATCCCTGGGCATGGAGCTCGCGGGCGCGCGCGCGAGTGGCGGGGTCGACCGGTCGACCTCGGCCGCGTCGGGGAGTCTCGGCCACACGAGCACACCCCCTGTGAGCATGGGAAAAGGCCCCGACCGGGGTGGAAGGATGGACGGCCGGTCGGGGCCTTGGATACAGGTGTGGCGCTGCACAAGATGATGACACAGCCGACCGGGCGAAAAGTGGTCGACCGGTCGATGTGTGTCACTTTCTGGGCGTGGGCGGGTGCCAGGGGGCGCCCATGGCGCGGCTGACCAGGGCCGCGCGGATGCTGGCCCATGCCGGGCGGGTGCCTGTGGTGTGGGCGTGGGTGAGCCACTGGTCGACCACCTGGTCGACCACGTGGTCGGGGAGTCCGTAGGCGTCGCCGTCCGCCTGGGCGCGCGCGTGCTCGACGACGTCGACCAGGGACGCGGTCACGCGGTGCGGCCCGGGGTGGTGGTCGACCAGCGGGCGGCGCGGACGTCGCCGAGGCGGAACCGCGGGTGAGGCTTCGCGGGCCCGTACAGGGGTGGGTCGCCGGGGCGGGTCGAGCGGACGGCCGAGCGGGGCGGCGCCCAGGACGCGCGGGTGATCCGGCCTCGGCGGTGCCACTGGGCGATGGTGTGGCGGGTGACGTGCTCGCCGAGCTCGGTGAGGATGCGGGCGGCGTCGGCCGCGGTGTACTCCATGTCGTCGAGCCGGTCGAGGTGGTCGGCGCGGCCCTGGGCGGTGTCGACGGTCCCCTCGCAGCCGGGGGCGCGGCACCGGCCGACGGCGGACCCTTGGCGGGTGTACACGGGGGCGCCGCAGTCGGGGCAGGCTCCGGCGAGGATCGTCGGGGACGGGAGGTCGACGGCGGACTCGGCGGCGCGGATGATCGCGGCGAGCTCGTCGAGGAGCTGCCCGGCGTAGTCCTGGCGGCGGATGTGCGGGATGTTCGCGGCGAGCCACTGGGCGAGCGCGGTCGGGTGCGCGGCGGGGGCGCGGGTGCCGAGCACGGCGGCGCACGACCGGTGTCGGGGGAGCGGGTCGCCTGCGCACCCGTGGCAGACGGGGCCCAGGACGCGGCCGGGCGGCATGTCGCGGGCGACCTCTCGCACCCACTCGGCGAACGTGTCGACCAGGTCAGCGCCGAGGTTCCCGGCGTCGAGGTCGACGGGGAGCGGGTAGACGTCGCTCGGCCGTCCGATGGTGTCGGCCGAGCGGGTGAGACGGGTCTGCCGGAGCGCGGCGCGGTGGAGCTCGGCGCCGAGGGCGAGCTCGACGACGGTCCGGAGCGCGGAGCGGAGGCGGCCGGTGCAGGTGTCGCACAGCCGCGCGCTGGTCGGCTCCTCGCATCCGTCCGTGGTGCAGTTCCCCATGTGGCCGACCCCCTGTGTCCGCTGTGGCTGCGGGCAGGATCCCAGGGGCGAGCGCGCAAAACGGCGCCCGCGGACCGGTTGTGTCCGCGGGCGCCTGTGATGTCGGCTACTCGCCGAGGAGGTCGAGGAGCGCGGCGGCGGCCTGTTGCCACACCACGCCGTTCCCTAGTGCTTTGAGCTGGGCGGCGCGGGAGAGCCCGGGGACGTCGGTCACCCAACCGTCGGGTAGGCCCATGAGCCACTCCACGAACGCGGGGGCGAGCCGGTGCGCGCCTCCTCGGCCGGTCGGGTCGGTGGGGGCCGGCGCGGGTCGGCCGGTCACGTGCTCCCATCGGGTGATGGCGGGAGCGTAGGCGCCCCAATCCTGGCGGCGACTGACCAGAGGTTGCGATCGTCGTTCGTCCCGGGGCCTCGGTCGTCCGCCGAGTGCTTCGCCGCTTGTGCCGTCGGGGTGGGCAGGAGCGTAGGGTTCCCTCCGAACAGCGGCAGGACCACCTGAGACAGGGGCGGCCGGAACCCCGGCGAGGCTCGACGACCGGGGGTCCCCGTGGCCGAGGCACGCGGAGTCGGCAGGAGCATGACCGCGCTCGGCAACATCAGGTCTCCCTTGCTGCCCCTCTGACCGGGCCCGCCCTTGGTGCCGTCCGTCGCCCGGGGTGTGGGCAGAAGCGCCTGCTCCAGTGATGCGCCCTTGCCCTGGGCGCGGGACGCGGCTGAGGTGGGGCGCATCGACGCTGTGGGCGTCGGTAGCTGGTGCTCGATCTCGTCGGCGAGTGTCGGACCATGCCCGCCTGCCCGACGCTTGCCCGGGTGCTGTGAGCCGCCACTCTCCCCAAGGTTCGCGGTGGGCGTCTTGAGCAACGATGATGATCCGCCGGCGGCGGTGCGGGGCGCCGACGTCGGACGCTGCCAGAGTCCGCCACGATCCCACGTAGCCGAGGCGGGCCAGTCCGTGAACGACACGGGCCATAGCGTCGCCGCCTCCCACAGTGAGCAGCCCAGGGACGTTTTCGAACACGAGCATCCGGGGTCGTGTGACCATTCGGCCAATGGCGTCGCAGATGTCATCGAACAACCACCTGTCGTCGAGGAGCCCGGCGCGGCGGCCGGCGAGTGAAGCGGGTTGGCAGGGGAATCCGGCGGTGAGCACGTCAACGGCTGGGATGTTGGCCCAATCGGTGGACCGGATGTCGCCGTGGTTGGGGATGTCGGGCCAGTGGTGGGCGAGGATTTTCGCCGCGCCGGCGTCGGGGTCGGCGACCCATTCGAGGCGGGCGGGGCCGAGGGCGGCCTCGACGCCGAGGTCGAGACCCCCGTAGCCAGAGCACATGGAGCCGATGCGGATCACTGGGCGGCTCCCTGTGGGGCGTCGAGTGCGTCGCGGGCGGCGTCCAGCCTCGCGGGGTGGTATCCGGCGGTCAGGGAGCGGCGGCTCCCGGGGGCGCGGCACGGGCGTCCGGGACCCATGCGGCACGCGGGGAGCGGGCACTCGACGGCGAGCGCGGCGCGGCGGCGCACGTACCCGGGGCCGCGCGCGGTCACGTACTCAGCGGGCGGCTCGGTGCCCTTCGTGGGGGCGGCGTCGAGCGCGCGGGCGACGGACCGGCCGTCGGCGATCTCGCGGAGCATGCGGCGGAGCTGGGCCGAGTAGTCGCGGGCGTCCGGGTCGGCCGGGGGGAGCGCCCTGTCGGCGGACCGGAGACGCTCGGCGCGCACCCGCTTGACGATGGCGCGGACGTGCCCGGGGCGGATCCAGTCGACCGAGGTCGCGTAGTGGGTGACGACCGCGTCGAGCGCGTCGAGCGGGTCGAGATCCCCGATCGCGGCGAGCCACGCCTCCAGAACGGCCGAGTCGGGACGACGGCCGTCGTAGGCGGCGGCACGCGCCAGAATGCGCGACATGTCGCCTTCGCTCATGCGGCGGACCATCCGGTTACCTCCTGTACTTCTGTGGCGTCTAGGGTCATCTGGGCTGCGGGCGGGGTGTCCTGGGCGCCGAGGTCGAGCCATCCCTCGACGCGCTCACTGGTCGTCGTCCTGGTCGTCGAGGAGCGCGAGCTCCCCCCGCGGGTGCGGGCCTGGTGTTCCTTGCGCATCCAGTTGCGCCAGGTGCCGGGCCAGTCGAGCTTGGTCCCCTTCGCGCCGGGGACTCCGCGCCAGTAGTCGAGGAAGCTCGCGTGGTCCTCCCACCCGCAGGAGGGGGCTTTCTCCGCGGCCCACTCGCGCATGCGGTCGGTCACCTCGAAGGGCTCGGGGAGTCGAGTCCCCCGCTTCTGCCCGCTGCGGGGCTTGGCGCTCTCCGCGTGGTCCGTCTGGCCGTGCGCGTCAGCGCTCGGCGCCGCCTCCCCCACACCCCCTACAGACGTAGGAGGTACAGGAGTGGGTCGGGACGGGACGGGACGGGACGGGGGATTCGCCCCCGATTCGGGGTGACCATCGGGTACCCGATCGGGTGCGGCGCCGGGTTCGCGCCGGTCAGCAGGTGCGCCAGCGGCCGCCCCGATCGTTTCGGGCGTGGTGACCCGATCGGACCCGATCGACGCACCCGCACCCGCGGGCACGTGCTCGGCGTCGGGTCGGTGTCGGGGCGACTCGGCCCCCGACTCCCTACCCCGATCGGTAGAGCGATCGGGTACCCGATCGGTGGGGCGATCCTCGGTGCACCACGGGCACGACGGGTCGACCTGCCCCCGGCCGAGGTGCCAGCGGCGGTGATTGCCGAGCTTCCCGGCCGCGGCTTGCTTGTCCTTCGCGGCGCGCGCCTCGGCGGCCGAGGGATTGCAGTCCTCCCAGTCGTGGAACCGGTACGCCCCGGCCGGGGCGGTCTCCCACAGTCCGGCGACGACCAGCTCGTCGGCGAGCGCCTCGGCGCCGGGGAGCAGACGGCCGAGCGCGTGCCGGGGGATGACCCCGCCCGTCCGGGCGAACGCCGACCAGGACCCCGCGACGACCCACAGGCCGAGCGCGGCGGCCGAGCACGCGAACGTCTTGGGGTGGGAGTGCAGCCCATCATCTACGCGGAACCACATGTGCGGCCTCCTCTCGTGTACGGCGGGGCGCCGAGGAGCTCGGCGCCCCGGGCGGGCGGGTCTACAGGTGGTCGTCGAGCTCGTCGACCATGTGCGGGAGCAACCGCGTCGCGGTGTCGGCTTCGCGCTCGGCGAGCGGGGCGTCGAGGGTGCCGTCGGCGGTCCGTCGTGCCCACAGCGCGCGGAGCGCCTGCCGAACGGGGTCCTCGGCGCGGCCGTCGGCGATCTCCACATGGGCGAGCCGGAGCACGACCGTGTAGCCGGTGTGGGTGTCGCCGTCGTCGCCGGGGGTGTCGGCCTCGATCCGCTCGACGCCGTCGAGCTCGACCAGGGCGACCCACCGGTGACCGCGGTCGGCGTACATCCGGTCGGCGAACGGCTGGAGAGCCTCGGCGACGCGCTTGATCAGTTGGCCCTTGACCTTGACGGTGGTCATGACGGGGTCCTCTCGGTGGTGGTGGGCGGCTCCTCGGCGACCCACGCGAGCAGGTCGGGGAGCGGAGCGTCGTCGGGGATGGCGGCGGCGAGCACGACGCACAGCGCGTACAGGTCGGCCGGGGGGCGGTCGCACAGGAGCCGGTGAATGTCGACCAGGTCGCGGCGGCGGACAGCTCCGGCGAGCGCGAGCGCGTCGCCGACCGCGGCCTCGGCCCGGTCGGCGGCCGAGATCACGCCGCCACCCGGCGGGCGGCCTTGGCGGGGGCGAGCGCGCGGGACCGCTGGTCGGGGGTGAGCCCACCCCAGACGCCATAGGTCTCGGCGCCCAGGTATGCGGCGATCAGGCACTCACGGCGCACGGGGCACCGGTCGCAGGCGGCGCGCACCTCCTCGGGCACGTGCGGCACCTCGGGAAACCACCAGTCGGGCGACCAGTCGTCCGGCAGCGACCGGCAGACGGCGGCCTCCTCCCACCCGGGGGCGGGCATCCGAGCGGCCCCGGCCACGACGTCGGCCGCAACACCGCGCGCCCAGGCCCAACGGGCGGCCTTGGCCACCTTGTCCGCATACGTGCTGTCGGGTCGTCCACTCCCGGGGGCGCGGCCCGGCTTCTGGGCGGGCGGCGGACCGCCATCGGGGCATCCCGACCGGATCCACCGCTCATAGCAGGCGCGCACGTACCCCTGTGTGCCTCGGCGCTTGCCGACGCGCCCGCACCCGCACGCGCATTCGACCGTGGCGCGCTGGTAGTGGCTCACGCGGTCACGTCCTGTCCGGCCACGGGCCACGTGATGCGGTCGAGCACGGCGCGGTGAGCGGCGGGCATGATGACCGGCGGAACGCCGAGGTGGTCGGCGCCCAGGGCGGCGGCCCACCAGGCGTCGACCTGGTTGTCGTCGGCGAACTCGACCCCGGCGCGCTTGTACAGGGCGAGCGCCATGTCGACCTTGGTCGCGGTGCCCTTGCCCGTGGCGTACTGCTTGATCTGCCCGACCCCGGCCAGAACGAGCGGGATCGCGCGGCGGCGGCACGCGAGCCGGACCGTTCCGGACACCTCGGCGAGTCGGTGCGCGGACGCGCCGCGGGCGCCGGGGGCGTAGTCCTCCAGCACGACCAGGCGCGGCCGGTGGACGTCGAGGAGCTCGGCGACGGCGGCCTCGACGACGTCGAGGCGCGCGAGGTTGTCGTCGAGCGTGCGCGTCTTCCCTTTCGCCTTCGGGGCGGTGATGGTGCCGACGGGCCCGGGGATGAGCGCGTACCCGGACGCTTCGGCGGCCAGGTCGAGGCCGAGCACGGGCGGCGCGTCGCCGGTCCGCTGGCGGCTGTCGGCGAGCTGGGCGCCGAGCGTGTCGCGGAGGTCGCCGAGCTCGCGCTCCTCGGCGCGGGTGAGCGGGTGACCAGACATGGGATGTCCTCTCAACGGGGCCCGGCCGCACACCACACGGGGCGTGCGGCCGGTAGGGAACGGGTCAGGCGCGGGACGTCTGGGCGTGGATCAGCCCGCGGAGGTCGCCGAGTCGCTCGATGGCGTCGGACAACAGGGCGTCGAGCTCGTCGAGGTCGACCAGGGCGCCGCCGAGGCGGCGGGCGTCGAGGAAGAGCGCGACCTCCAGGTCGCCGCTGATCTCGCCGAACAGCGCGGCCGTCGACGCCTCGGCCGGGGCGGCGGTGGGAGCGGCGGTCACTCGGCCACCTCGGCGGCGACCTGGTCGACGGGCACCCACTGCAACGTGAGGACCGGGCGCTCTTCTAGCGCGGTCGCGGTCACCGTGTCGCCCGCGAAGGGCGGAACATCTTGGTATTCGGTTGAGCCGGTCTCGTAGTGGATCTGCCAGACGCGCCCTTCGTGGCGAAACAGCAGCTCCCATACGGTCGACCATCGGCGCTGGTCGATGATTTCCCGGGAAACCTCGACGTCTGCGGTCAGGTCGAACGGCACGCCGAGCGACTCCAACTCGGCGCGAGTGAACTCACGGGTGAGCGGGGTGTCGGTGGGCTCGGCCGGGTCGAGAGAGGGCGTCTCGGTGGGTACGGCCGGGGCGCCGAGGGACGCAAACACGCCACCCATCCCGGCGAGCGCGCCGGACCGCCACGCGCCGAGCACCTCCTCGCGCGCGCCGTCCGACGGCACGTAGGAGAACGCGCCCGTGGGCTCCGGCCGGTCGATCTCGGCGACCTTGAACAGCTCGCCCGTGGATTCGTCGACGAGCTCGCCGTCGGCGGTCAGCCGCTTCTTGAGCTTGTCCCGGTAGGAATCGCGAACCTCAGCTCGCACCATCCCCGGCCGGTTCTGGAGAACCCACAGGATGAGTTCCGGGTCGCCCAGGACGGCGGAGTCGACCCGGTCGACGAGCTCGATCGGCGCGGTCGCCTCGACGAACTCGGCCAGCTTCGGGCCGTTCCAGCGGACGACCGGGGAGGCGTCGCGGATGCTGATCCGGCCGACCTCCGCGCCCGTCGGCAACTGTGCCTGCATCGACTTCACACCGGCTGCGCGAAGCTGCTTGAACTCGTCCTGTGCGGTGTCACGGACGGCGGCGGTCTGGGCCTTGACTTCGTCGCCGAGCACGCGCATGACGGCGACGGCGGCGCCCGGGGTGATCTCCTGCTGTGTCACTGGTCGGTTCCGTTCTGGGAGTGCTGGGCGGCGATGCGGGCGGCGCGGGCGCGGAGGGCGTCGAGGGTCTCCTCGCGGGCGGGGCCGGACGGCGGCCCGGCCGGGGGTGCGGCCGGGAGGTCGGGGCCGACCAGCGGGGCGGGCGGCGGCTCCTCGGCCGCGCGGTCCTGGGCGGCCCGCACCTGGGCGGCCGACGGCTCGACAGGGGCGGGCGGCGGCTCCTCGGCCGGGGGCGCGGGCGGGCGCTCCGCGTCGAGCTCGGCCGCGCGAGCGTGCACCTGGTCAGCGACCCGGTCGGCCGTCGCCTGGTCGATCCGGCCGGAGCCGAGCGCGGACCCGATCGCGTTCCACACGACGCCCAGGTCCTCACGGGACCGGGCGGCGGCCAGCCGCTGGCGAGCCTCGGCGACCCATTCCGCCGACGGGTCGGCGGCACGCCCGCGGGCGGCACCTCCCCGCGGCATGGCGGCCTGTGCGTCGTCGTCATCGGCGGCCGGGGCGGCGCCGGTCACCGCGAGCAGGCAGTACCGCCGCGCGTAGGTGATCGCCGACCCGATCGCCTGCGGGTTGCCGGACGCCGGGAGCGGGTAGACGCCCTCCTCGCGCTCGCCGCTCACGTGGACTAGGGCGTAGGCCAGGAGGAAAGCGCCGTCGACCAGGGTCGGCCGCGCGGTGAACGACAGCCCGACGCTGGCCATGATCGGGAGGAGCTCGGCGGACACGTCGGCGAGATCCGCGTAGGCGTAGCTGTAGCTGCCCTTGTCGCTCTTGACGGTGGCGGTCTCGCCCTTGGCGATACGGGGGAGGCGGCCCTGTAGGGCGACCAGGCCCTCGGCGAGCGTCTCGGTCGGCCAGGCGGCGGACTCGGCGAGCTGCTCGTCGAGCTCGCGCTCCTCGGCGACCAGGAACACGGGCGCGGGCGCGGCGGTGGCGGTCACTGGGCACCCCCGGCGGCGTGGTGGCGGCCCTGGGCGCGGATGGCGGCGAGGAGCTCCTCGGAACCCTGGGTGACGCGGCCGAGTGCGGCCTCGGCCTCGGCGAGCTGGGCGACGAGCTCGGCCCGGTCGGCGGCGAACTGGTCGCGCTCGGCGGTCACCTCGGCGAGCTCCCGCTCGGTCCGGCGGGCGACCGCGCGCCAGTGGCGCCACCGCCGCCCGGCGAGGAGGAGCGTCTCCGAGCCGAGCAGGAAGCCGAGCCAGATGGACAGGGAGAGTGCAGCGGTCACGAACGCGGGGAGGAGGAGCTCGGCAGTCGTCGCGGTCACAGGATCACCACCGGGGTGGAGGAGGGGCGGGCGGTAGGGTGCTGCATAGGGATTCGTTCCTTTCGGGGCCCCCGCGGGCTTGGTCGTCAGGCGGGGGCCTTCGTCATGCCGCGCGGTGCGCGGAGGTCTGGGCGCGGGCGGCGAGCGCCTCGGCGCGGTGACGGCGGATGGTCGCTTCGATCTCGTCGACCGACGGGCCGCCCGGACGGTAGGCCGCGAGCGCGGCCTCGCGCGGGGGCATGGAGTCCCGTGCGATGCGTCCGGCGCGGAGAGCGGCCCCAGCGGCGGCGGCGGCTTCCGGCCACGGGCGGAACGCCATCACGCCGCTTCCTGCCGGTACGTGATGGCGGCGGCCGGGACGCCGAGCGCGTCGGCGATGCCGTTCCGGACGCGGGGGGCGGGGCGGCGGCCCCGCTTCCCGCGCTCGATCTCGCCGTAGTACTGGGGGCTGATACCGGCGGCGCGGGCGACCTGCACGCGGGAGTACCCGAGTGCGGTGCGGAGCGCGACCACCGCAGATGCGTTGATCATGACCCCGACACTACGCACTACTACGCACACTACGCAACGCAAAACCCACAGACTACGCACTCCATCACGCGCACCACTACGCACTTCGAGGCCACAGAGCCCTTACTACGCGGGCACTACGCACTCACTGCGCGCGTAGAATCTTCCGTCAAAAACCTTTGTTTGTGCGTAGTAGTGCGTACACTGACCGCATGTCCTTCCCCACCCACGAGACCGCAGCCACGCGCCGAGCAGCAGGCGCCCTCATCCACCAGGCGCGCAAACAAGCCAAGCTCAGCCAACGCGAGCTGGCCAAGCGCGCGGGCATCTCCGAGACCTGGCTACGCGGAATGACCATCGGCCTCGGCGGCGACGACCCCCAGCGCGCCAACAACGACATCTGGCTCCGACTCGCGAGCGCGGTCCGCGTCGGCCCCACCAAGCTGTTCGCCACCTTGGGCCGTCCCCTCCCCTCGACGGAGGAGCTCGCCGACGTAGACGACTTGGACGACGACACCGAGGAGGACCTCGACCCCGCTATCACTCAGCACATGCTCGAAACTCCCGTGGGCCGCGCTGTATACGAGATCGTGCGCGACATGGCGCGCGACACCTCGGCCATGTCCGAGGAGGAGCGCGCCGAGGTCGAGGAGGGGCTCGCCGAGCGGGTCCGGTCGGACTACACGGTGTGGTTCGACGCGAAGCTCCGCGAGATGGAGCGCCGCCGACGCGGCGACGCGTAGCACGGCGACAGGTTCACAGCACAGATGACCACATCCGGACACGCGTCCCGTAAACCACTACAGCACGGGTTACCACCCAAACAGAGCGCAATCACTCAGTGTAGTAAAAGCCTGGTCAAGCCTAGTGAATCGGACACAAGTCTGATTAGGATGATCATCCGATCTCTCGGATGGAGGACCATGACTGTCCTAGACCACGCCCCCCCAGACGTCCCCCGCGCTCGCCCCCCTGGTGGTCCGCTCCCGCTGTCCCTGACCCTCGACACGCTCCCGCCAGAAGAGCCGTACCGGGTGTACCGGAAGCGCGCCCCCGACGGCACCACCCACACGCTGTTCGTGCTCGCCGACACCCTGACCGGCGGTCGCCTGCTGCACTCCTACACACACCACCTGACGGGCCCCATGCGACCCCTCATCTGGCGCTACGTCGTCCAGGCACCCGACCCCCTCCACGGGCCCGCCGACCCCCGCCTGTACTGGTGGACGGACGACATGCCGGTCACCCTCGACCACGTCCGGTGGTGCGAGATTCACGGCATCACCGACCCGTGGCCCCACGGCCACGACGTCGGCCCCCTCCTCGGCCCGTCCAGGGCATAGGGCACACGCCCAGGGTGGCGCTCCCGCGGGGGCATGGAGCGCCACCCCCACCCCCCGCCCCCACAGGAAGGACCCCCTATGGCAGTCAAGTACAAGCTTGATCTCGACGCACTCCTAAAGGACTACCCCGGCGACCCTGACGGCGATACGCCGATGATCGGCTACATCCGAGTCAGTACCGAGCGGGAAGACATGATCTCCCCGGAATTGCAGGCCGAGCACATCGACAAACTCGCGAAGGCCACCGGACGCCGCATTGTCCTGTGGGTTGCTGATCTCGACCTGTCCGGCGGCGATTTCAAGAAACGCCAGATTGTCGGCCTGATTGAGTCCATTGAACAAAAGCGGTCGGCCGCTGGCGCCCGCGAAATCGGCGTGTGGAAATACAGTCGGTTCGGCAGAAACCGCGCATTGGCTGCGCTTTACCTTGGGCGCTTGGAAAAAGCGGGCGGCCACCTGTTTAGCGCTACCGAGCAAATCGACACCAACACGTCGGCAGGGAGGTTTAATAGAAATGTCCTTATGGACGTCGCCGAATTCGAACGCGAAAGATTCGCGGAGGGCTGGGCCGACGTGCAGGCGTACCGGCGCAAAGCCGGGCTACCCAACAGCGGCCGGGAACGCTTCGGGTACGTCCGCAAAGGCCGGATCCGCGTCGCCCCGGGCCAGTGGCGCGACGACCCCGACGACCCCAAAGGCGAGCGCTACGAGCCCGACGAAGACGGCTACGCAGCCGAATACCGACGCATGTACGAGGACGCCGCGGGCGGACGTTCCGGCTCCTCCATCATCCGGCGACTCAACCGGGCCCGGATCCCGGGCCCGTCCGGCGCGGTCGGCCGCTGGGCGCACTCCACCCTGTGGGCACTGCTCGACAGCGGTTTCGGATGCGGGTACATCCGCCAGCACGACCCGGAATGCACCGACCACGACACCGACAAACACGGGTGGTGCAAAAACCGGAAATGGCTCGACGGCGCGCACCCGCATCTGTGGGCGCATCTGCCCGATGGCGACGCCATACGCGATCGCGTGTGGAAGGCGTACCGGAAGCGGCGCGCACAGTCTCGCAAGACCCCGCCGCAGTCGGTCGAAGCGAAGTATGACCTGACAATGCTGGTCGACTGCGGGTACTGCAAGGCCCGGATGACGGCGCACAAGATGAACCCGGGGAGCACCCGGTACCAGTGGCGGTGCGATGGGAAGGCGCGCGGCACCTGCGAGCACGCGAACTCAGCTTCCGATGAGCTTCTCCGGGCGCGCGTGCGCGAGCTCCTCGCACGCGAGCACGGGCGGCTCGCCGTGGTGCTTGCCGAGGCCGGAGAGCACGAGCTCGACGTCGCCCAGGCCGCCGAGGAGGTCGAGGAGCCGCGGCTCGATGTCGTCAAGAAGCGCATGTCTGAGGTCCAGCGGTCACTAGTCAGCCTCACCAAGAAGTACGCATCTGACGACATCCCCCGGGCGGCATACATCACTACCCGGGATGAGTACACGACCGAGCTCGCCACCCTGGAGACGGAGCTCGCCGAACTGGAGGAGGCCGAGCAGCAGGCCGAGGAGGAGCGGGAACCTGTCGACTACGCGCCCGTCATGCGGGACCTGTTGGACGAGTGGGACACCCTGCCCGCGTGGGCGGCCAACAAGCTACTGAAGGAACTCGTCGCGATCACCGTCACGCGGGTGAGCCGCACTGAGGGAAGCGCGGTGATCCGCACGGCGTGGGGTATCGAGGAGGTCGTCGACATCGTCGAGCCGAAGGGAGTCGCCGCGCGCAAGGCCCGGTCGAAGACGCGTGTCTAATGACATCCTTTTTCGATCGGTGGCATTCTGCACCATCGCGGCGGTCGCCTTCGCCGGGGTCCTCTACGCCGTGCTCACCAGCGGTGCGGTCGAGGACGTCCTCACCGATCTCGTGGTCAATGCGCTCGGCTCGGGTTTTTGACCGGGGCTCGGCCACCGCGGAGGCGGCGATGGTGCTGCCCTCCCTGCTGCTCGTCCTGGCCGTGGCCCTCGGTGCGGTCCAGGCCGCGTCGGCCCAGCTCTCCTGTGCCGACGCGGCGCGCGTGGGCGCCCGGGCGCTGGCCCGCGGCGAACCCCACGACCGGGCCCGCTCCCTGGCGTTGACCGCGGCTCCCGACGGGGCGGACGTGCACCTGTCCGAGGGCGGGGGCATGGCCCGCGTCACCGTAC
Organism: Nocardiopsis camelliae; assembly: GCF_028993595.1. Classification (GTDB taxonomy): domain Bacteria; phylum Actinomycetota; class Actinomycetes; order Streptosporangiales; family Streptosporangiaceae; genus Nocardiopsis; species Nocardiopsis dassonvillei. Next base: position 199,186 of record NZ_CP118614.1, read on the forward strand.
GGGCCCGGCTCCTGTTCGGCCCGGGGATCTCCCTGCCGGTGGATGGCAGCGCCGCCGTCCCCCTCGAACCCGGGAGCTGATCCCGGTGCGCTCCGACTCCGGTTCCGCCACCGTCTGGTGGGTCGCCCTGGGGGCGCTGCTCTGGTTCGTCACCCTCGCCGTCCTCACGACCTCCGCGGCGCGGCTCGACCGCGACCGCGCCACCACCGCGGCCGATCTGGCCGCGCTCGCCGCCGCCGTCGAGGCCGTCCACGGAACAGAACGGGCCTGCGCGCGGGCCCGCGACACCGCCGAGGCCAACCGCGCCTCCCTCGAATCCTGCGTTCTCACCGGCTCCACCGTCGAGGTGGTGGTCGCGCTCCCCTCGTCTTTCATCGAACGGCCCGTCCGGGCTCGCTCCCTGGCCGGACCGGCCGCCGTCTCCTCCGAGGAAGTGGAATGAGTCCTGCCCCCGTCTCCGTGCTGATGTGCGCTCTCCTGCTGGGTGCCCCCGCCCAGCCCGGGGGCGCACCGCCCTGCCCCGCCTCGCCCGTGCCGCAGAGCACAGATCCCGTCGCTGCCGACCGCTCCGGTGTTTCCATCGCTCCCGAAAACTCCCCGCACGCCCATGGTTCCGCCGGTCTCGTCCACGCCGTCGGACCCCGAGAAAGCGCGGGCACCACCGGTGCGGAGGATCCGGTCCACTCCATCGGGCCCACCGATGCCGCGCGCTCCGGCGACGCCCTTAGCTCCGACGCACCCGTCGGCTCCGGAACCCCCGCGGACTCCGGCCGAACGGCTCCTCCCGCCGACCCTGAGCGGTGCGCCGAACCGTCACCGGCCCCCGCCTCCCCGGAACCCTCCCGCCCCGCGCGGGAGAGTCCACGCGACGCGACGGACGCGCCCTCGCCCGTCAGCGAAACGGTGGTGTACCGCACGGCCGCGGCGCCGACCACGACCGGTACGGCGTTGCGGATCGTCGGCAACGTCTCGACCGGAATCCTGGCGGTGCTGTGCGTCGTGGTGTTGGTGCTGCGCCTGTCCGTCGGCTGGCCCCGCTTCCCCGTCCCCTATGAGGGCCAGCGGCGGCGCGGCTCCGGGGACGGGCAACCCTGACCGCCACCGCGCCACCGTGACACCGTGCACACGACCTGGCCCGGGGCCTCAACCGCCCAGGGTCCGGGAGAGCAGCTCGGCGGCCATCGGCACGATGCCGATCAGCACGAACGCGGGCAGGAAGCACAGACCCAGGGGCGCCACCACCAGCACACCCAGCCGCTCCACCCGGGCTGTCCCCCGGGCCCGCAGGGTCCGGCGCAGGTCGACCGCGTGCCGGTCCAGGAGGTCGGCCACCGGTGCCCCGGTGTCGGCTGCCCGGGCCAGGTCGCGCCCCACCGGGACGAGGGGCTCGGGCAGCACCGGGCGCCGCCACGCCTCGGCGGGGGCGGCGCCCAGACGCAGCTGCTCGGCCACCGCTGCCAGTTCCTCCCCCAGCCCTCCCCGCGTCGCCCGGGACACCGCAGTGAGGCAGGCGGGCACCGTCGCCCCGGCGCGGATCCCCGAGGCGAGCAGACCGATCACCACGGGCAGGTCGGCGGTCACCGGCAGCCGTCGCGAACGGGAGCCGGCGCTCCCACGGGCGCGTACCCACAGGGCGGCGCACACCCCGGCCACGACGACGCCCCCGGCCGCGCCGAACAGGGCCACCGCGACGGTCAGCGCGAACGCCCCCGCCAGCGTCGGCCCCAGCAGCCGGACCGGCAGCCCCGGCCCGGCTGGAGCACGGGAGGGCGGACGCAGTTCGCGCGCCGTTCCCCCGGCCAGCAGTACCCACACACATGCGGCTCCCAGGGCCGCGGCGGCCGTCAGGAACATCCGTCCTCCCTCTTCCTTCTCTCTCGTGCTCCACAGCGGCCGGAGCGATGCCGACCGTGTCCAGCCGTTCCTCTCCCCCGGGCCCGGCTCGACGGCCGGTGCCCCAGGCCCTGGTCCCGAACCCCGGACCAGTCCCCGGACCGAGGCGCCCGAAGGGGCCTCCGGGCAGTTCCTCGACCAAGCCCTCGGGTCTGCCGTCCGGGCGTCCGACCCAGGTCTTCGGACCGGAGCCGTCGGCAGGCGCCCGGACCAGACCTCCGGCCGAGGCACCCGGACGGGCCTCCGGTCAGGTCCCCGTGCCGCGGTCCGCCGCCCGAGTCCCGCCGCCCGAGTCCCCCGGCCCGGATCCGGTCAGGGAAAGGCGGTCGCCGAGCGCACCATGCGCAGCGTCCACCAGGCCCCGAGAACGTCCAGGGCCACCCCGCCCACCAGGCAGACCAACCCCAGCGGCGTGGTGAACAGGAACACCAGCGGCGATCCGCCCAACCCCGAGGCCATCAGCAGTCCGACGGCGGGCAGGGCGGCCAGCACGATCGCGGTGGTGCGCGGACCGGTGGTGCGCGCGGCGGCCTCCGTGCGCTGCTCCTCCTGCTCGGTGAGGTTCGCGGCCAGCGCGTCCACCACCTCGGCCAGACCCGCTCCGGTGTCCGCGGCCACCTCCCAGCACACCGCCAGGTAGGCCAGGGCCCACAGGTCCGGTTCGCGCTCCGCCTCGCGGCGCAACGACTCCGCGTCGGTCAGGGCGCCCACCAGCGGACCCGCCTCGGCTGCGGAGATCCGCAGGGCCTCCTCCGGCGGTTGCCCGGCGCGCAGTTCGGCGGCCAGCACCCGGCACAGCACCACCACCGCGGCGCGGCGCCGCGGGCCCTCACCGGTACGGGCCGCCAGCGCCCGCCAGTCCACGGACCACGACACCGGGCGCCGGGGCCTGGGGAGGAGGAAAGCCAACCGGCTGCGCCGCGTACCGGGGACCAGGCACAGCAGCACCAGGCCCCCCGAACAGGCCACCACCGCGGTCACCACCGGCGCCACCCCCCGCCCAGGCGGGCGGCCACCTCGCCCGCCCCCGCGTGCTCCCGGCGGCTGCCGTCGGGGCCGAAGGACACCGCCGGCACCGCGTCCACCAGCCCGTCCGAACCGCGTCTGAGCACCCGCAGTTCGGCCAGGCGCCGCCCGCCGGAGTCCCGGACCAGGTGCACGACCATGACCCGGGTGGCGGCCAGCTGGCTGTGCACGGCGGCCCGGTCCAGCCCGGCCGCGCACCCCAGCGCCTCCACCCGCGCGGGCACGTCGCCCGCGCCGTTGGCGTGCAGGGTTCCCGAACCACCTTCGTGCCCGGTGTTCAGAGCGCCCAGCAGGGACACGATCTCCGGCCCGCGCGCCTCGCCGACCACCAGCCGGTCCGGGCGCATCCGCAGAGCCTGCCGCACCAGGACCTCCAGCGACACCTCGCCGCTGCCCTCGATGTTGGGCGGTCTGGTCTGGAGCCGGACCACGTGCGGATGCTCGGGCCGCAGCTCGGGGGAGTCCTCGGCCAGGACGATCCGCTCCCCCGGGTCCACCAGGGAGAGCAGGCACGACAGCAGGGTGGTCTTGCCCACGATCAAATTATAATACCTCTATACCCCCCTGGGGTACAGGAATGGGAAGAGACCAGGAAAAACAGGGAGAGTGCCGCGTCCCATGAACGACGAGACCTATACACCCCGAGACGGGGACGAGCACTGGCGTCCCGCCCCGCGTGCCCCCAAGAATGAGGCGGAGAGGTTCGTCAACGGGGAGGTGACGGAGGATGGCCGCCCGTAGGCCCAAGCGCGCCGTGCTGCTGTGCCGCATCTCGGACGGCCGCGACCCCGACCGCCGCGCGGTCACCGACCAGGAGGCGGACGGCTACGACTACGGGGCCTACCTCAAGTGGGGCTTCGGGCCGCGTGAGACGCACCTGGTCATCGAGGACGGCGTGTCCGCCTACAAGCGGAGGCGCACCAGGCAGCCGGACGGCTCGGTCATCTGGCGCACCGACCGCCCCGAGTTCCAACGCCTCCTGCGGATGCTGGAGACCGGCGAGGCCGACGGCCTCATGGCCTACAACCTCGACCGCACCATCCGCGACCCCTACGACCTTGAGGACCTGATCGCCGTCGTCAGGTCACGCAAGCCCGCTATCCCCGTCGCCGTCGTCACCGGCACTCTCAAGCTCGGCAACGACGACGAGGTGGCCATGGCGCGCACGCTCGTCGCGTTCGCCAACAAGTCCTCCAGCGACACCGCGCGCCGCGTCGCGAGGTCCGCCCGGACCCGCGCCGAGAAGGGCAAGTTCAACGGCGGCGTGCGCCGGTTCGGACGAGGGGTGCCCACGGGCGAGACCCGCAAGAAGCGGGTGCGCGACAGGGAGACCGGCGAGGTGCGCGAGGTCGAGGTGGAGGTCCTCGACATGAACGCCGTCCGGAAGGACGAGGCGGAGCAGATCGAGAAGGCCGTCGATGACCTCCTCGCCGGGGTGTCCTTCCGCCAGGTCTTCGCCGCGCTCAAGGCCAGCGGCGTCAAGCCCGTCAAGGGCGGCGAGTGGGCCTCTCGCAGCTTCCAGCAGATCCTCCTGTCTCCCCACATCGCGGGCCTGGCCGTCTACAACGGCACCAGCGAGGACGAGTGGCGGGAGCGGGGCGACGACGAGGAGGACGACCGGCGGGGAGAGGACGAGGAGCCCAGGGAGAAGCTCTACCCCGCCGAGTGGCCCGCCATCGTCCCCGAGGAGAAGTGGCGCGCGGTGCGGGAGCTGCTCCGTGACCCGAAGCGGCGCACGTCACCGGGCAACACCCCCAAGTGGCTCGGCAGCCTCATCTACCTCTGCGGGATGTGCGCCGAGGACGGCAAGGAGGCGACGCTGACCGTCGGACGGGGGAGCAGGGGCAAGCGGGCACAGACCTACGTGTGCAAGGAGAAGAAGCACCTCAGCCGGGTCGCGGAGCCCCTGGACGACTTCGTTGAGAGGGTGATCATCGAGCGGCTCAGCAGGGACGACGCGGCGGACCTGCTCCGGACCGACGACCCGGCGGAGGCTGACGTGGTCGCGCTGCGGGAGGAGTCCCTCCTGGTCACCCGGCGGAGGAACGACGCGGCGAAGCTGTTCGCGGCCGGGACGATCGACGCGACCCAGCTCGCGGACATCAGCGAGGCCACCCAGCGCCGCCTGACCGAGATCGAGCGTGTCCTGTCCCGCGCCGCCGAGGGTGACCCCCTCGCGGGCATCGCCGGTCGCCCGGACGCGGCGGAGGTCTGGAAGAGCCGCGACGTCGGGCAGCGGCGGGCGATCCTGCGCGAGCTGTTCACGGTGACCGTCCTCAAGACGGGCCCCGGCCGTCCGCCCGGCCTCAAGCCCGGTGACCCCTACTTCGACCCGCGCAGCGTGCGCGTTGAGCCCAGGAGGAGGCCTGCCGAGAACTCCTAAGGGCAAGGGGTTTCATCTCGGGAACTTTTGGTATACCGTCCGATCCGACAGCCGAGAGGCTGAGCGGAACCTAGTGGACATGCTGACCGCCACCAGACGCATACGCGGGTGGAGAGGTCTGGAGTCCACGGCTCCCCACGATTCGTGAGGGCCGGGTGCGCAACGATCACCGGACGTGATCGCTGTGTGCTCGGCCCTTTTCGTTTCCAGGGAGTCACACCGTGCAGCGCTTCTCAGGAGAGCGCGTCCGCGAGCTTCGCAAGGCCCAGAAGCTGACGCAGCAGGACCTCGCCACCCGGGCGGGATGCTCCAAGCCGATCATCGCCCAGTACGAGCTGGGCTACGCCAAGCCGAGCATCACCAACCTCATCGCCGTCGCCGAGGCGTTGGGGGTGCCCGTCGGTGAGCTGTTCGACTACAGCGACGTGACCCGCCGCAAGGCCGACCGATGAGCCGCCGCGAGCCGTTCGACCTGGACGCCTACGTGCGGCGTCTCGTGGACGGCATGCCGCCCCTCACCAGCGAGCAGCGCGCCCGTCTGTCCGTACTCCTCCGTCCCGCGCCCTCACGGGCCCTCAGGAGTTCACGAGTCACGCGGAGAGACCGCGCCGCCGCAGGTGCCTATAGACCCCGGGGGCGACACACGCGACCCCTGGTGAGTGAAAGAGAAGAGGCCCCGGTGCGCGCCGGGACCTCCTGACAACACGGAGAGCAACCATGTCTAAGCAAGATCGTAACGGGTGCGTCGGCGTTCCCCCCAAGGGCAACGACGCCTACGCCTGCAAGTGCCTCAGCCACCGTCAGGACTACTTCAAGAGCCACGTCGTAGAAGCGGTTCGCCAGGCGTTCCTGGAGCACATGCACCACGACATCGAGGTGGAGGCGATCAAGTTCAGCGGCCACGTCAAGCGGTTCCATGACGAGGGCGGGACCGTGATCGGCACCGTCGCGGAGGTCGGCTGCACGATGAGCCTTCAAGAGTTCGGCCTCACGGCCTGGGTCGAGCTGGACCACTAGACGAGGCAGGGCCCTGGGGGACACATCCCCAGGGCCCCGACGCCCCCGGCGGACGGTGCCCAAGCAAGCACCGCCGCCACCACCTACGACAAGCAAGGACACTACGCACGGTGACTGGATCTAACTCTATCGGGACCACGCCCGATATGTACACGTTCAAGGCGGGAGATCTCATGTACCGCCTGGCCCGCACCGGCGAGGACACGGGGACCCTGAATGTCTGGCTGGAGGACGACTGGAGGGTTCTCGACGGCTGGCCGGAGGACGACGAGCTGAAGCGCGAGGCGAGCCGGGTCATCCGGGAGATCCTCGACGGCACCCGCGAGCCCGACCCGGTCATCGAGCTGAGCCCCGAGACGCAGGCCGAACGCGAGGCCGCCGACCAGCTTCTCAGGGAAAAGCTGATCGAGCACCGGGCCAACGAGATCGCCCGGGAGCACGACGCCCGGCTGAGGGCGGAGCGCCAGCGCTTCCCGTTCACCGCCCAGGTGGCCGACGAACGCCGACTGCTCGACTGGAAGACGGTGCGTGAGCGCGTGACGACGAGTCCGCGCGAGTTCATTGTGAGCCAGTTCATCGTGGAGCGGCAGCTCTCGGCGCTGGGCGCGGAGAAGAAGGCCGGAAAGACCTGGTTCGTCTCGGACCTGGTGGTGTCGGTCTGCACGGGCACGAAGTTCCTGGGGGTCTACCCGACCCGGCGTTCACGAGTGGCCGTCTACGTGAACGAGGGCGGAGAGTACGACTTCTACCGCTACGTGTCGAGCGTCTGCCGGGCACGCGGGGTGGACCCCGCCGACCTGGACGGCTGGCTCATGACCCAGTTCATCGCCCCCAGGGCGGACGACCCCGAGCACGTCAACCAGATGCACCGGGACCTCGACGCCTTCCGCCCGGCCCTGACCATCATCGACCCGTGGTTCCGCTCGGCGGGCACGGCGGACGGCACCAACCTGGCGGCCATGGGCGCGGTCATCACGAACCTCCAGGCGATGACGGAGCTGGTCGGCTCCGCCCTGCTGATCACCAACCACTGGAACAAGACAGGCAACGGCAGCGGCGTCGAGCGCTGGACGGGCTCCGGCCTCCAGGAGGCCGCCCGCGTGCTGATCAACATGGAGGCGGGGAAGTTCCACCGGACGAACACCCGCACTGCGCAGGACCTCAAGGTGGAAGTGTCCGGCTACATCTCCCACGTGCTCAAGCTTCACCGTGAGGTGGAGGCCGCCGACCAGCTCGACCCCATGTCACCGCTGGAGTACGCCGTCACCGTCAAGCCGGACAACTCGGTGCGGACCGGCGGCGAGGAGACCCCGAACGAGAGGGCCGTCCGCCTGGTGCGCGAGGGCCTCGCGCAGGACCCGTCCAAGCGAGTGCCCAAGAGCGAGCTGTCAGGAGCGCTGGGGGTCAACCTGACCGTAGGGCGCAACACCGTCATGGCCCTCCTGATGACCGACGTGCTCAGGGAGGTGGAGGAGACCCACACCAACACCCGGGGGCAGAAGCGGACCCGCATGGTCATCGACCTGGGCCCGAACGCCCCCACCTCCTGACCTGTTCCGTCTGGGGTGTTCCGGAGTCGGAACGTCCCAGAAGTCGGAACACGTCACCACAAGTCCAAAGGTCGGAGGCAGTTTCTGGGATGTTCTGGGCCTCACGTGTTCCGGTTCTAGAACCTTTAAAGGAACATCCCACCGGAACACGTCAGGTTCAGGACATCCCATCATCCGATGACACGCAAGGAGAGCACGACATGACCACCAAGACCGACCCCTCCGAGGAGACGCGGGCGGCGACTATCGAGGCCGTCGCCCGCGAGATCGCGCACGAGGTCGAGCAGAGGGTCTCCGCCGGGGTGCGGAGGTTCCTGGACGAGGAGCCCCTGGTGCTGGACCTGGCCGAGCGCCGTGGCGAGACCCGCGCCGACGTGGAGCGTCACCTCACGGCGGCGGCGCTGGCGGGACTCCCCGCGATCGTCAACGCCCGCCCCTGACCGCCCCGATCCCATCATCGGCCCCATGAAGGAGCACGGCATGAGCACGAGCGTGACCCCGGAGCCGGGAGCGTCCGGGCCGCTCCCCGAGTTCGTGGAGATGTCCAACCGCATCGAACGGGGGGAGGCGACGAGCCTGGACCTGCACCTCTGGGCCGGTCGGCTGAAGGCGGCCCCGGAGGACCGCCCTCCCCTGACCGTAGGCGAGCAGGCGGCGGCGGAGCGGGCCCTCCTCGCCCAGAAACGGAAGAAGGAGGCCACGGAGGCCCGGGCGCTGGCGGCCCTGGAGGGGCTTCTGACGGAGACGGGAGAGACCGAGTGAGCGTGAGCACGAGCGTGACCGGCGGCGAGCCGCTGCCCCGGTTCACGGCCGAGTGGTTCGGCTGGGTGCGGGAGAGCACGGCGGCGTCGTTCACCTGCCCCAGGTGCAAGGCGGGCGCGGGGAGCCCCTGCCGCACCCTGCGGCGGAGGGGCGGCCTCCACCGAGGCCGCTACTCGCGATGGCTGGACCGGTACGTGGACACGGCGCGGACGGAGGGGACGGCGTGAGCGGCGGGCGAACGGTCAGCGAGGAGCACAAGGCCAAGCTGTCGGCGACAAAGCGTGGCGGCAAGCCGTGGACCGAGGAGCAGCGGGCCAAGTACATCGCGACCAAGGCGCGGCGACGGGCCGAGCGCGAGCGCGAGCGTGAGGCCGAGGAGGCCCGCCTCACCGAGGAGGAGACGCGCGGGGCGGGTCACGTGACGGTGGCGGAGGCGATCAGGGCCCTGGAGCGGCACGGCTACGACGTCCTCCTCAGGGAGCGGCCCGTCTCGACCCGCCGGACCGGCCCCGGCTCGGAGGTCCGTCCGGCGGGGAGCGCGGGGACCGGTTCCAGAGATCACCGGTCACTCGGAGAGAGCCGGAAGGGGGGACCTGGGATAGGAACCAAGGCCCCTACCGGAGAGAGGGACTCAGGACCTCGTGCGCACGTACGCGGCTCCCTGGGCGATGTCCCTGGCCGGGCACCTGACACACAAGTAGCGAGGACGAAGGAGCGGTCATGAACGAGGACTTCAACGAGCTGGGCGCGAGGTTCCTGCTGGAGCGCATCGAGGCCGGAGACAAGCTGGCCGCCGACGTCGCGAATGAGGAGGAGACGCCCGGCGTCTTCCTGATAGAGAGCCTCACGCGCGGGGACACGGAGGCGATCCGGTACATCGAGGACCTCACTCCGGTCAACGGCTACTGGGCTGACGGCTCGGAGGAGACGGACCCCGACAGGGCCGGGGTCCTCCACCTGGCCGAGATGCGAGCCGCGGGGGTTCCCGAGGCGCGGGTGGTGGAGCTGTCGAACGCGGGCAACGGACACACCCGCCTGAACGGCAGCGCCGCCCGGGCCGCGCGGGAGGCGTACCGCCGCCAGCTCCGCGAGGCCGACGCCCACGAGGTGACCGAGACCGACGCATCAGGGGCCGCCGTGCCCCGCGTGCGTGACGACGTGCACACCCTCACCGACCCGAGGGGCTACACGGCCCGCTGCTGGAGCACGACGTGCCTCCGGATGCTCGTCTACGGCCCGGACGGGACCGTGCACGAGCGCATGGAGCGGCGGGAGAACGGCACCTGGGACAACGACGACGGGGGCGCTCCCGTCGTGGGCCGCGCCGCCGCCTTCCACCGGGCCGTCACCCGCGCGGAGGAGTGGCGACAGGAGATGGACACGAACAACGAGACGGAGGCTGACTGACCATGCCCAACTTCACGCCGCGCTGGACGGAGACGTGCCGGGGCGAGACGCCTTACGGCAAGGTCTGCGGACGCCCAGCCATCAAGGGCGGCTATGTCTGCCTGAGGCACGGTGGCAAGGACCCCCGGGTGCGGAACGAGGCCCTGGAGCGCTACGAGGAGTTCCTCGGCGAGCAGGTGGACGTTCAGGTCGTACGTGCTCAGGAGTGGCGGGAGAACCGCGAGGAGCTGGACGCCAAGAACCGTGGCCTCAGCGTCCAGACGTGCCCCGTCTTCACCCACTCGGACCTCAAGCTCTACGCCTCCCGTCGCCACGCGCGCGACGCCCGGCGGTACGGCGAGGAGAGCCGCTGGTGCCGGGAGGGCGGAGCCTGGCACAACGTGCAGATCGGAAGGAAGGGCATCCCGCCGTTCGGACGGTCCATGTGACCTCGGTCACCGCGAAATACGATCTAACCAGGCACAACGTAGGGAGACACGCGATGTCGGAGACGCACCAGTCTGACTGGAAGAACAGGGCCCCCCGGCCGCAGGACGTCCGGGTCAGCCGGGCCGCTCAGCAGAGGGACGACCAGCCCGAGGTCAACGTCTCGAACCGCACCCGGGAGACCGTGAAGCGGTACCTGGAGGAGCACCCCTTCGTGAACACCCGCACCTACGAGGCGGGGGACGACTTCGAGGGGCGGCGGACGCAGACCCGCATCGCCCGCGAGGGCCTGGGCGCCAGGAACCAGCAGGGCTTCATGATGAGCGCGACCAAGACGGATGGCGTCGACCACGGGCACCGGGCACCGCGCGAGTCGGCGCGGCGGTTCGTGGAGCGCTCGCTCCAGCGCGACTCCAGGGGCAGCGTCATCGGCATCGCCCCGGTGGTGCAGTTCGACCCGTCCCAGGGTGACCGGCTGATCGTGGAGAACGGCGAGGAGCGCTACGTGCTCGGCGACACCAGCCACGGTGCCGAGCTGAGCAACCCGGTCACGCCGATGACCTTCGCGAACCGCGACAGCTACGACGTCATCGAGCTGAGCAACCCGGCGGGTCCGGACGACGACCCGGAGGGGCGGCTGCACAGCAGCAGCCACGCCAGCCAGAACCGGGAGGACTTCATCCGCCGCCACCTCGACGGCTTCGGCATGCGCGGGCTCAACGGCTGACCGCCGTCCCCGCCCCCACAACCGCACACCACGCACATAGAGAAGGCCCCGAAGATGCACCTTCGGGGCCACGGCACGGCCAGCGGCCGAGCCGGGACACTCCGTCACAGACAAGGAACAGAGCGTGTCCGAGACAGATCGTATCTCGACGGGACAGACCGGCGACGGTGTCCCGTCCGACGGGACAGCCGAGACACGGCGGGACAGGCCGGGACGGACCGCCGTCACCGCCGTGACCGTCCTGGGGTTCGCGGCCGTCTTCCTGGCCGCCGCGTTCACGATGAGCTACGCGGCCCTGTACCAGGCGGCGGGGTGGCTGGAGACGACGCCCGTCCCGCTCAACGGCGGTGACCTGCGGTTCATGTTCCCGCTCGTCATCGACGGCCTGATCGCGTTCTTCATGGGCCTGGACCTGTGGTCGGAGTGGCGTGGGGTCCGCCACCCGCTCTACCGATGGACCGCCTACGGCCTGGGCGGCCTGACCCTCTGGATCAACCTGGGGGACACCGGACAGGGCGGCCTGCTGGCCCACGCCGCCCCGCCGCTGGCGGTCATCCTGGTGTCGGAGGGGCTGGCCACCTGGACACGCTCGGTCGTGGGACTGTCCACGGGACAGCGGGTGTCCGACCGTGTCCCGCTCGGTCACTGGCTGGCCCGCCCCTCCAGCGCCTTCCGGATCAGGCGGCTCATGCTCGGGTGGAACGTGGAGTCCTACCCGGAGGCGGTCGAGATGGACAGGCGCCGGTCACTGTCCTACGCCATGCTCCGCCAGCAGTACGGGCGGCGGTGGCGGAGGAACACCCCCGTCCAGCTTCGCTGGATGCTGGACAACGGACACGACCTGGACACCGCCTATGACCTGGTGCGTGTCCTGACCTCCGAACGTGTCGCGATGACGGCCGACGAGGCCCGGACCGTCCAGGACAGCGGGCAGGACACGGACACCGGACAGGACACCCTCCCCGTCCGTCACTCGGTCACCCGGCGGGACAGGGTCGCCCGGACACGACAGATCCTGTCCGGCCTGGAGGACAGCGGACGGCTGTCCACCATGTCCGCCGGTGACCTGGACAGCCTCGTGGCCGCCGACCTGGGGGTGTCCCTCAAGTCCGCCAACCGCTACCGGAAGGACGCCGCCGAGCCCACCGGGAGCGCGGTCTAGAGTCTCCCGGCGCAAGGAGAAGGCCCCACCGTCGGGTGGGGCCTTCGTCATGTCTCGCGCCTCGGTCAGGAACGGTCGCGCAGCAGGTATCGGAGGTCGTCGGGGGTCTTGGCGCTCAGCGCGTCGAGCGCTCCCGTCACGGGCGCGCGCCTCCTGGCGTAGATGCGCACCACCCGGCCGTCCCAGGGGTGGCACGGCCCGATCTCCCAGGTGTCACCGAACTCGGCCTGGAGCTTCTCGATGTGGGGTCGGATGTCGTCGAGGGCCTGCCTCTGTTCGGGGGTGAGCCGGAGGCCGCTGTACCGCCGCGTCACAGCGCCACCTCGCCCTCACGAAGCGGCCTGCCGATGCGGTGGGGCGGGCACCTGAGGAGCCGCTCAAGCTCCTCGGCGGTCTCGCCGTGCAACGTGGGGTCGAAGGTGCTGTGGGGGTTCTCGTTGGTCGCCACCCAACCGGCGGGCACGCCGTCCTTCCGGCTGCGCCACACCCTCCAGCCCGGGTACTCGTCGTTGAGCCTGTCCAGCTCGTTCTGGTCACGCTGGGGAGTTTCAGAGTCCATGTAGGTAATCTGCGCCGGTCAAGGGGGTGCACTGTTCCAAGATGGAACACCCTGCTGAGACGACAACTTCGCCTGTCCGAAGTTGGTCAGCCCTTCAGCTCTCCGAACGCCTGTTGCGGGTGGATACTCAGCCCATGGCGACCATCGAAGAGCTGCTGCACAGGCGTACCGACCTGTCCACCTTCCTCGTTCACCTCACACGTGACGATGAGGAGAGTGGCGCGAAGGCCAGGCAAAACCTCCTCGACATCCTGGAGTACAACCGGATCGAGGCTCGGAAGGTCTACGGGATGGCCAAGAACCTTATCGAGCAGGACCCGGGGCAGTATAGGGACCTCGTGAAGACACAGAAGGTTGTTTCCTTCACAGAGACGCCTTTGGAGCACGCCTGGATGATGTGCCACAAGATGGATGGGCGCCAGCGTCAGATGCAGTTCAACGGCTACGGGCTCGCATTCACCAAGGCGTTCGGGCGTCGTTGGGGCGTGAACCCTGTCTGGTACCTGGACCAGACACCCGGACACGGAGTACCAGGAGGACGCAAGTGGTTGACCAGGGCTATCCACGAGTTGCTTGAGGAAGCAGTAGACCGTGGTGAGACTTACGACGCCGAGGAGTCTGAGATCCCACCCTTCCTGGATGAGCCAATCTTTCGCCTCACGCCCTTCCTGGAACAGATGGGTGGCACGAAGGAGTTCTGGTGGGAGCGAGAGTGGCGCTACGTCGGTGACTTCGTGTTTCAGCCTAAGAAGCTGGTCGTGGCCTTCGTACCTGAGGCCGAGCAGGAGAGCTTCCGCGAAGACCTTGCTGAGGTCAACCCGTCATACACCGACGGGAAGCGCAAACTCCCCTTGGTTGACTGCGACTGGAGCCTTGAACGCATGATCACGGCCATCGCGGGAGTCACCGAAGACGTTGGCCCGTTCACTGGATAAGCGAAGTTTCCCGACTCCAGGGTGAGTGACGCCAGGAGGTACCGATTCGGAACTCTCGGTCAGGCGAGCCGCATGCGAGCCAGGAGGCCCCTCAGGTCCTCCGAGAGCACCCTGTGGCGGTCCTGCATGTGGGTCGCGACGGACCGGGCGGCGGGGTGGTACCGGACCATCTGGGGCGCGGCACGCTCGGCGGCGAGCAGGCGGCGGAGCGCGCGGTCAAGCTCGTTCTGCTCGACGTGCACGCGGGTCATGTCGATGAGGTGGTGCGCCCGGCGTTCGGGGGCCACCGACGCGAGCAGCCGCGGCTTGATGGCCCGGTCCGCCTTGAGGGCCTCGTCGTAGTCGCGTAGCTCGACGGCCAGCGCGGCCCGGTGGATCGCGAGGTTCCCCGGGTCGAAGTCCGTCCCGTGCCGGTCCAGGCTCGGGCTTCCGGCACGCTCGCTGGTCTCGACGGCCTGGGCGTAGTGGTCCTGGGCGGTGGCGGCGTCACCGGCCCTGGCCGCCACCACGGCGGCCCTCAGGTGCAGGGAGCCGTACACCTCCACCGCGTCGGGGCGGTCGTGGTCCACCTGCGAGGCGGAGCGCCGAAGCAGCTTGAGGGCCGGTCCCCACGCCGACACGCTCATCATGACCAGGGCGCGGCGGTGAGACATGAGGGGCGGGAGGTTGGGGTCCTGGGACATGCGGGCGGAGACGGCGGCGCGCTCCATGATCACGGACGTCAGGTCGGTGTAGCCCAGCCGCCGCGTGAGGCTGGCGGCCGTCGTGTGCGCGCGGTTGAGCAGGGCCCACGCCCTCGGCGTCTCGGTCTCGTAGGCGTGCCAGGTCAGCTCCTCCAGGAGGGCGGGCAGCAGCGCGCCGAGCTGGGAGTGACGTGAACGGTGGCGGTGTCCGTCGGCCCGGCGTAGCTCCTGGGCGAGCCGGTCCAGGTCGCGCGGCGGCCCCTCCAGGTCGGGCGGCACGTCCACGAACGTCATGACCCGGCGGATGTCGGGGATCGGGGCGTGCACGCGGTCACCGCGCGGCGTCTCGCCCCTGAACGGCTGGCCGTACAGCTCGGTCTGGTCCACCTGGACGGCCTCCGCCACCGCCGCGATGAACGAGGCGGTGGCGACCTTGTGCCCCGCCTCCACCTGCGCGATGTGGGAGCGGGAGTAACTGGTGCGCTGCGCGAGTCCGAGCTGCGTCAGCCCGCGCCGCTTCCTGGCTCGCGCGACCCGCTTGCCGACCTCGGCGGGAGGCTTGTTCTCGGCCACGTGCTCGCCCTCCGTTCAGGGGGTGGGGTTACAAGGGTAGGTCGCCGTCGCCGACGAGGCGGATCGCTTCGTCGTTGATGTGCCGGGGCGCGTTGCTCCAGTTGGGCAGCGTCATCATGAGACGCGCCCTGTCGCGGCGGTACTCCTCCGGCACCCCGAGGAAGTCCATCACGTCGCTCAGTGACGTGGTGGGGTACACCCACGGGGGCGTCTCCGTTCCGACCGGGGTGATCCACTCGATGTCGCCCTCTTGCAAGTCGAACTTGTCCTTCTGGATGGGGCCGGTCTCGTCGTCGTTCTTCACGGTTCTCGCCTCTGTTGAGTTGTGGGGTTCAAACGTAGGCGTTGGGTCACGTCGGCTGGTGTAGTTCGGAGAGACCTGACAGGAGCGGTGACTGCGACTTATCATGGAACCTCATCCGTAGCCGGATGTGAGCGTGTGGGACGCAGTATCCGGCCACACCCATGGACCTCTTCCCCCCGTGGGTGATCCGCAACGGCATGAGTAGCCCCTGTTCCCTGAGGGGCTCACTCAGCCTGGGTCGCCATATGAGAGGTGTCCAGTTGGTTTCTCTCGCGCAAGTGCTCATCGCGTTCCTTGAGCTCGTTCGCTTCACGATCGAGGACGACGAGAAGCCGCGCCGCCTTCTTGGCCTTGCCGCTGGGTTCGCGTTCATCGTCCTCTGCGTACTGCTCACGGCTGAGCTTGTGCGTGGATGAGCCAGTCACTCGCTCCCGGTCCTAGACGTCAGACCCGTGGTGTTCCATAGGTGCAGGCGGGGTCCGCCCGCCCGATGTGACTGAGCATCAGGGGGTGCCTGTGAGCAGGCGTCGGAACATAGATCTAGACCTGAGCTTCGACCAGTTCTTCAAGCTTGTATGCACGGGACGCGGTAGTCACGGCGCCGTCGAGCTCGGTCACTTCGGGGACAACCGGGACGGAAGCTCGTTCCCTGTCCCGTACCCGGACCCAGAGGCTGGGGAGCCCGAGCTCAACGATGAAGAGATACGCCAGCTTGAGGATGCCTACCTGACGATCCACGCTAGCCAGTCGTCCACCCGGGGCCTGAAACGGGGACCTGCCGCCAAGGTCGAGCGCGCCACGGTCTTCATTGAGAACCCTGACGGGCAATACAAGACACGTCTTCACTGCCCGCGCTGCGGACGGGACGAGCAGCTCAGCGGAGAGCGCCTGGACCGGCTTGCGGACGCGGTCCGTGAGGCCCGAGGGGCGAAGAAGTCCCTCGTGCTGGACATCTCCTGGCTTGACGGCTATCTTGGTCACCAATAGCGCTTGACCGCCGGTTGGGCGTGGGCAGCCGTTTATACCCCACGTGTTCGAGGCTCTGAGTAGGAGCCCTTGGTCAGTGTGCCCAAGGAGCCCCAGCGCCGATGTCTGCCCAGATCGCTCGCGTCGCCTGCAAGGTCGTTGACCTCGTTGAGAAGTCCACCCAGGACTGGGGGACGACCTTTCGCCTCATCACCCTCGTGGCCGCCCTTGCCCTGGTGGGTGCCGCCGTCACCTACGTCGTGCAGATGTAGGCGTGGGGGGCGCACCTGCCAGTCCCTCTCTCCCGGCTTACGAGTCTGGGCCGATGGTTTCCGTCGGCCCAGACTCACTCCTTCCTCTAGCCGATGGCCAGGATCGCCTCACCGGTCAGCGAGGACACCAGCACACGGAACGCCTCCAGCCGCGACGGGAACACCTTGTCGTAGCCCTCGACCCGCCACGTCTTGTCCTCCGCGAGGATCACGTAGCCGATGCGCTCGCCGTCACCGTTCTTGACCAGGAAGCGGTCGAGGTGGCGGCTCGTGGTCTGGCCCGTCCAGCCCTTCGAGGTGCGCATGCCGCCGCGCGACTCGCGGACGGTGACGACCTCGGAGGCGTCGGGGTTGAGCTTCGGCACCTCGTCCAGGTTCACCTGGGGGACCAGCGACGGCGAGCCGGAGGCTCGGCGGACGCTGCGGCGGGCGGTCAGCTCCTTCTCCAGCGCCTCCACGCGGAGGCGGAGGGCCTTCACCTCGTCGCGGAGGTCGCCCTCCTCGGTGACGGGCTCAACAGCCGGAGCGGTGGTGGCCTCGGTCGTCTCGGTGCTCTCGACCTCGGCGGGCTGCTGCACGGTCTTCTTGGCGGTCATTCGTCATCCCTTTCCCTGTCGTCGTGGGTCAGGACGACCGCGAGTGCGCCTCTGGAGCCAGTGGGGTTCCAGAGAGATAGTCGTCTTGCCAGTGCCGGTGCCCCCGCTGACCAGGAACGGCACCCGCGAGGCCACCAGGGACCGCAGCAGCTCGGCCCCGCACGGGGTGACCGTTCCCCGTTCGGTCAACCGCTCCAGGGTGAACACCCGCCGGGGCGGCAGCCGCAGCGACACGCACGCCCCGGCGGGCGCCACCGGCGGCAGCACCGCGTGCAGCCGCGCACCGTTGGGAAGCCGGGCGTCCACGTAGGGCACGGCCGCGTCCAACCGTCTCCCCGCCTGCGCCGCCAGCCGCTGGGCCAGTCGGCGCACCGCGTCCGCCGACTCGAAGCGCACCCCGGCGCGGCGCAGGCCCCCGCCGTCGTCCACCCAGACCTCGTCGGGGCCGTTGACGAGGATGTCGGTGACTCCGGGTGTCATGAGCTCCTCCAGCGGCCCCGCCCCGGACAGGTCGGCGGCCAGACGGCGGGTCATGGACAGCACCTCGGTGTCGCCCAGCAGACCTCCCTCGGCGCGCAGCGCCGCCGCGACGCTCGACGGGCTCACCGGCACACCGGACGCCACCAGGCGGTTGCGCACGGCCTCCACCAGGGGGCTCACCGGAGCTTCTCCGCGGCGGGCAGGCCCGCCACGACACGGTCGGCGAACCGGGCCAGGGGCGAGCGGGGATGGCGGGCGGGCACGTCCCCCGCGGCGAGCGACCGGGCCAGCCCCGGCTCGGACGGCAGGTCCGCGCCCAGGTCCACCTTCAGGGTCCTGGACACCACGTCCGCGCTCAGTTCGCCCCGGGCACCGCGCACCACCAGACGCACGGCCCGCGTCTCCTCACGCAGCCGGGCGACCGTCCTGGTCGCCGCCACCACCGAGGGCACGTCCGCCGGGACGACCACGAGCACCAGGTCGGACCGGTTCAGGAACACGGTGGTGGCCGGGTCGAAGGAGCGCGGCAGGTCGGCCACCACCAGGTCGGTTCCGTCCCTGGCCGAGGACAGCACCGCGCGCACGGCACCCACCGGAAGGGGGCCGGTCGGCTCCCTTCCGCGCGTCCAGGTCAGCACCGACACCCGTGAGGTCCCCGGCAGTCCGGCGCGCAGGTCGCGCCAGCGCACCCGTCCGCGCCTGCGCAGCAGGTCTCCCCAGCCGGTCCACCGCTCGGGACCGGGGGAGGGGCTCCGGTCGCACCCGAGGTAGACGTCGGAGCCGCATCCGAACGGGTCGGCGTCCAGCAGGGCGGTGGAGCGTCCGGCGCGCTCACCGGCCAGGGCGATGGCCACCGCGAGCAGGCTGGCCCCGGCACCGCCCCGGCCGCCGATCACCGACACCGTGGGCGCCGGAGCCCGGCCGGGGGAGGACGCCCTCGCGAGCAGGTCGACCAGCAGTGCCTCGTCCCGGGGCAGCAGGAGCACGCGTGCTTCCCGCGCCCCCCGAGGGGGACCCTCCCCGGCGGCGTCCGGGGCCGGACCCTCCACGGGAACGCCCGGCCGGTCCCCGGCCACGCGCGTGCCCGGGACCGGGTGCTCCGCGGCGAGGCCCGGCCGATACGCCTCCGCGGGAGTGCCCGGCCGGTACGCCGCCTCCGGACCGCCCGGAGGGGAGCCCTCGGCGGGGGCGCCCGGCGGGTACCGCTCCGGAGGAACGCGCGGCCGGGGCACCGCGGCGACCGGTGACGCGTCCCCCGACGGGTTCCCGTCGGCGGCGGCCTCCCGGGGGTCCCGTGTCACGACCACGTGGCGGCCCGGCGGAGGGTCGGCGGACCGCAGGAGCGCGCGCAGGTCGGCGCCGACCACGACGAGCGGGGCGCGCGGCCACAGGCTCAGTGCCCGGTCGAGCGTGTGGGCGACGGCGACCTCGGTGGAGGCGGCGGTGGCCAGCCTGAGGAGGTCGTCGAGGAGGAGGGGGTCGGCGGTCGCGAGCAGGGGCCGGTGCTGGACGTCCATGGGACCTCCCGGGTCGAGGGCTTTCCTCGACCTTCGCCGACCGGGCACGGCGGCGAAAGCCCCGATTCGAAGCTGTGGACAACGTCGGCGGGGCGGGTCCGTGCGGGGAGGCCGGGCGTCGCACAGGCGGGCGATCAGGTTCGTCGGAGAGCCGGACCAGCCGGTGCCGGGTCCGTTCGCGGTCCGGTTCACCTGACGGGCGGGATGCGTATACGGGGGCGGATACGCACCCCTGCCCGACAGGCGGGACGAGCGGACGCGGGGACTCGCCTCCACAGGGGGAGAAGGCCGCCACGCGGGGTCCGGTCCCGGGGGGTAGGACCGGGTCCGCTCTCTGGTGAGGGTCTGCGGAGAGACGTGCTCTCGCGACCACCGGAAGGCACACGGACGTCATTCGGCGAAGAGGGATACCACCGGAACGCGAAATGGGGCGCGTACGGCGGAGGCGTGAAGCGGCCGACCCTCTTGGGAACGACGGGACAGACGTTACCACGCAGAGTTCCGTATCGGTTCTGGAATCAAGGGCAAAAATTCGGGTCAACCGCCTTTTCGGCGCCGGAACATCGGCGTAGAAAGAAAGCAGTCGGTGGCTGAGAACCACCCCGACACGACAACCGGGAACCCACGCGCCACTTGGCCCCGTGAGGCCCGTCTAGATCGGACAGGACGATGTCCTGCCTGGTCAGACTAGGGAAATGGACGCCTGCTAACCCGGCGGAACGTGTCGGAGGCGGCGCCCCGGAAGACAGGACGGGGCGCCGTTCGTCGTGTGTGCGCGCAAGGGCCGTGCGGCCCCCGTTCCCTTGCGGAACCGGCAAGCGTGATCGAACCGATACTTTTCCTGAACCTACCGGTCGGTAAATAAACGATTAGTGTTCAACCTTTCGGACACGCACAGTTGTCGGCCGTCAAAAGTTGTTGCCCTTTCCCGGCTTCTCCGTGCGCCCCGCGTACCGCCGAGGCGTCCGGCCCGCCCGCGTGCCCCGCACACCCGCCCGCTCCCGGGCGTCCGGCCCGGGAGCGGGGAAACGGGGGCCGGAGTCCCGCGCTCAGCCGCGCTTGAGGGCCTCACAAGTGGCCAGTGAGTCCTGCGCCCCCGCGCGGACCGCGCGGCAGCAGTACGCCACCCACCCGGCGACGCCCTCCGGAGTGCCGCCCATGTACCCGCGCAGCGCCGGCCCGTACTCGTCCCGCAGCGTCCGGTGCCCGAGCTCCGAGGGCACCAGCGACTTGGGGTCCAGGCCCCGCTCCACCAGCGTCAACCGCTCGGCCGCGCGCGCCACCAGGCCGTCGCCCCACCCGAACGGCCGGACCGCCATCAGCTCCCCGTGCACCAGGGCCGACATCACCAGCGCGGGGACCGACGTGCGCACGCCCAGCAGCGAGTACAGCCCCTCCAGCCGGGCCATCGCCGTCTCCGGAGCCGGGGCCGGCCCCAGCCCCAGGGGGTCCTCGACGCGTTCCCCGGCCGTGCGGGGGCGCCCCAGCGCGTCCGCGGACACCGCGTCCGCCGCGGCCAGCGTGTGCAGCCGGGCCAAGGCCTGGCGCGGCGCCCTCGGCCAGGTGTCCACCAGGCTCCCCAGCTCTCCGGACACCCGAAGCGCGCCCTTGACGCGCGTGTCGTACACGTGCCCCTCGCGGATCTCCTCCATCGAGACCTCGGCGCCCTCCAGCGCCGCCGATGCGACCGCGCCGCGCAGCGCGGACTCCATGGACACGTCGCTGCTGCGGCGGCGCAGCACGCGGTGCCCCAACAGGCGGTCGACCAGGGTCCGTGTCTCGGCGACCGCGTCGGCCACACCGGGCAGTTCGGCGATCCGGGCCAGCGGGTCGGACGCGGGGGAAGAAGTCGGTTCGCTCACGGAGAACAACACTACGCGCCGGTAACACGGGAGGCCCACACCGGCGGGCCGGGTCGGCGGCCGCGCCGGCGGCAACGCGCGAACCTGCCCCTGCGACCGCTCGTCGCGGCGGGGCGACCGTTCGCCGCCCGTTCGTCGCGCGCCCGGCCTTCCCCGCCGCTGGACGCCACCCCGGCTGTTCACGGGGTGTCGCACCACATGATTAATTGGGTGTGAACCAGCCTACGTAAGGAGAATCACAGTGGCCGACAGCACTCCCGCGAGCCAGGAGACACTGTCCAACCTTCTCCACGAGACGCGCAGCTTCCCTCCCCCGGAGGCGCTCGCCGCCGACGCCAACGTCAAGGCCGACGCCTACGCCAGGGCCGAAGAGGACCGTCTCGGCTTCTGGGAGGAGCAGGCCCGCAGGCTCCAGTGGGAACAGCCCTGGGACACCGCCCTGGAGTGGAACCCGCCCTTCGCCAAGTGGTTCGTCGGGGGGAAGATCAACGCCTCCGTCAACTGCGTGGACCGCCACGTGGCCAACGGCCTCGGCGACCGGGTCGCCTACCACTGGGAGGGCGAGCCCGGCGACACCCGCACCATCACCTACGCCGAGCTCAAGGACCTGGTCTCCCAGGCGGCCAACGCCATGACCGGACTCGGCGTGCGCAAGGGCGACCGCGTCGCCATCTACATGCCGATGATCCCCGAGACCGTCGTGGCCATGCTCGCCTGCGCCCGGCTCGGCGCCGTCCACATGGTCGTGTTCGGCGGCTTCTCCGTGGACGCCCTGGGCCAGCGCCTCGACGACAGCCAGGCCAAGCTCGTGGTCACCGCCGACGGCGGCTACCGCCGCGGCAAGGCCAGCGCCCTCAAGCCCGCCGTGGACGCCGCCGTCGCCGACCGCCCCGCGGTCGAGAACGTCCTCGTCGTCCGCCGCACCGGCCAGGACGTCGAGTGGACCGACCGCGACGTGTGGTGGCACGACGCCGTGGAGTCCCAGAGCACCGAGCACACGCCCGAGGCGCACGACGCCGAGGACCCGCTGTACATCATGTACACCAGCGGCACCACGGCCAAGCCCAAGGGCATCCTGCACACCACCGGCGGGTACCTCACCCAGGTCGCCTACACCCACTGGGCGGTCTTCGACCTCAAGCCCGAGACCGACGTCTACTGGTGCGCCGCCGACATCGGCTGGGTCACCGGCCACTCCTACATCGTCTACGGCCCGCTCGCCAACGCGGCCACCACCGTCCTGTACGAGGGCACCCCGGACACCCCGCACAAGGGCCGCTTCTGGGAGATCATCGAGAAGTACAAGGTCACCATCGCCTACATGGCCCCCACGGCGATCCGCACCTTCATGAAGTGGGGGGACGACATCCCCGCCAAGTTCGACCTGTCCAGCCTGCGCGTCATCGGCTCGGTGGGCGAGCCCATCAACCCCGAGGCCTACGTCTGGTACCGCAAGAACATCGGCGGCGACCGCACCCCGGTCGTGGACACCTGGTGGCAGACCGAGACCGGTGCCGTCATGGTCAGCCCCCTGCCGGGCGTGACCTCCGGCAAGCCCGGCGCGGCCATGCGGGCCATCCCCGGCATCGTCGCCGACGTCGTGGACGAGCAGGGCGAGTCCGTCCCCGACGGTGAGGGCGGCTTCATCGTCATCCGCGAGCCGTGGCCGTCCATGCTCCGCGGGATCTGGGGCGACCCCCAGCGCTACAAGGACACCTACTGGTCGCGCTTCGAGGGCCTGTACTTCCCCGGTGACGGAGCCAAGAAGGACGCGGACGGCGACCTGTGGCTGCTGGGCCGCGTGGACGACGTCATGCTCGTCTCCGGCCACAACATCTCCACCACCGAGGTCGAGTCGGCGCTGGTCTCCCACCCGCGCGTGGCGGAGGCCGCGGTCGTCGGAGCCACCGACAAGGTCACCGGCCAGGCCATCGTCGGCTTCGTGATCCTGCGCGGCGGCGAGGAGGAGGTCCCCGAGGACCTGGTCCAGGAGCTGCGCAACCACGTCGGCACCTCGCTCGGCCCGATCGCCAAGCCCGCCCGCCTCCTGGCGGTGCCCGAGCTGCCCAAGACCCGCTCGGGCAAGATCATGCGGCGCCTGCTGCGCGACATCGCCGAGAACCGGGCCGTCGGCGACACCTCCACGCTCACCGACTCCTCGATCATGGAGGTCATCGCCAAGCAACTGCCCTCCGCCAAGCGGGAGGACTGAGCCGAGGGCCCCGCGCGGGCCCCTCGTCCAGCGGTGAACGGCGCCCCGGACCGGGGCGCCGTTCGCTGTCCCCCTTCTCCCCAGCGCCCTCCGGTCCGCGGACCCGTGGCCGCCGCGCCCGCCGCCCGTGCGACCGAAGGCGGCGGCGCCGTTGTGCGTGCCGTGAGAGACGTCCGAGACGGGGTATGTGCGAGGATGCGGAGGATCATCCGTGCGTTCGGACCGAGAGAAGGGAACCTCCACGATGGCGGAGAAGCCGGGTACCGGTGAACCTGGCGCCACCAGGGACACCGACCGTTCGATCAGCGAACTGGTCTCAGACGCCACGGGCAACATCTCCCGTCTGGTCAGCCTGGAGATCAAGCTGGCCAAGCTGGAGGCCAAGGCCGACGCGGCCAAGATCGGCAAGGGCGTCGCCGGTTTCGCCGTGGTCGGGGTCCTCGCCCACATCTTCGTCATCCTCCTCTCGGTGACCGGGGCCTTCGTCCTGTACGAGGTCGCCGGGCTCCCCGGCTGGGCCAGCTTCGGCATCGTCACCCTCGTCTACCTGCTGCTCGCCGCGGCCGTCGGGCTGTACGCGATCGCCACCCTGCGCAAGCGGGAGGGCCTCCAGCGCACCGCGCTGACCACCTCGCGCTTCGCGGGCATCCTGCGCGGCGACATCCGCCCGCCCTCGAACGCCGTCGAGACCGCCGAGGCGTCCGCTCCCGCGACCCGGTAGGCCCGCGCGTTGTTGGACGACTCGGCCGCCTACGTCGACGGCCCCTGGACCCACAGGACCGTCAGCGCGGCGGGGGCCCGGTTCCACGTCGCCGAGGCCGGTGACGGGCCTCTGGTGCTCCTCCTCCACGGCTTCCCCCAGTTCTGGTGGGCCTGGCGCGCCCAACTGACCGCGCTCGCCGACGCCGGTTACCGCGCGGTCGCCGCGGACCTGCGCGGCTACGGCGCCAGCGACAAGACCCCGCGCGGCTACGACCTCGTCACCCTCGCCCAGGACGCCGCCGGACTGGTCCGCGCCCTCGGCTCGCGGGACGCGGCCGTGGTCGGGCACGGCCTGGGCGGCCTCGTCGCCTGGACGATGACCGCCTACCACCCCGGCACCGTGCGCGCCCTGGCCGCGGTGTCGTCGCCGCACCCGCTGCGCGCGGCCCGCGTCCTGGCCTCCGGCGGTCCCGGCGTCAGCCACATGCTCCGGGCGCAACTGCCGATCCTCCCCGAGCACCGGCTCCTGAGCGACGGGTGCGAACGCGTGGGCGACCTGCTCCGGGCGTGGTCGGGCCCCGGCTGGCCCGACACCGAGGCCGAGGAGCACTACCGCCGCGCCTTCGCCATCCCCAAGGTCTCCCACTGCTCCCTGGAGAGCCACCGCTGGATCTTCCGGTCGCGCTGGCGCACGGACGGACTCCGCTACAACGCGCGGATGCGCCGTGCTCCCGTACGCGTCCCCGTCCTCCAGCTCCACGGGTCCCTGGACCCGGTGTGCCCGCCCGGACCGGCACGCGCCTCACGGGGCCTGGTGGCGGGGGCCTACCGTTGGAGGCAGGTCCACGGCGCGGGACACTTCCCGCACGAGGAACGGCCGGAGGAGGTCTCCCGCGCGCTCGTCGAGTGGCTCGCGGAGGTCTCGGCGGGAAGGCGGACGGAGTCCTCGCAGGCGAGGGGGAACGGCGGTGGGGAACTGATGGCGACGGAGACCGCGGACGGGCACCGGGAGTCCGGGGGCCGCGGAGGCGGGCGGGACCGCAACGAGACCGGCCAGGCGCAGAACCAGCGCCCCCGGGACCGGTACGGGCGCCCGATGCCGCACGGGAGCAGGGGCGAGGTGGAGCGGGTACCCGACGACGCCGAGTTCTCCGCGGAGGAAGGCCTGGAGGAGGCCCAGCGGCTGCTCGACGGCGGATACGCTTTCACCGCCCACGAAGTCCTCGAAGCAGTGTGGAAGTCCGCGCCCGAACCCGAGCGGGAGCTGTGGCGCGGCCTCGCCCAGACGGCGGTGGGGGTCACCCACGCGCAGCGCGGCAACATGATCGGCGCGGCACGACTGCTGAGGCGGGGCGCGGACCGCGTGGAGCCGTTCGGACCGGAAGCCCCCCACGGGGTGGACGTGTCGGGGGTGGCGGCGTTCGCCCGCGCCCTGGCCGACGACCTCGACGCCGGGCGCGCCCGTTCGGGTGACGGGATCGACCCTTCGGGGATGCGTCTGCTCGGCGGGTAGCCGCCGAACAACCCGTCCTCCGGCCGGCGCGGCCGGAGGACGGGCGGGCGCAGGCGCACCCGCCCGCGACTTCCGCCGCGGACCGGCGGCGGGCCCCTCGGAGGGCCCCGTGGCACCAGCGCCTCCTGTGAACAGTGAGGTCCGTGTGGCCTGCGGGGCCCATTCCCTTTTTGTGGGCTTATGCGCGCTTTAGCGTTAACATCGCATTACAGCATTATGAGATGTTATATAAGCTGCATATCACCGAAAAAGACATTTATCCTTTTCCTGAGATCACCGGAAGATCACATCTTCGGATTTTCTTGAGGAATGGCGGGCTCGGCTCTCACCTTTCTTTGTCGCCGTGCGTAGACTCCCCGGATCACCGCCCGTGAACACGCGGCACGGGCGGTACGCACCACAACCAAAGGTGGCACCGCTTCGACCCCGCCAAGCGTGCCGTCGAGCCAGCTCAGGCTCCTTCCGGACGGCGGTACGTCCACGACCGAGAGGACCGGCGCCCACAGGGCGAGCCGTTCCGCGCGTTCTCCCGTGGACGGGGCCGAAAAGGTCGTGCCCGTCTCAAGGAGGACGGATTGTCTGGGCTCAACCTCGCCGCTGAAGGCGGCATGGCCCTATCACTGGCAGGCACCGACTTCACCCTCGTCATCATCGTCATGGTGGTGGCCCTTCTGGCACTCGCCGTCGCGGGCGTGCTGGTACGTGAGGTCCTCGCCGCAGGGCAGGGCACAGAGCGAATGCGCGGCATCGCGCTCGCGGTGCAGGAAGGAGCGGCGGCCTACCTCAAACGGCAGTTCCGCACCCTCGCGGTCTTCGTCGTCCTCATCCCGCTCCTGCTGCTCCTGCTCCCCGCCGACTCGTGGGCCATCGCGATCGGCCGGTCGGTCTTCTTCGCCCTCGGCGCCCTGCTGTCGGCGGCGACCGGCTTCATCGGCATGTGGCTCGCCGTGCGCGGCAACGTCCGGGTCGCCGCGGCCGCCCGCGGAGGTGACGACGCCTCCAACCGCACCGCCATGCGCATCGCCTTCCGCACCGGCGGCGTGGCGGGCATGATCACCGTCGGCCTCGGCCTGTTCGGGGCGGCCGTCGTCGTCCTCCTCTACCGGGGCGACGCCCCCATCGTCCTGGAGGGCTTCGGCTTCGGCGCGGCGCTCCTCGCCATGTTCATGCGCGTGGGCGGCGGCATCTTCACCAAGGCCGCCGACGTCGGCGCCGACCTCGTCGGCAAGGTCGAGCAGGGCATCCCCGAGGACGACCCCCGCAACGCGGCCACCATCGCCGACAACGTCGGCGACAACGTGGGCGACTGCGCCGGCATGGCCGCGGACCTGTTCGAGTCCTACGCGGTCGTGCTCGTCGCCTCGCTGATCCTCGGCCGCGTCGCCTTCGGCACCGAGGGACTCGTCTTCCCGCTCCTCGTCCCCATGATCGGCGTGCTCACCGCCATCGTCGGCATCTTCCTGGTCGCCCCCCGCGCCAGGGACAAGACGGCGATGTCGGCGATCAACCGCGGGTTCTTCATCTCCGCGGCGATCTCCGCCGTGCTCGTCGTCGGCACCGCCTTCTGGTACCTGCCCTCCAGCTTCGACCAGCTCTCCGGAGTCAGCCCGCAGGTCCTGGCCGAGATCGAGGAGGCCGGGACCAACCCGGACCCGAGGATCCTCGCGGTCGCGGCGGTCCTCATCGGCCTCGTGCTCGCCACCGCCATCCAACTGCTCACCGGCTACTTCACCGAGACCGACCGGCGCCCCGTCCGCGAGATCGGCGACAGCTCCGAGACCGGCGCGGCGACCGTCATCCTCTCCGGCATCTCCGTCGGCCTGGAGTCGGCCGTCTACTCCGCCCTCCTCATCGCCGGAGCCGTCTACGCCGCCTTCCTGCTCGGAGGCGGCTCCATCACCCTGAGCCTGTTCGCCGTCGCCCTCGCCGGAACCGGCCTGCTCACCACCGTCGGCATCATCGTGGCGATGGACACCTTCGGTCCCGTCTCCGACAACGCCCAGGGCATCGCGGAGATGTCCGGCGACGTGGAGGGCCCGGGCGCGGAGATCCTCACCGGGCTCGACGCCGTCGGCAACACCACCAAGGCCATCACCAAGGGCATCGCGATCGCGACCGCGGTCCTGGCCGCGACCGCGCTCTTCGGCGCCTTCCGCACCTCCGTGCAGGCGCAGCTCGGCGACGCCGACGAGGCCTTCTCGCTCTCACTGGACCAGCCCGACGTGCTCGTCGGCGTCATCATCGGCGCCAGCGTGGTGTTCTTCTTCTCCGGACTCGCCATCATGGCGGTCGGACGGGCGGCGGGCCGCGTGGTCATGGAGGTGCGCGACCAGTTCCGCACCCGCCCGGGGATCATGGACGGCACGGAGAAGCCCGAGTACGCGCGCGTGGTCGACATCTGCACCAAGGACTCGCTGCGGGAGCTGGTCACCCCGGGCCTGCTGGCCGTCCTCGCGCCGATCGCGGTCGGCTTCGCCCTCGGCTACGCCCCGCTGGGCGCGTTCCTGGGCGGCGCCATCGCCGCGGGTGTGCTCATGGCCGTCTTCCTCTCCAACTCGGGCGGCGCCTGGGACAACGCCAAGAAGCTCGTCGAGGACGGCCACCACGGCGGCAAGGGCTCGGAGGCCCACGCCGCCACGGTCATCGGCGACACGGTCGGCGACCCCTTCAAGGACACCGCGGGCCCCGCCATCAACCCCCTGCTCAAGGTGATGAACCTCGTCGCCCTGATCGTGGCGCCCAGCGTGGTGATCTACGCCGACAACGTCGTCCTGCGGGCGGGGATCGCGGTGGCGGCCGTCGCCGTGCTCGTCGGCGCGATCCTGTGGTCCAAGCGCCGCGGGGGAGGCACCGAGACCGACCTCGCCGAGACCGGCGGCCGGTCCGCGCCCAAGGGCGCCCCGGAGACCGGCGGAGGAGCCGCGCCGGAGGGCGGGATCTCCGCGGCCGGGGACGGCGGTGTCGGAGAGGACACCGCCGACGGCGCCGACGACCGCAAGGAGGAGGCCCGCGCCGGAGAGGGGAAGTAGGAGGAAGCACCGACCTCCGCGGCCGCCCGGGTATCCCCCGGGCGGCCGCGCCCGTGTTCGGGCGGGGCCTAACCTGGGAACACAGCCGAGCGAGCGAAGGGGTGGTTCCCGGTGTCCGGGATGAAGGGACTGTTCGTCATCGTGGGTGTCATGGTGGCGTTCATCGCGGCCCTCTCCGTCGTCGCGACGGCGGTGTCCCCGTGAGCGGCGTGCGGCGGCTGCTGCTGATGCGGCACGCCCAGGCCGAGAACGGCTTCGAGGACTTCGAACGCGGTCTCACCGACCGGGGCCGGAGCCAGGCCGAGGCGGTCGGCCGTCTGCTCGCCGAGCGGGGGTACGTGCCCGACCACGTCATCTGCTCCGCGGCCAGGCGGACACGGCAGACGCTGGACGGTGTGCTCGGGGCCATGGAACCGGGGGTCCGCCCGGAGGTGGACTACTCCGAGGCGGCGTACTCGGCGGGGGTGGACACGCTCCTGGAGCTGGTGAACCAGGTGGATCCCGACGCGGGGACGGTCCTGGTCGTCGCACACAACCCGACGGTGGCCCAGCTGGCCGGTGCCTTCCTGGGGAGCCCGGCCGCCTACCCGCCGGCCACGGTCGCGGCCGTCGAGCTGGAGGTGGAGTGGCTCTACGCGGCCCCGGGAACCGGTTCCGGCACACTGCTGAACTAGTGTGACCCAGGACACGCAGGCTTCGAGTTGCCAGACCCCCGGGCCGCGGGTAATGTACTCCGAGTCGCCTCCGAACGGCCCAAAGCCGAGAGGGGTTGCGACACCCTTCCGAGCGAAACGAACGCGATTCTGCGGGCGTGCCGGATACCCCTTCTTCCTCCGAATCACCGTTCCGAGCACTGCTTCGGTGCGGGTAAGCTCGGAGGGCGCTTCCAAGGAAACACGGATAGCGAAACAGGAAACGGGCTTTACCCCGATCAGAAACACCACAAACCGCCGATTTGGCGGGGCGCGGAACACCTGATAAAGTAAAGACACAACAAAGCGGAAACGCACAACGCCTTCGGCGGAAAAGCTCACAGCAGCTTGTACACGAAGAGCGGTTGTTTCTTGAGAACTCAACAGCGCGTGTTTGATTTTCTTTAAGCCATGTTTGTTTTGGCCCCGTCACACAGAACCATTCCGGTTCGTGTGCGGAGGTTCCTTTGATTAGCCGGGGTAACCCGGTTGGTCAGGATTACTTCTAGGTTTACCCGCCCAGGCCTCACGGCCGGGTCGGGTTGAGTGACCTTTATGGAGAGTTTGATCCTGGCTCAGGACGAACGCTGGCGGCGTGCTTAACACATGCAAGTCGAGCGGTAAGGCCCTTCGGGGTACACGAGCGGCGAACGGGTGAGTAACACGTGAGCAACCTGCCCCTGACTCCGGGATAAGCGGTGGAAACGCCGTCTAATACCGGATACGACCCGCCACCTCATGGTGGAGGGTGGAAAGTTTTTCGGTCAGGGATGGGCTCGCGGCCTATCAGCTTGTTGGTGGGGTAACGGCCTACCAAGGCGATTACGGGTAGCCGGCCTGAGAGGGCGACCGGCCACACTGGGACTGAGACACGGCCCAGACTCCTGCGGGAGGCAGCAGTGGGGAATATTGCGCAATGGGCGAAAGCCTGACGCAGCGACGCCGCGTGGGGGATGACGGCCTTCGGGTTGTAAACCTCTTTTACCACCAACGCAGGCTCGAAGTTCTCTTCGGGTTGACGGTAGGTGGGGAATAAGGACCGGCTAACTACGTGCCAGCAGCCGCGGTAATACGTAGGGTCCGAGCGTTGTCCGGAATTATTGGGCGTAAAGAGCTCGTAGGCGGCGTGTCGCGTCTGCTGTGAAAGACCGGGGCTTAACTCCGGTTCTGCAGTGGATACGGGCATGCTAGAGGTAGGTAGGGGAGACTGGAATTCCTGGTGTAGCGGTGAAATGCGCAGATATCAGGAGGAACACCGGTGGCGAAGGCGGGTCTCTGGGCCTTACCTGACGCTGAGGAGCGAAAGCATGGGGAGCGAACAGGATTAGATACCCTGGTAGTCCATGCCGTAAACGTTGGGCGCTAGGTGTGGGGACTTTCCACGGTTTCCGCGCCGTAGCTAACGCATTAAGCGCCCCGCCTGGGGAGTACGGCCGCAAGGCTAAAACTCAAAGGAATTGACGGGGGCCCGCACAAGCGGCGGAGCATGTTGCTTAATTCGACGCAACGCGAAGAACCTTACCAAGGTTTGACATCACCCGTGGACTCGCAGAGATGTGAGGTCATTTAGTTGGCGGGTGACAGGTGGTGCATGGCTGTCGTCAGCTCGTGTCGTGAGATGTTGGGTTAAGTCCCGCAACGAGCGCAACCCTTGTTCCATGTTGCCAGCACGTAATGGTGGGGACTCATGGGAGACTGCCGGGGTCAACTCGGAGGAAGGTGGGGATGACGTCAAGTCATCATGCCCCTTATGTCTTGGGCTGCAAACATGCTACAATGGCCGGTACAATGGGCGTGCGATACCGTAAGGTGGAGCGAATCCCTAAAAGCCGGTCTCAGTTCGGATTGGGGTCTGCAACTCGACCCCATGAAGGTGGAGTCGCTAGTAATCGCGGATCAGCAACGCCGCGGTGAATACGTTCCCGGGCCTTGTACACACCGCCCGTCACGTCATGAAAGTCGGCAACACCCGAAACTTGCGGCCTAACCCCTTGTGGGAGGGAGTGAGTGAAGGTGGGGCTGGCGATTGGGACGAAGTCGTAACAAGGTAGCCGTACCGGAAGGTGCGGCTGGATCACCTCCTTTCTAAGGAGTCTTTACAGGCCGGCATTACTTCTACAGCCGGCCGGACTCGAAAGTGGACCCGGCAGCATGACACATCTTCGGGTGTGGGCTGTTCGGGAGTGGCTGAAGATGAATCGAACTTGACCTCGGGCGACTAGAAGCGTCCGGGGGCGCGCTGTTGGGTGTCTGAGGAAACAACCTCCGGCTGGTGGCCTTTGGGCCTGGTCGGGTGTTGGTTCCCGCGGACCGCCTCTGAGAACTCTCGGTTCCTTGCCGTTGTGGCTGAGGATGTGAGTGGTGTTGGGGTATGCGGTTGGTGTTTTGATTTGTGAATAGTGTGCGCGAGCATCTTATTATCTGTAGTGGCCAAGTGATAGTGGCACACGGTGGATGCCTTGGCACCAGGCGCCGATGAAGGACGTGGGAGGCCGCGATAGGCCACGGGGAGCTGTCAACCGAGCTGTGATCCGTGGGTGTCCGAATGGGGAAACCTAGCCCGAGTTGTGTCGGGTTGCCGCCATCTGAATGTATAGGGTGGTTGGTGGTGACGCGGGGAAGTGAAACATCTCAGTACCCGTAGGAAGAGTAAACAACAGTGATTCTCCTAGTAGTGGTGAGCGAACGGGGAAGAGGCTAAACCGTAGGCGTGTGATAGACGGCAGTCGTTGCGTTTGCGGGGTTGTGGGATGCGTCTGTCTGGGTCTGCCGACCTGGAGCGCTGAGTGGTTCTTGTAGCTGAAGCCGTTGGGAAGCGGTACCGGAGTGGGTGAGAGTCCCGTAGGTGTAGGAAGAACCTAGGTGTTGGATGTATTCCCGAGTAGCGCGGAGCCCGTGAAAGTCCGTGTGAATCTGGCAGGACCACCTGCTAAGCCAAAATACGTCCTGGTGACCGATAGTGCACTAGTACCGTGAGGGAAAGGTGAAAAGTGCCCCGGTGAGGGGTCGTGAAATAGTACCTGAAACCGTGTGCTGTCAAGCCGTCAGAGCTGAACTTCGTGTTTGGTGATGGCGTGCCTTTTGAAGAATGAGCCTGCGAGTCATGGTGTGTGGCGAGGTTAACCCGGGTGGGGTAGCCGTAGGGAAACCGAGTCTGAATAGGGCGATTTGAGTCGCATGCTGTGGACCCGAAGCGGAGTGATCTACCCATGTCCAGGGTGAAGCGGGGGTAAGACCTCGTGGAGGCCCGAACCCACCAGGGTTGAAAACCTGGGGGATGAGGTGTGGGTAGGGGTGAAAGGCCAATCAAACTCCGTGATAGCTGGTTCTCCCCGAAATGCATTTAGGTGCAGCGTCGCGTGTTTCTTGCTGGAGGTAGAGCTACTGTTTGGCTGATGGGCCCGACAAGGTTACTGACGTCAGACAAACTCCGAATGCCGGTTAAGTGAAGCGTGGCAGTGAGACTGCGGGGGATAAGCTTCGTAGTCGAGAGGGAAACAGCCCAGATCATCAGCTAAGGCCCCTAAGCGTGTGCTAAGTGGGAAAGGTTGTGGAGTTGCTGAGACAACCAGGAGGTTGGCTTAGAAGCAGCCATCCTTTAAAGAGTGCGTAATAGCTCACTGGTCAAGTGGTTCTGCGCCGATAATGTAGCGGGGCTAAAGCACACCGCCGAAGCTGTGAAGCTCAAGACTAGTTTCTTGGGTTGGTAGGGGAGCGTCGTGCGTCCGGTGAAGCTGCCGAGTGATCGTGTGGTGGAGGGCGTGCGAGTGAGAATGCAGGCATGAGTAGCGAAAGCAACGTGAGAAACGTTGCCGCCGATTGACTAAGGGTTCCTGGGGCAGGTTAATCCGCCCAGGGTGAGTCTGGACCTAAGGCGAGGCCGACAGGCGTAGTCGATGGATAACGGGTTGATATTCCCGTACCCGTGCACGAGCGTCCAGTACTGAATCAGGTGATGCTAACCACGCTGGTGGTCTTGGGTCCCTTCGGGGAGCTTTGACTTACTGGTCTGGGAACCGAGCTTGTAGTAGGTAAGTGATGGGGTGACGCAGGAGGGTAGCTCTACCCGGCGGTGGTTGTCCGGGGGTAAGCGTGTAGGCTGAGAGGTTGGCAAATCCGCCTCTCATGTGAGCTGAGACGTGATGCCGAGCCGTTTTTGGTGAAGTGAGTGATCCCATGCTGTCGAGAAAAGCCTCTAGCGAGTTCGTGTGTGGCCAGTACCCTAAACCGACGCAGGTGGTCAGGTAGAGAATACCGAGGCGTTCGGGTGAACCATGGTTAAGGAACTCGGCAAATTGTCCCCGTAACTTTGGGAGAAGGGGAGCCCTGTCTGGTGACGGATCTTGCATCCTGAGCTGGGTGGGGTCGCAGATAGCGGGGGGAAGCGACTGTTTATTAAAAACACAGGTCCGTGCGAAGTCGTAAGACGCTGTATACGGACTGACGCCTGCCCGGTGCTGGAACGTTAAGAGGACTGGTTAGTGGGGGTTCGCCCCTGCGAAGCTGGGAATCTAAGCGCCAGTAAACGGCGGTGGTAACTATAACCATCCTAAGGTAGCGAAATTCCTTGTCGGGTAAGTTCCGACCTGCACGAATGGCGTAACGACTTCCCCACTGTCTCAACCATGGGCCCGGTGAAATTGCACTACGAGTAAAGATGCTCGTTTCGCGCAGCAGGACGGAAAGACCCCGGGACCTTCACTATAGCTTGACATTGGTGTTTGGGATGGTTTGTGTAGGATAGGTGGGAGCCGGTGAAGCTGTCACGCTAGTGGCGGTGGAGGCGTTGGTGAAATACCACTCTGACTGTTTCGGGCATCTAACTTTGGACCGTGATCCGGTTCGGGGACAGTGTCTGGTGGGTAGTTTAACTGGGGCGGTTGCCTCCCAAAGAGTAACGGAGGCGCCCAAAGGTTCCCTCAGCCTGGTTGGTAATCAGGTGTTGAGTGTAAGTGCACAAGGGAGCTTGACTGTGAGACGGACGTGTCGAGCAGGAGCGAAAGCTGGGACTAGTGATCCGGCACCGGCGTGTGGAAGCGGTGTCGCTCAACGGCTAAAAGGTACCCCGGGGATAACAGGCTGATCTTCCCCAAGAGTCCATATCGACGGGATGGTTTGGCACCTCGATGTCGGCTCGTCGCATCCTGGGGCTGGAGTTGGTCCCAAGGGTTGGGCTGTTCGCCCATTAAAGCGGCACGCGAGCTGGGTTTAGAACGTCGTGAGACAGTTCGGTCCCTATCCGCTGTGCGCGTTGGAGACTTGAGAAGGGCTGTCCCTAGTACGAGAGGACCGGGACGGACGAACCTCTGGTGTGCCAGTTGTCCTGCCAAGGGCATGGCTGGTTGGCTACGTTCGGGAGGGATAACCGCTGAAAGCATCTAAGCGGGAAGCTTGCTTCGAGATGAGGTCTCCTGCCTCCTTGAGGGGGTAAGGCTCCCTATAGACGATGGGGTTGATAGGCCGGGTGTGGAAGCCTTGTGAGGGGTGGAGCTGACCGGTACTAATAGGCCGAGGGCTTGTCCGCTGCAGATAATTGGATGTTCGCGCACACTTTTCACGGAGTTTACTGCTCACTGTGATTCCCTGCCCTGTGGGGGTGGGTGGAGTTGGGTGGGTGGTGTGTGGTTTCCGTGGTGGTTATTGCTGGAGGGTCACACCCGGTCTCTTTCCGAACCCGGTCGTTAAGTCTCTTTGCGCTGATGGTACTGCCCTGTGGTGGGGTGGGAGAGTAGGTCGCTGCCACGGTTTTTCTTGAAGGAGGGGTGGGGTTGCCTGTTAGGGGTGGCCCTGCCTCTCTTTTTTTGTGTGGGGGTGGGGTGCCTGTTAGGGCGGGTCCGCCCCTTTTTTTTGTGTGGGGGTTTGTGCGTTTGTGAACGTTGGGGTGGGTGTGCGGGGGTGTGGGTGCCTGGGTGGGCCCCCTTGTTTCCAGTCAACCGGATGCGGGCGTGTCGGTGCCAGGGCCTGTTGCGTGCTGTGGACAAAGGCCCCGCTCCCACTCGGGAACGGGGCCTGGTGGTTCCAGGGAGCCGGGCGGGGACGTCAGTCGTGCGGCACCGCACTCGACACCGGCTCGATCTGCCCCCGCATGTCCGCGGCCTCGATCTCCTCCCGGGTGATCCCGAGGATGAAAGCGATCGTGTCCAGGTAGGGCACGTTCACCGAGGTGTCGGCCTGCTGCCGCACGACCGGCTTGGCGTTGAACGCCACGCCCAGCCCCGCCGCCTGCAGCATGTCCAGGTCGTTCGCGCCGTCGCCCACGGCCACGGTCTGCTCCAGGGGCACACCGGCCTCCGCGGCGAACCGCTCCAGGGTGGTCGCCTTGCCCTTGCGGTCGATGATCGGCCCGACCAGTTCGCCGGTGAGCTTGCCGTCGACGACCTCCAGGGTGTTCGCGGCGGCGTAGTCCAACCCGAGGCGCTCCACGAGCACGTCCGTGAACTGCGTGAAGCCACCGCTGACGATCCCGCACTCGTAACCCAGGCGCTTCAGGGTGCGCACCAGCGTCCTGGCGCCCGGAGTCAGCTGGATCTCCTCGCACACCTTGGGAATGGCGGAGGCGTCCAGGCCCTTCAGCAGCATCACCCGGCGGCGCAGCGACTCCTCGAAGTCCAGCTCGCCGCGCATGGCCTCCTCGGTGACCCGGGCGACCTCGTCCGCGCATCCGGCGTGCGCGGCCAGCAGCTCGATGACCTCGCCCTGGATCAGCGTGGAGTCCACGTCCATGACGATGAGGTGCTTGGCCCGCCTGTGCAGGCCGCTGGGCTGCACGGCCACGTCCACCCCCTGGGTGGACCCCTCCATGGCGAGCTCGGCGCGCAGCTGGTCGACGTCCCCGCCGGAGATCTCCATCTCCACGGACGTCACCGGGAAGCTGGACAGCCGCTCGATGCGGTCGATGTTCGCGCCCGCGCGCGCGACGCACGACGTGAGGGCGCCCAGGGCGCCGGGACGCAGCGGATCGGCCAGGACGGTCACGTGCAGCCGGTCGTGGACGACCGCCTTCACACGGCCGTTGTCCTTCCCGCCGCCCTTGCCGCAGCCGACCTCCATGTCGAGGTCGATGGCGGTCTTGTCGAGCGCGTTGCGGACCTCCTCGAAGACCCGTGAGGGACTCACACCGGGAGCCACCCGCTCGTCAACCTCCAGGACCGCGCCCAGCACGAGGCGGCCCGCCAGGACCACCTGTTCCAGGTCGGCGATGGTCACCGGAAAGACGGAGAGGGTGCTCAGAAGACGAGCACTGATGCCCGGACGGTCGTGGCCGGTCACCGTCACCAACAGCGTGGATTTCTCATTCATGGCGGTGTCCACGGTACTCGGCCGCATCGGAGGGGCGTCGCGCAGGGCTGACCCTTTTCCCAGCTAGTTCACTATGTGGACAGCTGGAGGCGCGACGTACGTCACCTGTCCTTCCGACTCTTCTTCTTTCGCTTGGGGCCCTTGGCCTTGACGTCCACCCCGCCCAGCATGCAGGTTCCCGTCAGACGGACGACCGGGGCGTTCGGGTCGGTGAGCTGGTCCGTTCCGTGCAGATCGGCGCCGCCCAGGATCCCGGACGTGTTGTTGATCACCCTGACCCCGTGGGGCACGACGATGTCCACCCCGCCCATGATCACCGCGACCTGGATGGTCACCTCGTGCTGGCTGAGCACCGCCTCGCGCAGGTCCAGTTCCACCCCGCCGCACAGCACGGACACGTTCGTGCGCGGCTCGACCAGCCAGCGGCCCTTGCGCTCGCAGCCGCCGAACACCGCGACCAAATTCTCCGAACCCTTGCTCTGCCCGGCAAGGTCGCGCGCCTCGCTGCCCAGGATCTCCATACCGCTGGGCGCGTCGGAACGCCGTTCCATCGACGCGTAGTCGTACCCGTGGCCGGGCACGGGCAGGTCCTCCACGATGGGGCCGAGCTCGCCCATGGTCTTGGCCCGGTAGAGGGTCTCCAGCCGCTCCTCGTGCTCGACCGGGGTCAGGCGGCCCTCGGCCAGGGCCTCGCGCAGCCGCTCGGCAACCTTGTCCCGGTCCGCGTCGGAGGCTCGGATGTGCTCGGGCTGCATGATGACGGGTCTCCTCGTTCCTTCCGTGGGGCCGGGGGTCCGGCCTGCCACACGTCCAGTATCGGCATTCTCCGCCTCCACGGGATCAGGTAACGCCCCTGGCCCGACCCCGAGAATTCCGCTCCCCGTCCCAGGGTGTTCCCATCCCCCTCCAGAGTGGCCCGCGAGCCCACGCGGAACAACCCCCGCCCGCCCCCTCCAACGCCTCCGCGCCCGGCCGAATCCGGGGCCGGCGGCCCGCCTGCCGGGACCGGGCGCGCGGCCCCGGGGTGGTGCGCGCCGCAGGGCCGCGGTGGCGGGGGCCGTAGGACGGTTCCGGGGCCCGCACCATGGAGGGCGCCCCGCCGTCCTCCCTAGCGTGGCCGCATGACTCCGGACCCATGCGCCCGCGCCCGCCCCCGCCCAGATCCACACCCGGTACAGGCTCCATGCCCGGGGCCACGCGGCGGACACCGCCTCCTCCGGGTCCTCGGCCTCCTGGGGGCCGCCGCGCTGCTGCTCCCGCACGCGGCCCACGCCTCCGCCGGCCCCTCCCGGACCCCGGCCCCCGCCGCGGTCGACGCCCTCGTGGAGGAGTACCGGGAGGCCACCGGTCTTCCCGGCGCGGCGGTGGTCCTGACCCACGGCACGGAGGTCGTCCACGCGGAGGGGTACGGCACCACCCCCGGCGGGGAGCCCGTCACCGAGCGCACGCCCATGGCCGTGGCCTCGGTGAGCAAGTCCTTCACCGCGCTGGCGGTCCTCCAGCTGGCCGAGGCTGGAGAGCTCGGCCTGGCCGACCCGGTGCGGGAGCACCTGCCCGGGTTCACGATGGCCGACCCCCGCGCGGCACGGATCACCGTCCGCCAGCTGCTCGACCAGACCTCCGGCATGTCCGACTCCGAGTTCGCCTCCTACAGCCGGGGCAGGAGCACCCTCACCCTGCGCCAGTCCGTCGAGGACCTGCGAGACGCGGGCCTGGCCGCCGAACCCGGCACGCGCTGGGAGTACCACAACCCCAACTTCCAGGTCGCCGCCCGCCTGGTCGAGGTGGTCAGCGGGCGGTCCTTCGCCGACCACCTGGACGAGCGGGTCCTCTCGCCGCTGGGGATGGACGACACCACCACCGTCGACACCGACCTCGACCTCCCGCCCGGCGCGCGCGGCCACATCAGCGTGCTCGGCCTCCCGGTCCCGGCGGACGAACCCCCCGGGTTCGGCAACGGCTCGGGCGGAGTCCTCAGCACCGCCGCGGACATGGGCGCGTGGCTCGTCGCGCACAACAACGGCGGCCGCGGCCCCGGCGGCGACCGGGTCCTGTCCGAGGAGGGGATCGAGGCCCTGCACACCCCCTCGCCGATCTCCGGAGGCTCCTACGCCCTGGGGTGGTCGACGGACGAGACCGGTTCGGGGGCGCCTGTGGTCGAGCACAGCGGCAACCTGATGACCGCCACCGCGCACCAGGCGCTGCTGCCCGACAGCGGCCACGGTGTGGCGGTCATGGCCAACAGCGGGTCGGCGGGCAGCGGAGCCTCCGGCCTGGCCGCCGCGCTCGTGGAGCTGATCGACTCCGGGCGGGCGCCCGCGCCGCCGACGGGCACGGTGGTGCTGGCCGCGGACGCCGTCCTGCTCGCCCTGGGCGCCGCCGCCGTGCCGCTGGCCTGGCGCGGCGTCCGGCGCGCGGGCGACTGGGCCCGTGCGCGCGAGGGCCGCCCGTGGTGGGCCCCGGCGGCGCGCCTGCTGCCCTACGCCGCGCCGCCGCTGCTGCTGGCGTTCCTGCACGAGGTGGTCGGGTGGCTCTACCGGGGCAGGGACGTGGCGTGGTTCCAGGTGCCCTACCTCTTCACGTCCTTCTGGGTGGCCCTTGTCATACTCGCCCCGGCCTGCGCGGCGGTCGCCTCGGTCCGCGTCGTCCGTCTGGTGTCGGTGCGCCGCGCCGCCGGAGGGGGCGCGGAGCGCGCGTCGGGCTGAGCGGCCGCTCAGCGCCCCGGCACACCCCGGTCGGACGGGTCGATCGCGCCGTGCGCGGCCACCAGGGCCCTGCGCACCGCCGCGTCGAGCCTGCGCAGCCCCTCGGAGCGGGCCGTGGCCTGGTGGGCGGTCAGTCCCCGCCCCGAGGACGGCTCGGCCAGCTCCACCACCCCGGCCAGCCGTGCCGCCTGCTCCGCCACCCGGTGCGCCCGGGCCGGGTACCCGCGCGCCAGCGAGGGCGCGCCGCCGCCCAGTTCGCCCAGCCGGCGGTGCACGTCCGGTGCGAACGGGGCGACGTCGTCCACGCCCTCCATGGCCCGGGCGGCCTCGATGAGGGCGAGCTTCAGCGCCTGTTCCGCCTCGGCCAGGCCGGGTACCTGCGGCAGTGCGTCGTTCGCCGGATACGGTGTCCACGAAACGCCCACATAGGATGAACCACGCCGGTCGGCGGAGGGCACCAGGCCCACCTGCCGGTCGGCGAGCCGCACCAGCACCCCCTCCCGCGCCTCGACGGCGGCCTGGTTGAGTTCCTTGGGGCCCACGAGCCCGAGGGGATCGCCCCAGGTGGGCAGGGCCAACCGGAAGGCGGACAGCCCCAGGCCGCGCAGCCGTGTCAGTGCGGTTCGCAGCGGTACGCCGCTGTCGAAGGGCAGGTCCACTGCCGGTACTGTCCCGATCAGGTTGGGACCACCGCGCCGCTCGACGGCGTCGACGGCCTCGTCGAGGCCGACGTGTCCGGCCAGCCAGGCGTTGCCCCAGGCGACGAGTGGTGCGGACGAGAGATGCATTGCTTCAGGGTAGGGCGGCCCGTGCACCGGCGTGGGACGTGACGTGAGGGAGGACGATGGACGGGCGTGTTCTGGGCCTGAGCGGGGTCACGGTGCGGAGGGGCGACGCCCATCTGCTGGACGGGGTGGACTGGACGGTCCTGGAGGGCGAGCGCTGGGTGGTCCTGGGCCCCAACGGCGCGGGCAAGACCACGCTGCTCAACGTGGCCTACAGCCAGACGCACCCGACCGCGGGCGAGGTGGAGATCCTCGGCGAGCGGCTGGGCCGGGTGGACGTGTTCGAGCTGCGTCCGCTGATCGGTTACGCGGGCGCCTCGGTGGCGTCGCGGATCGAGGAGGGCACCGAGGTCCTCGACATCGTGCTGAGCGCCGCCTACGGCTACGTGGGCCGCTTCCGCGAGGAGTACGGGAACCCGGACTACGGCCGCGCCCGCGCCCTGCTGGGCCACTGGGGCGTCGCCGACCTGGCCGACCGCCGCTTCCACACCCTCTCCGAGGGCGAGCGCAAGCGCGTGCTCATCGCCCGCGCGCTGATGTCGGACCCGGAGCTGCTGCTCCTGGACGAGCCCGCCGCCGGGCTGGACCTGGGCGGGCGGGAGGACCTGGTGCGCCGCCTGGGGAGCCTGGCCCGCAACGAGGCTGCGCCCGCGCTGGTGGTGGTGTCCCACCACGTGGAGGAGATCCCCGCCGGGACCACGCACGCCCTGCTGCTGCGCGGGGGCTCGGTGGTGCGTTCCGGGCCGATCGACGAGGTCCTGACCGCGGACCACCTGTCGGAGACCTTCGGGCTCGCGTTGAAGGTGGAGAGGGACGGCGACCGCTGGAGCGCCCGGGCCGTCTGAGGGAGCGCCCGTCCGGGGGCGGCGGCACGGGTGCGCCGGAGCCCGTCCGGGCGGACGCCCCGTGCCGGGTTCCGGGCGTGCGCAGACCCGGTCGTCCGGCACGTGTTCCGTCCGTGCGCATGAGCCCCCGACGACAGACTTTCCCCGTTATTGGATTGCGTTAACTGAGTAAATGTATTGACCATAAACAGTGTTTCTGTCCGGATGTGGTCGCCCCGGCGCATATGGGGTAGCGTCAGCGGACGGTGAGCGGATCGCTCCATTTCGGCGCGCTTTATGATCTTCGGGTGGGCGGGGCCGCCGGGCGCGGTCCGTGCCCGCCTGTCACCCCCGTCTGGAGATCCGGAGCTGCCCAGATGCCGATACCGAATGACGCCCTCCGTCCGGAAACCGGGGCGGCCCCATGACCATGATCATCATCGTGGCGCTTTTCGTCGCGGTTCTGCTGCTCGTCTTCTGGCGGAGCGTGCGTATCGTTCCGCACTCGATGGAGGACGTCGTCGAGCGTTTCGGTAAGTTCCACCGGACGTTGAGCTCGGGTTTCAACATCGTCGTCCCCGGTGTGGACCACGTGCGCGAGCGCATCGACCGCCGCGTCCAGGTCGTGAGCTTCCCGCCGCAGTCGGCCATCACCGAGGACAACCTCGCGGTCGAGGTCGACTCGGCGGTCTACATCAGGGTCGTGGACGCCTACCGGGCCACCTACGAGGTGGCCAACTTCATCCAGGCCGTCGAGCAGCTGACCCTGGCCACGCTGCGCAACGTCATCGGCGGCATGAACCTGGAGGGGACGCTCACCTCCCGCGACGCGATCAACCGCGAGCTGAAGGCCGTGCTGGACGAGGCCACCAGCGACTGGGGCATCGAGATCAGCCGCATCGAGCTCAAGGGCATCGAGCCGCCGTCCTCCGTGCAGGAGGCGATGGAGATGCAGATGCGCGCCGACCGGGAGAAGCGCGCCCAGTTGCTCAGCGCCGAGGGCGAGAAGCAGTCCGCGGTCCTGCGCGCCGAGGGCGAGCGCTCGGCCGCGGTGCTGCGGGCCAGGGGTGCGGCCGAGGCGCAGGCGCTCACCTCCAAGGCCGACGCCGAGGCCCAGACCACCCGGGCCCGCGGTGAGGCCGACGCCATCCACATGGTGTTCAAGGCCCTGCACACCAGCCGGGTCGACCCGGACGTGCTGGCCTACCACTACCTCCAGAAGCTCCCGGAGATCGCCCGGGGCGACGCCAACAAGGTGTGGGTTGTCCCGGCCGAGATGGGCCAGGCCCTCAAGGGGGTCGGCGCCGCGTTCGACCGGCTGCGCGACGACGTGGTCAGGGCCCCCTGACCCGGCTTCGCCGTCCGGCCGGCCGGACGCGCGTCCCGTGCGGCGGGGCCCGCCCCGCGCAGCGGTCGCCCGGCGCCGGACCGGCAGTCTGAGGGCCGGACCGCGAGGGCCCGAGCCCGGTCCAGTACCGGGCTCGGGCCCTCCGCGCATCCCGGCATGATCATCCGATGACCCGCTCTCGTAGTCTGTTGTCGCCCTCGACCGTCGGGGGCGGACAGGGAGAGCTGGGCGGATGGAACTCTGGGAGGCCGCGGTCATCCTCCTCGCCGGTGTGGCCGCCGGCGGGATCAACGCCATCGCGGGGTCGGGGACGCTGTTCACCTTCCCCGTACTCCTGGCGCTCGGCTACCCGCCGATCACCGCCACCGTCTCCAACAGCATCGGCCTGGCCCCCGGGACGCTCAGCGGCACCATCGCCTACCGCCGGGAGCTGGCGGGCCAGCGCGCCCGCATCCTGCGGCTGGGCAGCATGTCCTTCCTCGGCGCGGTGACCGGCGCCCTGCTGCTGATCTACCTGCCCCCGGGCGTGTTCGAGGCCGTGGTGCCGTTCATGATCGGCCTCGCCTGCGTGCTGATCGTCCTCCAGCCGCGGATCACCCGGTGGGTCCGCTCGCGCAGGCCCGCGCACAGGGACGGCGGCCCGCTGCTGCCGCTGGGCGCCTACGGGACCGGAGCCTACGGCGGCTACTTCGCCGCCGCCCAGGGGATCATCCTCATGAGCATCCTGGGCACCGCCCTGGACGAGGAGATCCAGCGGCTCAACGCCCTGAAGAACATGCTCGCCACCATCGTCAACACCACGGCCTCGGTGTTCTACATCATCCTGGCCGAGCCCGCCTGGCCGGTGGTCGGCCTCATCGCCTGCGGGACCATCATCGGCGGATACCTGGGCGGGAGGTTCGGGCGCAAGCTCAGCCCGGCCGCCCTGCGGGTGTGCCTGGTGCTGGTGGGGCTGTCCGCCGCGGTCCAGATCCTCATGGGCCGGGTCTGACCCCGCCCCGCCCGACCCCCGCGCGGACTCGCGGCGACCGCCGCGGTGTCCCGCGAGGGGGTCCCGCGCCGGTCCCCACCGGGGGTCAGGTCCGGAAGTACCCGCGGCGGTCGGCGTCGTCCACCAGGGCGGTCGCGTAGGCGCCCAGCGCCTCCGACCCCTCCTGGATCAGCTTGACCTTCTCCATCACCTGCGCCCGGGTGATCCCGAAGCGCACCCACGTGCCGCCCTCGTTGTGCCAGTTGGCGAGCATGGGCGAGAGCCGGTCGACCGCGCGGGCGAACCGCGCCTCGGCGGTGGCGCGCGCCTCGAACTCCTCCCACAGCTCGCGGGCCCGCTCGGCCTGGTCCTCGGGCAGGAGGGGGAAGATGCGGTCGGCCGCGGCGCGTTCGCGCTCGGCCTGGGTCCGGGAGTTGACGGTGTCGAAGAGGAAGGTGTCCCCGGCGTCGATCTCGACGATGTCGTGGAGGACCAGCATCTCGACGACGCGGTCGATGTCGGTGCCCTCGGGCGCGTACTCGGCGAAGGTGCGGGCTGACAGGGCCAGGTGCCAGGAGTGCTCGGCCGAGTTCTCCCGCCGGGAGCCGTCCACCAGGAGGGACTGCCGCAGGATGCGCTTGAGTTTGTCG
Source organism: Nocardiopsis camelliae (assembly GCF_028993595.1). Taxonomy (GTDB): domain Bacteria; phylum Actinomycetota; class Actinomycetes; order Streptosporangiales; family Streptosporangiaceae; genus Nocardiopsis; species Nocardiopsis dassonvillei. The sequence goes on from NZ_CP118614.1 coordinate 243,015, forward strand.
ACTTCCAGAAGGAAGCGGAGCTGCGCGTTCAACCGCTCGTTGTCGACCCCGCTGGCAAAGACCGGTGCCGGTTCCGTCACGTGGTTCGCCCTCCTGAAGGATGAGTCGAAACGGTCAGGTGGGCCGCTCGGTGCGGCCGCCACTGGATGATCCCATGGAACGCGCACCAGCTGTCGCGCCGGCGTCCGTTGAGGGGACGCGGGAGGAGACGCCGGGGTGCACCCGGTGAACGTGGGGTTTCGCACCGGGCCGGGGAGCGGACGGAGCGCCCGGCGGGGCCCGCCGGAGCCCCTACTCCGCCGTCCGGACCTGGTCGGAAGAGCTCAGGTGCTGGTGGAACCACTCGGTCAGCGCCCGGTCGGTGAGGACTCCGGCCGGGGTGAGCGGGCCGGGGCTCAGGCCCGGTTCCGGACCGATGGCGTGGGCCAGGTCGGGGACCACGATGTGACGGAGCGCATGCTCGGGCGCGTGGGCCGCCACGGCGTCGTGCAGCGACCGGCCGTGCTCGGGGGGCACGACCTCGTCCCGGCCCCCGCTGACGACGAGCAGGGGGACCCGGTCGCGGGAGACCTCCTCGGCGCGGCCGCCGAAGTCCAGCCAGTGGCGGGTGCTCAGGGCCTGCTCGGTCCACTCGTAGGCCGTGCCGGTGCGCCGCTCCCGCGCGGCGATGACCAGGGCGGGGTCCACGACCGGGTTGACGGCGGCGGCGGCGCCGACGGGCAGGCGCCCCTCGGCCAGGGTGAGCAGGACGGCCGCGGCCCCGGCGCCCACGCCGACCAGCCCGACGGGTGCGTCGGTGACGGGGAAGGCGGCGCGCAGTTCGGCGGTGACGCGGTGGAGCTCGGCGGCGGCCTCCTCCACCACCGGGCCGAACAGCTCGACGAGGTAGTCGCGCTCGCCGCGCCGGTTGATCTCGGCGACGCCGCCCTCGGGGAGCCGGGCCCCGAACAGGGGCAGGCCCAGGTAGACCCGCCAGGCCGGGAGCGGGGCCATGGGCACGGTTCCGGCCAGGGCGGCCTCGGCCCGGGGCGGCTCGAAGGCGTGCAGGCCCAGCACGAGCGGGGCCGGGACGTCACCGCTGGCGGGCGGCAGGGCCAGGAAGGGCACTCCGGCGGCCGTTCCGGTGACGGGTCGGGAGAGGGTGCCGGCGTCGGCTACCACGGATGGTCGCCTCCGTTGCGTCGGGAGAAGTGGGACAGGTAACTGCTGACCAGGTGCTTGGCCTCGCGGACGAGTGCGGGGTCGCCCTCGGGGTCGTCGCGGAAGGCGAGCTTGAGCACCGCGTCCGCGGCCTCGACGGCGACGTCGATGGCCCGGTCGAGCTCCTCATTGTCGGGGATGCCTGTGACAGAGACGATGATCCTGCGCAGGCGGATGGAGATGACGCGGTTGTTGTCGGCGCCTCCGTTGAGGAGGCGCGGGTCGACGATGTCACCGAAGTGCAGGCTGCGAAAGCCCGGCACGTGGCGGTGCATGTCGATGTACTCGTCGACCACCGCGTCCACGGCCAGGGTCCAGTGGCTGAAGGAGGCGTCGGCGAGGCGCTCGGTGACGCGCGTGCCGAACTGGTCGAGGAAGCGCAGCCCGAGGGCCTGGGTGATGGCCTTCTTGTCCGGGAAGAACTGGTAGACGGAGCCGATGGCGACCCCGGCGCGCTCGGCGATCCTGGTCGTGGAGAGGTTGTCGTAGCCGACCTCGTCGAGGAGTTCGGCGCAGCAGTCGAGCATGCGCTGGACCCTGAGCATGCTGCGCTGCTGGGCGGGCAGCCTCCGCAGCGGCGCCTGCGCGAAGGCGAGTTCGTCGTGGGCGACGCTGGCTCGTCCACGGCCCTCGCGTGACGCGTGGTCACCCCCCGTACTGCCTGGGGAGCGTCGTGACCGCGGGGGTGTTGAGCTTCGGGAGTTTGTCGTCACAGCTCCTATGATGCCTTTCCGGAATCACCTGGTTCCGGGGAAATTCCAGTTTCGTTCCCCCGCCCCTCCCGGAGCGCGGCCAGCGGTCCGGAGCGAGGGGGACCCCGGCCGGGGCCTCCCGGGCGCTGCGCGCGCACAGCGCGCCCCGAGTTTGGATAGCGCTTTCCTGATCGGCTCTGGCATGGTTGGATCAGGGCCGACGCAGCGTACACACCCTCCTGGAGGCTGAGAGCCATGACCACCGCCCCGGACACCACGCCGGAGGAACTCGACGCCGTCATGGAACGGGCCGCCGCCGCGGCGCCGCTCCTGGCCGCCCTCACCCCGGGCGAGCGCGCCGGATTGCTGCGCGCCGTCGCCGACGCCCTGGACGGCGCCGCCGACGAGCTCGTGCCGATCGCGATGGAGGAGGCGCACTACCCCGAGGCGCGCTGCCGTGGGGAGCTGGGCCGCACCACCTTCCAGCTGCGCCTGTTCGCGCAGACCCTGGAGGAGGGCTCCTACCTGGAGGCCGCCGTGGACCCGGCCGACCCCGACTGGGGCACCCCGCGCCCGGACGTGCGCCGCCTGCTGGTCCCGCTGGGCCCGGTGGTGGTGTTCGGGGCGAGCAACTTCCCGTTCGCGTTCGCCACGGCCGGAGGGGACAGCGCCTCCGCTCTGGCCGCCGGATGCCCCGTGGTCGTCAAGGCCCACCCCGGGCACCTCCGGCTCGCCCGGCGCACCGCCGAGATCGTGGTCGCGGCGCTCGACGGAGCCGGGGCGCCCGAGGGCTGCTTCGCCCTGGTGGAGGGGGTGGAGGCGGGCAGGCGCGCGGTCACCCACCCGCTCACCCGGGCCGTGGGCTTCACCGGGTCCATCCCCGGCGGTCGGGCCCTGTTCGACCTCGCGGTCTCGCGTCCGGACCCGATCCCCTTCTACGGGGAGCTGGGCAGTGTGAACCCGGTGTTCGTCACCCGCGCGGCCGCCTCCGCGCGCGGCGACGAGATCCTGGGCGGGTACGCGGACTCGGCCACCATGGGCTCGGGCCAGTTCTGCACCAAGCCCGGCGTGCTGTTCGTGCCGGAGGAGACCAAGCTCGACGCCCTCGTCGCCGACTTCGGCGGGCGCGCGGCCGCCCCGCTGCTCAACGAGCGGGTCTCCGAGGGCTTCGTGCGCGGGCTGGACGCCCTGAGCGCCCACCCGGCCACCGAGGTGCTGGTCCAGGGTGTGCGCACCGGCGACGACTGGACCCCGTCCCTGCTGCGCACCGACCTGGACTCCCTGCTGGAGAACGCCGAGACCCTCCTGGAGGAGTGCTTCGGCCCGGCGACGCTCGTGGTCACCTACCCCGACGAGCGGCGGCTGCTGGAGGCGGCCGGGGTGTTCGGCGGCCAGCTCACCGTGACCGTGCACGGCGAGGAGGACGACGAGATCGCGCCCGCGCTGCTGGCGCTGGGCGCGTCCCTGGCCGGACGGGTGCTCTGGAACAGCTGGCCGACCGGGGTGGCGGTCACCCACGCCATGACCCACGGCGGCCCCTACCCGGCCACCACCGCGCCGCTGCACACGTCGGTGGGCACCACCGCGGTCCGGCGCTTCCTGCGCCCGGTCACCTACCAGTCGGTGCCGCAGTCGCTGCTCCCCCGGGAGCTGCGTGACGACAACCCGCTGGGCGTGCCGCGCCGCGTGAACGGCGCAGCGCCCTCCGCCTGACCGGTCCGCCGGGCGCGTCGGCCGATGCGCCCGGCGGGTGCCGTGCCCACGGGGCGCGTCGTCGCGTGGGCCGACCGCGGACGTGCCGGACGCGGCTTCGGGGGTCGGTGTGTGACGGGGACCGGTCTCCGGGGCCGCCACAGGGAACGGGACACCGCGCCGAGGGACGTGCCGGGCCCGCCCCCTTAGGAGCAGCGCGTCGCGCGCGGAGTCGCCGGGGACGCGGTGATCGGGTCCCAGGAGTGCCATCCTTCGGCGGCGTGGTGGTCGTAGGCGTCACGGACCGCCTCGGCGCAACGCCTGTCCCGAGCCGCCATGGTCGGATGCAGGAACACGAACAGCACGTTGCACAGGAGGGCGAAGAGGAGGAACACGGTGTTCACGGAGACGCCCTCCGTCGTCAGCCACCACACCAGGAATCCGGCCTGCACGCACGACACCGCCGCCCAGATGGCGGACGTGCGGCGGGGGAACCGGATCGCGTACTCCCTCAGCTTTCGTTCGGCCATGATCCGGGCCAGCCAGTTGGTCCCGGGGTCGGGACACAGCACCCCCTCCTCCACCAGCTTCTCGGCCATCGCCAGCCGGTACGGATCGGCGTTGGTCGGCAGGGGGGCGTGACCGGAAGAGCGGCGCACTCCCCGGGCGGCCAGTTCACCGACGAGCGCGGTCGCCCCGACGACCAGGGCCAGTCCGACACCTGAGTAGGTCAGGAACTGCGCACGGGAGTCGGTGAGTTCGCTGGCCGGGATCAGGAGGATCAGCCAGAGCAGGAGGAGGACGCTTCCGAAGACGGGGTAGGCGAAGAGGCGCGGCCTGTTCTGCGAGCGGATCAGGTTGCGCGCACGGAACACGGCGGTGCCCGACGGCGGACGCGGAAACCTCGGCGGGGGCTGGGGGATCACCTTCACACCGTATCCGGGCCCGCTTCTGACGGACAGCTGTGAACTTGACCTGCGAGGGCTTGGGGCTACCCCTCGGCACGCGTAACTTGTCGCCATGCACACCCACTCCACGCCTCCCGACGTCGAGGCGCTCGTCCGCGACCTGCCCAAGGTGGAACTCCACGTCCACCTCGAAGGGTCGATGCCCGCCGACACCCTGTTCGACCTCGCCCGCAGGCACGGCGTCACCGACGTTCCCGACACCCTGGAGGCACTCCGGGACTGGTACGTCTTCACCGACTTCCCGCACTTCGTCGAGGTCTACCTCGCCTCGGTCGCGACCCTGCGCGAGGAGCAGGACTTCGCACTCCTGGCCTCGGCGGTCGCCGAACGCCTGGCCGCGCAGAACGTGCGCTACGCCGAGATGCACGTCAGCCTCTACACCCACCTGATGCGCGGGGTGCCCGCCCGCGTGGTCTTCGACGGCATCGAGGAGGCCCGCCGCGCGGCCGAGAGCCGGCACGGCATCCAGCTGCGGTGGATCCCCGACTTCCCCGCCGACTTCGGCCTGGAGAGCGCGGAGGCCACCGTGGAGGCGGTCCTGCGCGACGCGCCGCCCAGCGTCGTCGGCTTCGGCGTCGGCGGCGTGGAGACCCCGCTGGAGCAGTACGCCGGGGTGTTCGGCAGGGCCCGGGCCGCCGGGCTGGCCAGCCTGCCGCACGCCGGTGAGCACGGCGGCCCCGAGCGGGTGCGCGAGGCCCTGGACGCGCTCGGCGCCGAGCGGATCGGCCACGGCATCGACTCCATGCGCGACGAGGCGCTGGTCGGTCGCCTGGTGGAGGGGCGCATCCCGGTGGACATCAGCCCCACCTCCAACGTGTGCACCCGAGCCGTGGCCGAGCTGGGCGACCACCCGCTGCCCCGCATGCTGGAGGCCGGTCTGCTGCTCACCCTCAACACCGACGACCCGACCATGTTCGGCACCGACCTGAACAACGAGTACCGTGCCGCGCACGCGCTGGGGCTGGACGCCGCCGACCTGGTCGGGCTCGCGGCGAACGGCGTGCACGCCTCCTACCTGGGCGCGGCCCGCCGCCACGCGCTGCTGGCGGAGATCGGCGAGGTCGCCGCCCGCCACGGCGTCGACCCGGCGAAGGTCGCGGCGCTGCGCTAGCGTCCCGGCCGGAACGGTCGCCGGTGGGACGGCCTGGTGCGTGAACGGCCGCCGCGGTCCTAGGCGGGCGGGTCGGCCAGCGGCAGCCCGCACTGGGCGCGCATGTCCACCCAGGTCCGCGCGGCCTGTGCGGCGGCCTCGCCCTCGTAGGGGACGGGGACGCCGCCCCGGATCCGCGCCGGGGCCCAGTCCGACCCGATCACGCTGCCCTGGTCGAAGGTGAGGGTGAGCACACCCGTCTCGGCGGTGGGGCCCTCGAAGTTGTAGAAGACGAAGTTGCCCAGGCCGTAGTGCACGTACGAGTCGCCCAGGAACCCGCCCGGGGACAGCACGTGCGCGTGGCCGCCGACGACGGCGGACGCGCCCGCGTCGACCAGTTCCCGGGCCAGGTCGGGGGCGTGCGGGAGCGGGCAGTGCGAGCCCTCCAGGCCCCAGTGCATGAAGACCACCACGTTGTCGTGTTCCGCGGCGGCCTCCGAGACGGCGGTGAGCAGCCGCTGCTTCGTCTCGCCCTTGGCGGAGGCCAGGCCGGGCTTGCCCTCGCCCGCCGTCCACTCCGCCATGAGGTGGTCGTCCATGACGTCGGTGGCGCCGAACAGGGCGACGCTCTGGCCGTTGACCTCGGCGACGTGGGGCGTGTACGCCTCCGCGGCGTCGCGCCCGGCGCCGACCAGCGCCACGGGCGAGGCCTCGCCGTTCGCGAGGGTGTCGGCCAGTCCGTCCACGCCGTAGTCCATGCCGTGGTTGTTGGCGACGGTGGCCACGTCCACCCCGGCGGCGTCCAGGGCCTCCAGGGCGGTGGCGGGCGCGCGGAACACGTACGCCTTGTCCGGGGCCGGGGTGCCGCCCTCGGTGACCGCGGTCTCCAGGTTGACCATGGCCAGGTCGGCGGCCGAGAGCTGCTGCGCGATCGGCGCGAGCGCGGTCCGCGGGTCGTCCAGGGCCGGTTCGAGCAGGCCCTCGAACATCACGTCACCGCCGAAGGCGACGGTGAAGGGTTCCGGGGCCCCGGGCTCCGTGCCGGGCGACGGCGGGGCCGCGCCCTCGGGCGGGTCCGGCGCCGCGTCGCCCAAGGAACAGGCGCTGGGGAGGAGGGCGAGGGCCAGTGCCGCGGCGCCGACCGCGGTGCGCGCGCGGGGGCGCGGGGATACGGGTTGCATGCATGCTCCAGTGGGGCGGGGGAAACGGGGCATATCCTGATAATTGGGACGCACGTCACACGCTTCCGGTTGGCCTTCGTGGCTGGAGGGATCCGGGTTCCTCGTTCCGTCACCGGCGATGACCACGGGTGTTCGCTCCCCTACCACGGGGCGCGGTCATCGAGTCCGGGTGCCGACGGCGTCGACGGCCGGTCGAGTTCAGGGTAGGTGCGCGTGACCAGCGCTTTCGCTGTGTTTGTCCAGTTCAGGGCTCTGCCGGACCCTGGAGCCCCTGCGGCTGAGGGGGTTCGCGCGCCCTGGTGACGAACGGCACGCACGTCTTCCGGCGGTCGCGGTCCGGGGGCGCGCGTCCTCGGCGGGCTCGTCCCCGGTTGGCGCGGTTCCGGCGGTCGCGCCCTCCGGGCGGTACGGCGCCCCGGCCGGATTCCGTGGGCTTTCCCCTCTTCTCCGGATTTCGCCCACAAAGGAATTATCCGTGCACGGGAGAGGAAATCTGGCATAGGTTTTCGGGCGCCCGGGGTCGGCTGGGATACGAATCTTCGAAGTTGCTTAGTAGGTTCAGAAATGGGGTTTACCGGGAAAATTTTATTTTCCTCGGACAACCCAGAGTGGGTGTTTATAAGCACAGGGTAGTCAAAAGGGTGCGCTGTGAGCTGTGCTTATCACTCCATGTGGCTAATGCATTGCTGGCTGTACTTATACTGGGGAAGTGTATTTTCCGAAAACGCCTGCGAGCCTTCGACGGCTTGCTAACGTTTCGGTCCGTCGGCGGTTCCGCGAGCTTTCGAACCGCGACTTCACACACGCGGGTCACCCCGCCGTCACGCAGCCTTCCCTGCTGGCGGACCCGCCCGCCGTGGACAGCCGGACCCGCGAGACGACACGGGCACCGGTCCTGTCGCGGACCAGCGCCGCAACGGCGCGATCCCCAAGCCGTATCCGTGAAAGGTCACCTCCGCACATGCGCAACACACTCCGTTACTCCTTCGCCACCGTCATGACCGCCGGACTGGTCGTGGCACCCGTCGCGGCGGCCTTCGCCGATACCACCACCAGCGGCTCCGGCGGCATCGGTAGCGGGAACCAGATCGTCGTGCCCGTGGACATCGAGGCCGAGCTGTGCGGCAACTCGATCGCGATCCTCGGTATCTCCAGCGCCACGTGCACCCAGGTCTCGGAGGTCCTCTACGAGGCCAGCGGCCAGGGCGGGGCCGCCACGGACGGCTCCGGCGGTGTGGCCAGCGGCAACCAGATCATCGTTCCCGTGGACGCCGCCATCGACGCCTGCGGCAACTCGGTCGCGGTCGGCGGCATCAGCCAGGCCGAGTGCGTCGAGGTGGTCGAGGTCCTGGAGGAGGAGAGCGCCGACGCGCCCACCACCAGGACCGACGGCTCCGGCGGTGTGGCCAGCGGCAACCAGATCATCGTTCCCGTGGACGCCGCCATCGACATCTGCGGCAACTCGGTGGCCATCCTGGGCGGCTCCAGCGCCAAGTGCACCACCATCATCAACATCATCCAGGCCTCCCCCGAGAACGAGGGCACCCCCGACACCGCCACCAGCGGCGCGGGCGGGATCGGCAGCGGCAACCAGGTCGTGGTCCCGGTGGACGCGGCCGTCGACATCTGCGGCAACGCCGTGTCCGTGCTCGGCCTGGCCGAGGGCTCCTGCATGGAGATCATCTCCGAGGAGGAGAAGCCGGAGGAGCCCGGCGAGGAGAAGCCCGAGGAGCCCGGCCAGCCCGAGGAGGAGAAGCCGGAGGAGGAGAAGCCCGAGGAGCCGGGCGAGGAGAACCCCGAGGTGCCCCGCGAGGAGGACAAGGGCGAGGACGACTCCAGCACCGGCGAGGAGCCGACCGGGCCCCAGGCCGACGAGCAGCTCCCCGTGACCGGTGGCGCCCTGGCCGGTCTGGTCGCCGCGGGCGTCGCCGCGGTCGGCGCGGGCGGCGCCGGGCTGTACTTCGCCCGCAAGCGCAAGGCCGCCGCCGTGACCGGCGACGACGAGTAGCACGGTCGGGGGACCCGGGTTCCCCGACCACACGCGGGGCCGCCGGTGACCGGCGGCCCCGTCCGGGTGCGGGCCGTCGCACGGGTACGGCGTCCGGTCCCGGCCGTGGCGGCGGGCCGGGTCGGGCGGGCCGGGACCGCGCGGTACGTGGAGGCGAGGGGCGGTGCGAGGCGGCCGGAGGAGTCTCATAACCTCGAAGACGTGCTCAAAGTCCTGTTCTCGCAACGAATGCTGGCCTTCCACGCGCTGGTGCTGGTGCTGGTGCCCAGCTTCGTCTGGCTGGGCTTCTGGCAGCTGGACCGGGCCGGGCAGCGCGGCGCGGCGGTCGACCTCCAGCAGTCCAACCTCGCCGCCGACCCCGTGCCGGTGGCCGAGCTGACCCGGGTCGGCGAGGACGTCGACCCCGACGACCGCTGGCGCACCGTCGAGGCCACCGGAACCTGGGACACCGAGCACGAGATCCTGCTGCGCAACCGCGACGGCTCCGGGGGCGTGGGCTTCCACGTGCTGACCCCGCTGGTCACCGAGGAGGGGAGCGCGGTCCTGGTCAACCGCGGATGGGTCGAGCGCGGCGAGACCGCTCTCGACCAGCCGGAGGTGCCGCCCGCGCAGGAGGGCCCCGTGGAGGTGGCCGGGCGCCTGCACTACTCCGAGACCGAGGAGAACACCGGGCTGCGCAACCGCGACGACCTGCCCGAGGGGCAGCTGATGATGGTCGACGTGGACCGGATCGCCGCGGACCTGCCCTACCCCGTCTACGGCGGCTACGTCGACCTGACCCGGCAGGACCCGATGCCGGAGGCGGCGCCCGAACCGGTCGTCCTGCACGAGGAGGACGCGGGGATGAGCGCGTCCTACGCCGTGCAGTGGTGGGTGTTCGCCGTCGTCGCCGTCGGCGGATGGGTTTTCCTCGTCCGCCGCGAGATCCGGGACGCCCGCGAGGCCGAGGCGGGTGAGTCCGGTGCGTCCGCGGAGGTCGCAGGGGCTGGGGAGACCGGTGCGACCGCCGAGCCTGCCGAGTCCGCCGAGGCCGTGGGGTCCAGCCGGAGTTCCGAGGGGCCCGCCGAGTCCGGGGAGGACTCCGGCGCGACCGCGGGCAGGGGCGGGTCCGGGACCGCCTGACACGGGGGCGCGTCCGTTGCGCCGGCCGGTCGCTGTCCGCGGGGTCCGGCCACGGGGCGCCCGGCAGTTCGGCCCCCGTGCACGCGCCGCGGCCCCGTGCACGCGCGCCTTTCTGGGAGGCTTGCCCCATGAACGATGACGGCTATCCGGACCCCGGGCGCGTGGCGCGCCGCGCCGTGGACGCCGAGGAGAGCGCCCGCGCCGGACGCCGGTGGTGGGACGGCGCGGCCGACGCCTACCAGGCCGAGCACGGCGGCTTCCTCGGCGACGCCGGGTTCGTGTGGTGTCCGGAGGGCCTGACCGAGGCCGAGGCGCGCCTGCTCGGCGACCCGGAGGACCTCCTGCGGGCCCGGGTGCTGGAGGTGGGCTGCGGCGCGGGCCAGTGCGGGCGGTGGCTGCGTGCCCGGGGAGTGCGCGAGGTGGTCGGGTTCGACCTGTCCTTCCGCCAGCTCCAGCATTCGCGCAGGATCGACGAGGGGACCGGGCACGCGCTCGCGGCCGTGCAGGCCGACGCCCAGCGGCTGCCGTTCGCCGACGCCTCCTTCGACGTCGTGTTCTCCTCGTTCGGGGCCTTCCCGTTCGTGCCCTCGGCCGACGACGCCCTGGCCGAGGCCGCGCGGGTGCTCGGGCCCGGAGGGCGGCTGGTGTTCTCCGTGACCCATCCGGTCCGGTGGAGCTTCCCGGACGACCCCGGGGAGGACGGGTTCACCGTGAACCAGTCCTACTTCGACCGCCGCGCCTACGTGGAGGAGGACGACGGCGGGACCGCGGTCTACGTGGAGCACCACCACACGGTGGGCGACTGGGTGCGCGGGATCGCCCGCGCGGGCCTGGTGCTGCGGGACGTGGTCGAACCGGAGTGGCCCGAGGGGCTGGACCGGGTCTGGGGCGGCTGGGGGCCGGTGCGCGGCCGGATGATCCCCGGCACCGCGATCTTCTCGGCGGACCGGCCCTGAGCCCGGGAGAGAACGGGGGTGGCGGAGCCCCTGCACTTCGCCGCCCCGGCCCTAGACGGGTTCGCCGAGGTACTCCGCGGGCACGGCGGGCACCAGCCGCACTCCGTTGCCGGTGACCCGGAAGACGTGGCCGTCGCCGGGGCGCTGGCCGCGGCCACCCTGCTCGGGTTGTGGTGGGCGCTCCGGCGGAGGAGGGAAAGCGGGGAGAGCCGAACGCGCCGGTCCCGGAGCGGGGGTCCGGCCGCCCCTGAGCGGTTCCCCGAACCCGGGGCGAACGGGCCCGCGGAAGGGGTTCGCGGGCCCGTCGGCGGGTATTCCGGGCCCGGAACACCCCTCCGACGACGACCAGGAGCCCCCGCGTGACCGACGTCGGTGTCCGGACCGCCCTCCCCTCCGACCACCCGCGCATCCTGGCGGTCTGCGACGACTGGTGGGGGCGCCCCGTGGCGCACATCCTCCCCCGGCTCTTCCTCGACCACTTCCACACCACCAGCCTCATCGCCGAGGCGGAGGGGGAGTTGGCGGGCTTCCTGATCGGCTTCCCCTCGCCGTCCGTGCCCGAGGAGGCGTACGTGCACTTCGCCGGGGTGGCCCCGGGGCACCGCAGGACAGGGCTCGCGAACGGGCTGTACCGGCGCTTCACGGACGGGGCGAGGGAGCGCGGGTGCACGGTCGTGCGCGCGGTCACCTCCCCCGCCAACGAGCGCTCGATCGCCTTCCACCGCGCCCACGGCTTCACCGTCACAGGGCCGCACGCCGACTACGAGGGGCCGGGCGTGGACCGGATGGTCTTCACCCTGCGCCTCGGGGAGTGACGGGCGACGCGCGGACACGGGGCCCGGGCACCGGTGGGAGGGCCGCGCCGCGGCCCCGGCGCGCGGCCCCGCGCCGCGTATGATCCGGCTACCGGACGCGGAGGAGGCACGGTGCGGCTCAAACTCGACCTGCACGACATCTTCAACAAGGGACGGGACATCGACCGGGCCCTCAACGACATCATGGACGAGGCCGAGCGCACGGGCGCCAAGAGCATCGAGATCATCCCCGGCAAGGGTTCCGGTCAGCTCAAGAAGCGGGTGCTGCGCTTCCTCGACCGCAAGGACGTCAAGGCCCGCTACCACCGGGTCGAGAAGGACTCCAAGAACTTCGGGCGCCTGTTCGTGCACTTCAGGCACTGAGCGCGTCCCTGCCGCGGTCGGCAGCGGGCCGGTGCGGGCGGGGCCGCCGGGCCCGGCAACGGCGAGTTGTGTGAGTTTTTGCCCCTCCGATCCCCGAAACCTCCCTCACCAGGGAAGGAACCGAAGGGTGGTGTGCCGTCACGGAGAGGGACAGCGATGATCAGTACGGATTTCACTCCCGGGTCGCCCTGCTGGGTCGAGGTGTCCTCACCCGACGTGGAGGCCTCGACAGCGTTCTACGGGCACGTGTTCGGCTGGAGCTCCGAGACGCACATCCGGCAGCTGGAGGGCTACAAGTTCCTGTGCGGTGAGGGGCTTCCCGCGGCCGGTGTCAGCCCGGTCATGGGGGAGAGCGACCGCCCCTCCTGGACCGTGTACTTCGCCGACTCCGACATCGAGGACACCATCGCACGCGTGGAGCGGCTGGGCGGCACCCTCCTGGTGGAGCCGTTCGACATCTTCGACCTGGGCCGTCAGGCGCTGTTCCGCGACCCCCAGGGCGCCTCCTTCGGCGTCTGGCGGGGGGATATGTACCTCGGCCTGGTGGGACGGGTCAACAGCCTCTGCTGGGTGGAGCTGCGGACCACCGACGCGCGCGGCGCGGCCGAGTTCTACACCGGGGTCTTCAAGTGGGACCTCAGCCCGTTCGACCCGTCCCTCGGCGGGGAGGAGGTCGGCGGGTACACGGTCCTGCGCCCCGCGGGAACCGGTGACGAGCGCACCCACGGGGGCATCCTGCAGGCGGGCCCCGGGCACGGGGGCCGGTTCGGCGGGGAGGAGGACTGGCACCCGGTGTTCGCGGTGGCCGACTGCGACGCCGTCGCGCGCAGGGTCGTGGCCGCGGGCGGACGCGTGCACGCGGAGCCGGAGAGCATCCCGGGTGTGGGGCGCCGCATGGTCTGCTCCGACCCCTTCCAGGCCGGGTTCGTCCTGCTCAACTGGCCGCCCGGGTGATCCGGACGCCGCCCGGCCGGAGCCCGCGCCCTGAGGGGGCGCGGGCCCCGGCCGCACCCGGCGGCTACTGCCGCGACACCGCGGACGCGCCCCCGCGCAGCACGAACTTCTGGATCTTGCCGGTGGCCGTCTTGGGGAGCTGCTCCACGCACTCCACCCGCGTGGGCGCCTTGAAGTGCGCCAGGTTGTCGCGGGCGAAGGCGATCAGCTCCTCCTCCGTGGCCGCGGTGCCCTCGCGCAGCACCACGGACGCCTTCGGCGTCTCGCCCCAGCGCTCGTGCGGCACGCCCACGACGGCTGCCTCCATCACGGCCGGGTGCCGCAGCAGGACTCCCTCCACCTCGACGGAGGAGATGTTCTCCCCGCCGGAGATGATGACGTCCTTGATCCGGTCCTGGATCTCCACGTACCCGTCCGGGTGGGTGACCGCCGCGTCGCCGGTGTGGAACCAGCCGTCGCCCATGGCCTTCCGGGTGGCCTCCGGGTCGTTGTAGTAGCCCTTCATCACCACGTTCCCGCGCACGGTGATCTCCCCGACCGTCGTACCGTCCCAGGGCACCTCGACGCCGTCGGCGTCCACCACCCGCAGCTCGCCGGAGGTGATCAGCTCGACCCCCTGGCGTGCCTTGACAGCGGCGCGGTCGCGCGAAGACAGGCCGCCGTGCTCGGCTCGCGGCTCGCACACGGTGATGAACGGCGTGGTCTCGGTCAGCCCGTAGACATGGGTGACGGTCCATCCGAAACCGTCCTCCAGGCGCTCGATGGTGTCGGCGGCGGGGGAGGCCCCGGCCGTCACCACGTGCACGCCGGCCGGGACCCCGCCGCGTACCTCCTCGGGGGCGTTCGACAGCATGATCAGCACGGTGGGGGCCGCGCACAGCCAGGTGACCCCCTCGGAGCGGATCAGCTCGTACACGGTGGCCGGGTCCATCGCGGGCAGGCACACGTGGGTGGCGGCCGCGGCGGTCACCGTCCACGTGTAGGTCCAGCCGTTGGCGTGGAACATCGGCAGCGTCCACAGGTACCGGTCGTCGATGCCGATCCGCAGGTGCAGCAGGGTGCCCACCGAGTTCATGTACGCGTTGCGGTGGGTGATCATCACGCCCTTGGGCCGGGCCGTGGTGCCGCTCGTGTAATTGACGGTCAGCAAGTCGGTCTCGTCGATCTCGGGGCGGACGTAGTCCGCCGCGGCCTGCGCGACGAGGGTCTCGTAGTCCTCCCAACCCGGGCGCGCCCCCTCCAGGGCGACGAACCGCTCCACGCCCGGCATCTGGTCGCGGACGCCGTCCACGGCGTCGAGCTGGTCGGCGTGCACGCACAGGACCCGCGCCCCGGAGTGGTTGACGATGTAGACGAAGTCGTCCGCCGACAGCCGGAAGTTGACCGGCACCAGCACCGCGCCGAGCTGCGGCACGGCGTAGAAGGATTCCAGCTGGGCGTGGGTGTTGGGGGAGATGTAGGCGACGCGGTCGCCCTTGGACACCCCCATGCCCTGGAGGGCGGAGGACCAGCGGTCGCAGCGGTCGAAGAACTCCTCGTAGGTGAGCCGGAGGCCACGGTCCACCACCGCCTCGCGCCGGGGGTGCAGTCTTCGGGTGCGGCGGGCGAACTCCAGGGGAGTCAGGGCGAGTTCCATGGTGCCGGGTGCCTTTCCGCGTCGGTGATGGTGGGCGGTGGTCGGGGCGGAGGCCGAAGGCGGTCGCCCCACGACCACCATCACCGGACGGTCGTCGGCTGTCCAGCGTCGGGCGTCGGAAGTCGGCTGCCCTCAGAGTCCGAACAGCCGGGCGGCGTTGCCGTACAGCACTCCCCGAAGCCAGTCATCACCCAGACCGAGCCAGGCGAGGGCCTCGATCTGTTCGAGATAGGGGTACGGGATGTTCGGGAAGTCCGTGCCGAAAAGGACCCGGTCCGCGACACCCTTCAGGCGGGGCACCTCCCCGTCGGGGAAGGGCGCCCAGTCCTTGGAGAACTCGGTGAACACCATCGTGGTGTCCAGGTGGACGCGCTCGTGGTGCTCGGCCAGGTCCAGGAACGCGCGGTAGTCGGGAGCCCCGGCGTGGGCGATGACCGCGGTGAGCCCGGGGTGGGCGCGCAGGGTCTCGGCGAAGGGTTCGGGGCCGGTGAAGGGGCCCGCCTCCGGGCTCGAACCGCAGTGGATCACCACGGGCGTGCCCGCGTCCGCGATCAGCCCCCACACGTCGGCCAGCAGCGGGTCGCGCGGGTCGTAGCGGCCGACCTGGAGGTGTGCCTTGAACACGCGGGTACCCGCCTCCAACGCCGCGGCCACGTAGTCGCGGGCCTCCGGCTCGGGGTAGAAGGTGGCGCTGCGCAGGCAGTCGGGGTTGCGGTCGGCGAAGCCGCCCGCCCAGTCGTTGAGCCAGGCGGCCATGCCGGGCCGGTGCGGGTAGGAGAGGGCGGTGAAGTGCCGCACCCCGAAGCCCCGGAGCAGGGACAGGCGTTCGTCCTCGTCGAAGCGGTAGTTGATCGGCCACAGGCCGCCGAGGGCGTCGAAGTGGGCCCACACCTTGCGCAGCACGTTGTCGGGCATGAAGTGGGTGTGGACGTCGATGAGTCCCGGGAGTCCCAGGCCCTGCCAGACCGCGCGTACGGCGGCGGATTCGGGCCCGTGTTCGTGCGCGGTATCCGTCGTGCGGGAGGACCCGGGATCGGTTCCGGCGGCGGTGTCGGAACGGGTTTCGGTGCCGGTGTCCGTTGCGGCGGACCCGGAGAAGGACGAGGCTCGTGTCACGCCGGAAACGATACGGGTAAGCGCTGGTCAGAGTCATGAAGACGCTCAGAAAGCCAGGAGGATTACTCCGGTCACGACGATGACGGAGGCGGCGATCCGCACCGGGCCGAACCGTTCCCCGAACAGCAGCGCGCCCAGTACCGCGGCGAAGACGATGCTCGTCTCGCGCAGCGCGGCGATGCCCGCGACCGCGCCGGTCAGTTGCGCCCACAGCACGAGCCCGTAGGCGACCGCGCTGACCACGCCGCCCAGGACTCCGAACTTCCAGACCGGCTTGAGCTGGCGAGGGAGCGCGCCGCGGCGGGTGAACACCGCCACCACGAAGAACACCGGTCCCTGAAGGATCATCAGCCACGTGATGTAACCCAGCGGGTCCTGGGTGAGGCGGACCCCGTGGGCGTCGACCACGGTGTAGACGGCGATGCTGACGCCGGTGGCGAAGGCCGCCAGCAGCGCCGGAAGCTGTGCGCGGGAGGGGCGGCCGCCCGCGAACACCAGCGTCGTCAGCCCGGCGGAGACGACCAGGACCCCGGCCAGGTCGGACGGGGGCATCGACTCACCGAGCAGGAGGATGCCGGTCAGGGCGACCACCCACGGCGCCGTGCCGCGCGCCATCGGGTACACCTGGCCGAACTCGCCGGTCCGGTAGGAGAGCATCAGCAGGCTCATGTACAGCAGGTGGGTGGCGAGGGATGCGAGCAGGACCGGCCAGGCCTCGCGCGGGGGCGGCCCCACGACCGGGAGCAGGGGCAGGGCGGCGAGCATTCCGCCGAGGCCGATCAGGGCGAACCCGAGCAGGCGGTCGGTGATGGAGTGGGCGATCGCGTTCCAGCCCGCGTGCAGCAGCGCCGCGAGCAGGACCACGGCCACGACCCACGGCGTCACGGGGTGGAGGCGGGGGACGAGGAGGAAACGGGGGACGGGGCGGAAACGGGGGACAGGGAGGAGGCCCGGCGGCGCTGGGGCGGAGGATGCGGGCCCGGGGGAGGCGTCCGGTGGAGTGAGCGCGGAGGATGCAGGGGCGGGGAAGGTTTCTGGCGGAGCGCGGGCCGAGGGAACGGGACTGGAGAGGGCGCCGGGGGCGGAAGGGACATCCGGCAAGGCTAGGCGGTCGTCCACAGGCCGGGGAGCATGGGGTGGCGCCGGGACCGTGGCGGGCATACCTGTCATGGGGGACGTGTTCCACGGCGCGGAGGCTGGGGACCCCCATCAACAGCATGCTCCTCCCGGGAGCCGTCCACCACCCCGCTGCCGCGCCTGTGGACAATCCCCGCCTGAGCCCGCGCGTTCCGGTCCTGTGGCGCGGCTGGGGCCGTCTCGGCGGCCGGTGCCGCTGCCGCTGCCGCCGGAATGTCGCAGGTGCGTGTGAGTATCGGGGCCTGCCCAGTCGAGGAGGCCCCCATGTCGTTCCAGGCTTACCTGGATGCCGTCGAGGACAAGACCGGTCTGACTCCGCGCACGCTGGTCGACCGTGCCAAGGAGAAGGGCTACGACGACCCTTCGGTCAAGGCGGGCACCATCGTCCAGTGGCTGGCCGAGGACTACGGCCTGGGCCGCGGCCACGCGATGGCCCTGGTCCACGTCATCAAGAAGGGCCCGCGGATCAGCGCCAAGCACGTGGGCACCACCGGTTCCCACCGGGACTCCTCCACCGAGCTCTGGCTCGACGGCAAGGCGACCAGACCGCAGACGGTCTGAGGCCGCGCCCCTGCCCGGCGGGGATTCGGTCGTTAGCCGCCGGCCCCCGCGCGCCCGGACGCCGCCCAGACCCCGTCCAGCCGCGCGAACCCCGGGACCGCCCTGGCCGAAAGCCCTCCCGTGGCCGGATTCGGCCACCTCCTCCGTGTGCACCGCGACGGCCTTCCGAGCCGGAGCGGTCGTCAGGTGGGTGCGGCTCTCGGCCCATCTTCCTCACCGCGGCCTGGGCCGCCCCGGTGTGCGCGCTGGGGCTGCTGTTCGCGCCCAACGTGATGTTCCTCGGGGTGCTGGTGGGCTGCGTGTTCGCCATCGTGCCCTGCGTGAACGCCGTGTTCTACGGCTACGCCGCCGCGTCGGTCAGCGACCGCTACCAGGGTCGTGTCCCGGGCGCCGTCACGTTCATGGCGCTGGTGTCGCAGCCGGTGGGCATCCTCGGCATCGGGGTGGTCTTCGACCGCGCCGGGCCCGCCTGGGTCTTCCCGACGATGACGCTGGTCTCGGCGCTCGCCGCCCTGTTCAGCCTCTCCCCGGCCATGCGCGACCTGCCCCGGCCCGAGGAGGTGGCCGTGGCCTGACCGCGGCCCCGCCCCCCGAGGGGGCCGAGCGGTCGGGCCACGGCCGGTCAGGTGCCGCACCGCCGCCCGGGTGACGGGAGGCGGTCCGGTTAGGGGACCGGTCATCGGCCGTCCGATGACCGGCGTGAAACCGGTCGCCGCCCGGCCGGGGCCGGACGGCGACCGGTCCTCAGCCCTCGAAGGGCATCGCCATCAGCGGATCGGAGGTGGGCTGCTCGGAGCCGCCCTCGGGCTCGACGGTGACGGCCACGCCCCCGGTCGCCTCGTCCTGCGGCGCGGCCAGCACCGGGAGCACGAAGCCCGACTCGTCCACGGAGAGCACCCCGGCCGAGTAGACGCTGCCGTCGTCACGCGTCAGCCAGAGCTGGTAGTCCTCGTCCTCCAGCCGCTCCAGGCCGTGGGCGCTGAACACGATCCGTCCGCTGCTCTCGGAGTGCACCACGGTCACGGACACGCCCTCCATGGGCTCGGCCGTGGTGTAGTCGGCGTTCGGGTCGGAGAGCACCGCCGCGATCTGCCGCTCGTTCTCCCGCAGGTCCTGCACCTGGCGCACCTGGTCGATGACGACAGCGCCCAGCGCGACCATGACGGCCAGGCAGGCGGCCAGCACCAGCCCCAGGCCCCAGGACCAGCGGCCCCGGCGCGGCACCGGCAGGCGCTCGGGAGCGGGCGCGAGCTGGCGGGTGCGCGCCACCTCCTCCAGTACGCGCTCGCGCAGTTCGGCGGGCGGCGTGCCGGCGGCCGCGGTGCCCAGGAGCGTGACGGTCTCGGTGAAGCCGCGCGTCTCCTGCACACAGGAGTCGCATTCGGCCAGATGGTCCTCGAACCGCACGCTCTCACTCGGAGACAGGGCGCCCAGGGCGTAGGCTCCCGAGAGGATGTGCGGGTCCTGGCCCAGTGTCCTCCTCACCACTCCACCCCCAAGCAGTCCCGTAGCCGGATCAGACCGTCGCGCATCCGCGTCTTCACGGTGCCCAACGGCGTCGAAAGCAGGCGGGCCACCTCACGATAGGTGTATCCGCCGTAGTAGGCCAGACGCACGGACTGGCCCTGGAGTTCGGTCAGCGTGTCCAGACAGCGGCGCACCCGCTCGCGTTCCAGACGGTTCGTGGCCTCCTCGGCCACCTCGTCGTAGGGGCGCTGCGTGTTCGCGGCCGCCACCCTGGCCTCCCGGTCTGTGGCGGCCTGCTCGGAGCGCACCCGGTCCACCGCCCGGCGGTGCGCGAGCGTCATCACCCACGCCTGGGGGCTGCCGCGCCGCTCGTCGTAACGGCAGGCGGTGCGCCACACCTCCACCATCACCTCCTGGGCGACCTCCTCGGACTGGGCGGGGTCGCGAAGCACACGACGCACCAGCCCGTACACCGACGGGATGACCAGGTCGTACACCTCGCCGAACGCGCTCTCATCACCCCGGGCCACCTGGCGGAGCAGTTCCGTGAGCCGCTGGGCAGGCGGAACCGGCGGCTCCGCCTCCGACCCGCGGGGGCCCCGGGGTATCGCGGCGTGCTCGTCCATCCGCTCCTCTTCCTGGTGGTCCTGCGTCGCTCGCCCCATCCGTGCGCTGGACGGGCCCGGGTGTGCCCCGAAGGATCCCGGCCCTTCCAGAATCGCACGTCAGCCGTACCGTTCGGCTGTTCTCGCGCGGTGCGCCCGTCGGGGCTCCGTGGAGTCCACGGAGCCCCGTGTGCCCTCGGGGGCGCTGGCGGGCCCGGACGGCCCGGCCTCAACGCTCGGACCGCCCGGGGGTCGCACCGTGCCGGAGTTACTCGGCGGGCATCAGCACGCCGTCGACGATGTACACCGTGGCGTTGGCGGTCTGCACGTTGCCGCAGATGACGGACGCCTCGCCGTTCACCGTGAACTCCTCGCCGGAGCCCTCGGTGGTGACCTCGCCGCCCTGGAGCGAGGTGAACGTGCCGTTCTCCAGGTCGGCCGGGGTCTGGCGGCCCTCGACCACGTGGTAGGTCAGCACCTCGGTGAGCTGCTCCTGGTCGGCCAGCAGCGCGTCGAGGTCCTCCTGCGGGATCGCCTCGAACGCCGGGTTGGCCGGGGCGAAGACCGTGATGTCCTCGGCCGAGTTGAGCGTGTCCACCAGGTCCGCCTCGGTCACGGCCGTCACCAGCGTGGACAGCACCGGGTTGTTGGACGCGGCGGTGGCGACCGGGTCGTCCGCCATGCCCTCGAAGCTGCCCTCGCCGTCGGCGGGCACCTCGGCGCAGCCGGAACCGAAGTTCTCGCCCGCCATCTCGGTGGTGCCCTCCTCGCCGCCCATGCCGCTGTTCTCGGACTCGGTCGCGGTGGGGGTCTCCTCGGCGGCCTCCTCCTCGCCGCCCATGCCGCCGCCGCAGGCGGTCAGACCGAAGGCGAGCGCGGCAGCGGCGGCCGTGATGGTGAGGCTGCTCTTGCGGATCATTGTTTTCTCCTTCAACTTGGTTAACTTCTGTTTGCTCACGTCACCGACTTGCGCCGGTGTTGGTCGAGGGGTGCGTCTATTCGGCGGTGAACCGGATGCTGTGCCAGCCGGTTGCGCCGTCGGGCACGGGATCCACCCGTTCGGCGGGCTGGGTGGCCCCGGTGGCGTCGGTGGCCCGGACCTCCACGGAGTGCTGGCCGGGTTCGACGGTGGTCTCGGCCACCCACTGGACCCAGGTGTCGATGCCGGGGACCGCGGCGAGTTCGGCCCGCTGCCACTCGCCTCCGTCCACCCGCACCTCCACGGCGTCGACCCCGCGGTGCTGCGCCCAGGCCACTCCGGCCAGGACGACCTCTCCGGCGTCCACCCGGCTCAGGGGTGCGGGCACGTCCACGCGGGACATGGTCTTGATGGGAGCGCGCACCGCCCAGCCGCGCTGCGCCCAGTAGGCCTGCTCGTCGGCGAAGCGGGTCAGCTTGATGTCGGTGACCCACTTGGTGGCGCTGACGAACCCGTAGAGGCCGGGGACGACCATGCGCGCCGGGTAGCCGTGCGCGTGGGGGAGGGGCTCCCCGTTCATGCCCACGGCCAGGAGCGCGTCGCGCCCGTCCATGACGACCTCGGTCGGCGTGCCGCAGGTCCAGCCGTCGTCGGAGGTGCTGAGGATCTGGTCGGCGCCGGACTGCACGCCCGCGCGCCGCAGGAGGTCGGTCAAGGGGAAGCCCAGCCAGCGGCTGTTTCCCGCGAGGTCGCCGCCGACCTGGTTCGACACGCAGGTCATGGTGATGTCGGCCTCGACGAGCTCCTCGGCGAGCAGTTCGTCCATGTCGATCTCGAAGGGGCGGTCCACCATCCCGTGCACCCTCAGCGTCCATCGGGTGGAGTCCAGCCGGGGAACGGTGAGGGCGGTGTCGATCCGGTAGAACTCCCTGTTGGGCGTGGTGAAGGGTGTCAGCCCCGGAACGCCCAGTTCGGTCGCGGCGGGCAGCGGCGGCAGCGGGTTCGCCGCCGGGGGAAGGACGAGGGCGGAGCGTGAGCCCGCACCGCCGCCTAGGGTCGGCAGCAGGCGCCCGAGGACACCGGCGGTGCCGGACACGGCCAGGACGCCCGCCGCGGTCAGCACGAAACCGCGTCTGCCCGGGCCCCGGTCCGGTCCGGCCGCGGGAGGGGCAGGAGCCTCCTCCGCGTCCGCCGGTGTCCTCGAACCGCCCATCCCTTGTGGTCCGGAGTCCGCTTCGGGCCGGAGCATCCCGCGCGTGCTGCGCACCAGGAGCGCCAGGGCGAGAGCCCCCGCCACCGCCCCGACGAGCACGGGCACCGGGGCGCCCGGGTCGTCGGAGCGGTGCGGAAGCACGGCGGCCAGCCCGACCGCGGTGAACACCGCCAACCCCGTGTACCCGACGACGGGCCGCCGGAGCGACGCCGTGCCGAGTACGGCCCCGACACCCAGAAGAACGGCGATGATCCCGGCCACGAGCACGACCTTGTCGGCTCTGCCCAGCAGATCGATCGCCGCCTCCACCAGGGAGGGCGGTGTGATGTCGACGACCGTGTCGCCGACGGCGATCACCGGAGACACGGTGCGGAGCAGTCCTGCGGCCAGCTCGGCGGTGCCCAGTGAGGCGCCGACCGTGAGCAGCCCCACGACTGATCCGACGACGACCCGTCGCCTGTCGCGTGGCGGGGTGTTCCCGCGTGTCTCGGTGGTCACGTCGGTCATTCGGGGCCGAGGCGGGGGCGGATGGGTGTTTCCGCGGAATTTTTTTCGGTCCGCGCGAAGAAGTCCTTGACCTGCGGTGACGCGGTGCCGCCGGCGGGTGCAGGGGCGCTCCTCGCGCGTCCGCCGCCCGTCCACCGCCGGCCCCGGACTCCTCCGGGACCCGCGCCCGCCGTCCGTCCGGGACCCGTCCGGGGGTCCCGCGCCGACGGGACCGCCCCGCACCGGGCACCGGCCGCCAAGCGGACGTAACCCGCCAACTGCGGGCAGGGCGGTCGGTTCCGCCCCACGCGTACAGGAGGATGTTGCCCGTACGTCTCCTCAACGATCGGAGTTCCCCCACATGGCGAGGAAGTCGCCCCTACCCCTGGTCGCGCTAGCGGTCTCGGGCAGCCTCCTGCTCAGCGGCTGTACGGTCACCGAGGGGGTGTCCGACTGGTGGTCCGAGACCTTCGGAAGCGCGTCGGGCCCGCCCGAGGTCAGGGAGGAGTTCCCCTACGTCCGCGAGGGCCGCATCTTCCAGGACACCGGCCGGGACAACGAGATGCGCTTCGCCGTCACCGGTCTGGAGCGCACCGACGACTACACCGTCATGTACTACGAGGTCACCTACCTCGACGAGTTCACCGGACCCAACCGGAACATGAGCATGGCCCACACCCTGGTCGATCCGCTCACCGGCCGCGTCTACCGGCAGTTCCTGGACGAGGAGGGCCTCAAGTACGGCTCCGAGAGCCCCAACCAGGACGGCCTCTACCCGGTCCACGACGGGGTCACCAACGAGTACGTGCGCTACTTCCCGCGCCTGCCCGACGAGGTCCGGCAGGTCACGTTCGTCGGCAGCGGGCTCGGGGCCATGACCGGCATCCCGGTCGTGGACGTGGAGGAGGGGCGGGCCGACCCGCAGGACCCCAACGGGGCCGACCACCTCACCCCGGACGACCCGCCGCCGAGCGGGGAGAACCTCACCTTCGCCAACCGCCGCCCGGACGAGGACGCCGTGGCCGACGAGGGCTGGGTGCAGAGCTTCGTGGACTCCGAGATCGCCTCCACCACCCGCGACGGCGACCGGGAGATCATCTCCCTGCACTCCGACGTCATGTTCGAGTTCGACCGCTCGGACCTGACCCCCGAGGCCGAGGACGTGGTGCGCCGCGCGGCCACCAGCCTGGCCCGCAACGTCGACCCCGACGAGCCCGTCATCACGGTCATCGGCCACACCGACAGCATCGGCGACGACTCCTACAACGACAACCTGTCGGTGCAGAGGGCCGAGAGCGTGCGCGACCTGCTCGCCGAGGAGTTGGGCACCGACTACACCCTGGAGGTGGAGGGCCGCGGCGAGCAGGAGCCGATCGCCCGCGAGGGCGGCCCCGACGACGACGAGGCGCGGGCGCGCAACCGGCGCGTGGAGTTCTCCTACGTCTTCAACACCACCGTGGAGGCCACGGAGGAAGAGGAGTACGACGACGACGCCCTGGGCGCGGCCCAGCGCAACGTCACCTGGCCCGCGCCCTACGACGACGACCCGGGGTCGGTGGTGGCCGAGGGCGAGCTGGACGGGGTGCGCCTGGAGGTCTACCCGCTGCGCCGCGACGGCGCGTACGTGATCGGCACCGTGGCTCTGACCAACACCACCGACGAGCCGACCATGCCCGACATGGGCGGGCAGGAGGCCGTCCAGGCGGGCGGCCCCGAGCAGTTCAACAAGGGCACGCTCGGCGGCTTCCAACTGCTGGAGCCGGAGAGCGGCCTGGTGCGCTACGTGGCCCAGATGGACTTCGGCGAGGGGCGCTACAGCAGCTTCGCCGAAGAGGTCCACATGCTCCAGCCCGACAACACCTACAGCCTGGTCGCGGTCTTCCCCGCGCCGCCGGTGGACGTGGAGGAGCTGACCCTGCGGGCGGGCCCGTTCGGTGAGTTCGAGGAGATCCCCGTGGAGCACTAGAGGGGCGGGCGGGACCGCCGCCGGTGCCCGGCGTGGGTTCTGACCCCCGTCCCGGCCGGTGCCGGTCTCCCGGGCCCGCCGCGGGCACGACGGGGCCTCGGCGAGGAGCGCGGGGCGGTGAAGCCTCCGCCGCGACGGAACACCGGGACCGCCCGCACACGTGAGGGGGCCGCCGATCGGCGGCCCCCTTCGCCGTACCCGGACACGGCGGGGAGGGGCGGTGGTGCTCCGAACCCCTCCAGCCACTTCCGGCACACGAAAAAAGCCTTTCCCTGTTCTTGTCCCAGGGCACTGGAAAGCACCGGATTCCGCCGGGGGCGGTGAATTCCCCCAGGTGGGAGAATCGTTCACCCGCTGTTCTCCTTTGTGGATGCTCCGCCCCCGGTGGAAAGTGACGTTCCGTCCGGGTGTTCGCGAAGAAAAGGAACGCCGCCCGATACCTTTCTCCTGGCGGCCAGCCCCCCGCCCGAGGCCCCGTGTCCAGCCACCACCGCGCGAACGACAGCGGTGGTCGCGAAGGGTCCCGCGACACCAGGCAGGAATGACGACGATGGTAAGGATCCATTTCACCGGCACCGACCTAGCGAACACCGTGGTCGCCCCCGAGCCCGACCCCATGTGGGGGACACTGCTCAGCCTCCACGCCCTCCAGAACCGGGACGGCCGCCGGGTGTTCGACCCCTGGCGCCGTTCCCTCCGCCAGGCCACGCCCTCCTCGCTGCGCCAGGTGCTGCCCTTCGGGCCCGCGCGGGGGTACTCGCCCGACTTCCTCACCCCCGCGGTGCCCCTGTGCGACGTGGAGGAGGGCATCGAGGCCCTCGCCCGCACCCCTCGCGCCCGCCTGCGCGGCGACCTGGAGATCCTGGGGAGCAGCCGCAGACTGCCCGGATGGAGCGACGACCTCGCGCGGGGCCGGACCAGCGCCCTGCACAGGCTGACGGAGGCCCTGCGGGACTACCACGGCCGCGCCCTGGCCCCCCACTGGGACTCCGTCCGACGCCACGTGCACACCGATCGCGCCCTGCGCGCCCGTGCCCTGCTCCAGGGCGGCGTGGAGGCACTGCTGGCCGGTCTGAGCCCCGCCCTGGCCTGGCAGTCCCCGGTCCTGGAGTTGCGGAGTCTGATGATCGACCGTGACCTGTACCTGGACGGCCGCGGCCTGCGCCTCATCCCGTCCTTCTTCTGCTGGAGGGTGCCCATCCTCCTCCGGGACTCCGCGCTGTCCCCCGTGCTCGTCTACCCGGTCGACCACGACTCGGTGGACGGCGGCTGGTTCTCGGGGAGGGGTGAGGGCAGCGCGGACGGGTCCCTCCGCGAACTCCTCGGGCGGACCCGCGCCGACATCCTGCGCACCGTGGCCGACCACGGGCGCTCCACCACGCAGGTCGCCCGGGACGTCGGCGTCTCCGCCGCCACCGCGAGCCAGCACCTCAGCGTGCTGCGGGGGAACGGACTGCTCACCACCCACCGTCTCGGCCCGTCCGTGCACCACACCGCCACACCGCTGGGGCGCACCCTGTGCGGGGGCTGAGGAGTGTCGGAACCGGCACACGGGAGTTCGGTCCGGACCGGAGCCGTCCGGGAACTGGGCCTTTTGTCCACGGCCGAAAAGCGTTGTCGCGCTCCCCGGGCGCGAATAACCTGCGTTCGGGTGGAACGGGAGTGATTTTCCTTCTTCCAGTCCAGAGGTCTGTGCCATCTGTTGTTTTCTGGTCCGGGCCTCGGGTTTTCCCGTTCTTTCCAGTCTGGGGTCGTCCTTTCTTCCTCCGTGTGGACGGCGGGGGAATAAGGGGAGGCCCGATTCACGGGTGCCCGGCACCGGCGCTCGGAGAGTGCCGTGTCAACCGGGTGACGTCCAGAAGCGGGAACGAGGAGTGGGAGAGAATGGGAATGCGAAAGAGTACGGGGCCGTGGTCGCTGTTCGTGGCCTGCCTGTCGATGCTGGGGCTGGTGCTGGCCGCCGGGCCCGCCAGCGCGGAGGAGAACGCCCTGCGGGCGGAGTTCGCCACGCAGACCGCGGAGGCCGACCTGACTTCCGCTGAGGCGGAGCAGCTCCAGGACGAGGTGGACGCCTACCTCGACGACTTCGGCGGCACCCAGGTGTCGGCGAACAGGATCGAACTGGAGGGCGGCGAGATCGTGGTCGCCGCACCCGGTGAGAAGTACGCGCACGACCTCGGCGCTCCGGCGACCGCCTCCGCCCTCGAATGCCCCCTCGGCTACTTCTGCATGTACACCGACCCGCACTACGTCGGCAACCAGTACAACCTGTACTACTGCGGCACCTACACGCTTACCGACTGGGTCGTCCAGGGCTCCTACCGGAACAACCAGTACACGGGCACCGTGGCCCTCCTCCGAGGCCAGAGCGGCAACACCGTGACCCGGTCCGTCGCACCGGAATCCGACCCCTCCTACGACTGGACCCCCATCTGGACGGTCGTCCCGTGCTGAGGCACACCGTGAGGTGATCCCGACACGTCCGGGAACACGCGAGGGGGCCGCCCACCGGCGGCCCCCTCGGTCGTTCGCGTCGCGGGTCAGCCCCGGATGCGCTCGGCGGCCAGCATGACCACCCGCTCCAGGTCCTCGCGCGGCACCTCCTCGCCGTAGGCGATGGCGGTGACGTACAGCTCGTCGGGCAGCGCCAGGTACAGGTGGCGGCTGGAGCCGTCCACGGTGCCCACGTACTCCAGGTCGCCGCCCAGGGAGTCGGACTCCTCGGTGTGGTAGGTGTCCACGTCCACGTCGATGTCCACCTCCCAGTTCATCTGCTCCTGCTCCCCGGGCACCCGCACCACGTCCGGGTTGGTGCTCGGGTCGGCGTTCAGGGTGAACACCAGCGTGAAAGAGGAGGCGCCGGGCCCGGTGCTCCCGTCGCTGAACGAGCACACGACCTGTTCGGCGCCGTCGACGCCCTCCACCTCACCGACCTCCTCGGTGAGCACCTGTCCCGGGGCCAGCTCGCCGACCACCTCCGCGGCACCGGCGGCCGCACACGACTCGGGCAGCCCGTACTCCGGCGCGGCCTGCTCCGGCTGCTCCTCCTCGGGACCGGGCGAGGCCCCGGCCTCCAGCTCGGGGACCTCCTCACCGTCCCCGAAGGGCAGGTCCACGCCGTCTCCGAAGGACAGGTCCATCTCGAACTCGTCGAGGTCGATCACGCCGAAGCCGACGAGGACGAACCCGCCGACGACGACGGCGGCGGCCGTGCCCAGGCACGACAGGGGAGTGGACGGGATCAGGCGCATGGATGGCTTTCGGTCGGGGGAGCACCGGAGTTCGGGGTGGGGATCCGGCGGGGACACACGAAACTTAGCAAGTCCGCGGAGCGCCCGAGGCAGGGGTCGCCGCCCGCCTTCGGCGGAAGGTGCCCGCGCGGGTACGGCGCGGCCCCGCCACCCTCCCGGGGCGGCGGGGCCGGGGACGCCGGTGCGTCACATGTTGATCATGTGACCGGCCAGGCCGTGCACGGCCTCCTTGACCGCCTCGCTGAGCGTGGGGTGCGCGTGGATGTTGCGCGCGACCTCGTGCACGGTCAGGTCCCACTGCTGGGCCAGGGTCAGCTCGGGCAGCAGCTCGGTCACGTCCGGGCCGATCATGTGCGCGCCGAGGAACTCCCCGTACTTGCCGTCGGAGAGGATCTTGACGAAACCGCGCGTGTCCCCGAGGCCGTGCGCCTTGCCGTTGGCCATGAACGGGAACTTGGCGACCTGGACGTCGAAGCCCGCCTCCCGCGCCTCCTTCTCGCTGTAGCCGAAGCTGGCGATCTGCGGCTGGCAGTAGGTGGCGCGCGGGATGAACCGGTAGTCGATCTCCTGGGTCTCGGCGCCCGCGATGGTCTCCGCGGCGACGATGCCCATGGCCTCGGCGGTGTGGGCCAGCATCAGCTTGGCGGTGACGTCGCCGATCGCGTAGATGTGCGGGACGTTGGTGCGCCCCCGGGAGTCGATGCCGATCGCGCCCCGGTCGGTCAGCTCCACGCCGGTCTTCTCCAGACCGTAGCCCTCCACGTTGGGGGCGAAGCCGATGGCCTGGAGGAGCTTGTCGGCCTCCAGGGTCTGCTCCTTGCCGTCGCTGCTGACGGTGACGCGCACGCCCTCGCCGGTGTCCTCGACCGACTCCACGCGGGTGGAGGTCATCACCTTTACGCCCAGCTTCTTGTAGGCGCGGCCCAGCTCCTTGGAGACCTCCTCGTCCTCGGTGGGCACGAGGCGGTCGAGGAACTCCACGATCGTCACGTCCACGCCGTAGTTGGCCAGGACGTAGGCGAACTCGACGCCGATGGCGCCCGCACCGGCGATGACGATGCTCTCCGGCAGGGTGTCGGTGAGGATCTGCTCCTCGTAGGTGACGACCCGCTCGGACAGCTCGGTGCCGGGCAGCAGCCTGGTGGAGGAGCCCGCCGCGATCACCGCGTGGTCGAAGGTGACGGTCTCGGTGGCGCCGTCCTCGCCGCTGACCTCGACGGTGTGGTCGTCGGTGAAGGTGCCCCGGCCGTTCAGCTCGGTGATCTTGTTCTTCTTCATCAGGTAGTGGACGCCCTTGACCCGGCCGTCCGCCACCTCGCGGCTGCGGCTGTGCGCCTTGCCGAAGTCGAACTCGACCTTGCCGTCGACCTTGATGCCGAAGAAGTCGGCCTCGTTCTGGAACAGGTGGGCGAGTTCGGCGTTGCGCAGCAGCGCCTTGGAGGGGATGCAGCCCACGTTGAGGCAGACCCCGCCCCAGTACTTCTCCTCGATGACGGCGGTCTTCAGGCCGAGCTGGGCGGCGCGGATGGCGGCCACGTAGCCGCCGGGGCCCGCGCCGAGAACCACCAGATCGAAGTGTCGCTGTCCCATGACGGGATCTCCTTGAGTGTGTTTGTGACGCACCCAGCGCAGTCGGCTTGCCCGGGTTGTCGGATTGCCGAACGCCAGCCTAGTCGGGTGCCCCCGGCACGTGGGTGACCAGTCGCTTCCTTCACGGTACTTTCCGTGGAAGCGCCTGCTCACAGGGGGTCGCGCGCGTTCGGCCGAGGGAGATCGCGGTCCGCGGTGTCAGCCCCGGGGGTCCTGCGCCCTCTCGTCGCCCCGCGCCGCCCCGACCTCCTCGGCGGCCTTCGCCTCCGCGGCCGCCTTGGCCCGCTTCTGGGCGCGGTTCTGCTTGAACACGGGGACGAAGGCCATGACGACGACGATGCCCAGGGCGAACCAGAGGGCGTACCTGTCGACCAGCAGGACGATGTCCACCCCGGTCTGGCCCGCCGCGTAGCCGACGGAGGCCACGGACGCGGTGAGGACCAGGGCCCCGAGGGCGTCCAGGAGGAGGAAGGGCACCAGGCGCATCCCGGTCCAGCCCGCGATGACGAGGACGAACACGGTGGGGATGCCCGGCAGGTAGCTGAGGACGATCGCGACCGGCATGATCCACGGGCTCATGTCCTGCGCCCGGTCGGCGAAGCGCTGCGCCCTGTCGCCCGGCGCGATGAGGTTGACGAAACCGCGGCCCCAGCGCCTGCCGACCCACCAGAACAGCCAGTCGATCTTCACCTTGCCGACGACGCCCGCGACCACGACCAGCCACAGGGGGATCTCCCCGATCCGCGCGAACGCCGCGGCCGCGCCGACCGCCGCGTTGCTGCCGGTGACGAACTCCAGCAGGACCGGGTGGTGGGCGATCAGGAAGGGCTTGAGCGGCGTCAGCGCCATGAAGAAGAGGGGGACGCCGACGAAGGCGGCCATCAGCGCCTTGTCCTGCCGCGTCGCCCTGCCCTCCCAGGGCTTGAGCGCGCGCAGGGCGGCCCGGGCCTCCTCCTTCTGCGCCTCCCTCTCGGCGGCCTTGCGCTCCTCCGCTGACAGGGGTGCGCCGTCCGCGCGCGGGGTGTCCTCGCCGGCGTGCGCGGTCCCGGGCACGGTCGCGGACTCGGAGCCGGTACCCGTTCCGGACTCCGACCCGGGGCCGGCACCCGTTCCGCTTCCGGACCGGGCGCCGGTGCCGGAGCGGTCGCTGTTCAACGTCGTCATACCCCCAAGCTTGGCCGACCGGGGAGGCCCGTCCCCAGACGCAGGAGTCACCGGGTCGGTGTGAGAGCCGCCGGTGCCGCGACATGACACCTGTCATACCGCGGTGCCGGTACGGGGTCCGGGGCGGCGGTCCCGGACACGCACCCCGCACCCGTGGCCGCCGCCCCGTCCGCGGCCGGGGAGTCCCTCCCCGGGGCCGCGGGCCGTGCTCAGTCGGACGAGCCGGGCGGCGCGGGCCACTTCCAGCCCGGAGCCCACGCCCAGCTGTCCGAGACGCCCGGCGGCATGGGCGGCAGCAGACGGGAGCCGGGGCGCCTGTCGTCGCCGTCGTCCCCGGAGTCCGCCGTGTTCTCCGCCTCCGCCGGACCCACCGCGTCCCGGGCCGGGGTCGCCCGGTCCTCCGGAGACTCCGGCCGCCCCCAGGCGCCCAGCGGGTCCTCCGGCGCGGCGGGGCTCCAGGACTGGTCCCGGTCCGCCCGCTCCTCGGGTTCCGCGTAGGGGCGGGAGTCCAGGGGCTCGGGGCTGCGCCAATCGCTGATCGGCTCCGCGGGCTCCGCGGCGCTCCAGGAGTTCTCCGAAGCGGCCAGGGGCCAGAGCTGGGCCCGGTCCGTGCCCTCGTCGGCCCCCGTGGGGGTCCGGAAGCCCAGCGGCTCGGGGCTGCGCCAATCGCTCATCGGCTCCGCGGGCTCCGCCGCGCCCCAGGAGTCGGGCCCCTCCACCGCTCCTCCGGACCGCCAGGGCTCCTGCGGACCCGAGAGCGGGTCCGAGAAGGCGTCCGAGAGCGGGTCCGCGAGCGGGTCCCCGGCCCGGGGGGGCTCCGGCGGCTCCGGAGGCGTGCGGGAGGGCAGCGGGTCGGCGGCCCACGGGTGGGGTTCGGGCGTTTCGGCCCCGGACGGCTCGCCCCGGTCCTGCGACGGGTCCCCCCACGGCTCCGGCGGGGACTGCGGTCGCTCGGCCGCGGCGCCGGTCCCCCCGGTGAGCAGGTCGTCATCGGCCTCCGGTTCCAGCGACCGGAACGAGGCCGACATCGGACCCGAGTCCACCTCGGCGAAGTGCGCGGCCACACCGAAGTGGCGGGGCGCCTGCGTCCGGTGGGTTCCGGTCTCGTCGTGCTCGATCGGCGGCGCCATCGGATGGCGTACCGAACCGGCCATGTGGATCCGCGTCCACCACGCGGCCGCGTCCTCGTGGCGCATCTCCTCCAGCACCTCCAGGGACCCCGGGATGTGCGGGTGCCTGCGCCCGGCCCGCCAGGAGTGGCTGAGCGACTGCGGTTCCAGCACCAGCACCCGCGTGCCGTCGACCAGCGGGATGTCCCCGGGGAGGGCCTCGTTGCCGACCCACGTGCCGTCGCCGCCGACCAGGTCCCATTCGCCGCGCACCACGTCCGCCAGCGGGTCCACCGGCGCGTCCAGGCACGCGGCGGTCCACCGGGGGTCGGGTCGGGTGCCGGGTACCAGCCGTCCCTCCTTGCCGATCAGCGCGTCCGCGAGCAGCGTGTGCAGCTGGAAGTTGTCGCCGATCCCGTCGAAGCGCACCTGGAAGCCCCGGCGCGAGGCCCGGTCCAGCACCAGGAGCGTGCTCGCCTCCGCCATCCGCAGCAGTTCGTTCACCTCGACGAACTCGCTGAGCTGTGTGGACAGCGCGTGCACGATCTGGGTCAGCCCCTCCAGGGCGCTGGAGTCGGCGCGCACGGCCGCCCGCACCCCGGGGTCGCCCAGCATGGCCTTGGCCGCCAGCCCGTAGCGCAGGGACGTCCACCAGCCCACGGTGGCCAGCGGGGCGTTCTCCCCGAGGACCTCCTCGACGCGCTGCTCGTCGGCCGCCGACACGTCGTTGGGCGCGGGCAGCTGCCCGCCGCCGGTCTTGTCCCACGCGTGCATGAAGGCCACCGCGGCTTGACCGTAACTTCCCAGCTGGCGCAGCACCTCCAGCCCCACCTGTCCCGCGGGCGCTCCGGCCTCCACGAGGGCGCCGGCCAGGACGGCGAGGTCGGCCGCGATCCCGGCGACGGGTTCACTGTCGCCCAGGACCGGGGCCAGCGCCTCCATGGCGATGGCGAGTTCTTCGACGGGCACCTGGGAGGACAGCCGGAACACGTCGTGCACGGCCGCCGGAAACGCGGGTGCCTGGCTGGCTGCGGTGTCGAGCACGCGTTGGAACGCGGCACGGAACTCATCGGTCACCTGTGAATCCTTCCATACCCACACGTACTGTCCGTGGTCCGGTCACATGCGTCGATGACGGACACCGGAAGAACCCCCGTCGGGAAGGACCCGTCCGCGTCCACGGGTACGTGCGGCGGTCAGGCGGGCGACGCGAACCGGACCTCGTGCGCGTCGCGCTCCGGCGCCAGGAAGGCCAGCAGCCGCAGCCCCTCGGCCTCGGCCTCCTCCCGGTCGGCGGCCCCGATCGGCCGGAACGGCGTCACCTCCACGGCCGCCGTCCTCCTGGCCCGGACCACCTTCCAGGAGCCGCGCACCCGGCCGTCCACGAGCACCGTGGCGGGCGGCATCCCGTTGCGGGAGGCGAGCCGACCCAGATCCTCGGCGGAGAGCATCCGGCCGCGGTCGGCGTGGCCGCGCAGCACGTTGTCGAAGTCGTAGAGGAAGCGGACCGGCGCCGGGACGTCCGGTCCCGGGCGCGGGGCGTCGGGGAGGTCGAACAGCTCGGCGCCGTCCTCGCCGCGCAGGACCACGAGCCGTTCGCGCAGGCGGTCGACCACCGCGCGCAGCCGGGTCAGCCCCGACCAGGCCTGCACGTCCTTCACGGTGGCCGGTCCGAACGCGGCCAGGTAGCGCAGCACGAGCGCCTCCGGATCGGGATCGGCGTCCATGGCCAGACCGGTCCAGGTGTCGGCGGGGGCGAACGCGGGCGGCCCGGAGCAGCCCCACACCCCGCGCGGGGGGATCTGGACGACGGGCAGCAGGGAGCGCACCGCGTAGGACAGGTCGCCGCCGGGGACCCCGGGCCACCGCTCGGCCAGGCGTGCGCCCAGCTCGCCGGGGGTGAGCGGCTCCTTCACCAGCAGGGCGCGCCCGGCGTCCGCCACGGCGTCCAGGTCGATCCCGGCGGTGGCCTTCCCGTGGGCGCTGTGCGCCAGGCCGCCGGCGATGACGGGCTGGACCGTGGGCCGCAGCGCGCGGAAGTCCTCGGGGGTGACCAGGTGCAGGGTGCCGCGCATGAGGGTGGCGCGGACGAGTTCGCCGTCGGTGAGCTGGCGGCCGACGTCCTCGGGGGACGCGTCCTCGATCCGGTTCTGGAGCCCGACGTACCAGGTGTGCGTGGTCTGCGCCTGGAGGCCGACCAGGTGGGAGACGACCTCGGTCACCGGCCGGTCCACGCGCCGCAGGAGGAACTGGCGGGCGAGGGTGGCGCGGTTGAGCGCACGCCGGGAGAGGACGGTGTCGGTGGCGGCCATCGCTCGGCTCCTCCAGGATTGCCGGTCGGTCGAGGCACACTACCGGCCGGGTCCGACAGGCGGGCGCCGCGCGCGGGGCGGCCCGGTGCGCCCCCGGAGGGCGGACGGGCGGCGAGCGGGGCGGCGGCCGTGTGGGGTACCCCACTCGACGGGCGGTCCGGGGGGCGACACTACAATCCGCAACGGACATAACGCCGTACACCGGAGGAGTGCCCATGTCGTGGTCCGAGCAGTCGCGTGTCCGGTTGGAGAACGAGCACGTGCTGCTCACTCCCCTCGTGGAGACGGACCGCGAGGGGTGGCGCGAACAGGCCGTGGACTCCGACATCTGGACGCACTTCGTGGCCCGTGTGGACGACGAGGCGAGCTTCGTCCGGTTCTTCTACTCCTACCTGGCCGCCAGCGACGGCGGGGAGCGCTCCACGTTCACCGTCACCGACAAGGCGAGCGGGCGCATCGCGGGCAGCATGAGCTACGGGCACATGTCCGAGCCCGACCTGCGGCTGGAGGTCGGCAGCTCCTGGCTGGGGCGCGACTTCCGGGGCCGGGGGGTCAACCACTGGTCCAAGTACCTGCTGCTGCGGCACGCCTTCGAGGAGATGGGCGCGGAGCGGGTCGAGTTCAAGACCGACGTGCTCAACGAGCGGGCCCGGCGCGGCCTGCGCTCCATCGGCGCCACGGAGGAGGGCGTCCTGCGCAGCTACAACGTCATGCCGGGCGGACGCCGCCGGGACGCCGTGTACTACTCGGTGCTGCGCAACGAGTGGCCGGGCGTGCGCGAGCGCCTGGAGGAGGGCCCGCGCTTCCGGTGAGGTCCGCGTCCGCGCCGGACGGGTCGCCCCGCCCGCGTCCGGACCGGCGGATGATTAGGCCGCCTGACAGAGGGAAGACACCACACTCAACACCGCCCCCCGGTGTCACGGGCGGCTCCCATCCCCTGGGAGCCGCCCGCTCTGTGGGCGCGGGCCGAACACGATTCCAGCCCGGGAGGGAACCGTTCCCGCCCCGCGGAAGTCGTAGATACGAAACATCCCTCGTCCCGCTCACGACCCCGACCGGGAAGGCTTCTCCCCCGTGAACCCCGACATCCCCGCACCCCCGATGCCCGGCCCGCTCAAGGCGGTCCGCGTCATCCTCATCATCAGGATCGTGCTCGCCGCCGTCATCTACTCCCTGGCCCTGATCGGCCTCGTCGCCATCGCCAACCTGCCCAGCGCGCAGGTCGAGGCGGAGATGGCCATGGGGGTGGGCGGCGTCGCGGCCATCCTGCTCCTCGGCCTGGCCCTCACGGCCTTCGAGGTCTACGTCGTGGTCGCCCTGGGCAAGGGCGGGAACAGGGCGCGCACGCTCGTGCTCGTCGTCGTGGCCCTGGGATTCGCCAGCGCGCTCCTCAACCTGCTCACCGACGCGTCCAACCCGGCCGTGGGCGTGGTCCTGATGGCGGTCATCCTGCTGCTCATCCGGACCGAGAGCGCCAAGGAGTGGTTCCGTGTGACCGACCCCGGCCACCAGCCCCTCCCGGGCGGCTACCCGGGCCAGGGCGGGTACCCGAACCAGCCGGGTTACGGCGGACACCTCGACGGCGGCGGACAGCCCGGTCACCCGGGCCAGCCGGGTTACGGCGGCCAGCCCGGCCAGGGCGGGTACCCGAACCAGCCCGGCCAGGGCGGGTACCCGAACCAGCCCGGCCAGGGCGGGTACCCCGGTCAGCCGGGTCCCTCCGGTCACTGACCGGCTCCGCCGGACGCCGCGGGTCCGTCCCACGGCGAAGGGGCGCCCGCGGGCGCGCTCCCACGGCCCTCAGGGGCCCGGGAGCGCGCCGCGGACGCCCCGGCGGGTCCTTCTCAGAGGCGGTCGAGCAGCTGGGCGCAGCGGATCAGGCCCAGGTGCGAGTACGCCTGCGGGTGGTTGCCCAGCGCCCGCTCGGTGACCGGGTCGAACTCCTCCGGGATGAGCCCGGTCGGTCCGGCGCAGTCCACCAGGTGCTTGAACAGCTCGTCCGCCTCCGCGCGGCGGCCGGTCAGCAGGTACGCCTCGATCAGCCACGCGGTGCACAGGTGGAAGCCGCCCTCGCCGCCCGGCAGGCCGTCGTCGCGGTGGTACCGGTACACGGTCGGGCCGCTGCGCAGCTCCGCCTCCACGGCGGTCACGGTGGCCTGGAAGCGCTCGTCGGCCGGGTCGATCAGCCCGGACAGGCCGATGTGCAGGGACGCGGCGTCCAGGTCGGTGCCGTCGTAGGCGGTGGTGAAGGCCTGCGCCTCCTCGTTCCAGCCCTTGTCCAGCACCTCGGCGGCGATGCCGTCGCGCAGGTCCGGCCAGGACGGGTCCACCTCGCGGCCGTAGGCGCGGGCCAGGGCGACGGCGCGGTCCAGGGTCACCCAGCACATCACCTTGGAGTAGACGCGCTGGCGGGGCTCGTCGCGCTCCTCCCAGATGCCGTGGTCGGGCTCGTGCCAGCGGCGGGCGACCGCCTCGGCCATCGACCGCACCAGGTCCCAGTCGCGGTCGGCCAGGGTGCCGCGCACCGAGGACAGCTTCTCGATCAGCTCCACGACGGGGCCGAACACGTCCAGCTGCACCTGGTGGTCGGCCAGGTTGCCGATCCGTACCGGCCGCGAGCCGGCGTACCCGGACAGCGACTCGATGACCTCCTCCGGGCCCAGGTTGGTGCCCCGCAGCGAGTACAGCGGGCGCAGCGTCTCCGGGCCGGGCAGCGAGTCCACGACCCGGTGCACCCAGTCCAGGAACTCCTCGGCCTCGGCGGTCGAGCCCAGGGAGACCAGCGACTGCACGGTCAGCGCGCCGTCGCGCAGCCAGCAGTACCGGTAGTCCCAGTTGCGGACGCCGCCGATCTCCTCGGGCAGCGACGTGGTCGCGGCGGCCATCACGCCCCCGGAGGGGGTGCACAGGCCGCGCAGGGTGAGCGCGGAGCGCGCCGCCAGCTGCTGGGCGGTGTCGGGCAGGGTGAGGCCGTCGAGCCAGCGCGACCAGTGCTCGCCGGAGGTCCGCTGGCGCTCGGACTCGGGCAGCGTGCCGCGCACGAGGGAGTCGGTGCCGCAGCGCAGTTCCAGCACCACGGGCTGCTCCGAGCGCGGGTGGACGACCGCGCGGGCGATGTCGGAGACGCCGTCGTGGTCGATCTCCCACTCCACGCCGGGCGAGTACAGGGCCATCGGGAAGTCGGCGCCCTCGACGAGCAGGCCGTCCTCCCGGGGCTTGATGCGCACCGGCGCGCGGCCGAAGTCGGGTCGGGGGGCGAACTCCACTGTGGCCGGGGTGACGCCGCTGATCACCCGGATCAGGTCGGTGCGCCCCTGCGGGGTGCCGTGGGCGAGGTAGTCGGTGACGTCCATGCGCGACCAGCGGGTGCGCACGGTCATGGTGCCGGGCAGGTAGCGCTGGCCCAGCGGACGGCCGCCGTGCGCGGGGGCGACGGCGAACACGCCCGCCTGTCGGCCGCCCAGGACCTCGGCGAACACGGCGTTCGAGTCGGGCTCGGGGTGGCAGAACCACAGCAGGCGCGCGTCCGGGCCGACGAGGGCCACGGAGCCCTGGTTGGAGAGCATCGACATGCGCTCGATGGGCGTGGGGCGCTCGCCGAAGACCCAGAAGCGGCGCTCGGCGGCCAGCGCGGACAGCAGGGCCGCGGCGGTCGGGGTGTCGGCCACGCGGTGGGAGGCCACGGTGGGCCCCTCGCCGACCCGCACGCCCGCGTCGGCGCCGGTCAGCCGCGTGAAGACGGGCTCCTCGCCCTCGCCGCCGCCGATGTAGAGGATGGCGGTGGCCTCGACCTGGTCGCGCAGCAGCTCCAGGGCGGCGGCCTTGTCCGAGGGCGAGTCGGCGGTGCGGTGGTCGGGGTCGACGGTCACGTCGGTGTCGAACTCGGTGCCGTGGGCGCCCACGAGGCGCACCTCGGCGGGCAGGCGCGAGAGCGCGGCCAGGTCGCGCAGGGGGCGGCCGGAGATGACCGCGCACACGGTGCCGGGCAGGTCGGCCAGGTCGCGCAGCGCGCGCAGGGCCTCGGGCAGCGGGCGCCGGTCGGCCGGGTCGATGGTGGAGAGGGCGCCGTCGTAGTCGCAGGCGACCAGGAGCCGCGAGGTTCTGGCGAGGGCGGAGACGCGTTGCCGGACGTCCACGGGCATGAGCGCGGGAGCGGTGTCCTCCGGGATGCCCGGAACCGCTTCGACCGCTTGGGTGACCGTCACGCTGCCTCCTCCGTTGGTCCGCGTTGACCTGGGGAATCGGATGATCTGTAGGACTCCGCGCGCATGCTTCGGGTTCACTCTGATATGGGTGTGCACAAAGGTGAGCCCAGGGCTTGTGGCGCGGGATGGGACTTCCGGGGACGTCAGAGGGATCCTCAGGAACTCTTCACGTGTGCGTGGGCGAGAGGTGGTGCCGAACGCAAAGATCCGGTCCGCAAGAAGTCAACGCGAGACTACCTGCGTCCCACCGGTACCTGCGACCTCAGATTCCAGTGATGCAGGTCACGAATCAATCGCAAAACAGGGCAAAGGTCGCGGATCCTGACTCGGGCGAGCCCGTGATCACCCACCGTCGCGA
The DNA here is from genome assembly GCF_028993595.1 of Nocardiopsis camelliae. GTDB lineage: Bacteria > Actinomycetota > Actinomycetes > Streptosporangiales > Streptosporangiaceae > Nocardiopsis > Nocardiopsis dassonvillei. The sequence goes on from NZ_CP118614.1 coordinate 281,151, forward strand.
AGGATCGGGACGGCTGGGGGAGCGCGTGCGCTCCGTCCGCGCGGGACGTGCGATGGGACACGTCGGCGCTCGGCGGCGGACCCCCGGCCACCGCCCGGCCCGGCGCTCCCCGTCCCGCCCGGGATCCGGGTCACCTCAGCCGGTAACCCACGCGGGGCACGGTCTGGATGGGGTTCGGGGCGCCCAGCTTGCGCCGCAGGGAGCGGATGGTCACGCGCACGATCGTGGTGAACGGGTCGATGTTCTCGTCCCACACCCTCTCCAGCAGCGACTCCGCCGACACCGGGGCGCCGTCGGCGCGCAGCAACTCCTCCAGCACCCCGAACTGCTTGGGCGACAGGTGCAGCGGCCTGCCGTCGCGGGAGGCCTCGTAGCGGGTGGAGTTGAGCCGCAGGCCCGACCGCTCCAGCACCGGCGGTTCGGCCCGGCCGGGCCGCCGGGCCAGGGCGCGGACCCGCGCGATCATCTCCTCGCGGTCGAGGGGCCTGATGAGGTAGTCGTCCGCGCCCAGCTCGAAACCGGCGAGCCGCTCCTTCGGACTGGTGGGAGAACTCACCATGAGCACCCGCACCTGGCCGTGCAGGGTGGTGGCCACGCGGCACACCTCGTTCCCGCTCAGCCCCGGCAGCGCCCGTTCGAGCAGCATGACCCCGTACTCGTTGACGGCGAGCTTGTACAGCGCCGTCTCCCCGTCCGGGGCGGTGTCCACGGCGAAACCGGCCTCGCGCAGCCATGAGGCGGTCGGCTGTGCGGGGTCCTCTCCGTGGTCCACGACCAAGACCCTCATACGCTCTTCCTTCTCCCTCCGCGCTCGGCGGGCGTCTTCCGGGGACGGGGCGGGGGCGGCGCTCACGTTCTGTTCACAGCGCTTCGTGTCTACTTCTTGGTCATGCCGTCGACCGACCCCGGGGAGCACTCGCTCCACGTCCCCGGACACCCGGCCTCACCCCTGGGTGAGGCCCTCGTTGATATAAGCGCGATCGCCCACAATGTACGGTTCATGGCAAAGCGGACCAATTCCGAAATTCTTGCCGTCGTCAAGGCGAACGGCTTCGGCCACGGGGCCGTGGAGGTGGCCCGCGCGTCCCTGGAGGCCGGAGCGACCTGGCTGGGCGTGACCTCCCTGGAGGAGGCGCTCGCCCTGCGCCGCGCCGGGCTGCGCGCCCCCGTGCTGTGCTGGCTGCACCGCGCGGACCAGGACTTCGCCTCCGCCGTCGCCGCCGACGTGGACCTGTCCGTCCCCTCGGTCGGACACCTGCGCGCCGTGGCCGACGCCGCCGTGCGCACGGGTCGTGTCGCGCACGTCCACCTCAAGGCCGACACCGGGCTGAGCCGCAACGGCGCGCCGCCGGAGGCCTGGCCCGGACTGGTCGGTCTGGCCCGCGCGCTGGAACTGGACGGCCTGGTCCGGGTGCGCGGCGTCTGGTCGCACCTGGCCTCCGCCGACCTGCCCGGTGCGGCGACCACCGCGCAGCAGGTCACCGCCTTCGAGGGGGCGCTCTCCCAGGCGCGCGCGGCCGGGCTCGAACCGTCGCTGCGGCACCTGGCCAACACGGCCGCGATCCTCAACGAACCCGCCACGCACTTCGACCTGGTCCGGGCCGGGGTCGGCCTCTACGGAGTGGAGCCCGTCGAGGGCAGGCGCTTCGGCCTGCGCCTGGCCATGACCCTGCGCGCCCGGGTGGCCATGGTCCGCCGGGTCCCCGCGGGGACGGGCGTCAGCTACCACCACGCCTACACCACCTCGCGCGAGAGCCTGCTCGCCCTCGTCCCGCTCGGCTACGCCGACGGCGTGCCCCGGGCGGCGGGGGACCGGGCCTACGTGTGGATCGCCGGACGGCGGTGCCCCGTGGCCGGACGCATCGCCATGGACCAGTTCGTGGTCGACGTCGGCGGCATGGACGTGCGCGAGGGCGACGAGGTGGTCGTGTTCGGCCCCGGCGACCGCGGCGAGCCCACCGTCGAGGAGTGGGCCGACTGGGCCGGGACCATCCCCCACGAGATTCTCACCGGCGTGGGCGCGCGCGTGCCCCGCCTCCACCAGGACCTGGCGCGGCCCGTGCCGCGCGTACCGAGCAAGGAGAGATCGAGTGCCTGAGGCAAGGACACGCGTCGCCGTCGTCTTCGGTGGACGCAACGGGGAGTACGACGTCTCGTGCGCGTCGGCGTTGTCGGTTCTCGCGCACCTGGACCGCGACCGGTACGAGGCCGTCCCGGTGCGGATCACGCGCGCCGGGGCGTGGGTGGTGGGCGCCGACACCGACGACCCCGCCGCGCTGGACGCCGAGCGCCTGCTGGCCCTGACCCCCGAGCCCGGCGGAGAGGGGGAGCGGCGCACGGGCGACGGCCTGGGCGAGGCGATCCTCGCGCTGGGCGAGGCGGACGTGGTCTTCCCCGTCATCCACGGCCCCTACGGCGAGGACGGCACGATCCAGGGGATGCTCGAACTCCTGGGGGTGCCGTACGTGGGCAACGGCGTGCTCGCCAGCGCCGCCGGCATGGACAAGGCGACCACCAAGACGCTGCTGCGCGCGGCCGGGCTGCCGGTCGCGCGGGACGTGGTGCTGCGCGGACCTGACGACGAGGTCTCGCCGCAGGAGCGCGCCGAGCTGGGACTGCCCGTGTTCGTCAAGCCCGCGCGCAGCGGCTCCAGCCTGGGGGTGACGCGGGTCGGCGACTGGTCGGAGCTGGAGGCCGCCGTCAAGACCGCGCGCGAGTTCGACACCAAGGTCCTGGTGGAGGAGGCGGTCGTCGGGCGCGAGGTCGACCTGGCCGTCCTGGAGCTGCCCGACGGCGCGCTCAAGGCCGGGCCGCCGCTGGAGATCCGGGTCGCGGACGCGGAGCGCTTCTTCGACTACGACACCAAGTACGGGGGCGACGCGGTCTTCGACATCCCCGCCGACCTGCCGGTCGGGCTCCGGACGCAGCTGAGCGACCTCGCCCTGGGCGTGTTCGAGGCGGTCGGCTGCTCCGGTCTGCTGCGCGTGGACTTCTTCCTGCGCGGGGGCACCGAACCCGTCGTCAACGAGGTCAACACCCTGCCCGGGTTCACCGCGCACTCGCAGTACCCCCAGATCTGGCGGGCGGCGGGCCTGGAGTACCCCGAGCTGCTGGACAGCCTCATCCGGACCGCGCTGGCCTGAGGGCCGCGCACGTCCCGGGGAACGCAGGGGCCCGCCACACGTGTGGCGGGCCCCTGTCCGTGGCTGCGGGGGAGCGGGCTCAGCCCTTTCCCGGCTTGCGCAGGTGGTGCACCCACGCGGGCGGGACGTTGGCGAACACCTTCTCGGAGCCGATGCCGTAGCGGTCGATCCACTCCTGGACCAGCCAGCTCGTGCGGGCCTGGCGCAGGTAGTCCTCGCGGCGGGCGATGACCGCCTTGACCTCCTTGGTGTACAGGTATCCGTAGAAGGACATGGTGCCGCCCGGTTCGAGCACCTCGAAGTAGTAGTCCAGGATCTCCCGGACGGCGTCGGCGGTGAAGTTCGCGAACGGCAGGCCCGACACGATCACGTCGTAGGACCGGTCGGTGCCCATGTCGTTGACGAGTTTGGCGTGCACGCGGGAGGCGTCGGCCACCCGCGACATGACCGGGTCGGTCTTGAGCAGTCCCTCCACGTGGGCGGCGAACTCGGGGTTGGCCTCCACCAGGTCCAGGGTGTCCCCCGGCTGCATCGATGCGGCGATCCCGCGGCTGATCGCGCCGGTCCCGGCTCCGGCCTCCAGGATGCGCAGCGGGCGGTCGGGTTCGGGTCGGCGCCGGACGTACTCGGCCATCGCACGCGCCAGCGCACCGCTGCTGGGGAGGATGGAACCGGTGGCGTGGAAGGTGCGCAGCGCCTGGCTGAAGAACAGTCGGGTGTCACGCAGGCGCTCGTCCAACCTCAGGGAGGAGAGGGGTCCGGCAGGGCTGTGGGTCTCGGACATACACGCACGCTAACGCCTCATCCCTTCCCGAAGGGAGTCGGCACGGCCGCGTTCTGGGAAAACCCAGGTGAGACCGTGTGTGTCCATGCCCACCGTGCGAAGGGGAACTCCGGAGCCCAGGGGAGCGCCGCGCGGGCCGGGACGCCGCCGGGCACCGCCGCGCGCGCACGCCGGTCCGGCGCCCGCCGGGTCCCTGTCCCCGCGACCGGCGACGGCCTACCCTGGGTGGATGAGCGAACCGGCCAGCACCTCCGAGACCCCCGACCACCCACGGACCGCGCTGGTCACCGGGGCCTCCACCGGGATCGGCGAGGAGTACGCCCGCAGGCTCGCCGAACGCGGCTACTCCCTCGTCCTCGTCGCCCGCCGGGGCGAACTCCTGGAGGCCCTCGCCGAGGAGATCGGCGGACGCTACGGGGTCGGCGTCCAGCCCCTGCCCGCCGACCTGGGCACCGACGAGGGCCTCTCGCTCGTCGTGCAACGCCTGTCCGCCGACGGCAGCGGCGACGAGGCCCCCGTGGACCTGCTCGTCAACAACGCCGGGCGGGGCGACGGCGGCCCCTTCGCTGAGCAGGAGCCCTCCGAGATCGACGCCATGATCGACCTCAACGTGCGCGCGGTCCTGCACCTGACCCGCGCCGTCCTGCCGGTCCAGATCGCCCGCCGCGGAAGCCTGCCGGGCCGGACCAGGCTCGGCGTCATCAACCTCTCCTCCGTCGCGGGCGAGATCACCGCCAACCCCGGCGGCTCTGTGTACGGGGCGGGCAAGAAGTTCGTGTCCCTGTGGAGCGAGAGCGTGGCCGCCGAGGTCGCCGAGCACGGCGTGCACGTCACCGCGGTCCTGCCGGGGTTCGTGCGCACCGACATGACCAGGGGCGTCCAGGAGAGCGGGATGCCCGCGTTCGCGTTCGTCCCCAAGGAGCAGGTCGTGCGCGAGTCCCTCACCGCCTGGGCGGCCGGGCGCTCCAGCGTCGTGGCCGGGGCCCAGTACAAGGCGGCCACGGGGCTGCTGCGCTTCATCCCCAAGCCGATCGTGCGCGCCGCCGCCCGCAGGGTGTGGTGAACCGGGCCGGGGCGAGGCGGACCGGGCGCGACGGCCGCCCCGCGCCGGGACGGTCCCGGCGGTGTGGCGCGGTGTGGCGCACGCCGCCGCCCACATGATGAGACATCCCCGCGAGGGTGCGGCATCGGGGCGCCGGACCGCCTACGCTGGTAGCGCATCTGTCTGTCGAGGAAAGACACCATGAAGACCTTCGAAGAGCTGTTCGCCGAGCTGTCCGAGAAGGCGCGTTCCCGCCCCGAGGGCTCCGGGACCGTCGCCCAGCTCGACGCCGGCGTCCATGCCATCGGCAAGAAGGTCGTCGAGGAGGCGGCGGAGGTCTGGATGGCCGCCGAGTACGAGTCGGACGACCAGGCAGCCGAAGAGATCTCGCAGCTCCTCTACCACCTCCAGGTCCTGATGCTGGCCCGCGGCCTGCGTCTGGAGGACGTCTACAAGCATCTGTAGGCCGACGCGCCGCCCGCGCGCATCCGGCCACCGACGCCACGTCCCCGTACACGCAGCCACGAGAAAGCCGTGAACATGCCCGACATGCTGAGAATCGCCGTGCCCAACAAGGGCCAGCTCTCCGAACCCGCCGTGGAGATGCTCCGCGAGGCCGGGTACCGGCAGCGCAAGAGCAGCCGCGACCTGGTCATGATCGACCCCGACAACGACACCGAGTTCTTCTTCCTGCGCCCCAAGGACATCGCCGTCTACGTCGGCGAGGGCATCCTCCAGGCCGGGATCACCGGCCGCGACATGCTGCTGGACTCCGGCGCCGCCGTGGACGAGGTCCTGCCGCTGGGCTTCGGCGGCTCCACCTTCCGCTTCGCCGCGCCCGGCGGCGCCGGCATGAAGGTGTCCGACCTCAACGGCAAGCGCGTCGCCACGTCCTTCGACGGCCTCCTGCGCTCCTACCTGGACGCTCAGGGCGTCGACGCCCGCGTCATCCACCTGGACGGCGCGGTCGAGAGCTCCGTCCAGCTCGGCGTCGCCGATGCCGTCGCCGACGTGGTCTCCACCGGCACCACCCTGCGCCAGGCGGGCATGGAGACCTTCGGCGAGCCGATCCTGGTCTCCGAGGCGGTGGTCATCCGTCCGTCCGGGGCCCCCGAGAACCCCAAGTTCGACACGCTGCTGCGCCGTCTGCGCGGCGTCTTGGTCGCCCGCGACTACGTGATGATGGACTACGACGTGCACGCCGAGCGCCTGGAGGCGGCGGTCGCGCTCACCCCGGGCATGGAGGGGCCGACGGTCTCCCCGCTGCACCGGGAGGGCTGGGTCGCGGTCCGCTCGATGGTGCCGAGCAAGGACGCCCAGCGGATCATGGACGACCTGTGGCAGCTCGGCGCCCGCGCCATCCTGGTCACCGACATCTACGCCTGCCGCCTGTAGGCGGTGTCCTGAACACCGGACCGGCGGGGACGACATGACGCCGACCCCCGCCGGTCCCGCGCGTTCCGGCGGACGTCCGCGCGGTGGCGTCGCCCCCCAGTTCGACGCGGCCCGTCAGTCCGGCTCCGTCCCGGTGCGCCGTTGACGGCGCGCGCGGGCGAGGCCGTGTGCGGTGCGCAGCAGCTCCCGGGCCGCCTCCCCGGTCCGCGGCCCGGGGTTCACCACGGAGAGCCAGCCCAGACCGCCGTAGACGGGGTGCGCCGCCACCGTGTCCGCCGCGCTCGGGTCCGCGCCCGGGTCGGCCGGTTCGCGCGGTTCACGGCCCGTCCAGTTGACGAAGGCCTCCCTTCCGGCGGCGATGTTCAGCCGGAAGACGCCGGGCCGGTCCAGGCGCGACGCCCGGTCGTCGGGGTAGTCCTTCGTCACGACGGTCGCGAAGGGCTGGGTCGCGGCGGGGACGGCGCCGTCGGGCGCGTAGTAGAAGAACGTGTCGCCCCAGCTGACCTCGGGGGAGCCGTCGCCCGGCCGCGGTCTGAGGGTCAGCACGCCCTCCAGGCTCCCGAGGAACGCGGTGATCTCTTCGATGTTCATGCGTTCAAGCGTTACATTCATGTGGTTGTGGAGACTTTTCCCCGAGGAGTGCGAGGTGGGGGAGTGGGAAGTCGCAACTCGACCGCCATGCGCACGGTCGACGTCGCCCGGCGCTCGGGGTGCTCCGTCCAGCAGGTGCGCAACCTCGAACGCGACGGCGTGCTGCCCCCGGCGGCGCGCACTGCCTCGGGTTACCGGGTCTACGCCGAGGCGCACGTGTGCTCGGCCCTGGCCTACCGGGCCCTCGCCGCCGGGACCGGCCCGGCCGAGGCCGGGCGGATCGTGCGCGCCGCGCACGGGTACCCGGCCTCCGACCTGCTCGCCCTCCTGGACGCCGCGCACGCCCGGCTCCACACCGAGCGCCGGGAGCTGGGACTGGCCAGGGAGGCCGCGGAGGCGATCGCCGCGGAGCCGGTCGGGGACGTCCGCCCGGCGGACTCCATGGGCGTCTCCGAACTCGCCGCCGCGCTCGGTGTGCGGCCCTCGACGCTGCGGCACTGGGACGCCGAGGGGCTCGTCGTGCCCGGCCGCACCTCCCCCGGGGGAGCGCGGAGGTACTCGCCCGCCGACGCCAGGGACGCGCGGATCGTCCACCAGCTGCGCATGGCCGGGTACCGCGTCGCACCGCTGCGCAGCCTGATGCCGCAGCTGCGCCGCGCGCACCGGTGGGACGAGGTGACGGCCGCGCTGGCCGCCCGGGACGCGAGCATCGACGCCCGGTCGGCGGCCCTGGTCGAGGGCGCCGTCGCGCTCGGCGCCCTGCTGCGGTCGGCGCGGACCCCGCACACGGTGCCCGCGGACGCCGGTCCCGCGGACGAGGGAGCCGCGGACGCCGGTCCCGCGGACACCGGTCCCTCGGGCGCGGGAGCCGCGGCCCGGGGACCTTCAGGCGCGGAACCCGGGCCGACGGCCCCTCACTCCGGAGCCTCCGCCAGCGGCCGCAATCCGACGGCGAACTCCACGCCCCCGTCGTACTCCGACTGACGCAGGGCGCCCACGTCGGCGAACATGCCCTCGACCTCGTGCCCGAACAGGTGGGTCAGCGCCAGGGTGAGGCCGCCCAGGCTCTCCCGGCCGGGCATCAGCAGCCGGACCTCGGAGCCCTGCGCGTACTCCACCAGCTCCACGCCCTCCGGCAGCGGGGACGGTGAGGGCCCGGCCTCCGCGACCGGCACGCACACCCGGTAGCCCGCTTCGCCCGCCCGCGGCTCCAGGCTCTTCCACCACCGCCCGTCGGCGCGCCACCCGCGCTCGTCGGCCAGAGCGCCGAGCCGCTCGGCCAGGGCGTGCGCCTCGGCGCGCTCCCGGTCCATGTCGAAGCCCCCGTCCGGGGAGAGCGCGGACACCCCCGTGAGGGCCGTGCGCGCCCGCCGGGGCCGGACCTCCACCTCCGGCTCCCACGCCAGGACCGCGAGGGCCTCCTCCAGTGCCCGGTCCTGGTCCTCCCGCTCGCGCCGGAGGTCCTCGGCGTGCCGGCGCAGCGCCTCCGGGGCCAGGCCGGGGTCGTCCACCACGCGCCGGACGGTGTCCAGACCCATGCCCGCGCGGCGCAGGGTGACGATCTGCCCGGCGCGCTCGATCTGGTCGACGGTGTACCAGCGGAACTGCGTGTCCTCGTCCACACGGGCCGGGACCAGCAGCCCGAGGGAGTGGTAGTGGCGCAGTGCCTTGTGTGAGAGGCCGGTGAGTTCACTGAAGGAACCGATGGGAAGCATGGTTCCACTGTGGCTCCTCCCCCAAGGGGAGGGGCAAGCGGGCGCTCCGGGTCCGGCGGCGCCCCGGCGCGGGCCGCCGCCGGTCAGTCCTCCCGGTCCCCGCGGCGGGCCTGGAGGGCGGCCCAGACGAGCGGGATCTGGAGCGGCACGCGGCCCCAGGCCACGAGGCGGCTGTCGGCCGGGCCCCGGAGCCTGCCCGTGCCCGAGTCGAGGGCCATCTGGACGTTGGCGGGCCACACGGCGAGCAGCAGGGCCGCGCTCGCCGGTCCGGCCCACGCCCTGCGCGTCAGCAGCCCCGCGCCGCAGACCAGCTCGGCCGCGCCGCTGCCGTAGACCCACGTGCGCGGCGCGGGCAGGGAGCGGGGCATGATCGCCTGGAAGGGCTTGGGCGCCGCGAAGTGCAGCACGCCCGAAGCCACGAACAGGCCGCCGAGGGCGTAGGGAGCGGCCCCGCGCACCCGGTCGAGCAGTCCGCCGCGTCCGCGCTTCACCTGCATGGAGTCCTCCTTCGGTGGGGTGGATGCCGACCCTACTCTTCGGTAACCCCCTGGTTCGCGACGACCCCCCGGGCGGAGCGCCGTCCGTCCCCTCGACGGGAACGCGGACGCGTGCGCCGGGCGGGCACAATGTGGGGTATGGACCAGCCGACGACGTACACCGCCCCCGCCTTCCGTGAGCCAGAGGAGGAGACCGTCACGCTGGCGAGGGTGACCGGGGAGACCGGCGGCGACCTCGTGCTGCGCCGCGTGGGCGCGCACTACGAGATCTACTCCAACGGCGTCTTCCTCATGGACACCCGCGACGGCACCTCCGAGCGCGAGATGGTGCGCGCCGCCCTCACCGCCCTCCCCGCGGGCCGCTCGCGCTCCAGGGTGCTCATCGGCGGCCTGGGCGTGGGCTTCTCCGCCCGCGAGGCCCTGGAGCACCCCCGGGTGGCGGTGGTGGACGTGGTGGAACTCGAACCCCACGTCATCGCCTGGCACGACGGGGAACTGGGCGAGGCCGCCGAGTACGTGCACCGGGACCCGCGCTGCCGGGTGGTCAACGCCGACATCGTGGCCTGGCTGGAGGAGGCGTCCTCGGCCGCGGACCCCGTCCGCTACGACGTGGTCTGCCTGGACACCGACAACGGGCCCGACTGGACGGTGGTGGAGAACAACAACCGCCTCTACGAGGCGGCCGGACTGGAACAGCTCACCCGCCTGCTCGCCCCCGGCGGGGTCCTGGCCTTCTGGAGCGCCAACGCGGTGCCCGCCTTCGAGGAGTCGCTGCGGGACGGGTTCGCCTCGGTGGAGGTCATCGAGGTGCCGGTCGCCCGCGGCGTGCCCGACACCGTCTACCTGGCGCGCGAGCCGCGCTGAGGCGGGCGGCCGCGTTCGCGCCGGTGCCGCCCGAGGGCGGCACCGCGGGGCGGCCCCCGCCGGGGGGCTCAGCTCCTGGTGTCGGACATGTAGGCCGTGAACTCGTCCAGGGTGATCAGCCCGTCGCCGTCCTGGTCCATGGCCTCGATCGCGCCCAGGGCCTGCTCCTCGGTGCAGCTGTCCCCGAGGCGGTGCATCAGGTCGGCGTACTCCTGCGCGGAGATGCGGCCGTCGCTGTCGGCGTCGACGAACGCGAAGGTCGTCGCGTACTCGTTGGTGTCGGGCATCTGCGTTCGTCTCCAGGGAGTCGCGGTGGCGGGTCCGGCGCAAGATTACCGGTGAGGGGGCGGTTCGGGAAGCCGACGGGATGCCGGCGCCCGCAGAGCCGGAGGGGCCGCGCACCGGAGGACTCTCCGGTGCGCGGCCCCTCGGGGTCGGGTCGCTAGCGGCTGCCCACGGAGGCCCGCGAGCCGATCCACCGCGCGATCACGGTGAACAGCAGCACCAGCAGGAACAGGCACAGGGCGGCGCCCCACGCGCGGTCGATACCGGCCTCGAAGGGCTGCATGGCGCCCCGGTACAGCTGCATCGGCACGGCGCCCTGCGGCTCGCCCTGGAAGGCGGTCACGACCAGGCCGGTGCCGAACGCGGTCAGCAGCAGCGGGGCGGTCTCGCCGATGCCGCGGGCGACGGCCAGCATCGAACCGGTGGTCAGACCGGGGGCGGCGGCGGGCAGCACCGTGTGCACGATGGTCTGCCACTTGCGCGCGCCCAGGCCGTAGCTGGCGTTGCGCATCTCGTTGGGCACGAGCCGCAGCATCTCCTCCGCGGACCGCGTCACGATCGGCAGCATCATCATGGCGATCGCCAGGGCGCCGGCGAAGGTGCCGAAGCCCATCTGGCCCCAGCCGATGACGATCAGGCCGTACACGAACAGACCGACGAAGATCGAGGGGATACCCGTCATCACGTCGGTGAAGAAGCGGATCGCGCCGGTCAGGCGGTTGGGACCGTACTCCACGACATAGACGGCCGTGGCGATGCCGAACGGGATCGACATCACGACCGCGAGGGCCATGATGTAGAGCGTGCCGAAGAACCCGGCGGCGTAACCGCCGCCCTCGCGCCGCGGCGGGGGCTCGGTGGCGGTGAAGAACTCCAGGTTGACGACGCCGATGCCGCGCCGGGTGACCTCGAAGATGATGAGGACCAGCGGGATCATCGCCAGGACCATCGCGGCGGTCAGTGCCACCGACGCCGAGCGGTCCTTGAACCTGCGAAAGCCCGAGCCGGGCGGGCGCTGGCTCAGGGGGGTGTGCCGGGCGTCCGGAGGAGTGGTGGTTGCTGTGCTCATACGGCGGAGTCTCCCGTGAACTGCCCCAGGCGCCAGACGATGACGCGGGCCAGGATGTTGACGATCATCGTGACCAGGAAGAGGGCGACGCCGATCGCCATCAGCGCCGTCCGGACCTCGGGCGACGCCTCACCGAAGGACGCGGCGATGTGCGAGGCCATGCTGCTTCCGGTGCCGAACAGGCTGCCGCTCCACCCCTGGGTGCCGCCGATCAGCATCAGCACGGCGATGGTCTCGCCGAGGGCGCGGCCCAGCCCCAGCATGGCCGCGGCCACGATCCCGGAGAAGCTGGCCGGCAGGATCACCTTGGTGATGACCTCCCACCGGGTGGAGCCCAGGGCGTAGGCGGCCATCTGCTGCTCGATCGGCTGGACGACGACGACCTCGCGGATGAGCGCCGTCATGATCGGCAGGATCATGATGGCCAGCACGATGCCCGCGGGCAGGTAGCCGACACCGCGCACCGGTCCCTCGAAGAGGAAGAACCAGCCGAACGTGCTCTCCAGCCAGACGAAGAAGGGCCGCATCACGTTCGGCAGGAACCAGTGCAGGCCCCAGAGGCCGAAGATGACACTGGGCACGGCGGCGAGCAGCTCGACCGTGTACGACAGCGGCTTGGCGAGGCGGCGCGGAGCCAGGTGGGTCAGGTAGACGGCGACCATGATCGCCAGCGGCAGCGCGATGACGATCGCGATGGCCGCCGTGACCAGGGTGCCGTAGATGAAGGGCCAGGCGCCGTAGACGCCGGTGATCTCCGTGCGCGAGCCGCCGCTCTGCCAGTCCTGCCCGAGGAGGAAGCCGAAGAAGCCCTCCTTGACGAAGACCGGCCAGGCCTCGCTGGTGGTCCGGATGACCATCAGCGCCAGGATGATCAGGACCAGGGTGCCGCAGGCCGCGACGGCCCACTTGAAGATCGGATCGCCCAGGCGCCCCTTGCCGGACTTCAGCGTCCCCCGCCGGGAGTCCTCGGGGGCCTGGGGGGCCTCACGGGCCTCGGTGGACATGTGCTTCTCCTCTGTGGCTTTCGTGGGGAGTGGAGAGCGTCCCGCCCCGGGGCGGGGGCGGAGGTTGGGAAGAAGGCGTGCGGGGCCGGGACGACTCTCCCGGCCCCGCGGGGCGTTCCTACTCGGTGGTGGCTTCGGCCTCGGGAGCGCTCTCCTCGGCGCTCTCCTCGGCTCCGGCCTCCTCCTCGGCACCGGCGTCGGCGCCGCCCTCAGCGCCGCCCTCGGCGGAGTTGGTCTTCTCCAGCTCGGCGACGACGCGGTCGGTCAGCTCCTGGCCCAGCGGCGCGTATCCCAGCTCACCGGCCAGGTCGCGGGCGCCCTCGTCGGTCAGGGCCCAGGTCCAGAAGTCGATGATGGCGTCGGCGCTGGCCTGCTCGTAGCCGCAGGTGTAGGTGAAGATCCAGTTGGAACCGGCGATCGGGTAGCCCTCGCCGCCGATGTTGTCGATCGCGAACTGGAAGTTCTCCGGGATCTCGGCCTCCTCGGAGGCCGCGATGGTGGACTCCAGGGTCGGCTCGATCGGGTTGCCGTCCTCGTTCACGATGTGGGCGACGGACAGGCCCGCCTCCTGCGCGAAGGACTGGTTCACGTAGCCGATGCCGCCGGGGTTCTGGGTGATGCCCTGGGCGACGCCGTCGTTCTGCTGGCCGCCGACCAGGCCGTCGGCCCACTCGATCTCCTTGCCCTCGCCGTACTTCTCGGCCCAGGAGTCGACCTCGGTGCTCAGGTAGTGCGAGAACACGTAGGTGGTGCCGGAGCTGTCGGAGCGGTGGACGGGGATGATCTCGTCGCCGGGCAGCTCCATGTCCGGGTTGAGCTCGGCGATGGCCGGGTCGTCGAACGTGGTGATCTCGCGGTCGTAGATGGCCGCGATGGTCGCCGGGTCCAGGACCAGGCCGTCCAGCTCGGGGTTGTTGAAGGCGATGACGACCGCGCCGAAGACGACCGGGAACTGCACGGCCTCACAGCCGCGAGCCTCGGAGGCGGCCGCGAGGTCCTCCTCGTTCAGGGGCTCCTCGGAGGAGCCGAAGTCGACGGTCTGCTCCAGGAACTGCTCCACGCCGGCACCGGAGCCCACGCTCTGGTAGTTGACGCTGACGCCGGGCTGGACGTCGTTGGAGTAGGTGTAGATCCAGTCCTGGAACAGGGGGTCGGGGAAGCTGGCACCGGCACCGGTCAGGGAGGCGCTGAGGTCGCCCCCGCCGCCGCCGGAGCCGTCACCGGCGGTGTCGCCTCCGCTGCTGCACGCCGCCGCGAGCAGGGGGATGGCCGCCAGGACGGCGAGCTTGGAACGCCCGTTGCGCATGTCGTAGTTCTCCTCGTTGAATCACCGCTGTCGGGGCTGACGTGAAACGACAGTAAGTGCGCAGGAAGACGCTGTGTCATCGAAATGAAGGCGGGATGGTAGAAGAAGGGTGAATGCGAAGTGAATGGCGGTAACCATCTGATAACGGGTTCGTTTTTTCGGCTCAGCGCGGATTCTGTCATGTTCCGGGGACAGGCGGTGATGACCTGCGGGTATGGCCGTGGATGCCGGGGCGGAGCGGTGGTTCCCCGGTGGCGGAGGTGACACGTCGGATTGTTCGGCGGTTCATCTTCGCGTTCGTCTCGGACTGAGATGACGTGAAGATGAACAAGGGGTCTCGTCGGCATCACCGAAAGGACCCGGCGGAGGGGAATTCACGAACCCCGTCCCGCGCTTTCCCTCCGCTCAGGAACCGTTCGCCGTGTCCAGCCGGTAGCCGATCCCGCGGACCGTGTGGATGAACCTGGGCTGTGCCTCGGAGTCACCCAGCTTGTGCCGCAGGCGACGGATGTGCACGGCGATGGTGTTGTTCACCGGAGGCAGCGGCTTGTGCCAGACCTCGGTCCACAGCTCCTCGCGGCTGACCACCCTGCCGCTGTGCCTCAGCAGGAAGTCCATGATCCCGAACTCCCGCAGCGCCAGGTTGACCGGGTTGCCGTCCACGAAGAGCCGGTGCCCCAGCGCGTCCAGCTCCAGGGCGCCCGAACGCAGCGCAGCCGAGGAGACGGTGCCGTCCGGGCCGCCGCCGTCCGGTCCCGGGAGGGAGCCGCGCAGCAGCGCCGCCAGCTCCGGGATCCGGTAGGGGCGGTTGACGCACGCGGTGGCTCCGGCCGCCAGCGCGCGCATCGCCCGCTGGGAGTCGCCGGGGCCCACCCCGATGAGGATCGGGATGTCCGTCGCCCGCCGGGTCACCCGCACCAGCGTCTCCAGGTCCACCTCGGGCGGAGTGGCGCTGGTGACCAGGGTGTCCGGACGCATCATCCCCACCCGCAACAGCGCCTCGGCGCCGTCCACGCACACCGTGATGTCCACGTCGTGCCCGCTCAGCGACAGCACCAGCTGGTGCGACTGCTCCGACTCGGGCTCCACCAGCAGGACCCGGAGCGGTCCCTCCGACCGTTCCGAGCGCTCGACCAGTTCGTCCTCGACCGGGGTGCCCGGGAACGGGACGGATGCGGACGTTGTGAGCGCGGGCATGGGAGGTCCACTTCGTCGAAGGAACAGTGGGGCGGATCCCCGGGAGGGTGCTCCGGCCTGACCGAAACGGCCCTCCGGTCGGCGGTCGCGACCGGAGGGCCCGCGGCCTTGGGAGAGCCGGAGGTCAGCGGTTTGGCCGAAGCGACCTCACCGATCAGCGGTCCCCGTCTGTGGGAGAGCCGGAGGTCAGCGGTTTGGCCGAAGCGACCTCACCGATCAGCGGTCCCCGTCTGTGGGAGAGCCGGAGGTCAGCGGTTTGGCCGAAGCGACCTCACCGATCAGCGGTCCCCGTCTGTGGGAGAGCCGGAGGTCAGCGGTTTAGCCGAAGCGACCGCTGATGTAATCCTCAGTCCTCTGGTCGGACGGCTTGCTGAAGATCGTGGCGGTCTCGTCGAACTCCACCAGGCTGCCGTAGCGGTCGCCCGCGTCGTCCACACCGGCGGTGAAGAAGGCCGTGCGGTCGGACACGCGCGCCGCCTGCTGCATGTTGTGCGTGACGATGACGATGGTGTACTCGCTGGCCAGCTCGTACATCAGGTCCTCGATCTTGAGGGTCGCGATCGGGTCGAGCGCCGAGCAGGGCTCGTCCATCAGGATCACCTCGGGGTTGACCGCGATGGTGCGCGCGATGCACAGGCGCTGCTGCTGGCCGCCGGAGAGGGCGAAGGCGCTCTCCTTGAGCTTGTCCTTGACCTCGTCCCACAGGGCGGCCTTGGTCAGCGTCTCCTCGACAAGGTCGTCCATGTTGCCGCGGACGCCGTTGATCTTGGGGCCGTAGGCCACGTTGTCGTAGATCGACTTGGGGAACGGGTTGGGCTTCTGGAAGACCATGCCGATCCGGCGGCGCACCTCGATGGGGTCGACCTCCGAGGCGTACAGGTCCTCGCCGTGGTACGTGACCTTGCCCTCGATGCGGGCGCCGGGGATGAGGTCGTTCATGCGGTTCAGGGTCCGCAGCACGGTGCTCTTGCCGCAACCGGACGGCCCGATCATCGCGGTGATCTGACGGGGGCCCACCTTCAGGTCCACGTCGCGCACGGCCTTGTTGGAGCCGTAGTAGATGGAGAGCCCGGAGACGTCGAAGACGGGGTCGCCCAGGTCGGGAACCTCGCGGTTGTACCGGACGGTGTCGGGGGCGACGCCGCGACCGGTCTCGGTGCCGCGAGGGGAGGCGGTGTTGCTGACAGACATGAGGCCACTTCCGGATCGGACTGTGCGTGCGCGGGAGGTGCGCGGCCGGAGCCGCGGAGCGCGGTCGAACCCATGCAAATATGTCCGTATGAAGCAACGGTGAACGAACCCCGTGGCGAAGGTGAACGTGGGCGGTGAACTCGGAGGCGTAGCGATCGCGAGGCGTTGCCCTCCCGTCACCGAAGGAGGTGCGGACCGCCTCTGGAGTGCGGTTCCTCCTGTCCGGTGGGATCGGGCCCCGGGCGGGCCGAAACTCGCCGGGCGGGTGGACAGGTGACCGGCCGCAAACCTCTCGATGACTTTTCGGTCTTCCCAATCCCACCTTTTCGGTCCCACCGGGGCGGGGGACCGGCCTCCTGCCGGGACGCGGCGGCGCCCCGCCCGGACGCCGCCGCTCCCGTCCGGCCGGGCCCCGTCCGGACGTGCGAACGCCCCGGACGCCGCCCTCCGTGGGAGGGGGCGTCCGGGGCGCGCGGAACCGGTTCTCACCGCTCCGGGGAGTGCTTCCCCGGGAAGTACTACTCCGGGGAGCCGCCCTGCTCGGCGATCTTCTCCCGCACCTCGTCCATGTCCAGCTCCTTGGCCTGCGTGATGAGGCTCTCCAGGGCCTCGGAGGGCAGGGCCCCGGGCTCGTTGTAGATGACGGTGCGCTCGCGCACGATCATCAGGGTCGGGATGGACTGGATCTTGAACTCGAAGGCGAGCTCGCGCTGCGCCTCGGTGTCCACCTTGGCGTGGACGATGTCGGTGTGCTTCTCCGAGGAGGTCTCGAACACCGGGGCGAACTGTCGGCAGGGACCGCACCAGTCCGCCCAGAAGTCGATGAGGACGAAGTCGTTGTCCTTCAGCGTCTCCGCGAAGTTGTCCTTGGTGAGCTCGACCGTGGGCACGTGGTCTCCTGTATCTGTTCGTTGGTTGGTGTCGACCGTCGGCCAACCGCCATCTCTCAGTGCTACAGCGGTCGTGCCCGTTCGTTTGTTCCGCATGCCTGCCCCGGCCGGTGAACCACCCCTCAAACCGGTTGTTTTACGCCATAACACGCCTTACATACCTGTTTGGGAGGAAAGAGGGACGACGGCTAGTGTCGACTGGAGGGGCGCGGGCCCGCGGGGCGGGCCGGCCCGGTTCGGGGGCGAATCCGGGATCGTCCCTGTTGAAAGGGGGTGCGGGATGGGTTCCGAAGCCTCTCCGCGGGACGCGGAGGGTCCTTCCGTGGACTACCGGTTCACCCTCGCCAACGAGCGGACCTTCCTCGCCTGGGTGCGCACCGCACTGGCCCTGCTCGCCGGTGCCGTCGCCGTCCTGCACCTGCTCCCGCTGGGCTGGGCGGAGGGGCCGCGCACCGCGGTCGGCCTGCTGCTGGCGGTGCTGGCCGGGGTCATCACCGTCTACGCCCCGCTGCGCTGGTACCGCGTGCAGCGGCTCATGAGCCGTGGCGCGGCCCTGAAACTGAGCGCGCTCCCGCTCGTCACCGCCCTGGCGGTGGGGCTGGTGTGCGCCCTGGTCCTGCTGGGCCACCTGCTGTGAGCACTCCCGTCGAACGCGACCCCGGCATGCAACCGGAGCGCACCCTGATGTCCTGGCACCGCACGATCGCCCTGCTGGTCGTGGTGGGACTGCTGTTCCTGCGCGGCTCCCTGGCCCCCGGCGACGACACCTTCCCGCAGGCCCCGCCCGAGGTGCGCGTGGCCACCGCGGTCGGACTGCTGCTCCTGGCGGGGGTGCTGGCCGCGCACGTGTGGCTGCGGTGGCGGGCCGGCGGGCACGGCGCTCCCGCTCCGGGAACCGGGCGGCCATCGCCGTCCGTGGCGGGCCCGTGGGCGATGGCGCTCCTGTGCGCGGGCGTGCTCGCCCTGAGCTGCGTCCTGGTGGTGACGGTGCTGCTGGCGCTCTGAGGACCCGGCCCCCTCGTCCGCGCCGCCCGGAGGCGGACGCACCCGTCCATGCCCTCGGCGGGCCCGCGGTCCACCGGCGCCGGTCGCCCTCGTGCGGGCATGGGGGAGCACCGGGACCGGCCGGGACGCGCGACCGTCCCGTCGGGGGAAGGGCCGGAGCCGTGGCCCTCCGTCGTCCTGTCTCGTGTCGGTCGGCCGAGGCGGAGAGGGCGCCCCGGACCGGTCCCCTCCGGTTCGGTTACGCCGGCTGCGGTACGGAGCCGACCGTGCGGCGGTGCTCCATGATCGAACGGATGATGTCGTTGAGGTCGCGCTCGGGGCGGTACCCGATCAGCCGCGCGGCCAGCGACGTGTCCGGGTAGCGGCGCTGCATGTCCTCGTAGCCCTCGCCGTAGGCCTCCTCGTAGTCGACGTAGGTGATCGCGCTCCTCGAACCGGCCAGCTCCACGACCCGGTCGGCCAGGCCCTTGATGGAGACCTCCTCGTGCCCGCCGAGGTTGACGGCCTGGTTGTAGGCCTCGGGGGTGTCCATCAGCCGCAGGAGCGCGGGCACCACGTCGAACACCGAGCCGAAGCAGCGGCGCTGCGTCCCCGTCCCGTACACGGTGATGGGCTCGTCCGCCATCGCCTGCTCCACGAAGCGCGGGACCACCATCCCGTACCGGCCCGTCTGGCGGGGCCCGACCACGTTGAAGAAGCGGGTGATGACGCACGGCACGCCCGACTCGACGCCGTGCACGTAGGCGACGAGCTCGTCCAGCCCCTTCGCCGCGGCGTAGGACCAGCGGCTCTTGGTCGCCGGACCGTAGACGCGGTCGTCGCCCTCCTTCAGCCCGGCGGCGTCGTTCTTGCCGTAGACCTCGCTGGTCGAGGCGACCATGTAGGGCACGCGGTGCGCCACGGCCGCCTCCACCACGTTCTCCGTCCCGTGCAGGTTGATCCGCAGGGAGCGAAGCGGGTTGTCGACGATGTTGTACACGCCCACGGCCGCCGCGAGGTGGAACACGGCGTCCGCCGGGGCGACCAGGGAGTCGACCAGCTCCCGGTCCAGGACGTCCCCCTCCACGAACCGGAACCCGGGCGAGCCCTGCGCCTGGGCCAGGTTCGCCGGGGACCCGGTCGACAGGTCGTCCAGGACGGTGACCTGATGGCCCCGGGCGATCAGGTGGTCGCACAGGTGCGAGCCGATGAAGCCGGCTCCTCCGGTGACTACAGCCTTCATGGTTTCCCCTCCACTCGGTGTTCTCTATCGCCGCCCCCCGACGGGGAGCGGCGTGTGTGCGCGGTCGTCGCGGCCGCGCGCACGGTGGGGCGGCGCGCGGCGCCGCCGACCGCGGTCTCGGGAGCGCTCAGGCCAGGCAGCGCAGCACGTGGAAGCCCTCCCCGAGCGCCACGCCCGCCTGCATGCCCCGCAGGACGGCGAGGCTGCGCAGGGTGGGCTCGGAGCGCGTGTGCGGGTGCTGGTGAGACTGGGAGCCGTACAGCTGCATGCCGTGGAGCTTGTCGACCACCTGCACCTCGTCCAGCTCGACGATGAGGTTGGGCGGGCACAGCGGCTCCGAGCGCCAGTGGTCGGCGGCCTCCTCGTAGGCCAGGGCCAGGCGCGGGTGGTGGCGCAGCGCGGTGTTGGACGGGCGCAGGGCGGTGTGCACCGCCTCGGCCACGGCCCGGTGGTCCTGGTTGTAACTGGAGTGGTGCGGTCCGAGCACCACGGTCGGGCGGAGCCGCTCAATGGACAGCGGGCTCTCGCGCTCGATCAGCTGGGCGAGATCCACCCGGGCGACGGAGTCGAGCCTCAGGTGGTACTGGTCGCCGGGCAGGGCCATGTGCCAGTCGTCCCAGCGGAAGTGGTCGGCGACCTTCTTGATCTCCGCGTAGCGCTCCTCCGCCGTGGAGAAGCCCTTGGGAGACATGTCGGCCGTGTCCCCGACGGTGAGGAACTGGACGAACACCTCGGCGCCGGCCGCCTTGGCCTTGCTCATGAGGCCGCCGCAGCCGAGCGTCTCGTCGTCGGGGTGGGGCGCGAACACCAGGATGCGTTCCTGGGACCAGTCCGTCGTCATACCGTTTCCCGTCCTTTGCCTAGAGAGCGATCGGGTTTTTCCCGGGGAGCGGCGCCGCGCCCGGTGGCGCGGCGCTGTGGTGGACCCGTGTCCGGGTCAGCTCTGGGTTCTCGCCTGCCTGAGCACGTGCAGTGCCTCCGGGCCGGTGTTGAGGAGAAGGTCGATCGCCGACAGACGGGGGACGAAGTCGGCCGGTGCGCGCCCGTGCTGCGGGTACACCGGGTGGCGGAAGTCCTGCCACCGGACGTCGATCCCGTAGCGGCGCAGGGTCTCGGGCTCCAGGTAGTCCCGGGCTCCGTCACCCGAGAGCATGGTGTGCGCGCCGGTCTTGGCGCAGATCTGGGCGAGGAGCTCGCTCTTGCGGCCGGGGAAGTCCCCGATCTCACTCGCCAGCAGCAGCGGCGTGTCGATGCCGAACCACCGCATCAGCATGCGCGTGGTCGCTACGCACAGGTCCGCGAGACCGTCCCACTCCTGTTCGTACAGGTGGGCGATTTCGTCGCGGTAATCCTTCCAGTGGGGCGCTTTGCGGTAGCAGTGTTCCGCGAGTGCCTTGTAGTGTCTTGACTTCCATTTCTGACTGTTGTCAACAACCTTGTCCCGTATGAGGTCGTTCCGGCTGCCCTGGACGACCGGAACGGTCAGTAGGACGGGTTTTCCGCCGCCGCCGACGTAGTTGCGGTTCTGCCATCCGCGGCGCTCGAACTGGACGTTGTCGAGGATGATGAAACGGTCGGAACGGTCAATTTTATCCAAAAGTCCCAGCCACGGAAGGTAGTGAGGCTGGTGCAGTGCCACGGTGCGTGACGCACCGTCCTGGCTGCTCATAGCGGAGTAACCCCCCGGGCTGGTGGCCTGTGGGATTCGAGTGGAACCGGATGAGGATGAGGACGGAACGCCGATCACTCCGAGCATTCTCCTTAGCTCCGCTGGTCACTTTCCGTAGATTTTTCCAGGATCTGGACAATGTTGGACAAAACACAGACGAGCCGTAGCTACTGCTCACAAATATCCTCTTATGGTTACCATCTTCCGCAAGCCCGTGTATACGATTTGCGTGGCCTACATAGGACAGCGAACCCGGGTGAACCTCTCGGTGTCGTAGGGCGTCAAGCTAACACCGACTTTGCGGGTTAATGTCGGTCCGAAACCGAGAACTTCGGAGGGTCCTAGCGCTGTGCGTACCGCACGTTTCATAGGCGGCCTGCTGATCGGGCTCATCGCCCTCGCCCTGGCCGCGGCACTCTTTGTCTACTGGTTCGGCTACGCGACGGACGTGGCCGAGGCCTCCGGCCTCGGCGCCCTGGGTTACGTGTTCCTGTGGTTGGCCTTCGGCGCCAACCTGCTGCTGTGGACCGTCGTCGGACTCGTGCGCCTGGGCGAGGACTCGGTGCGCGCCGTGCTCCGGTCACCGCGCGCCGGACACCGCGGCGCCGTCGGGGGCGGGGCCCGCGAACGCGTCCTGGTGGGCGCGGGCGGTTCCGGCGGCACCGCACTCGCCGAGCGGGGCGGCGACGCCTCCGAGGGGGGCGCCCCGGCCGCCGTGGCGGCCCGGGCGGCGGATCCCGGGCGGGAGGTGTCCCTGGCCGTCATCATCCCGGCGCACAACGAGGAACCCGTCATCGGCGGCGCCATCGCCTCCGCGACGGGGCTGTTCGACCGCTGGGACGTCTACGTGGTCTCGGACTCGTCGAGGGACTCCACCGCCCAGATCGCGGCCAAGACCGGCGTGAACGTCCTCGAACTCCTCACCAACCGCGGCAAGGCCGGGGCCATCGAGGCGGTCATCGAGGAGTTCTCGCTGACCGACAACTACGACGGCGTCCTCATCCTGGACGCCGACACCGAGCTCGACCCCGGGTACGTGGAGGGCGCCCGGCGGCAGCTGGCCGACCCGTCGGTGGCGGCGGTCGCGGGCTTCGTCGTCTCGGAGTGGAAGCCGAAGGAGCGCGGCTTCGTCGGCCGGATGATCTCGGCCTACCGGGACCGCCTGTACTTCATGCTCCAGTACCTCATGCGCTTCGGGCAGACCTGGCGGCACGCCAACACGGCCTTCATCGTGCCGGGCTTCGCCAGCGTCTACCGCAGCGAGGCGCTCAGGGAGATCGAGGTCAACCCCAAGGGGCTGGTGATCGAGGACTTCAACATGACCTTCGAGGTGCACCACAAGCGCCTCGGCAGGATCTCGACGAACCCCGACACCAAGGCCTACAGCCAGGACCCGTTCACCTTCCGGGACTACTACAAGCAGGTCACCAGGTGGACGCTGGGCTTCTGGCAGACCGTCCGGCGCCACCGGGTGTGGCCGAGCCTGTTCTGGGCCTGCCTGGCGCTGTACATCCTGGAGGTCGTCCTGGTCTCCGCCGTGCTGTTGGTCACCACCGTGGTCGGCCTGTTCGTCCTGGCGGGGACGCTGGGCGGCGAGTTCTTCCTGAGCCTGCCGTTCGCCGGGGAGGCCTTCACGGCGGTGACGGCCTTCCTGCCGCTGCTGGCGATCGCCATCGGCCTGTTCATCCCGGACTACATGCTCACCTGCCTGATGGCGGCCATCCGGCGGCGGCCGTCCTACCTGGTCTACGGCCTGCTCTTCCTCCCGATCCGGCTCGTGGACGCCTACCTCGCGCTGCGGATGATCCCCAAGGCGTGGACCACCGAGTCCGACGGCCGGTGGAGCAGCCCGGACCGCGTCTCGGGCAGGTGACCCGACCTGCGGTGATGTGAGATCGTCCGGCCCCGGGTACCCCGGGCGTCCGGGGTACCGGACAGCGTTTAGGCTGATTTCCGCCCGCCCGCGGACCTGTCCTGCCGGAGCGGGGACGCAGTCGTCTGAGGGGGATCAGCCGTGGACAAGAGGCGCGTGTCGTTCGCGTTGTACCGGGTGCTCGCGTACGTGACCGGAGTCTTCCTGCTGGGCCTGACCTTCGTGGCCATGCCCGCCAAGTACCTGGTGGGAGAGACCGCCCGGTTCTCCCTGGTGGGCGCGCCGCAGGGCCTGGAGCACTGGTTCGGTCCCGAGTCGCCGCTCATGCTCTACATCGCGATGCCGCACGGCTACATCTACATGGCCTACGTCTTCGTGGTCCTGTGGGTCGCCCTGGACCGCCGCTGGAGCGCCTCCCGCACGCTGGGCGTGGCGCTCGCGGGCACCATCCCCGTGCTCGGCTTCGTGGTCGAGCACCGGATCGTTCGCTCGGAGCAGGCCAAGGACCGCGAAGCCGGACGGGCTCAGGAGCCCGCTACCGCGGGCTGATCCTCCCGGGAGCCCCCCTCGCGCAGCTCCCGGCGCATCAGCAGGACCCAGAAGACCACGGCGGAGACGCCGAACATCGCCCACTGCACGGTGTAGCTGAGGCTGCGCCAGTTGACGGTGAACCCGGTGGGCGGCTCGGGCGGCGGCGCCGGGACGAGCGAGGCTGTGGCCGGGTCCGTCTCGGGCAGGGTGACGTAGCCCTCGTAGAGCGGGTGGTCCCACTCGTTGACGAGCACGGACGTGGCGATGCGCTCGACCTGGCCCTCGGAGACGTCCACCGGCACGACCCCCTCCGAGCCCGCAGGAGGCAGCAGCCAGCCGGTGACCGTGACCTCGCCCCCCGGTACGGGCGGGATGTCCTGGCCCGCCTCGGCCCAGCCCCGGTTGACGGTGACGGCGGCGCCGTCGTCGTCGGTGACCAGGGGGACGATGACGTCGTAACCGCGCACGCCGTCCACGACGCGCGGCACCAGCAGCTGGGCGTCGGCGTCGTAGCTGCCGCTGGCCTCCACCGCGCTGTTGGCGAAGGAGTCCGGGTGCATGTACTGGCCCGGTTCGAGCAGGTCCGAGACGGGCACGGCGCCGGCCAGGTCCGCGACCGGGTTGGTGATGACCTCGCGGTCGGGCTCGAAGGCGCGGACGAACTGCCAGGCGGTACCGGCGACGCAGACGACGCCGACCAGCACGGCGAGCAGGTGGATGCCGAGCCACCGTGGGCTGAGGAGCGGTGATCTCACCAGACCAGGCTAAGCGCGGTCCCCGAGCGCCCCGTCATGACCCCGGTTTGACGCTGCGCACACACGCTTGGCCCGCAGTCTGCCGAGGAATGACGATCACTTTAAGTAGTTCATCGTGACTCAGGGTTGTTATTCGAGGGTGTGGTGGGTAGTGTCTCCATCAACGCGGAACGACCGGGTCGTTTCCGCGGCAGGCCTTCAAGGCTGCGACTCCAGGGGGGAGGAGTCGCCGGCCGCTTCCCAGCGCGAGGGTCGCTTCCGTACTTTGAGGGGGGATGCGGAAGCGACCCTCGCCACCTCGTAACCGGGGGCGTTCCCACAGGTCAGTGGGGGCGCCCCCGTCGTTTCCGGTGTCCGGTCGGTCTTTCGGAACGCGGATCTCAGCGGGGGCGTGCGCGGAAGTCGCTCCAGAGGTCTACGGCCTGTTCGAGGTCCAGAGCCGCCACCTTCTCGGGAGCTATGCCGACGCTGTGGACGAGGCGTTCGGCCAGCCATTTCGGAACGGGTTCCCTCGGGGGAACCGGTTCGTGGGCCACACCGCTCGCCGGTTTGCCGAGGCGCTCGATGACGGCCGCGAGTCGCCGGGCTACGGGGGTCGCGTTCGACGCCTCCCGAACCCGTAAGGAGGCTTCGGCGTAGACCTGGGCGTCCGCACGTTCGCCCACGGCCCAGACCTCGCAGATCTCCACGTCTTTCCCGTCGGTCACGCGGTACACGACACGCCAGGTGTTGCGTCCCACGACCAGCTTGCGAAACCCCGTGAGTTCACCGCCCAGGGGGTACCCGGCTTCCGGGTTCTCCTCCAGGGGGAGAACCTTCTTCAGGACCTTGGGCACCGCGTCCGGACCGAGTCGCCGCAGATCGTCGATGGCGGCGTCGGTGAAGGAGATCTCGGTCATCAGTCCTCGGGAAGTTCTTCGAGCGAGGCACGGCTGTGCCCGAAAGCGTTCAGGACGTCGTCCAGGGAGGTCCGCCGCCCGCTGTCGGTGAGATCCCGTGCCATGACCAGAGCGAGGTCTCTGAGGTCTGCTTCGGCCTGCTCCAGTTCTGTGAGCCGGGAGAACGCGACCACGGCCGCGACCGGCTCACGCCTCCGGGTCACGATGACCTCGGCCCCCTGTTCCGCGTCGTGGACGATGCCGGCGACGCCGCGTCTCGCCGCGTCGGTGACGCTGATCTCCTGGGTGTGCTCGAGAATCGCCATTCCTCAACTGTACAGAAAAATATACAGAAGGGCGGCGGCGGGGAACCGAGCTCTCTGCTCCGTGAGTGTTCCCCGCCGCCGGTACCGCCCGGGAACCGGGTCGGGTGAGCGGCCTCGTCAGCCCATGCTCTTCTGGCCGTCCAGGGCCTCGCGCAGGATGTCGGCGTGCCCGCAGTGCTGCGCGGTCTCGCGGATGATGTGCAGCAGCACGTCGCGGGCGGACCAGGAGGCGCCCTCGGGGAACCACGGCGCGTCCGGGAGCCGGTGGCTGACCTCCAGGTCCGGCAGGCCGTTGACGAACGCCTCGGTCTCCCGCGCGGCCAGCGCGTAGTCGGCCAGGACGCCGTCGAGGGTCTCGCCCTCCAGCAACCGGAAGCTGTCGGTGTGCTCCTCCCAGGTGGCCGGGTCCTCGTAGTCCGTCTTCTGCTGGACCTCCCCGTCGCGGACGAACCCGATCCAGTTGCGCTCGGCCCGGGTCACGTGCTTGACCAGTCCGCCGAGGGTCAGTTCGCTCACCGTGGTGCGCCGCGCGGCCTGTTCGTCGTCCAGGCCCCGGACCGTGAGGCGCAGGAAGTCGCGCTGGTCCCCCAGGAACCGCAGGAGGCTCGCGCGCTCCACGTCCACCGTGCTCGTCGCCGTCGTGACCACCATGACCACCGCTTTCCCGCCCTGTCCGACTCGGTACACGAGGACTCTAGGAAGCATGGAGGTCAGTTACGGTCCTCCACTGGACGGAAAACGGGAGAAAGGGTGCGGCCCCGAACGGGACTCTGCCGATAGCCTGGCGTTCTGGCGACTCGGAGGTTCCATGACCTTGCTTCCGCTCCAGTACCGGCTCGACGGTCCCCGGCACGCGCCCGTCGTACTGCTCGTGCCGCCCTTCGGCACCACGATGTCGGTCTGGGAACCGCAGCTGCCCGAACTCACCCGCGACCACAGGGTCCTGCGGGTCGACCACCGGGGACACGGCTCCTCTCCGGCCCCGGAGGGCCCCTACACCGTCGAGGAACTCGCCCTGGACCTGCTCGGCGTCCTGGAGGCCCAGGGACTGACCCGGGTCCACGCGGTGGGCGCGGGGCTCGGCGGGGCGCTGCTGGTGTGGATCGCGGCCAACTCGCCGCGCACCCTGGAACGCCTCGTGCTGCTGGCCGCGGCGCCCCGCACCCCGCGGACGCACCGGTGGGACCTCCTGGCCTCCCGGGTGCGCTCGTCGGGCCTGGAGTCGGTGACCGCGGACGTGGTGCGGCCCTGGTTCACCCCGGACATGGGCGAGGAGCGGCCGCGGGTCGTGGCCCGGCTGACCGAGGAGTTCGGCGGGCTCGACCCGGAGGGCTTCGCCTCGGTGTGCGACGCCGTGGCCGGGATGGACCAGCGCCACCTGGTGGCCTCCGTGCGGGTGCCGACCCTGGTGGTGTCGGCCGCCCACGACCCGATGCTGCCGCCCGGCCACGGCCGCAGGCTGGCGGACGGGGTCCCCGACGCCCGGTTCGAGGTCGTCTCCGGCGCCGCGCACCTGCTCGGGGTCGAGCGCGCGGAACGGGTGAACGAGTTGATGGTGGAGCACCTGTCCGGCTGAGGGGAGCCCGTCCGGTGATGCGGGATCAGACCTCCGCCACGGGGATCAGCGGGCTGTTGATCTCCAGCAGGTAGCCGTCGGGGTCGCGGAAGTGCGCCGCGCGGATGCCCCAGGCGGTCCAGTCACGCGGCTCCATCACCTGCCGGGCGCCGTCCGAGACCAGTCTGGCGGCCGTGGCGTCGACGTCGTCCACCTCGAAGATCACCGCGAACCGGTCCTGGTTCGGCAGCGCCGGGTCGGCGGTGTCGGTCTCCAGGGCCTCCGCCATCACCTCGCGCTGGTTGATCGCCAGCCGGGTCCCCGACTCGACGTCGAACTCCGCGTAGCGGCTGCCCTCGTCCCCGCGCAGCACGGGGAGCTTGAGCACCTCGGAGTAGAAGCGGAAGCAGGCCTCGTAGTCGTTGACGAGGAGCCTGATGTAGCTGCAGCGCATGGGGTCTCCTGCCGTTCGGCGTCGTTGTCAGCACCATTGTCCCGTTCCGGGAGCCGCGTGGGGGGTTGTCCACACCCGTTTTTCCTCTTCCCCGGCACCGTGTTCGAAACGCGTTCTCCGCGTCGCGGCTCGGCTTCCCGCTCGGGTGCGTTCCATCGCGTTCCGTGGTCCGCCTTCGACCCCGTCCTGTATCCCCTGTTGTTCAGGATGTAGTACATGTACTATCAATAGCAGTAGGAGGATGACGGAACGGAGGGTTGGTGTGATGAGTGCGGATGCCCGGTCGGGCGCCGAGACGGCCCGGGAGAGGGCGGTGCGGAGTGTCCGCTGAGAGCGGCGGGGCGACCGGCCGCCGCCCCAGGGCCGCGGCCGGAGGCGGCGAGGCCGTCTACAACCGGATCGCGATGTTGCGGGCGGAGCGCGGCGTCTCCCGCCGCCAACTGGCCGAGGCGCTGGGCGTGCACTACCAGACGGTCGGCTACCTGGAGCGGGGCGAGTACAGCCCCAGCCTCCACCTCGCGCTGCGCGTCGCGCGCTACTTCGAGGTTCCGGTGGAGGTCGTCTTCTCCACCGAGCCCTTCCCCCGTATCGGTCAGTGACCCGAAGGAGACCCCCGTGTTCGTCAGCAAGCCCGGTTCGCGCCAGCAGGAGCGGCTGCGTGCCTACATCGAGAACCCGCGCCGTCGCCGTTTCTGGGCCGCGCGGTCCCGCCGCCGCCTGACGGTGGTCGCGTTCGCGCTCGTCACCGTGCTGGCCGCGGCGTCCTACGCCGTCGGCCTCATGGCTGAGGCGTCCGACTCCTATGTGTCGTTGACGCTCTACGGCCTGCTGCTGGGGGGTTCGGCCCTGCTCGCCACGCACGTCAACGTCGCCGTGCGCTGGGTGGGCGGTTACGAGGGGCTGGACGAGTTCCAGCGCGCCGAGATGGACCACGCCGCCCGTGTGGGACACAACGTGACCATGGTCCTCCTCTGTGTCCTGCTCGTGGTGGGCGCCATCTTCGGCAGTTGGGTCAGCAACCTGGAGTTGAGCGCGCGGCTCCTCATGGCCGTCCTCGTGCCGCTGGTGGTTCTCACGACCATGTGCCACGCGGCCTTCCCTGCCTGCTACCTGGCCTGGATCCGCCCCGACGAGGTGCTCGACGACGAGGACGACGAGGACGCGTGACGACTCAGGGGACGCCCACGGACTTACTTCGTTTCCCATGTGCTCGGGGGCGGAGCCTGGTAACCAGGGTCTGTGGCAGGCATGCGTACGATCACCGAGACCGAGGCCGTGAACAGGTTCTGGGAGCTCCTCAATGCCGTTGAGAGCGGTGAACGGTTCACCGTCACCCGACGAGGGCTTCCCGTAGCGGAGATCGGGCCCGTTCGTCACCGGACGGACGACGATCCGATGACGCGTCCTGAGAGCGTGAAACCGCCCGACGGCGGGGAGGTCCGACGGCCGGGGTCTCAGAGGATGTCCGGGCCCGCCCAGCCGTAGGTGTCGCGCTCGCGGACCCGGGCCA
Organism: Nocardiopsis camelliae; assembly: GCF_028993595.1. Classification (GTDB taxonomy): domain Bacteria; phylum Actinomycetota; class Actinomycetes; order Streptosporangiales; family Streptosporangiaceae; genus Nocardiopsis; species Nocardiopsis dassonvillei. The sequence goes on from NZ_CP118614.1 coordinate 309,902, forward strand.
GCTCGTCCTCGGACAGCACACGGGGCTCGCCGAGCTGGCGGGCCCTCAGGTAAGCGCCGCTGAGCCAGTCGAGCAGCCGCAAGTTCTCCAGCGCGTGCCCCAGGTCGCGGCCCAGGGCGAGGCCGCCGTGGTCGGCGAGCAGCGCGGCGTCGCGGCCCTTGAGCGCCTTGACGGCGTGGTCGGCGATCTCTCCGGTGCCGTAGGTGGCGTACGGGGTGACAGCGACCGCCCCGCCCAGACCGGCGGCGCGGTGGTGGATGGCGGGCAGCTCGACCAGGACCGAGGACACCGCGACGGTGTCGGTCGTGAACGCGTTGACCACGGCGGTGACGTCGCGGTCGTGCTCGGCGGACAGGCGGTGCACGGCCATGTGCAGGGTGGCCTCGGCGGCGGGGTCGCGCCTTCCCTCCAGCACACGGTCGTCGAGCGACATCACCGGGCAGTCGGCGGGCTGGATCTGGTCGAGGCGGACGCCGTGGGGCGTGACGACCACCAGATCGCCGCTGCGGACGCTGACGGTCCCCGACTCGCCGGGCGCGGTGCCCGGGTCCGCGGCCAGGGCGCGGGCGGTCAGACACACGTCGCGGCGTTCCTGTTCGAGCAGCATGCCTTCCTCAAGGGGTGCGCGGTGGGCGCGGTCCGTGCCGCGGGGGCTCGGGAGTCCGGACGAACCCGCTTAGGTATGCCTCAACTAAGGGCACACCTCAATGTACGTCAAACTCTCGTCCCCGTCTTCCCCAGGTGCGGGTGTTCCGCCGCTCCCCCGACCGCCGCCCCGAGTAGTTGTTGGCCCGGGTGTGGCGCGGGCCGGACCACGGGCGTCCCCGCCGGGTCGGATCGTCCGCGCGGATCAGTCCGGTCTCCGGGGCGGACGTGGTGGAAGAGTCGGATGAGACGAGGCTGTTTGTGACTAACGATCCGGGGCAAACCGGACCCGTGAACGAGCTCTACGTAACCCTTCCGTCCGTGCCGTACCTGGCGGAACCGGGGTCGGCGACGGCCACCAGCCTCTACATCGACGGCCGGTGGCGGGCGGCCGGCAACGGCCGGGTGCGGGAGATCCTGAACCCCGCCGACGCCTCCGTCCTGACCATCGTCAGCGAGGGCGGAAGGGCAGACTCAGAGGAGGCCATCGCCGCGGCCCGCCGCGCCTTCGACGGCGGGGAGTGGCCCCGCACCCCCGCAGGGGAGCGCGGACGCGTCCTCGACCGCATCGCGGACCTGCTCCAGCGCGACCGCGAGGAGATCGCGGTCATGGAGTCCCTCGACACCGGCAAGACCATCGAGGAGGGCGGGATCGACGTCGACGACGTCACCGGCGTCTTCCGCTACTACGCCGGTCTCGCCGACAAGGACGCGGGCCGCCTGGTCTCCGCGCCCGAGGGCGTGCACAGCAAGGTGGTCTACGAGCCCGTCGGCGTCTGCGGCATGATCACGCCCTGGAACTACCCGCTGCTCCAGCTCGCCTGGAAGATGGCCCCGGCCCTGGCCGCGGGCAACACCATGGTGGTCAAGCCCAGCGAGATCACACCGGTCACCACCGCCAAGCTGGTCGAGCTCACCACCGAGGCGGGCGTCCCGGCGGGCGTGGTCAACCTGGTCACGGGCAGCGGGCCCGACGCGGGCGCCCCGCTGTCCGAGCACCCCGACGTGGACCTGGTCTCCTTCACCGGCGGTCTGGCCACCGGCAGGCGGATCATGGCGGCGGCCTCCGAGACGGTCAAGAAGATCGCCCTGGAACTCGGCGGCAAGAACCCCAACATCATCTTCCCGGACGTGGACCTGGACACCGCCGTGGACTACGCGCTCAGCGCCGCGTTCTTCCACTCCGGGCAGGTCTGCTCGGCCGGGGCCCGCCTCATCGTGCACAACGACGTCCACGACGCCTTCACCACCGAACTCGCCCGCCGCGCCGAGGCCATCCGCATCGGCCGCGGCCAGGGCGAGGGCGTGCGCTGCGGCCCGCTGGTGTCGGCCGAGCACCGTGCCAAGGTGGAGGCCGCGGTCGCGCGCGGAGTCGAGGAGGGCGCCCGGATCATCGCCGGGGGCAGGCGGCCCGACGACCCGGACCTCGCGCAGGGCTACTTCTACCGGCCCACCGTGTTCGTGGACTGCGACCGCGCCATGGACATCGTCCAGACCGAGGTGTTCGGCCCGGTCGTGACCGTGGAGCGCTTCGAGACCGAGCAGCAGGCCGTCGAGCTGGGCAACGACACCGACTACGGCCTCTCCGGCGGCGTGTGGACCGACGACACCGCCCGCGGGGAGCGCGTCGCCGCGGCCCTGCGCCACGGCACCGTCTGGATCAACGACTACGGCCCCTACTTCCCCGGCGCCGAGTGGGGCGGCTACGGCCGCAGCGGGATCGGCCGCGAACTCGGGCTCGCGGGCCTGGACGAGTACCGCGAGGCCAAGCACGTCTACCGCAACCTGTCCCCCGAACCGCAGCGCTGGTTCGGCTGACGGTGACGAGCGACGAGAGGAACCGGACCGTGGACCCGACCGAGAGCACCTATGACTACGTGATCGTGGGAGGCGGCACCGCGGGATCGGTGATCGCCAACCGGCTCACCGAGGACCCCGGCACCACCGTGTGCCTGGTCGAGGGCGGTCCCGACGACCGCGGCCTGGAGCACGTCCTGCGCCTGCGTGACTGGCTGAGCGTCCTGGACGGGGAACTCGACTACGGCTACACCACCGTCGAGCAGCCGCGCGGCAACTCCCACATCCTGCACTCGCGGGCCCGCGTGCTCGGCGGGTGCTCCTCGCACAACACGCTCATCAGCTTCCGGCCGTTCGCCGAGGACCTCGACGACTGGGTCGCGGCGGGCGCCGAGGGCTGGGACAACGCCACCGTGCAGTCCTACGCGGACCGGATCAAGTGCAACATCGTCCCGGTCGCCGAGAAGGACCGCAACACCATGGTCAAGGACTGGGTGGCCTCGGCGGCCGAGGCGGCCGGCGTCCCGGTGGTGGAGGACTTCAACGCCCTGACCTCGCACGGAGGCGGGTTCGCGTGCGGGGCGGGTTTCCTGTCCATCGCCTACGACCCCTACACCGGCCACCGCTCCTCGGCCTCCGTTGCCTACCTCCACCCGATCATGGACGTGCGCGACAACCTCACCGTCATGCTGGAGACCTGGGTGGACCGGCTGCTGTTCGACGGCGACCGCGCCACGGGGGTCAGCGCCACGGCCGCGGACGGCACGCGCACCACCGTCAGCGCCCGCCGCGAGGTGATCCTGTGCGCGGGAGCGGTCGACTCGCCCCGGCTGCTCATGCTCTCGGGGGTCGGCAACGCCGGGGAACTGCGCGAGGTGGGCGTCGAACCCCGCCACGACCTGCCCGGCGTCGGCGAGAACCTGCTCGACCACCCCGAGTCGATCATCATGTGGGAGACCAGCAGGCCGGTCCCGACGAACACGGTGATGCACTCCGACGCGGGCCTGTTCGTGCGGCGCGACGACTCCGATCCGCGCCCGGACCTGATGTTCCACATCTACCAGGTCCCCTTCGACGACAACACGAAGCGGCTGGGCTACGAGTCCCCGCCAGACGGATACGCGGTCTGCATGACGCCGAACATCCCCCGCGCGCGCTCGCGCGGCAAACTCCGCCTCACCACCGCCGACCCCCGTGAGAAGCCCGCGTTGGACTTCCGGTACTTCACCGACCCCGAGGGCTACGACGAGAGGACGATCGTGGACGGCCTCAGGATCGCCCGCGAGGTCGCCGCCACCGAGCCGTTCCGGTCCTGGATCACCCGGGAGGTCGCCCCCGGTCCCGGCGTCCGGAGCGACGAGGAGCTGTCCGAGTACGGCCGCCGCGCCGCCCACACCGTCTACCACCCGGCGGGCACCTGCCGGATGGGCGCCGCCGACGACGACGGCGCCGTGGTCGACCCGCGCCTGCGCGTGCGCGGGCTGCGCGGCCTGCGGGTGGCCGACGCGTCGGTGTTCCCCACGCTGCCGACGCCCAACCCCATGGTCATGGTCCTGGCCCTGGGCGAGCGCGCCGCCGACCTCATCCGCCAGGACGCCCTGGCCGGGGAGGACTGAGCCGACCGGGACGGCCGGGACGGGGGACTCCTGCCCCGGCCGCTTCCTCGGGATCCCGAAGGATGCCGAAAAAGTAGCACCGGCGGTGCTACTCGCCGCCTATCATGGGGACATGTCCGCTGAGAAGCTCTCCGTGTCCCTTGACTCCGAGACCGTCGCCCGCGCCCGGCGCGCGGCCGACCGGGACGGCGTTCCGCTGTCCAGATGGCTGGACAGAGCCGCGAGACGGACGGCGGACCTGGAGGAGGCCCGGATCGCCCTCGAAGAGCACTTCGCCGTGTTCGGTGAGCCCACAGCCGAGGCGGAGGCACAGGCGCGGTCGGTGATCGAGGCGACGGGCATCGGCCGTCCGGTCCCGGCGGACGACGACCGTGCCAACCAGGCGGCACTCGCCTACCTTGACCGTTACGGCGAAGTGGGTGACGAATGAGGGTGTTGCGTCCACGGGGACTCGTCCTCGACGCGGGTGCTCTGCGTGAGGCAGAGGCGAACCCCAGGGGAATGGTGTGGTCACTGTGCCGTGAGGAGAATCGGGCCGGGCGCCAGCCCCTGGTGCCCGCGACGGTGCTGGCCCAGATCTGGCGGGGCGGCGCGCGCCAGGCCGGGCTCGCCCACGTGGTGAAGGGCTGCGAGATGGTCGGGGTCGATGATGCGATGGCCCGCCGGATCGGCAAGCTCCTGGGCATCTCCGGCACGAGCGACATCGTGGACGCCATGGTGGTCCTGGTCGCCATGGAGACGGGGGCGACGGTCCTCACCTCCGACCCGGTGGACATCGGCAAGATCGCCGAGGCCGTGAAGGCACGGATCCCCCTGGTTACCGTCTGAGCAGCCGGTGAGCCGCTGTGCACCGGGGGCGGGGGCCGCGTCCCCGCTCCCGGCGGTGTTCGCGGGAACCGGTACCGCCTGACCCCCGCGGCCTGGCCGTCAGGAAGAGGGGTGCTCGTGCCTGCGGCGCCTGGACACCCAGTACACGTTCACGCAGGCGGCGACGAAGCCCGCGCCGAGCAGGACGACCAGCCAGACCTGGTCGGTCCACACGTACGCGGCGATCGCGCCGACCAGCAGTACCAGGGCGCCGAACACGGCCAGCACCGCACGGAAACCCAGGGCGCTCGCCGGACGCTCGTGGCTGCCCAGGGGGCCCTTCAACCTGCCGCGTCGCATGATTTCCGCTCCCTTCCGTCGCTGTACGCTCCCGACCTCCGGGCGCCCCGCGCGTGCCGCGGGGGACCCGGTCCACCTGTTCCTTCCTGGTCCCCTACCCAGCCAGTGGCAACCACGCGGAAAACCTCCTCCGGGCACCGGTAGACCCCTCTACGCTGACGGGTATGGACAGTCGAACCCGTGATCAGCGGATCACCGCAGGCGGCCCCGAGGAGTTCGACGCCGGAGTCGCACGCCTACGTGACCAGGCACGAGCCTGGCGGCTGGTGGAGATGCGTCGGCACCGTGGACTGACCCAGACACAGGTGGCGCAGCGGATGGGGGTGTCGGTGGCGAGGGTCTCGCAGATCGAGTCCGGCGACCTCTCCACGAGGGACGCCCCGGACCGCTACGTCTCCGCGCTGGGCGGGACCCTGGTGATCGTCGCCGGCTTCGGTGACGAGCAGATGAGGGTCGGCTGAGACGACGCGGCGGGGGCGCCCTGGAGGACGCCCCCGCCGCGAACGGTCAGTGTCACACGCCGTCCATCAGGGCGGGCAGGGCCGCCTCGTAGGAGGCGCGCAGGTCGGTCAGCGCGATCTCCACGGCGCCGCCGGGGTGGGTGACCGACAGGGCCTCGCCGCCCACGACGCCGATCTGCTCCACCGGCACGCCGTGCTCGTTGGCCAGGGCCACGAACGCCTCCTCCTCGCCGGGCCGCACCGCGACGACCGCGCGGGCGCCGGACTCGCTGAACAGGGCGGTGAACACCTCCCCGTCCACGGTCACCCGCACGCCCCGGCCGCCGCGCATCGCCGACTCGGCAAGCGCGACCGCCAGGCCGCCGTCGGACAGGTCGTGCGCGGCCTCGGCCAGGCCCCGCTCGGCGGAGGCGGCCAGCACCTCGCCCAGGGCGGCCTCGGCGGCCAGGTCCACCCGCGGCGGCAGCCCGCCCAGGTGGGCGTGGACCGTGTCGGCCCAGGCCGAGCCGCCGAACTCCGGCCGGGTCTCGCCCAGCAGGAACACCCGGGCGCCGTCGGTCCCGAACGCCGTCCGCAGCCGGGTGCGCACGTCGTCGATCACGCCGAGCACGCCGATCACCGGGGTCGGGTTGATCGCCACGTCACCGGTCTGGTTGTAGAAGCTCACGTTTCCGCCGGTCACCGGGGTGCCCAGCTGCTGGCAGGCGTCGGCCAGACCGCGGGCGGACTCGGCGAACTGCCACATCACCCCGGGGTCCTCGGGCGAGCCGAAGTTGAGGCAGTTGGTCACCGCCAGCGGGCGCGCGCCCGTCGCGGCGACGTTGCGGTAGGCCTCGGCGTAGGCGAGCTGCGTGCCCGCGTACGGGTCCAGCCGGGTGAAGCGGCCGTTGCCGTCCGTGGACAGGGCCACGCCGCGGTGGGAGTCGTCGGAGACGCGGATCATCCCGGCGTCGTGCGGGGTGGAGACCACCGTGTCGCCGCGCACGTAGCTGTCGTACTGCTGGGTGACCCACGTCGGGTCGCCCACGCCCGGGGCGCCCAGCACGCGCAGCACCTGCTCGCGCAGCTCGGCGTCGCCGGAGGGCCGGGTCAGCTTCCCGGCGTCGTCGGCCTGGAGCGCGTCCTGCGAGGCCGGGCGAGCGTACGGGCGCTGGTAGACGGGGCCCTCGTCGGAGGCGGTCCGCGGCGGCATGTCCACCACGGTCTCGCCGTGCCAGGTCATCACCAGGCGGCCGCCGCGCTCGGCCTCCTCGGGGGTCACGTCGGTGACCTCGCCGATCTCGGTGGCCAGGATCTGCCACTTGTCGCAGATGGCCAGGAACTCGTCCAGCTTCGCGGGCTCCACGATCGCCATCATGCGCTCCTGCGACTCGCTCATGAGGATCTCCTCGGGAGTGAGCCGGTGGTCGCGCAGCGGAACCCGGTCCAGCTGGACGCGCATACCGCCGGTGCCGCCCGCCGCGAGCTCGGTGGTGGCGCAGGACACGCCCGCCGCCCCCAGGTCCTGGATGCCGACGACCAGGTCCTTCTCGAACAGCTCCAGGCTGCACTCGATGAGCAGCTTCTCCATGAACGGGTCGCCGACCTGCACGCTGGGCCGCTTGGCGTGCGACTCGTCGTCGAAGGTGGCGCTGGCCAGCACCGAGGCGCCGCCGATCCCGTCGGGTCCGGTGGTGGAGCCGAACAGCACCACCTTGTTGCCCGGGCCGGGCGCCTGCGCCAGCTTGATGTCCTCGTGCCGCATCACGCCGATGCACAGCGCGTTGACCAGCGGGTTGCCGATGTACCCGGCGCCGAAGCCGATCTCACCGCCGATGTTGGGCAGCCCCAGGCAGTTGCCGTAGAAGGAGATGCCCGACACCACGCCGGGCAGTACCCGCTTGGTGTCGTCGGCGTCGGCCGGGCCGAACCGCAGCGCGTCCATCACCGCGACGGGGCGGGCGCCCATGGTGAGGATGTCGCGCACGATGCCGCCCACGCCGGTGGCCGCGCCCTGGTGCGGCTCCACGTAGGAGGGGTGGTTGTGCGACTCGATCTTGAACGTGACCGCGCGGCCGTCGCCGACGTCCACCACGCCCGCGTTCTCGCCCATACCGACGAGCAGGGCGTCGTTCTCGGGCGCCTTCTCCCCGAACTGGCGCAGGTGCACCTTGGACGACTTGTAGGAGCAGTGCTCGCTCCACATGACCGAGTAGATGGCCAGCTCGGCGGAGGTGGGACGGCGGCCCAGGATCTCGCGTACCCGCTCGTACTCGTCCTTGGCCATGCCCAGTTCGGCGTACGGCTGGGGTGTGTCGGGGTTGTCGTGCGCCACGGCGACGGTGTCGAGACCAGGTGCTTCAGACATGCGTGGTTCCGTTCGGGGTGTGCGGGTGGAAGCCGGGCCGTGGCGTCCGACCAACGGCGCGGAAGGTCGGGTCAGGGCGTTTGGGGCCCGCTCGCGTCGCCGAGCATCAGCGTCGCCGGGGACTCGGACTCGTCGTGGGCGGAGGTGTCGGCCAGCATGTGTTCGCCGTCGCTGAGGAAGACCTGCTCCGCGGGCGCTCCCTGGGGCTCCTGCTCCTCCCAGCCCCGGCCGAGGAGGTGGGAGACCACCGTGTCGACGGTCTCGCGCGAGTCCTCGGTCAGCTCACCGTCCTCGGTCATGACCATGACCAGCCGGACGCACTCGGTGCCCTCGCAGTAGACGTCGGCCTCCGGGTCGGAGACGTACCTCAGACCGGAGGGCGCCTGGCCGAGCACGTCCACGTCCGGCGGCGTGTTCTGGGACGGGGCGCCGCCCCGGCCCCCGTCCTGCTGGCCCTGGGGAGGGGGCGGCGAGGCGACGGGCACCGAGCCGATGGCGTTGAACAGGCCGATGCCCGCGGACACCACCAGTCCGACCACGACCAGCCCCACGAGGACGAACATCGTCCTTCTGGAGCGCAGCAGCCCCATCATCGGCCAACCCTCCAGTTCGGGATGCGGCTCAGGCGTTCACCGGCGAACCGGCGGCCAGGTGGGCGAGGATCGAGGAGAAGAAGCCCAGGCCCTCGTCGGAGGGGCCGGTGAGCGGTTCGACGGCGTGCTCGGGGTGCGGCATGAGGCCGACGACGTTCCCGTGCTCGTTGGTGATCCCGGCGATGTCGCGGCGGGAGCCGTTGGGGTTGCCGCCGACGTAGCGGACCACGACGCGGCCGGTGGCCTCCAGCTCGTCCAGGGTGTGCTCGTCGGCAACGTAGCTGCCCTCACCGCTCTTGAGTACCACCAGGACCTCCTGGCCCTCGGTGTAGGCGCCGGTCCACGCGGTGCCGGTGTTCTCCACGCGCAGCACCTGGTCGCGGTTGACGAACCGCAGGGAGGAGTTGCGGGTCAGGGCTCCGGGCAGCAGGTGGCTCTCGCACAGGATCTGGAAGCCGTTGCAGATGCCCAGGACCGGCAGCGCGCCCGAACGGGCGGCCGGGACCAGCTCCGACATCAGGGGGGCGAACCGGGCGATGGCCCCGCAGCGCAGGTAGTCGCCGTAGGAGAAGCCGCCGGGCAGGACCACGGCGTCGACGCCCCTGAGGTCGGCGTCCGCGTGCCAGAGCGGGACGGGTTCGGCGCCCGCCAGCGCGACGGCGCGCGCGGCGTCCTTGTCGTCGAGGGAGCCGGGGAAGGTGACGACGCCCACACGGGCTGTCATGAGCACACTCCGAGAGATCGGGTCGAGTCCGTCCCCGCGTGCACGGGGAGAGTGCGGCGAGGGAGACGCCGCTGCCTGGCCCCGTCCCTGGGGACGGTGCGTCCGCACTCCGCAGCGTACCCGCTCACCTGTGGTCGGGTACGACGGCGGAGCCCTTCGGGGCCCTTTCCCTTGGAGAATGCTCTGAACTCCCGCGGTCACCCGCCGCGTTCCGGTGTGGCATTCCACAGGCGGAACCGGCGCTGCAGGCAGCGCCTTGTGTGATGCGTCACTGGGTGGCCCCCGCTCGCGGCGGGGCGGTGGACGCGCGCGCCGTCGGCGCGGTCCCGATCCCGGCCGCGGGCCGCCGCGTCCCGGGGCCGGGGGACACGCGGCTCGGCCTGCTCACATCAGGGCGTAGCGCTGGGCCGGCACCTGCTCGGCGGCGCTGTCCGCCGGCGGTCCGTCACAAGCCGTGAGCCGCTTGCGCAGCAGGACCGTCGTCCTTGGTTCCCCCTCGAAGGCGACCTCGTCCATGAGGTAGCGCATCAACAGAATGCCCCTGCCTGATTCCGCTTCCAGACCGGGGAGGGGCGTGTGGTCGGTGGTGAACCGCTCCGCGAGCGCCACGGGATCGGGCGCTCTCCCGGTATGGGATATCCGCAGTTCGCACCATCGCCCGCCCATCTCCGCCTCGACCCTGTAGTCACGGGCCGGTTCGCCGTGGTCGATCGCGTTGGCACAGGCCTCGGAGACGGCCAGGAGGATGTCGTCGACGCAGTCCCGGCACACTCCCGCGCGAACGAGGAGGGTGCCCAGGACATCGCGTGCGACGGCGACCGTGTACGCCTGCCTGGGGAGGGAGATCGAGAAATCGGCGTCCATTCGTACACCTCTCGTGCTCCGTTGTCGTGTTCATCCCGGCATGTTAAGAACCTTCCCCGAGGGCGGACGGAGTAAAACGAACGGCCGCGTCCCCGGCGGGGACACGGCCGTTCTCTCCGGCGCTTCGGGCACGTCGGACACCGTGCGGGCGGATTCCCGCGGATTTCTCCGCGGGTTTCCGGCGGCGGCGGATTCCGGGAGGGGCGCGGCGCGAGGAGTGCTCCGGATCACACGCTCGGAGGTCAGTCCTCCACGCGCACGCTGTACTCCTCGATGACGGTGTTGGCGAGGAGGGTCTCGGCCAGGCGGCGGACGTCGGCGAGCTTGGCCTCGTCCACCGCGCCCTCCACCTCGACCTCGAAGCGCTTGCCCTGGCGGACCTGCTCGATCCCCTCGAAGCCCAGCCGGGAGCAGGCCCCGGCGATGGCCTGGCCCTGGGGGTCCAGGATCTCGGGCTTGAGCATGACGTCAACAACGACGCGGGCCACAGGGTCCTCCACAAGGAAAAGGGGTGTGCCGCACGTGCCTGCGGCGGGCGGGCCGCCTCCCCGGACCGGCGGGGAGGGGAACGTCGCAAGCGTACGGCACGCGCAAACGGGTAGGCATCCTGACCAGGAGGCGCGCCGGGCCTTTACCTCACGTTGGACAGTGCCGGTGACTGTTTCGGGGATCCCGTGACTCGTATCACGCGGATTGATGTCATCATTGGAGGCCTTCGGCGGCGTCTTACAGAGTGGAAGTGACCGTCCGGTCGTCCTGAGGGGGAATCTTGACGACTATCGAAATGGACCAGGCCTCCACGACCGGTGAGACCCGCGACGGGGAGCAGACGCTGGACTTCGCCACCGCGGTGACACCGTTCGCCGACCAGCTCTACCCCACGGCCCTGCGGATGACCCGCAACCCCGCCGACGCGGAGGACCTCGTGCAGGAGACCTTCGCCAAGGCCTTCGCGAATTTCCACCAGTTCCGCGCGGGTACGAACCTGCGAGCCTGGCTTTACCGGATCCTGACCAACACCTTCATCAACAGCTACCGCAAGAAGCAGCGCGAACCGCGCCAGGAGACCACCGACGAGATCAAGGACTGGCAGCTCGCCGCCGCCGAGGCGCACACGTCCTCCGGCATGAGGTCGGCCGAGAACGAGGTCCTGGACCACCTGCCCGACTCCGACATCAAGCAGGCGCTCGCCCGTCTGCCCGAGGAGTTCCAGGAGGTCATCTACCTCGTCGACATCGAGGGCTACGCCTACAAGGAGGTGGCCGAGCGGATGGGGACGCCCCTGGGGACGGTGATGTCCCGGCTGCACCGCGCCCGCCGCCAGCTCCGCGAGATGCTCGCCGACTACGCCCGCGACCGCGGCATGAGGGTCCCCGCCTCCAGGGCGCACGCCGCCGCCGAGTAACCGGCCGCGAAGGGCTCGCCCCCCGAACCCGGAGAACGGGCGCGCCCCGGGTCCGACGCTCCCGCCCGTTACTCGAACCAGGCCCGTGGACAGGGCCCGCCTCCCCCCTGACCGATCACGCGTTCTGTTCCGCCGGGGTCGGGGCCGACTCCACGGGGGTCGCCTCCGGTCCCGTCCTTCGCGTGCGCAGCCACACCACGGCCGTGACCGCGACGAGGAGGACGCAGGGCACGAGCATGACGGGCGACCCGGCGCCCATCGACCGGTCCATCCCCTCCATGACGTCGGTGTGGGTGATGGTGGTGATGAGGAAGGCGAGCGTGTTGTTGACCGCGTGGATGACCACGGCGATCTCCAGACCGCCCGTGCGCCACGTGATGAGGGCGAGGGTGACGCCCATCGTGAAGTAGTACAGGTTGAGCCACGGGTCGAAGGCCAGGTGCGCCACCATGAACAGCAGACTCGACACGACCACGCCGAGAACGAGGCCGGTGCGCGCGCTCCGGCCCCAGCTCGCGGCGACACGGAAGACGAGCCCGCGGAAACCGTACTCCTCACCGGCCGACTGCAACGGCGCCAGCAGCAGGGTGACGGCGAACATGGCGATGAGGTCGGCGAACAGCCAGGAGGTCTCGGGATAGGGCGTGAAGGCCGAGAACACGGCCAGGTAGACCGTCCAGACGGGCAGGATCACCAGGAGGGTCCGCCCGAACACGTCGGCCCGGAAGAGCGACCGCACCGAGTGCAGCGAGGCGCCCCTCACACCGTAGAGCCACCGCTGGATGAGCATGCTCCACGGCAGCAGCAGGGCGAGCCCGAGCAGTGCGGAGGCCTGGGTGGCGGGGGTGAACTCGTCCCCGCCCAGCATCACGCTGGAGCGGCCGAGCGCCAGGTCGACGAACGCGCCGAGGAGCCCGAAGGCGAAGGAGAAGAGCAGCATCCCGCCGCCGAAGAGGACGAGGGCGGCGATGCCGCGCCAGACGCGGCGCTTCTCATGGGCGAGGACGCGGTGGTAGGGCACACCCGGCGGGACCGCACGGGGGCCGCGCCGCCGCTTGGTCCCAGGTGACGGGTACTCGGGGCCCGTACCCGGGGCCGTGGGAGCCGTGAGGGTCGGCTGGGGGGAGGGGTGTTCGTCGTCGCGGTCCATGTCCCGAACCTAGTTCCGGCGGACGGCGCACAGTAGTACCGCCGATCATCCGGTTCCTCCGCGTTTCACAGCGATCGTCGCATGACGGATGTCATCCGGGCGTGCCCGGAGGGGCCGCGGACCGACGGCTCCCCGCCGGTGCCGGAGAGCCGGGCGCGCGGCCCCTCCGGGGCCGGGGCGGCCGGTCTCCGGCGTGTCGCGACCACGTCCTCGAAAAGTCGTTGGAAACCCTTGTAAGTGCTAGGAAGCCCTGGTAATCGCCCTGGTCGTCGATCGGGGATCATGGGGCCCGCAGCTGAAAAGGTGACGCTGAGGGCTTGCGCTCTCCATGGTGAGGTCTGTCACGATATGGAGAGGGCTGTCCAACTCCCGCCCACCACCCCGGGTGGGACGAGGACCGTGATTCGGCCGATCAGCGTTCACCCACGCGAATTCGGCCCCGAGAACCCGAGGGAGCAACGTGTCGGACACGACCGTGCACGAGGAACCGGAGCTGATCCAGCTCCTGACACCGGAAGGGGAGTTGACGGGGCACCCCGACTACCCCCTGGACATCAGCGCCGAGGAGATCCGCGCCCTGTACCGCGACCTGGTCCTGGTGCGCAGGTTCGACAGCGAGGCGGTCTCCCTCCAGCGCCAGGGCGAGCTGGGCCTGTGGGCCTCGCTGCTGGGCCAGGAGGCCGCGCAGATCGGCTCCGCGCGCGCACTGGGTGCGAAGGACATGGCGTTCCCCTCCTACCGCGAGCACGGCGTCGCGTGGTGCCGGGGCATCGAGCCCCGCGAGCTGCTCGGCATGTTCCGCGGTGTCACCAACGGGGGCTGGGACCCCCACGAGCACGGCTTCCACCTGTACACGATCGTCATCGGCAGCCAGGCCCTGCACGCCACCGGCTACGCCATGGGCGTCCAGCGCGACGGCGCCGTCGGCGAGGACGGCACCGCCGTCATCTCCTACTTCGGCGACGGGGCCACCAGCCAGGGCGACACCAACGAGGCGTTCAACTTCGCCTCGGTCAACAACGCCCCGGTGGTCTTCTTCTGCCAGAACAACCAGTGGGCGATCTCCGAGCCGCTGGAGCGCCAGGCCCGCGTGCCCATCTACCGGCGCGCCGCCGGGTTCGGCTTCCCCGGCCTGCGCGTGGACGGCAACGACGTCCTGGCCTGCCTGGCCGTGACCCGCGCCGCGCTGTCCAACGCCCGCGAGGGCAACGGCCCCACGCTCGTGGAGGCGTTCACCTACCGGATGGGCGCCCACACCACCAACGACGACCCCACCCGCTACCGCGCGTCGGCCGAGCTCGACGAGTGGAAGGCCAAGGACCCGATCCTGCGGGTCCGCCGCCACCTGGAGCGGGGCGGCCACGCCGACGAGGAGTTCTTCGCGTCCGTGGACGCCGAGGCGGACCGGCTGGGCGAGCAGGTGCGCACCGAGTGCCGCTCCCTGCCCGACCCCGAGCCCCTCGACATCTTCCACGAGGTCTACGCCGAGCCCAACGTCCACATCGACCAGCAGCGGTCCGAATTCGCCGACTACCTGGCCTCCTTCGAGGGCGCGGGCGCGGAAGGGGGCCGCTAGGCCATGGGAACCAACCTCACCATCGGCAAGGCCATCAACGCCGGCCTGCGCGCCGCCATGGAGCACGACCCCAAGGTCCTGGTCATGGGCGAGGACGTCGGCAGGCTCGGCGGCGTCTTCCGGGTCACCGACGGCCTGCACAAGGACTTCGGCGCCGACCGGGTCATCGACACCCCCCTCGCCGAGTCCGGCATCGTCGGCACCGCGATCGGCATGGCCATGCGCGGCTACCGCCCCGTGGTGGAGATCCAGTTCGACGGCTTCTTCTTCCCGGCCGCGAACCAGACCTTCACCCAGCTGGCCAAGATGCGGCGCCGCTCGGCGGGCACGCTCAGCATGCCCGTGGTCATGCGCATCCCCTACGGCGGCGGCATCGGCGCGGTCGAGCACCACAGCGAGTCCCCGGAGGCCTACTTCACCCACACCGCCGGGCTGCGCGTGGTGTCGGTGGCCAACCCCGAGGACGCCTACTGGATGATCCAGCAGGCGGTGCGCTCCGACGACCCGGTGATCTTCCTGGAGCCCAAGCGGCGCTACTACGAGAAGGCCGAGGTCGACACCGGGGCGTCCATCGCCGAGGCCGCCCCGATGGGCGCCGCGCGCGTGGTCCGTCCCGGCACGGACGTGACCCTCCTGGCGTACGGGCCCATGGTCAAGACGGCGCTCCAGGCCGCCGAGGCCGACACCGACCACTCCGTCGAGGTCGTCGACCTGCGTTCGCTGTCCCCCGTGGACTACCCGACCCTGTTCGCCTC
Organism: Nocardiopsis camelliae; assembly: GCF_028993595.1. Classification (GTDB taxonomy): domain Bacteria; phylum Actinomycetota; class Actinomycetes; order Streptosporangiales; family Streptosporangiaceae; genus Nocardiopsis; species Nocardiopsis dassonvillei. Next base: position 325,002 of record NZ_CP118614.1, read on the forward strand.
GGTGAAGAGGACGGGGCGCCTGGTCGTCGCCCACGAGGCCCCCCTCTCCGGCGGCCCCGGCGCGGAGATCGCCGCCCGGGTCACCGAGGAGTGCTTCTACCACCTGGAGTCGCCGGTCATCCGCGTGGCCGCGTTCGACACCCCCTACCCGCAGTCCCGGCTGGAGGAGCACTACCTGCCGGACCTGGACCGGGTCCTGGACGGGGTCGACCGGGCGTTCGCGTACTAGGGATCGGGGAAACCGAAGGACATGGCGATTTCCAAGAACGCACCCGCCGTCGGCGGAGTGCAGTCGTTCAAGCTGCCCGACGTCGGGGAGGGCCTGGTCGAGGCCGAACTCCTCACCTGGTACGTCAAGCCGGGTGACGAGATCACGGTCAACCAGATGATCTGCGAGATCGAGACCGCCAAGGCGGTCGTCGAACTCCCCAGCCCGTTCGCGGGGACGGTGCGCGAGCTGCTGGCCGAGGAGGGCCAGACCGTGGAGGTCGGCGCGGTGATCATCACCGTGGACGACGGCTCCGGCGGTTCCGCCCCGGGGACCGCCCCATCGGCGGACTCCGAGGAGCGGGAGAAGCCGCTGGTCGGCTACGGCGAGAAGGCGGCCTCCACCCAGCGCCGCCCGCGCCGCCGCCCGGGCCCCTCGGCACCGGCGTCGCCGCCCGTGCCGCGCGTCAGCGGGCCCGCGCCCGCCGACACGCCCGCGCTGCGGGAGACGCAGGCGGCCCCTGCCACTGCCCCCGCCCCGGCGCCGGGCCGCCCGCTCGCCAAGCCGCCGGTGCGCAAGCTGGCCAAGGACCTCGGCGTGGACCTGGCGTCGGTCACCCCCACGGGCGAGAACGGCGTCGTCACCCGCGAGGACGTGCGGGCCGCGGTCGGCCGGGCTCCGGTGGGCCCGGAGGCCGCGGAGACGGCGGAGACCGTGGAGACGGCACCCGCGGCGGCCGTGGACCGCACCGCGCGCGAGCGGCGCGTGCCCGTCAAGGGGGTACGCAAGCACACGGCCGCGGCGATGGTCGACAGCGCGTTCACCGCTCCGCACGTCACCGAGTTCCTCCAGGTGGACGTCACCAGGACGATGAAGGCGGTCGCGCGCCTGCGCGAGCGGCCCGACTTCGCCGACGTGCGGGTGTCCCCGCTGCTGCTGGTCGCCAAAGCGCTGCTCATGGCGGTCCGGCGGCACCCGGAGGTCAACGCCTCCTGGGACGGGGAGAACCAGGAGATCGTGGTCAAGAACTACGTGAACCTGGGGATCGCGGCGGCCACCGAGCGCGGCCTGGTGGTGCCCAACATCAAGGACGCCGACGCCATGACCCTGCCGGAGCTGGCGGCGGAGCTGAAGCGGCTGACCGACACCGCCCGGGCGGGCAAGACCAGCCCGGCGGACATGTCCGGCGGAACCATCACCATCACCAACGTCGGCGTGTTCGGCGTGGACGCGGGCACCCCGATCCTCAACCCGGGTGAGGCGGCCATCCTCGCCTTCGGGCAGATCCGGGACATGCCCTGGGTGCACAAGGGCAAGCTCAAGGTCCGCAAGGTGACGACCCTGTCGCTGTCCTTCGACCACCGCCTGGTCGACGGGGAGCTGGGCTCCAAGGTGCTGCGCGACATCGGCACGGCGCTGGAGGACCCGGAGCTGACCGCCCTGGCCTGGGGGTAGGGGCTTTCGGGACAGCGGGAAGGGGGCCGGTGCGAGATCGTCGCACCGGTCTCCTTCCGTGAGGGGAGCCCGTCCCCGGAGGGCCCGGGAGGGTTACGGGGTGCCGTCCCCGCAGTCGACGTAGTCGGCGATGCTGGCCGTGTACTCCTCGTGGGAGTCGAGGGTCTCCCAGTGCTCGTCCATGTAGGCGTCGACGAACTCGTCGCCTTCCACGGCCTCCCCGCACCAGGTGACCTCGTTGAAACCGGTGGCGTTGGCCAAGGCAGAATCGAGTTCACCGAGGTGGAGGGCTTCGTCGGTGCGCCACGCGTCCTTGTCGAGTTCGACGACGTAGCCGTCTTCGGTCTCCTGGAGGATGCGTGTGTCGAACAGTACTTCCTGACTGCCGGTGCTGTTGTCGAGGACTTCCTCCTGGTCGTTCTCGATGAGCATGCGGTCGAGAGTACGCACCATGACCTCGCGCTCGACCCAGAACTGGGAGACGTAGCCCGGAGGCGGCCCTCTCCTTTCGGGTTCGGGCTCGGATGTGGAGCACGCGGCCAGAGCTGCGCACATGGCCAGGGTGGCTGCCAGGAAGGCGGGCGTACGGCCCTCGTGACGAGTCAACGGTTTCTCCGGATCGGATCGGGTTGGGTACGGATCGGTGTGGTGGTCCGCTGGTTCGTCATCCCTCAGGTTCCTCGTCCGGTTTGTCGAAACCTGAGACCTCACCGTTGAAGTAGTCCCTTGTCTCGCCATAGGCACCCGTGTACACGTCGACGAATTGACCGGCCCATGTTGCGCTGGTGCCGTCGTGCCTGACGGGCTCCCCGTGTTTGTCGATGTACTCGCCGTAGATATGCGTCGTGTCCATGATTCCGGAGAGGGCGTCGTCGACGCCGTCGCGGTCGTTGCTGTTGAGCTCGGACCAGTCGATGTCCGCCGCGACGCTGACCGTCACGTCCTGGCCGAAGACGAAGTCGTTGCTGATGTCGGAGGCGTCGAGCGCCTGGCCGTCGCGCTCGACGGTCACCACGCCGCTGTCGACCAGAGTCCTGAAATCGCCGCGTTGGGTGTCGTCTTGGAACGATTGGGGGGAGTGTTGTGCCAGGTAGTCGAGGGTTTCCATCCGGAAGTTCCGCACGATGCTTTCTTCGCTGGTGTAGACGGGGAACCGGGGAGAGACGTCGTACTCGCCGTCGACGATCGCGTTGACGATGCTGTCCTGGCCGAGTTCCAGCCCCATGGACACGGCCGTGCCGATGACCGGAATCCGCTCGGAGAAACTTCCCGCCTGCCCCACCACGAACTCGGTGATCTGCTTCTGGCGATCGACCTGTTCACCGAGATCGGCGGTGCGGTCCTCCGACTCCAGCCACAGTGCCCGCTCCAGCAGTCCCTGGAGCTGTCCGGCACCGCGTGCGGCGGCCGTCTCGTTCCCGGTCTCCAGGAAGGCGAACGACTCGATCTGCTGGTAGGCGTCCACTGAGTTGACCACGCGTCCGGCGGTCTCGTCGTTGCCCATGAGGAGTTGCATGTACATGGCCCGCTCGTCGGGGCCCATGTCCACGAAGCTCCGATCCGCTTCGAACTCCCCGATGCCCGAGTTCGGCACGTCATCGCTGTCGAGCACGTCGCTGTTGGCGAAGCTGTAGATGTGCGCGTCGAAGACGTCGGCGAGACTGTCGGCCAGCTCCCCGTTGAACTGGGTGAACGAGGCGTCGGAGTACTCGTTGTCCCCCTCGGTGACGTCCACTCCGGTGTTGACGAGGGCCTCATGCATGTCCTTGTCGGTGATGGTCTCCATGAACCCGGCGAAACCGTCCCCGGCCCGCTGGCGCACGTCGGGGTCCTCGCTGTGGATGTCCTCGGCCAGCCAGTCGGTGAGCTGGCGCGCGGTGCGCCCGTCGTCGTGCCACTCGTGGGTGAGCGTGCCCTCCAGCGCCCGCGTGCGCAGGTCCTCGTCGCCGTGGTCGACGCCCTCCTCCCCGTTGAGGTGGTCGCCGGTGAGCATGTAGTAGTTGGCGTCGGTGTTGCGGCTGGCCACGTCGATGATGTGGGAGACCTGCTCGGAGTCGGGCAGCACCCCCTCGGGGTCGGGGTCGTCGCCCCAGGCGTCGAGGAACGCGCCGGTGGTCAGGTGCAGGTTGGTGGACAGTCCGTAGCCGCCCTGGAGGTCCTCGTCCGTGTGCTCCATGAAGGCGGAGAGCGCCTTCATGTCCATCCCCATGCTCACGGGCGTGCCGGGGAGCTTGTTCTCGGCGTCGGGGTTGATCCAGGAGCCCTCGACGGCGTAACGGAAGCTCTCGGGCAGGTTTTCGTACCCTCCGCCGAGCGCGGGGTCCGAGAGCGCGAGCAGCCCGTTGCCGAGGACGCCGAGGGCGTCCTCGCGCTCCTCGTCGCTCATGTCGGACTCGGCCATGAGTTCGGGGTAGACCATGATGCCCGCCCCGGCCCCGTCCCTGCGGTAGGGCTCCTCCAGCTGGGCGTAGAACTCCTCCAGGAACGCGATCTCCTCGGGGCTGAGCGGCGTGCCGTCCTGCTGGTTCTGCCGGGCGCCGGTCCCCACCATCGTGAGCACGAGCATCATCTCGTGGTAGCGGTCGTCCAGCGGCTTGTCACCGGACCAGTAGGCGGCGAGCTCGTCGGCGTACTGCTCGGCGTTCTCGGGAGTGAGCTCGCTGTCGTCGATGAGCGAGGAGTAGCGGGAGGGGTCGAGGTTGAGGAACGCCCAGTTGGCGTTGCCCGCGTCCATGAGCGTGCGGACGTTCTCCGGTGTCGGCCCCTGTTCGAGCATCGTCCGGATCTCCTCGGCGCTGTCCTGGAGGCCCTGCCAGTTGGTCTGCTCGCGGGAGATGAGGCCCTCCTGCACGGTGACGAGTTCGTCGTAGAGGGCCCGGCAGCGCGCTTCGTCCCCCGCGCCCCAGTCCGTCCACAGGAAGCCGTCGGCCTGCGGGTGGGACGCGGTGATGTGGTCGTCCTGGTACTTGGAGGGGACGGCGTTCTCCTTCTCCGTCCTGCTGCCCTCCCAGCTGGTGATCTGCGCTTCGCGCTCGTCGTGGAACGCCTTGACGGCGTCCGCCCACATCTCGGCGACCGAGGCGGCGTAGGTGACGGATACGGCGGCGTCCCGCCAGTTCTGGAGGTCCTCCTCCGACAGGTTGCGGACGTCCCAGGCGATGACGTCGGTGAACTCGCCCGCGGCGGAGTCGAAGCTCCCGTTGAGGTCGTCGGCCCGGCCGAGGACGCGCGCGTTGAGGATCTCCAAGTCCGCCGCGCAGTCGTAGACGGGCTTGGAGTCGTAGTAGAAGTCACGGGGGACGAAGATGACGGAGAAGGTTGCCACGGTCTTCCTCGGAGGGCTGCGGGCGGGGAGAAGGGGGGCGGTGCGGGTCGGCGGGGAAGCCGTCAGCCCTGGAAGTTGATGTCGCGGTGGGACTCCCAGGGGTGGTCGAAGTCCTCCGAGCTGTCCAGGTCGTTCTGCGCGATCTCCGCCGCGCCCGCCTGGACGTTGTCGGCCAGCGTCAGCCCGAGCGCCTGGACGTCGATGAGGGCCTGGGCGGTGTTCTCCTTGAACGTGCTGAACCCGGCCCTGACGTCGTCGTGGCCCGAGGCGCTCTCGGCGTCCTCCATGAGGAGGTCGAACGCGTCGGCGAGCCCGGCCATGGCGGCCGCGAGCGTCTCGGCGTACTCACCGCCCCGCATCCCCTCGATCGGGTTGCCGCCCGCTTCGTTGGTCATGTGGGGGTCTCCTCTCCTCGAACGCGGAACCCGCGGGGAGGAGCACGACGCCCTCCACGCACGGAAGGCCCGCCCGCGGCCGTGGAGGCCACTGGAGCGGGTCCGGATGACGGGTGGGACGCGCGGCCGGGGGCAGGAGTTCCGCCGTTCCCCTGAACTGTGGGGATGCTACCCGGAGAGGCGCCGCGTGTGTACCTTTCGCCTCGGTTCGTTAGCTCCTGTTCAGCTGAAGCCGGAGCCGGAGGCGGGTCCGGAGCCAGGACGGGGCTCCGGACCCGCGCCCGCTCAGGACACCGGCCACACGAAGCCGTACCGGGCCCCCGTGAGGATGACGGCCGTCGCGGCCAGGACGACCAGCGAGAGGTGGATCCGCCCGGCCGGACGCAGCCGCCCCCTGACCCAGGCGGTCACGGCCACGGCCGCGGTGGCCAGGGTGAGCGGGACGGCGACGGCGAGCGGCAGCGTGAGCGCGAGGGACTCACTGAAGATCCACTGCTGCAGCGTGTGGCTGTCGAACAGTCCGTACACGACGAGCCCGACGGCGACGAAGCAGCTCAGCGCGGTCAGCGAGGCCAGCACGCGGGCCAGGACGGTGAACCGGTCCGGTGCGCGGCGGAACTGCACGAACGCGGTGAACAGGACGAGCAGACCGGCGGCGGCGACCACACCGTGCGTGATCGGGCTGGTCAGCAGGGTGGTCCGCTCGTAGACCTGGGTGGCGTTGGTGTCCGTGGCCAGGGCGACGACCTCGCCGTCCTCCTCCAGGAAGGTCAGCCGGTCCGCGCCGTTCTCCGCGGCCATCCGTCCCCCGCCGACGGGCAGCCAGCGGTCGTCCGCCGCCATCGAACCGCTGACGGAGAGGGTGCCGTCCCCGGCGTCGCGCACGGTCATGTTGTCGAAGAGGGAGACGATCTGGCCGGGCCCGCTGGCGGAGCGGCGGCTGCTGACGTAGGTGCCCGTGTAGGCGCCGAGGTCGGCGCCGGTGTCGGCCTCCCCGGTCGGCGCGGCCTGCGGGTCGAACGTGTCCCAGAACTCCTGGGCCACCGTCATCCGCAGGTCCTCCAGGGGGCTTCCCGGGACGGAGTCGTCGCCGTTGACCGCGACGAACATCCCGGCGTCGATCCCGGGGATCAGGGTGTAGGCGGTGTGCATGCCCGTCAGGTCGCCTGCGTGGCCGATGACCGGGGAGTCCCCGCCCCGCCACTGGTAGGTGCCGTAGCCCACGGCTGGGGCCTCCGGGTGGGACTCGTGCTGGCTCGCCAGCATCTGCTCGGCCACCCCGGCGGGCAGTACGCGCTCGCCGTCGATCTCGCCGTCGCCCAGCAGGGCCAGCATGAACCGGGCCATGTCGTCGGTGGAGGCGAGGGAGGCGCCCGCGGGAGCCTGGGAGACGTGCAGGTCCCCGGCCGTGCTGCCGTCGGGCAGGTGGAACGTCGGGACCTCGTAGACCTCGCGGGCGTCGTAGATCTGGAGGAACGCGCTCCTGTCCATGCCCAGCGGCTCGAACAGGTTCTGGGCGACGTACTCCTCGAACGGCTGGCCGCTCACCTCCTGGACGACGTACCCGGCCAGACCGTTCCCGTGGTTGGAGTAGGCGGTGAACCGGCCGGGCTCGTAGAGCTCCTCGGGCTTGAGGGTGCTGTACACCTCCTCAAGGTCCAGGTGCCGTTCGGTGTCCCCGGCCGAGGGGAAGTCCAACACCTCCGCGAACCCCGCGGTGTGGGTGAGCAGGTGGTGCATCGTGACGCCGTCCATGGGCAACTGGGCGGCCTCGGGCAGGTAGGCGTTGACGTCCTCGTGCAGGTCGATCTCCCCCTCCTCGGCCAGGAGGAGGGCGGCGGCCGCGGTGAAGGACTTGGACACCGATCCGGTGGGAAGCGTGTGGACCGTGTGGTCCATGGGGGTCTGGGTGGCGAGGTCGGCGTACCCGTGGGAGGCGGAGGCGACCTGCTCGCCCCCGGCCACGACGGTCACGGCCACGCCGGGCGCCCCGTGCTCCTCCAGCAGTTCGGCGACGCGGGTGTCCACGAACTCCCGCGCGGTCTCGGGGTTGAGCGGCACGGCCTCGGCCTGGGCGGTCGGCGGGGCGGTGGGGGCGCCGGGCGCGGCGGCGGCCGAGGCCGCCCCGGGCGCTAGGACGGCGGCGATCATCAGGGGTGCGGCCAGCATCGGCAGGACGCGTGGAACTCGTGGCATCAGGGGCTCCCGGGGTGTTTTCGCTACCCCTCGAACCTAGGATTCGGCGCTGTTCGGAGCACTGGTGCGGACGGGCGTTCCGGTACTACAGCCAGCTGCACCACCGGGGGTCCCGGGCGCGGAGCGGAGGGGGAGCGGGCGGGTGCGGCCGGGGAGGACCCACCGGCTGGTCGCGGTGTTCGCCGTGCCGCCCGGCGGTCTCGGGAGCCCGGCGCGGGCTCCGCCCCGGCTCACCCCAGCAGGAAGGTGACGGTGAGCAGGGCGGGGATGGTGAGGAAGGTGGTCACGAGCACCACCTCGCGGACCATCACCTCGCCGGTGCGGTACTGGGTGGCGTAGTTGAAGACGTTCTGGGCCGTGGGCAGTGCCGCCAGCACGACCACGGAGAACAGGCTGGAGGCGTCCAGGTCGAAGACCAGGGCGCCCAGGGCCCACGCCACCAGCGGCTGGACCGCGGACTTGAGCGCCACGGCGAACAGCATCGGCACCCGTTCCGGGCCCCGGCCGGGGAACGGGCTGCCGTGCAGGGAGATCCCGAAGGCCAGCAGCATGGCGGGGACGGCCATGCCGCCGATCAGGTGGAAGGGCTCCATCAGGGGTTCGGGCGGCACCCAGCCCGAGGCGGAGATGGCCACGCCCGCCAGGGACGCGATCACCACGGGGTTGCGGACCGGCGTGCCCAGCGCCCGCCGGAAGACGGGGCCCACCCCCCGCACGTCGCCGTCGGCCAGGTCCAGGAGGGTGAGGCCGACCGGGGCCAGGACCAGGAGCTGCGTGAGCAGGATGGGCGCGACCAGGGACGCGTCGCCGAGCACGTAGACGGAGATGGGGATGCCCAGGTTGCCCGCGTTGACGTACGAGGACGCGAGCGCGCCGACCGTGGTGGGGCCGACGCCCTGGCGCCGGACGAGCCCGAACACGACGAAGGCCAACGCCACGACGGCCACGCTGATGACGCTGACCACGACGGGCCCGGACACCAGGACGGAGAGGTCGACGTCGGCCAGGATCGTGAACAGCAGCGCTGGGCTGGCCACGTAGAAGGCGAGCTTGCTGAGCATCTCCCTGGCCCCCGGGCCGAGGAGGGGGAGGCGCCCGAGCATGTAGCCGATGACGACGACGCTGGTGATGACACCGAAACCGATCAAGACCCCGGACAAGAGGCGCTCCCACTGCACACGCGCGACACAACCCGAAGACGCTATCCGAGGTCGGGTTCTGGCGATACGTCGCAGATCACACCGGTGCGGGTGCTGTGACGGTCTGCGGGCGTCCGCCAGTAGGTGCCGGACGTGGACTGGCCGGAACCGTTGCTGGTGTGACGCAAGGGTTCTGAACTGCGATGATCGTGTACTTATGGCGAGTCCGGGCCGTCGAACCCCGCTATAAGTACAGGATCACGGCGCAAGTGGTCGCACCACTGCGTGAGGCCTCACTCCGCGGGCGCCTCCGGATCGGGGGACGGCGAGGCCTCCTCTTCGGCGGCCTCCTCTTCGGCAGCCTCCTCCGCCTCCCGGGCGGCTTCCTCGGCGGCCTCCTCCTCGGCCAGCCGCTCGGCCTCCGCCCGGTCGGCGGCGCGGGTCGTGCAGACCTCCTCAGCGGCGGACGCGGAGCCGTCCACGGCGATCACCGTGAAGCAGTACTCCATGCCCGTGTAACCGGTGGCGACCTGCGCGGACACCACGCCGGGGCCGGTCCGGGCCAGGGTGGCGGCCTCGTGGCCGAAGGGGCCGCCCAGCACGAAGAAGGACGCGGTGCCGCCGCTGTTGTCGGTCCAGCTGATTTCGACGGCGTTGAGGCTGTCCGCCAGGAGGACGCCGGTCGGCGCGGAGACCTCGGGCGGCGCCGAGGGGTCGACGACCGGTTCGGCGGGCTCCTCGTCGGCCGCTGGTTCCGGTTCGGTCTCCTGCTCGGCGGCCGCGACCACCGGGGCCGGTGACTCCAGCGCGGCGAACACCCCGGAGACGCCGGTGACCATGAGGATGCCGCACACGGTCACGGCGATGTGGAGGTGGCGGCGCCACCGCGGCTGGTGCTGTTCGGTCTCGGCCACGGGACCCCAGGAGGGGGTGTCGTCCTCGACGCGCTCGGACTCGTCCACGGGCAGGGCGGAGGATTCGGCGGTGCCCGTCCAGCCCTCCAGGCGCGACCAGGCGCGCAGCGCGGAGATCTCCTCGCCGCGCAGCTTGGCCATCATGATCTCGGCGGTGCCGCCCGGGTCGACGGCCGGGAGCCTGCTCCCCTCCAGCCCGGTGGGCCGGGGCCTGAGTTCCCGTGACCGCGGCGGCTGTGGCTGTCGAGACTGTTGCGGCCCGGTCGCCGGGCGCTGGGCCGCCTCCCCGGGGAACGGCGGTGCGTGCGGCGGGACGTGCGGGGCGGCGGGCGCGTGCGAGGCCTGGGGGCCCGAGGGGCGGGACCACGCCGTGGCGGGCGGGCTCTGCGGACCCGACGGCGGCAGGGCCGGGGAGGGCGGGACGTCCGTGCCGGGCGGGGTCTGCGGCCCGGGAGGTGCCGGGGGAGGGGCCTGCGGGCCCGTCCAGGGGGTGTAGGCGTCCTGCTGGGGACCGGCGGCGTACGGCGGAGGCGGAAGCTGGGGCCCGCTCATCGGGGTCTGGGGACCCGACACGGGTGCCTGCGGTCCCGACATGGGGGCCTGCGGCGGCGCCATCGGGTACTGGGGTCCGGAGTGCGGAGTCCGCGCGTCCGCGGTCGGGGGCTGGAAGTCCTCCACGGGCGTCTTGGCGCCGGACATGGGGGCCTGCGGCCCGCTCATCGGGGCCTGCGGGTCGGGTGTGTGGGGGTGCTGCTCCCATACGGGAGCCTCGTGGCCCGGCATCGGCTGCTGCGGACCAGACGCCGCCGGGTCCGGCGCGTACGCCGGGCTCTGGGCGCCGGGCATGGGGGCCTGCGGCGGCGCCATCGGGTACTGGGGTCCGGAGTGCGGAGTCCGCGCGTCCGCGGCCGGGGGCTGGAAGCTCTCCATGGGCGTCTGGGCGCCCGACATGGGGATCTGCGGCCCGCTCATCGGCATCTGCGGCCCCGACATCGGCGCCTGCGCACCGCTCAGGGGCTCCTGGCCGCCGGTCGCGCCCATCGTCGCGGCGGGCCGGGACATGCGCGCCTGCTCGAAGGCCGAGGCGAACGCCGCCGGGGTCGCGAAGCGCTCCTCGGGCAGCTTGGCCAGCGCCCGGGTGAGCACACCCCGCAGCTTGCGGGAGATGTCGGAGCGGGGAACCGGCTTGGGGTCCTGCGTCAGGACGCGCTCGGCGTAGTCGCGGGGGTCGAACGGCGTTCCGTCCGTCGACGAGAACGGCGTGTGCCCCACCAGCATCGTCCAGACGGTGGACGCCAGCTGGTAGACGTCGGAGGCGGGCGTGCGCGGCTCGCCCCGCAGCGCCTCGGGCGCCGCGTGCAGGAACGACTCCGTCGCCGGGTCGGGCGGGGGCAGGGCCTCCCCGGACCGGTGGACGGAACCGAAACCGGTCAGCACCGGCGTCCGGCCCGCACGCAGGATGTTGCCGGGGCACACGTCCCCGTGCAGCAGCCCGCGCCCGTGCATCGAACCCAGCGCAGCCGCCACGCTCCGCGAGACGGCCGCCGCCTCCTGGATCGGAGCGGGTCCCCTCCGGGCGAGCATGTCGCCGAAGGAGCCGTCCGCGTAGAACGGCAGCACCACGAACAGGTCACCGTCGGCGGTGGTCCCCGCGTCCAGCAGGGGGACCACGCCGGGAACCCCGCTGAGCTCGCGCAGCTGGTTCAGCTCGGCGCGACCCAGGTGCTCGGGCAGGACCTTGAGCACGACGTCGGCACCGCTCGTGGAGCGCGTGGCCCGCACGATCCGGGCGCGGCGCCCCTGGCGGAGCAGGGCCGGGTTGCCGTAACCGGGCGCCCAGGCGGCGTGCTCGGAGCCGGACATGGGAGAGCGACCCCCTGGTGGTGTTCGTGGTGTGGAGGATCCCCGTCAGACGACGGGGAGGACGGCACCGGGTGCTACGGAGACGAGGGCGCCTCGGTGGCCGGGCTCTGGAACATCTGCTGGCGGGCGCCCCAACCGCGCTCCTCGTTGACCTCCTGCTGCCGGCCGAAGGCCCCGATGAGGGCGATGACACCGCAGATCAGCGCGACGAGGATGAGCCCGCCGATCACCGCGGGCCACACCTGCTGCCGCCGCCGCCAGTACCGGCTCGAACCGTACATGAGGGCCGACCGCAGCTGCCGGTGCCGCAGGGCGTCCGCCTGGAGGACGTACTTCTCCTCGTTGGGCGTGTAGTGGAACGCCTCGGGGAGCTGCGGATCCGGGTCCGCCGGGGCGGACGCGGGGGATGGGGACGACATCGCCGCTCAGCCTACTAGAACAGTCCGTCGAGGTAGCGGGTCAGCCTGCCGTAGTTGTCCGCGGTGTTGCCGGTCGCGGCGATCACCTTGGCGAAGGCGGCGTTGACCTCGGAGAACTGGGTGTCGAACTCCGTGGCCTTGGCCTGGAACTGGGCGCTGCCCGAGCCCTCCCACTGGCTGACGGTGCTCTCGGACTGCTCGTTGATCTGGCTCATGATGGCGGAGAAGCGGCCGAGGTGGGCCTGCTGGTCCTCGGCCAGGCCCTGGAGGCCCGCGACGTCGCCGTACACGTCGAACTGACTCATGGGAAACCTTTCTGGGGAGAGCGTGGGGGAGGGGGACGACTCAGGCGTTGACCGGGCGGGAGAGGCCGCCGAGGTCGCTTCCGGCCTGGGAGTAGTCGGAGCTGGAGTCGGAGTCGGTGATGTTGAACTGCCCCTGGCCCTCGTTCAGCTTGATGCCGTTCTGGCTGCACCAGGACATCAGCTCGTCGAAGCGCTCGGTGAGCTGCTCGCGGGCCTCGCGGAAACGGGCGAGGGCCTCGCCCTGGAGGGCGTCGGCGTCGTTGCTCATGTCCTGGATGAGCTGGTTCATCTGGGTGCGGATGCCCTCGGACTCCTGTCCGAGCTGCTCACCGCCGACCGCGAGGCTGTTGACGTTTTCAAGACCGGCGTGGGACATCTGTGCCTTTCCCGGGAGTTGGGGGTGGAAGGGGCCGCCTCTTCGTTTCGTATCGGGCCGCGTTCACATGGGGATTCGTGTGGCCACGATAAAGAGGGGAGATTACGGACGATAGTAAGGATCGCACCTTTCGGTCAACGGAGGTGCGCTTTTGTGACATCGGTCGTCGGGCGGCGATCGGCCTGATCGCAGGCAGTGCCCCGCACGCGGCGGCTGACCGCTTCCGGCCACGGGCCCGGCCCGGACCGGGGCCCGGGCGCCCTCACCCGCCGCCGCCCGCGCCGGGGCTCGCGCTCGGGTCCGCGGCCACGGGTTCCGTCACCCAGCGCACCGCCAGCGGCCAGCCGTCCATGGACGAGTCGTGGAAGCGGGGGAAGAGCTCCGCGGCCTCTCCCGGCTCGCCCTCGGCCAGGTCCACCCGGTGCCAGGACCCGCTGGTCTGGAGCAGGACCGCGTCCCGTTCGGGCGAGGGCGCGTACTGCACCACCGGCCCGTCGCCCTCCTCCAGCAGACGTGTGGCCGTGTGCCCCTGCTCCTCCACGGTCACCAGGTACGCGCCCGCCGGGGGCTCCCCGCCTCCGGCGGGGGCGTCGGGGCGCAGCAGCGCGGTGCCCCCGCCCCAGACCGGGGAGTTGCCGAAGGTCTGCCACTGGCCTCCGTCGACGTTGAGGGCCGCGTTGACGACGCTGTCCGCCGTCTCCCGAACCACGAGGATGCCGCCGTCCACGGCGTTGCTCTGCCGGGTCTGCACGCTGTTGCGGATGTGCAGCGACCCGTCCGGGGTCAGCGCCCAGTCGCTGGGCCGCTGGTTCTCGCCGATCAGGAGGCTGCCCTCCTGGTTGGGGGTGCCCGTCGGGGCCTCCAGGGGCACCGACAGCACCTGCGGGGGCACGCCGTCCTGCGGGGTGTCGGAGACGAACCACAGCCGGTCGCCGTTGATCACCGGACGGGACAGGACCTCCCCCTCCGAGGCGGGCACGGACTCGACCTGCTGGTAGGAGACCTCCTCGGCGCCGGACTCCTGCGGATCGGTGAGCGCCGCCACCTGCACGGCGTTGGGCTCCTCGGTGACGTAGGCGAAGTACGTCCAGTCCGCGGAGAACTGCGCGTGCACGGCCAGGTCCCGGGCCATCGGGTCGACCGCGCCGTCGGGCAGCGCGATCCGCTGGAGCGGCTGCCCGGTCGCGGGGTCGTGGAAGACCAGGACCTGGTCGGTCTCCGGGTCGCCGCCCTCGAAGCCCCGGTGCAGCAGGGCCAGGCCGGACAGCCCCTCCTCGGCCAGCTCCTCCCCGGTCCCGGGTTCGCCGCCGGAGCCGCCGGACGTGCCGGTGCACGCGGTCAGGGCGAGCAGGCACACTGCCGAGGTCAGGGCGAGGGGGCGCCGCATGGAGCTGCCTTTCGGGGGGACGGGGTCGGTCGGGAGGCCGCGGGGGCACGGGGTGGGACTGTCCCGGGGACGCCGAGGTTCGCTCCGGGACGCGGTACCCATTATCCGGTCCGCGACGACACGACGCCCCGGCCGGGTGCGCCGCGCCGGGACGCGCACCGCCTGAAGGCCGGTGCCGCGAAGCTCCTACCAGGGCAGGGGCCTCACACCTGGGTGTCCGTACTGCCTGGAGGCCCGCGCCGCGCGCCGCGCCGCGGGCCCCGGGGTCACGCGGGCGGTTCGCTCCACCCCACCTGGACCAGGTCCGGGCGCTGGCCGCGGCGGGCCAGCTGGGCGCGGCCGACCGGCAGCTGCTTGGACGCCGTGCCGTTGGCCAGGCGCCCCTCCATCCGGTCCCCGGAGAAGAGCACGCCCGGCGTGGCCATGTCGCTGAGCGCCTGGAGCACCGGCTCGAACATCGCCCGCGCCGAACCGCCCGTGCGGCGGGCCGCGATGATGTGCAGCCCCAGGTCGGAGCCCTGCGCGATGAAGGGCACCAGCGGCGCGAGCGGGTTCGCCCTCGCCCCCAGCATGTCCATGTCGTCCACGACGATGAACAGGTCCAGGCCCTTCCACCAGCTGCGCTCACGCAGCTGCTTGGGGGTCACGTCCGGCCCCGGCAGGCGCTGCTTCAGCGAACCCGCGAGGTTCGCGGCGACCGCCTGGGTCTGCTCCGCGCTCGTGCAGTAGGCCAGCAGGTGGTCCTCCGGGACCAGCTCCAGGTGGCTGCGGCGGAAGTCCACCATGACCACGCCGATCTCCGTGGGCGGGCGCTGCACGATCTGCTTGACCAGCCCGCGCAGGAGGGCGGTCTTGCCGGTCTGCGGGTCGCCGTACACCACCAGGTGCGGGTCCCGGGCCAGGTTCGTGGTGGTCGGCGCCAGCGTGCTCTCGGCCAGGCCCAACACCAGTTCGGCGGCGCGGCCCTTGGGCGCCCGGCGGCCCTTGAGCAGGTCGGACAGTTCCACCTTGGAGGGCAGCGTCTTGACGCCCTGGACGGCCTTCTGCGGCCAGCGCTCCCCGATCCGCTTGACCAGGTCCCGGATCCCGTCGGTGACGTCCTCGTCGTCGGCCACCGCGTCCACCCGCGGCAGGGCCACGTGCGTGTGGTGCTCCTCGGCGGTCAGGCCGCGCCCCGGGGTGTCCTTGGGCAGCGCCTCGGCGATCTTGCGCCCGATCCCCGAGTCCATCGGGTCGCTCAGCCGCAGCTCGAACCGGCCGCCGAACAGCGCCTGCAACCGGGACCGGATCTGCGAGGAGGCGGCGCCGGTCAGGATCGTGTGCACGCCCAGGGACGGGCCGCGGGTCGCGATGTCCATCAGGACCTCGTCGGCCTCGTCGAAGGTGTCGCGCACCGAGGACCAGCCGTCGACCAGCAGGAACAGGTCGCCCACCACGTTCGCGGGCACCGTCCCGTCCGCGCGCGCCTGGCGCAGCGCGGCGGGGGAGTCGAGCCGGTACTTGCGGAACACGCGCTGGCGCCGGTCCAGCTGGGCGCGCACGTCCACCAGCACCCGCTGCACCTTCTCCGGGTCGGCCCGCCCGGCCACGCCCGCCACGTGCGGCAGCTCCTCCATCGCCTGGAGGGCGCCGCCGCCGAAGTCGATCGCGTACACGCCCACGCGGCCCGGCGGGTACCGCCACGCCAGGCTCGCGACCACCGTGCGCAGCAGCGTCGACTTGCCGGACTGGGGGCCGCCCAGGACGATGACGTTGCCCTCGGCGCCGGTGAAGTCCATCTCGGCCGGAACGACGCGCTGTTCCCGGGGGATGTCGGTCAGGCCGATGACGGCGCGCATGTCCGACGGGCGCGGCTCGGTTCCGGGGCCCTCCAGGTCCTCGCCCTCGCCCAGGTCCTCCAGGACCCTGTCGAGGGTGAGCAGCCGCGGCAGCGGCTCCAGCCAGATCGGCCGGACCTTCTCAGCGCCCGAGGCCACCAGCCGGTCCACCGTGACCTGGAGCGTGGTGCGCTTGTCCTCCCTGCGCCCGGACTCCCCGCCCCGGCCGCGGATCGACTCCACCAGCGACTCCACCAGCGAGCCCGCCCCGGTCACCTTGTTCAGCCCGTTGAAGGAGAGCAGGGGCAGCACCGGTTCGTGCTCCTCCTTCTCCTCCCGGACCGGCGGCTCGTAGGGCTGCGATACCATCGCCGCCTTGAACCGCTCGAAGACCGACGTGTCCACCTTCAGGTAGCCCGAGCCCGGCTCGGGCGGCAGGTGGTAGGCGTCGCCCACGCCGATGGCCTCGCGGCTCTCCGCCTCGGAGAACGTGCGCAGGCCCACCCGGTAGGACAGGTGCGACTCCAGGCCCTTGAGCTTGCCCGACTCCAGGCGCTGGGTGGCCAGCAGCAGGTGCACGCCGATCGACCGGCCGATGCGCCCGATGGCCACGAACAGCTCGGCGAAGTCGGGGTGCGCCGTGAGCAGCTCCGAGAACTCGTCGATGATGATCAGCAGGTGCGGCAGCGGTTCCAGGCCGGGGTCGTTCTCCCGGGCCGCCTCGTAGGCGTGCAGGTTGGGCAGGTTGCCCGCGTCCTTGAGGATCTGCTGGCGGCGCACCAGCTCGCCGTAGGTCGCCTCGCGGAACCGCAGGACCAGCGAGTCGTCGTCGGCCAGGTTGGTGATCAGGCCGGTGCTGTGCGGCAGGCGGTCGGTGTCGGCGAAGGTCGCGCCGCCCTTGAAGTCCACCAGCAGCAGCGCGAGCGACTCAGGCGAGTGGTTGATGACCAGCGAGGCCACCATGGTCCGCAGCATCTCCGACTTGCCCGAGCCGGTCGCGCCGACCACCAGGCCGTGCGGGCCCATGCCGCCGAAGGCCGACTCCTTCAGGTCCAGCAGCACCGTGTTGCCGCTCGGCCCGACGCCGATCGGCACCCGCAGGTAGTCGCCGGTGCTGCGCCTGCGCCAGGTCTGCCGGGTGTCCAGCTGGGCGACGTCGGCCACGCCCAGGATCTCCGGGAGCCCCACGGTGGCGTGCATGGCGTCGTCGCTGTCGGTGACGGCGATGCCGTACGGGGCCAGGAGGCGGGCCAGGGAGGTCAGGTGCGCGACGTCGGACCGGTCCGCGCGGCCCCGGAGCGGGACGCGCGGTGCGTCCTCGGAGGCGTCGGCGTGCTCGGTGTCCTCGGTCAGCGTGCCGTCCGCGTCGATGCGCAGCCGCAGGTCCACGCCCTCCGGCTCCTCGCGCCGGTCCGCCACCAGGGCGATCACGTGGATGCCCAGGTCGGCCAGGGAGGTCACCGGCGGTTCGGCGTGCAGACCGGACAGGGTCGACTGGTACTCGCCGTCCAGGACGACGACCAGGCGCTGGGTGCCCGGGCCGGGCGGGGCGCCGCGGCGCCGCTGGAGGTCGACGGTGCGCCGCTCGATCTCGTCGGAGAGCAGTTCGGCGATCTGCACGGTGTTGACGGCGACGAAACGGGCGGGCATCGGCCCGTCCTTGGCCTCGTCGAAGGTGTTGTGCGGCAGCCACTTCAGCCACTCCCAGTGGGAGCGCAGCTTGTTGTCGCGCACCACGCCGATCCGCAGGTCGTGCGGGGAGTGGAAGGTGGCCATCTGCGCGACGAGCGAGCGGGCCAGCCCCCGCGCGGCCTCGCGGTCGCCCACGACCGACACCACGCCGTGCTCGCGCAGCGGCAGGACCAGCGGCATCTCGGGGACGTTCGCGTACAGCTCGATGAGCTGGTCGGCCGCGCCCTGGCACACGGGGTCGTAGACGATCAGCGGCGAGGAGGTGTCGACCTTGAGCCTGAGCCGCCGCGCCAGCGGGCGCGTCCCGGTGCCCGCCCGCAGGTCCAGGAAGTCCGGGTCGGCGGCCCGCCGCTCCCAGCGGCGCGTCCGCGACCGCGCCGGATCGACGAGCAGCTGCGGGTCGGGGTGGCGGAACGCGCTGTCGGCGCGCTGGACGGAGGCCACGTCCCGGACGATCTCGCGGAGCTGGTCGAGGTAGTCGACATAGCGTTCGCGCTGCTCGCGGATGCGCTTGCGCGGGCCGTTGTGCTGGGCCACGAACATGATGATGCCGACAACCACGCTGGCGATCATGATCATCACGCCGGCGACGGCCATCAGCGGACGGTGGCCCATGGTGATGGACATCAGCAGAGAGCCCGAACCGGTGATGATCGGCATGATGATCATCGCGCCGGAACTCGACGAGGGCGGGTTCTCCGGCATCTGGGGAGGGGTCGCGATGACGAGCGGAGTGTTCCCGGGGGCAGTCGGGACGCTGCGAGCTGGGCGGGGTACGGGTCTCGTCGCCACGGGGATCTCTTTCGGTCCGCCTACGGGGGCTGGTGTCTGGGTGGCTACGCTAGGAATGATCTCGCGATCCCCGCGAATCGCCTAATTCGCGTCCGTCTCCCCCCGAGGGTGACAACCGCCCACGACGAACGACAAAGGAATTCTTGGTGTGAGTGGATACTGCCGGGTCACGGTGACCGGACCGGAACGCTGGGCCGATCTGGCACTCCCCGGAACGGTTCCCGTGGCCACACTGATGCCCCGCATCCTGGAGGTCTGCGCACCCGAGGAGGAGGGCACCGAACCCGCCGCGTGGACGCTCACCACCGTGGAGGGCGACCCCGTCCACCCCGACCAGCCGCTGGAGAGCGCGGGCGTCTACGACGGCGACGTGCTGATGCTGGACCGCCGCACCGCGCCGGGCAGGCCCGCGCACGTGGACGACGTCCGCGGCGCGGTCGAGGACCGCGTCGACGCCACCGCGCACATCTGGAACCCCACGACCACGCTGTCCTTCGGCCTCCTCGTCGCGGCCATCGGCCCCCTGCTGCTGTTGGGGCTGATGATGCGGCTGAGCCCGTCCGCCTGGCACCTGGGGATCGCCTCGGCGGGAACCCTGTTCACGGTCGCGGTGATGCTGCTCGCCGCGCGCAGGCCGCTGCCCGCCGTCGCGCACGTGCTGTTCGCGACGGCCTGCGCGTGGGGCGCGGTCACGGCCGTGCTCGCCGCGAACCTGCTGACCGACGCCGGCTTCCTGGTGCAGGCGGCCTTCGCGCTGTCCGGAGCGCTGCTGGTGGCGGTGATCGGCTGGACGATGCACGAGACGGGTCTGGCCTACATCTGCGCGCTCGGCGTGGTCGCGGTGACGGCCGGAGTGCTCGTGGTGGTGGGCGTCTTCGTGGAGCCGGTGCAGGGGGCGCGGTCCATGGGGCTGGTCCTGGCGCTGTGCGTGGGCGCGCTGCCGCGCGTGGCGATGGTGATGGGCGGGCTGTCCGGGCTCGACTACGAGGTGGGGCGCTCGGGACAGGTCACCACGGACCGGTTCGAGGACACCTTCGGCAACACCGACCGCATCCTGCTGGGCGTCGTGCTGGGCGCGGCGGTGAGCGGCGGCGCGACGACCGTGCTGCTGGCCTACCTGGCCGCGGGCCCGCCCGACCTGCTGCTGTGCGCGCTGCTCTCGCTGCTGCTGGTGCTGCGCTCGCGGCTGTTCGACCGCATCCGGCACGTGCTTCCGCTGCGCCTGGCGGGGGTGCTGGGCCTGGGCGCGGCGGGTGTCGCGACGGTCGGCGAGTACGCGTTCCTGGCGCCGTGGCTGCCGCTGGTCGCGCTCGTGGCGGGAATCGCGCTGGGCGTGCTGAGCTGGGTGCGGCTGACCGACGTGCCGCGCGCCTCGCTGCGCCGCCTCCTCAACTGGACGGAGATCCTGGTGATCATCGCGATGTGCGCGGTGTTCGCCTGGGGGATGGGCCTGTTCGCGTTCGTGGAGCGGATGACCTCGTAGCCCTGACTGCGGGTCCTCCCCGGGAACGGGCGGGACGTACGGGGGTCCGCGTCCGGCGCGACGCGGTTCCCGAGGGGGACGGGAGCCCCGTGACGGCCCGGCGCCGTCCGGAGGCGGCTTCCGGCGCGGCCGGTCAGTCGGTGTGCTCGGTGCCGCAGGAGGCCCGCGCGGCCTCGTGGGTCTCCCTCGTCGCGGCCAGGGCGCGGCGGCGGCGCGCCTCGCGCAGCGACACGCCCACGATGCGGGTGGCCGCGGCGGCCGTCACCACGGCCAGCGGGATGACGAGGAGCGACGCGGGCTGCCGGATGGGGCGGTACCGCGCCCCCTCCCGGTCGATCAGCAGGAAGCCCGCGGGCCGCACCCGGACGAAGCCGCTGCCCCCGGCGCCGTCCCCGCCCGCGGCGAACAGGCGGCTGGAACCCCCGCCCATGATGGTCAGCGCGGTCACCCGCGCCACCGGGACGACCGTAGAACCCTCCGCGACCACCGCTTCGCCGAACGCCGACGAGGACCGCGCCGAAGCGCCGGTGTTCTCGATCAGCCTGGCCAGCGCGGACAGGGCGGGACTGGTGCGGCGGGCGCGGCGGCCCAGAGCGGTGTCCGGCATGGCGGCGGGTCCCTTCGTGGCGGTTGCGTACCCGCCCCATTGTGTAACGCGGCCGCGGTGCCCGGAACGTTCCTGGCCTGTTCCGGACACCGGGTCACGGCCCGTGGAAGGCGGCGTTGTCCGGGACGCTGTGTGACGGAATGTGAGGGGAGGGCGATATGGTGTCCGCCGTCCGCGTTACCCAGGAAGGAAACCCCCGGTGTCCCCTGCGCCCCACACGACGAAGACCGCGACCGCGCTGGTCCTGGCCCTCATGCTGACCGCCTGCGGCGGCGCGGAGCCGGAGCAGGCCGCGGACGCTCCCGACACCGCGGCGGCCGACGCCCAGGCCTCCCCGCCCGAGGGGACCCCCGAGGAGGCGGTCGAGCTGGTGGACCCGATGGAGCTGGCCCCCGACGACCTGTGCCAGGTGCTCTCCGAGGAGACCAGCACCGAGTTGCTCGGTCCGCCCGAGGACCGGGCCGGCAACCAGGAGTCCGACGCCGGTGTCCCCGACGCCGAGGACGTGGAGAATCTCGGCGGCCTCTCCATGACGTGCATCACCGTGGCCACGAGCATCGGTCCGCCGCCGCGCAGCCACAGTCTCACCTACCGCCTGGAGATCAACGAGGGCCTCTACAGGGAAGACACCTCGGCACCCGCGGAGGAGGACGCCGACCCCTCGATCGAGATCGGTGACTACGCGGTCGTGGAGGTCGACCCGGAGGGCACCGACGTCGACCTCCAGGTGGTCCAGGGCCAGGTCGGTGTGAGCGTCGACTACTCGGCGACGGAGGTCGTCGACTACGAGGGCGTTCCCTACGTCGACGAGGAGGAGATGGTCGCGCGCGCCCTCAGGGCGGCGGAGGAGATCCTCGCCTCCACCGGCGCTTAGCGGACTGACCGCGTGGGCTCTGAACTGCGATGATCTTGTACGCATAGCCGATGTCGACGCTCGAACCCCGCTATGAGTACAAGGTCACGGCGCGTAGCAAGGGCCGGTCCGGAGGTCACCGCAGCGGCGGCCCCACGCGTTGACGGCCTCCCCGTCCAGCCCTCCAGGGGGCCGGGTCCACCGCGCGCCCGCGGCCCGGCTCAGGGCGTGAGCACGTTGAGCAGGTTCAGTTCGGTGTCGTAGACGGCGACGTCGCCGGTCCCCGTGCGCAGGCCCGCCACCCGGGACCCGTCCTGGGACAGGGCCATCGGGAACACGCGGGGCAGGTCCGGGCCCAGCGCGACCTCGGTCGCCGAGGCGTACCGCCACGCCACCATGTCGCCTCGGCCGGTGGCGGGGTCCAGGCGGGCGGCGAACACGCGGCCGCTCGCGGCGCTGTAGGCGACGTCCACCAGGATTCCCTCGTCCGGGCCGGGGACGAACTCGCGGACGATCGCTCCGGTCCCGGGCACGACGAGGAGCACGGAGCCGGAGCGGATGAGCAGCACGGCCGAGCCGTCCGGGACGAGGTCGAACGAGGCCGCGCCCACACCGGCGCGCTCGCGGATCAGGCCCCGCAGCGAGAGGTCCTCGGCGTCCCACACGGCGATCCCGCCGCCCTCCTCGCCGCCCGCCACCACGCTGCCGTCGAGCGAGTACCTGATCGAGCCCAGCACGCCCGAGCCGGACAGCCGCGCCTCCAGCTCCCAGGTACGGGTGTCGTGCAGGTGCAGCAGCCGTCCGTCGGGGTCGCTGCGCACGCCCAGCGCGAGTGAGGAGCCGTCGGGGCTGAAGGCGATCGACCGCACGGCCCTCTCCTCACCGACTACCCGCTTCCTGCCGGTCTCCAGGTCGACGACGGAGGCGCCGTCGAGGGTTCCGTAGGCGAGCAGGCACCCGTCGGGGCTGAACGCCGCCGGGGTCGGCGGCACGGCGGAGGAGTCGTGGTCGATGCGGGCGATGGCGCGCGACTCCCGCCAGTCCCACAGGGTCACCGTGTCGATCTGGGAGACGGCCAGGACGGAGCCGTCGGGCGAGAAGGACAGCGCGAGCGGGACGTCCCCGGGGAAGGAGGTCATCGGGGTCCCGGTCGGCGCGAGGCCGTCGGAGAGGGCCGATCCGGTCGCGGAGCAGTCGGCGGCGCCCTCGGCGGCCTCGGGGTCCCACGAGGGGGCGGTGAAGGAGTACAGCCCCACGCTCACCAGGAGCACCACCACACCGGCCAGCGCCGCCGCGCGCAGGAGGGAGCGGCGGCGTCGTTCCCCGAGCTGTGAGGGTTCTTCGGGGTGGAGGGGGCGCATGGGTCCTCTGGGGGGTGTTACAGGGGTGAGCGAGGACGGCCCGTCGTCTCCGGGCCGGTGCGTGTGTGGTTGTCAGCAGCCACCGTAACCCCAGAGGACCGCTGGTGGGGAATGGTTCTGGAGGGTTCGGGCAGGTTATGTGCCCGTCTGTCAGTTTTTGGTGCCGTAGGTCCGGAGATCTCTCCGTCGGAGGAGGGGCCGGAAGAAGGCCGGAGGAGGGCCGAAGGCACGTGCGGCGGGCGAAAGGCCGACCGGGGCCCGTGGAACCCGGGCGCGGAAACGCCCGCGTACCAGGGGGTTTCGGCTTTACGCCGGACCGGGACGTGTCGAGTCCTTCTGCACGGGTAGGGCGAAGGAACAAGGAATCGTCCGCACGCGCGCCGGACAGGTGGCCGAGGGGCGTGTGCGGGGAAGAGGGTCGTCTCCACGGGAGACACGGGAGAACGGTGCCGCGCGGGGCGACGGGGTCCGCGCGCGGGGCCCGGGAACGCCGACAGGCGTGTCGGGCGCGTTCGGCGCCCCTGAGAGGGCCGTGCGCCGGACAGGGGAGCGCACGGACGGGTACGTGTGCGGAGCGGGCTCCGCGGGCGGCAGCCGAGGGCTCAGCGGCTCCGCTGACCGAGAGGTCTCAGAGTCGGCCGTGCGGCCTCAGGCCGCGACCGTGTGGTTGATGACGCTGCCGTGGCCGTAGACCGGCTCGGGCCCCTGCGCGAAGGGGTTGAGGAGCTCCGCGGCGCCGACGGGGTCGCTCGCGGGATGCGAGACCGGGCCGCCGTGGAACAGGTCGTTCCAGAAGAAGCGGCCGTCGCGACACCAGACGTTGACGTCCCGCTGGACCGAGACGACGGCCAGCTCGGAGCTGCCCGACCAGTAGAACTGGCGGGGGGTCACGGAGGCGAGCTCGCCCAGGAGTGCCGTGATCGCGCGCTGGGCGCAGAAGGCGTGGCGGGGCTTGTGCTTGATTCGCCTGGCGAGGGCCGATTTCGCCCGGGAGGCCCGGGGGTTGTTCAGGCGCCAGTGACTCAAGGTCGTCTCCAGTGGTCTAGGTTGCCGCGGTGCCGTGTTCGCTTGTGCGGCCACGTCGCCGCGGTTCGAGGTGCTCCGCCTCAGGTGGCCTTGGCGGGTTCCCTCCACAAAGTTGGTGAGGCGTGAACGATGTCGTTACCTCGTAGTTATTCTTTGCGCTCCGGATGCTAGCAGCAACTGACCCCTCGTAGTCGAGGCTTCTAGAAGTGACCAATATCACATTTAACGAATGTGTCTCGACTTCACCAAACCAAGAACCAGCAGCTCAGGGCATGTATTCCGAACGCCTGGCCGTTTTTTGGGCGTCGCGGAAAGCCTGTCCGTTTGTGTGGGAGATGTCGCCAGTGTCACTCGTTGCGGCGACTCTTGGCGTGTTTGTCGTGACTCTGCGCGACTTCGTGCAGGTTACGGGCCCTTGACCCGGTCAAACCCCGGCTTTGCCGTCCGCGCCCCTTCCCGACATGCCGGTGTTCCCGTCGGTTTTGCCCACGCTTTCACCCCGGTGTAAGGGCTGGTCCCGTATGTGGAGGACACTGGAACGGTCGTACGAAACGGAGAGAAGCCGCCCAGTGACACAGACCGAGACATCCGGTGACCGGACTACCGCACGGGAGGGCGTCGTGGCCTCCGAACCCGCTGGCGGCGCCAGGGCCTGGCTCGTGTGGGGCGTCGCCGTGGGCGGGTACTTCCTGGCGATGCTGCACCGCAACGGTCTGGGTGTGGCCGCCCTGGAGGCCCAGGCCCGCTTCGACGTCGGACCGGCTCTGCTGTCCCTCCTGCCGATGCTGCAACTCCTGGTGTACGTGGTCCTCCAGGTGCCCACGGGGCTGCTGGCCGACCGGCTCGGCCCCCGCTACACGCTCGTCATGGGCATGGCGGCGATGACGGTCGGCGCGTGCCTGTTCGCGCTCGCCCCCGGTATAGAGGTGGCGGTGGCCGGACGGTTCCTCATCGGCCTCGGCGACGCCCTGGTCTTCCTCAACGTCATCCGGCTGGCGGCCCTGTGGTTCCCGCGTTCGCGCTACGCCCTCGTCAGCGGGCTCACCGGCGTGGTCGGCGGAACGGGGCAGGTGGCCAGCGCCGCGCCGATGGCCTGGGCCCTGGAGGGCTTCGGCTGGGTGGCCGCCTTCCTGGCCACCACGGCCCTGACCGCGCTGATGGCCCTGCTGATGCTGGTGGTCGTGCGCGACCGCCCGGCCGGGGCGGCGGGCCGCTCCACGGTCGCCGACCCGATCTCGGTGTGGGCCGCGCTCAAGGAGGCGCTGCGCTCGCGCGGCCCGCAGATCGGTATGGCCCACCACGCGGCCGTCATGGCCCCGTTCACGATGATGATGGTGCTGTGGGGCTACCCGTTCCTCGTGGGCGGCCTGGGGCTGCCCGAGGACACCGCCGCCCTCACCCTCACCGCCCTGGCCGCGGGCGGGCTGTGGATGGCTCCGCTCGCGGGCGTCGTGATCGGGCGCAGACCCGGCGTGCGCCGGTGGCTGGGGCTCACCCTGAGCACGGTGCTGAGCCTGGGCTGGCTGCTGCTGGTGGCGTGGCCCGGCGGAACCCCGGTGGCAGTGGGGCTGACGGTGCTCGCGGTGAGCGCGATCGGGCAGACCCTGGCGCCGACGGTCTCCTTCGACTTCGCGCGCGACGGCATCCCCGCCAGCCGGACCGGCGTCGCCTCCGGCCTGGTGAACATGAGCGGGTTCACGACCGCTGTGGTGTGCACGGTGGCGGCGGGCGCGCTGCTCCAGGCGCTGCCGGAGGGCCCCGAGGCCTACCAGTTGGCGTTCGTCCCGATGGCCGTCGCCACGGTGTGCGCGACCGCGGCGCTGTACTACTTCGTCCTGCGCCGTCCCCGGGTCTGACTCTCGGGTCAGTACACCCAGGGCCCCGTCTCGCGCGCGTGCGTGTGCGCGCGTGGAGAAGAGGAGCGGCGTCCCCGGTTCACGGGGCCGAAAACTTTCGGGGGACGGGGGCGTTCGTACGCGTGGAGGCCGGTCCCAGGACCGGCCTCCGCCGTGTGTACGGCCCCGTACGTGCGCGGGGGCGAGGACGAACCGCCTTCCCGGCGGGCGCTGCGGGCCCCGCGCGCGTGCGCGCGGGGACAAGGGGAGAAAAAGGGCGTGCGCGCCTCTTGTGCCGTCCGGGGCCGCGTGGGATTTTCTCTGTCATGAGGTGGAGTCCCGAACGGTCCAGGGAGATGTTCGCGCGGAGCCGCGTCGCCAGGCTGGCCACGGTGGGCGAGCACGGGCAGCCCCATCTGGTGCCCGTGGTGTTCGCGGCCTACGGCGACACGATCGCGATCCCCGTGGACCACAAGCCCAAGACCACGTACCGGCTCAGGCGGCTGCTCGACATCGAGGGCAACCCCCGGGTGTCGCTGCTCGCGGACGAGTACTCCGACGACTGGGACCGGCTGTGGTGGGTCCGCGCGGACGGTGAGGCGCTGGTCCTGCACGACGGCCCGGCCTGGACGGAGGCCCGCGACAGGCTGGTCGAGCGCTATCCCCAGTACCGGGACACGCCGCCCGAGGAGGCGATCATCCTGGTGGAGGTCCGCCACTGGTCCGGGTGGTCGGTCGCGGAGGAACCCGACGCGGAGACCGGTGCGGAGCCCGGCACGTCGGAACACTGACGACGCGCCGCAACAGTGGCGGCGCGGGGCGCTGGGGCGCGATGCGCGTGCGCTCGGCGGCGGTCCCGCTTCCTGCGCCGCCGTCGGCCGCCGACGGTAGTGCCGGAGTGCCGGAAACGGGGCCACCCCCTGAGCGGGGGAACCGCCGCGCACGGCCCGTGGGGTGGCGCCGGGGCGGGCCGGAGCCACCCGGCGGACCGCGGCGGCGGGTTCCGGGTGCGGGCGCGGGTCAGCCCGCGCGCCAGGTGGCGTCCTGGAGCGCGCCCCCGGCCTGCGGGCCCATCAGGGAGAGCCCGCCGTCCACGAACAGCGAGGCGCCGGTGACGTAGGACGCCTCCGGCTTGGCGAGGAAGGCCACGGCCTCCGCCACCTCGTAGGCGTGGCCCGGCCGGGGCAGCGGGTACCCGGCGCGCGAGTCCAGCGCGGGCTCCTCCTCGTGCTGCCCGGTCATGGGCGTGGCGATCTCGCCGGGCGCCACCGCGTTCACGGTGATGCCGTACAGGCCCAGTTCCAGGGCCAGGACGCGGGTGAGCAGCTTCAGACCGCCCTTGGCGGTGCAGTAGGCGCCCGCGGTCACCCGCGGGAACTCCTCGTGCACGCTGGTGATGTTGACGATGCGGCCGCCGCGACCGGCTTCGCGCATGTGCGCGGCCGCGATCTTCGAGCACAGGAAGGGCGCGTCCAGGTCCACGGACAGGACCTCGCGCCAGCGCTCGTAGCTGGTCTCCAGCAGGTGCTCCCCGGAGCCGGTGCCCGCGTTGTTGACCAGGACGCCGATGCCGCCGAGGTCCTCGATCAGCTCGGCGACGGCCTCCGAGCCCCGCACGGGGTCGGAGAGGTCGTGCTGGCGAACGGACACCCGGCGGCCGGTCTCGCGGATCTCGGCCTCCGTGCGGTGCACGCCCTCCGCGTCGCTGTGGAAGGTGACGCCGACGTCGAAGCCCTGCTGCGCGAGGCGGATCGCCGTCGCCCGGCCGATTCCGCTGTCCGCGCCCGTCACCACCGCCACGCGGTCGTAGTCGTCGAACTCCCCTGCTCCCTCGACGCGGTCGTCGCTTGCCATGCTCTGCCCCCTTCCGTGCGCCCCCGGCGGCGCACGCGCTCGGGTGAGCGGCTACCCAGCGCCACCCCCCGTACACGTGATGCCGGAGCCGCTGGTGCGGAGCGGAGGTGTCCAAAAGCGCGGGTCCCGTACAGGTGGGGCCCGTGGCGCGGGTGCCCCACCCGACCGCCCGCGAAAACCGGTTGACCTGCACCGGGAAGTCCGTAGGGTCGGCCCGTGACGACGAGGCAGGGCCTGCTCAGGGCCTATGACGAACAGATGCGGGGCGTACCCCGCACCCTCCCCGCCGGGGTCCTGGCGGAACGGGACGGCCCGGTGACGCGGCTGGTCGGCCAGCGCAGGGGACTCGTCTGCGCGCCGCCCGACACGGGCTTGCGCGGGGCCGAGCTGGACCGGCTGATCCTCCGCCAGCGCGACCGCTTCGCGGAGCGCGGGGAGTCCGTGGAGTGGAAGACCCACGGGCACGACCTTCCGGCGGACCTGCCCGACCGCCTCCGCGCGGCGGGGTTCGTGCCCGAGGAGCGCGAGACCGTCCTGGTCGGCCGGACCGAGGCGGTCGCCACCGCGTCCGCCCCGCCCGCCGGGGTCGTGCTGCGCAGGGTGGCCGAGACGGCGGACCTGTGCCGGATCGCCGACATGGAGTCCCGGGTGTGGGGCGAGGACTGGGGCTGGCTGGCCGACGAGCTGGCCGCCCGGATCGCCGCCGACCCGGAGGGGACCGTCGTCATGACCGCCGAGGCCGGGGCGGAGGTGGTGTCCGCCGCGTGGCTGGTGTTCCACGAGGGAACGGACTTCGCCGGGCTCTGGGGCGGTTCCACGCTGCCCGACTGGCGGGGCCGGGGAATCTACCGGGCGCTGGTGTCCGCCCGCGCCCGGATCGCCGCCGCACGAGGGGCCCGCCACCTCCAGGTGGACGCCTCCGACGACAGCGCGCCGATCCTGCGCCGCCTGGGCTTCGAGGAGGTGACCACGACGACCCCCTACGTGTGGTCCCCGCCGGAGGCGGGATGACCGGAGGGCGGGGCGGCCCGGTGGTCGGCCCCGCCCTCTCACTGGGTCCGACGTGGTTAGAAGGCGGACTCGGGGACGTCCATCAGGTTCACCGTCACGCCCTCGGCGACACGACCTCCAAGTGATATCCTTAGATATCACTTGGAGGTGGTCCCATGGCCGACGTGCTTATTCGAAACGTGCCGGAAGACGTCCTGGAAGTCATCGACGCGGACGCCAGGAGACAGGGGCTGTCGCGTAGCGAGTACCTGAGACGCTCACTGGAGCGGACAGCGCACGCCTCCGGCGGTGCGGTGACCGTGGACGATCTGGCGCGCTTCTCCGAAGCCTTCTCCGACCTCGCCGATCCTGAGGTCATGAAACGGGCGTGGGAATGATGTGGCTCATCGACAAATCCGCGTTCGTACGACTGGCGGCGAGCCCCGACGCACAGGAGTGGGCCACGCGGATCGAACGCGGCATGGTGCGTATATCCACGGTGACCCGTCTGGAGGTCGGGTTCTCCGCTAGAACCGGCGGCGAGTTGCGCAACTTCCTCGGACGGCCACCGCTCGCGGTGATGCCCGTCGAGTACGTCACGCCAGCGATGGAGGACCGAGCCGTCGAGGTCCAGGCGATGCTCGCGGACCGGGGGCAGCACAGAGCTCCGGGCATCCCCGACCTCCTCATCGCGGCGGTGGCCGAACTCGCCGGGCTCACCCTCCTCCACCTCGACAAGGACTTCGAGCTGATCGCGGAGATCACGGGGCAACCGGTGGAGCGGCTGAGAACGGTCTGACCCAGGTATCCGCCGGAGGGGTGACGGAAGGGCGGGGCGGCCCGGTGGCCGCCCCGCCCTCTCACTGGGTCCGACGTGGTTAGAAGGCGGACTCGGGGACGTCCATCAGGTCCACCGTCACGCCCTCGGCGATGCGGCGCTCGGCGGCGATGCGCGGCAGGAACTGCTCGGCGAAGAAGCGCGCGGCGGCGATCTTGCCGGTGTAGAAGTCCTTGTCCTCGTCGCTGGCGCCGTCGATGCTGTTGAGGGCCACCTCCGCCTGGCGCAGCAGCAGCCAGGACAGGACGACGTCACCGAAGGCCATGAGCAGGCGGGTGGAGTTCAGGCCCACCTTGTACAGCTCGCGCGCGTCCTCGGCGGAGCCCATGGCGTGGCCGACCATCAGCTCGACGATCTTCTCGACGTTCTCGGCCGCCTCCAGGAGCAGCGCGCGCTCCTGCTTGAGCTGGCCGTTGCCCGCGTCGCTCTGCGCGAAGGCCTTGATCTCCCCGGCCAGCTTGCCCAGAGCCTGGCCGCCGTTCTTCACGATCTTGCGGAAGAAGAAGTCCTGGGCCTGGATCGCGGTGGTGCCCTCGTAGAGGGTGTCGATCTTGGCGTCCCGGATGTACTGCTCGATCGGGTACTCCTGGAGGAACCCGGAGCCGCCCAGGGTCTGGAGGGACTCGGCCAGCAGCGCGTAGGAGCGCTCGGAGCCCACGCCCTTGACGATCGGCAGCAGGAGGTCGTTCATGGCCTCCAGCTCAGCGGCGTCCTGGCCCGTGCGGTGCGCGATCTGGATCGCGTCCTGCTGGGTGGCGGTGTAGATCACCAGGGCGCGCATGGCCTCCACGTAGGACTTCTGCGTCATGAGGCTGCGGCGCACGTCCGGGTGGTGGGTGATGGTCACCTTGGGGGAGTCCTTGCCCGCGGCCAGGTCGTTGCCCTGCACGCGCTCCTTGGCGTACTCCAGGGCGTTGAGGTAGCCGGTGGACAGGGTGGCGATCGCCTTCGTCCCGACCATCATGCGCGCGTACTCGATGACGAGGAACATCTGGCGGATGCCGTCGTGCTTGTCGCCCACGAGGTAGCCGATGGCGGGGTGCTTGTCGCCGAAGGTCAGCTCACAGGTGGTGGAGGCCTTGAGGCCCATCTTGTGCTCGACGTTGGTGACGTAGGCGCCGTTGCGCTCGCCGGGCGAGCCGTCCTCGTTGATGAGGTACTTGGGGACCAGGAAGAGCGAGAGGCCCTTGGTGCCGGGGCCGGCGCCCTCGGGGCGAGCCAGCACCAGGTGGAAGATGTTCTCGGTCATGTCCTGCTCAGCCGAGGTGATGAAGCGCTTCACGCCCTCGATGTGCCAGGTGCCGTCACCCTGGTCCACGGCCTTGGTGCGGCCCGCGCCGACGTCCGACCCGGCGTCCGGCTCGGTGAGGACCATGGTGGCGCCCCAGCCGCGCTCGATGGCCAGCTCGGCGAACCGCTTCTGCTCCTCGTTGCCCTCCGAGTGGAGGATGCTCGCGAAGCCGGGTCCGGCCGAGTACATGTGCACGGCGGGGTTGGAGCCGAGGACCAGTTCGGCGGCGGACCAGACCAGGGAGCGGGGGGCGCCCAGGCCGCCCAGCTCCTGGGGCAGGTCGAGGTTGTACCAGCCGGCGTCCATGTAGGCCTTGTAGGACTTCTTCAGGCTCTCGGGGACCGCGACGGTGTTCGTCTTCGGGTCGAAGACCGGGGGGTTGCGGTCCGCGTCCTCGAAGGACTCCGCGATGACGCCCGTGGCGAGGCGGTTGACCTCGTCCAGGATCGTGCGGGCGGTCTCCTCGTCCAGCTCCTCGAAGGGGGCCTGTCCCAGGACGTCCTGGCGCCTGAAGACCTCGAAGAGGTTGAACTCGATGTCGCGAAGGTTGCTCTTGTAATGCGTCATGGACAGCTCCGCTGTGTCCCTGGCCGCGGTGTCTGTACACGCGGATCTACCGACTAGTAACAAGTCAATGTTACTACCCAGTAGCGACCGGCGCCAGTGGGAGGGAGGGAGTTGTGTCCCAGGGGATACCAAAAGGAGGGGCGAGTTTTCGTGAGGCGCGCTGAACGGGCTGTTCGCGGGCTCGCGCGGGGCGGGGAGGCGCTGGCCCGGGCCTCCCCGCCCCGCCCGGAATCCGGCCTCAGTCGATGAGGACGTAGGGGCGCGTGGCGGGCGGAGCGCCGCCCGGGGGGACGGCGAAGGCGGCCCACACGTGGGTGCCCAGGTCGGCCCAGGGTGCGAGGCGGAAGTGTCCCCAGGCTGTGGACAGGTTCTCCACGAGCAGCAGCCCGCGCTGGCCCTCGGCCCAGCTCCACTCGTCCTCCGTCCGCTCCTCCGGGACGGCCGGGGTTCCGCCGCCTCCGCCGCAGTCGCTCACCGAGAACCGGAGCGTTCGCGCGTCGGGCATCGACAGTGCGCGGACGACCTCGCCGTCCCTCTTGCCTGAGTCCGTGTACTTGACGGAGTTCGCGAACAGCTCGCTGGCGCACAGCCGCACGGTTTCGACGAGGTCGCCGTCGAAACCGGCCAGGTCGGCCGCGAGGTCGGCGCGGACCCGCGCGAGCTGGTCCAGCGCTCCCGGGTAGACGCGGTGCTCCCAGCGGACGAGGGGGCGCGGAACCTTGGGCGTGGTCAGGAAGATCATGCCGGGACCGCCTGTCGGCGGTGCTCCGCGCGGGGCTGAGGTGCCTGCCGTGCTCGCTGCGTCCGCTCGGCTCGTTGCTGCTGCTGGTCGAGCCAGACGCGGGCGAGCCGGGTGAACGCGCGCCAGTCCTCGGGGTCCTCGCACGCGGGGGACGGAGGGCGGGGGGCGGGTGCCGGGGGCGGTCCGGGCTCGAAGGCCTGCACGGGGACCCGGGTGAGGGCCGGGGCGGGAACCCTCGTCGGGACAGGGCTAGGGACAGGGGCCGGGACGGGGCCGGTCGCCAGGAGGTCGCCGGAGAACGGGGTGTTCGTGCCGGGCCGCTGGTCGAGGCGGATGGTCACCTCGCGCCGGACCCGCGCGGCTCCGGGTTCGCGGGTTCCTGCGCGGGCCTCTGCGCGGGCCTGTTCTCGGGCCGCGTAGTAGGGGCGGACCAGGGCGATGTCGTCGGCGGGGAAGCGTGTGCTCGGCGGGGCCAGACGGGGCGTGGG
This sequence comes from Nocardiopsis camelliae, assembly GCF_028993595.1. Lineage (GTDB taxonomy): Bacteria > Actinomycetota > Actinomycetes > Streptosporangiales > Streptosporangiaceae > Nocardiopsis > Nocardiopsis dassonvillei. The sequence goes on from NZ_CP118614.1 coordinate 357,220, forward strand.
AACAGGGACGGGAGCGGCGACGGGAGCGAGGCCGGGAACGGAGCAGGGAGCGGCGGGGTGCCCGGGGCGCTCGGGGCGTTCGGGAGCCCGGTCGGTTCGTGCGGGAGGCGCGGTGGCCTCGACCGGAACGCGGACTTGGGCGGGAACCGGGACGTAGCGGCGGACCCGGGTGGAGCGGCGGCGACGGCCGCCGGTGGCGGAGTGGCGTCCGCACGGGGGCGCGAAGAGGGCCTTGACCATGCCGAGGGCACGGATCAGGGCCGCAGCGCTAAACTGGCGCATGCTGGCAATTTCCTTGTCTCAAAGGGTGGTTGTTGCTGGCCACGGCCCCGGACGGTGAGTAACCGTCGCGGGGTCATTGCGTGGATGGAGTTGTGTGTCCGGTGCCAGATTAAGGGCAGGGGAGGAGTGGATGCGAACTTTTCTGCGAACTACTCCAGGGTAATTTCGGGTTGACGGCATCGCCGCAGCTCAGGGTCCTGTAGGGGGGTTATTAGCTGGCTCCGCCGGGTTCACTTTGGTTGGTATCTAATGCCGCAACTGATGGCTTTTGTTGTGAATGTCCGGAATTATGTGGAGGCATAAAGAAGGAGCGGCACCACACGAGGAGTGCCGCTCCGTGGCTCCCGGTGGCTAGCCGAGGCTCTTGAGCGAGTCCACGAGCGCGGCCCACTCGGTGGCTGCGAACGACAGGTGTCCCAGCTCGCGGTTCTGCGTGTCTCGCACCGCCGTGGTGACGCCCTCGGTGACCTCGACACAGTTGGTGTCGGCGATGCTGTAGCTGCTCTTGTGCCATGAGGGTGCGGTTGGACAGAACTTCACCTGGTCCACATCGCCAGTGCTGTACGTGGATTCGTGCCGTGTTCCTTCAGGGGTCACTCGATTTCTCCTAGCACTTTCTTGATCAATGACTGTGTCTGATTGGGAGGTAGAGCCAGTCCCCGCAGATCACTCATCAAAGAGATGTACTGATCAACCATTCCGGTATCGGATATCACTCCTCCGATGGGTCCTGTCTCCAGGTAGAGGAGCGTTCCGGAATTCGGAACTTTCAGCAATATAACCCCGTTGTCCAAGCCCGGATGGTCCCAGGTGTCTGCGGGGATGACCAGAATCTCCATGCGGCTCTGGGCCGAGGCCTCCAGCAGGTATTCGAGCTGACCTCGCATCGTGTCAGGGCTTCCAATGCGTCGATGCAGCACGGTTTCATCCAAGACGACCGAGTAGAAGGGTGGGTTTTCGCGCTTCAGGAAATTTTGGCGCTCGCTCCTTTCTTCAACCTTCGCGTCTATGGCTTCTTGCTGTGCTGCCTTCTTGGGGGCCCTGATCGCAGCTCGCATGTAATCACGGGTTTGCAGAAGACCTGGGACGAGCAACGGGTGGTACTGCTGGATCTGCGTGGCCCGCTGCTCCACGAGTGGCAGTTCCTTGTACCAGTCAGGAGGCTTGTACCCCTCGTACTGGTCCTCCCACACGGAGACTAGCCGTTCCTCGCTGTTGAGCGCCTGACCGATTCGTTGTGCGGTGACCTTTTTGGCGGGCGTCTTGCCCAGTTCGATATCACTGACCGTCGCCTGGGATGCCGGGATCAGTCTTGCCAGTCTGGTCTGCGAAAACCCTGCCTGCTCGCGGATCCGACGTACCTCGGCACCGAACCTCTGAGCCTTCGGATCGACCTCGTTCGCCATGTATTGCTTTCTATCAGCCTGCTATCAGCCGCCAACGAGATTCACCGAGAAATTTCGGATATCCCAGAGGTCGGTAGCTGAAGAGGCCTTCTGGTGGGACTGTGACGACGGCCGAAGAAAAGTCCCGGCGGCTGTACTGACAACCCCGGGACCTGGTCCGGAACCCGTGCTTCTCACGACAACAGGTACGAACATGAACCAGGCTATCCCTCGTCAGTCCACCCCGGAAGGCGTTCCCGGCCGCCGAACGCTGACGCTCCAACCGCCCTGGCGGATGCGGTTCGAGGACTCCGACCGCTGCGGCATCGTCCTGGGCAGCGACCCCCGCCATGTCGGGATCGCCCGGGACTGGGCCTACCGCAACGCCCGCTCTCCGCGCCGTGCGGCCTTTCCGCTGGTGCTGGCCGTGAGCCTGCTGGTCACCAACGCGCAGCAGCACAGCCGGTCCGGCGACCCCGGCGGCACCGTCCGGGTCACGCTGCACCGCAAGCCCCACACCTACACCCTGACGGTCACCGACGACGGACCCCGGTCGGACCAGCCCATCCGCTTTCCGCGTCCGCGAAAGCCCACGGAACCGCTGGAGGCCACCGGCAACGGGCTGCTGATGCTGGACGAGCTGTCGGTGTCCTGGGACTGGACGGGCAACGCGGGCGAATCCCTGACGGTGCGCGCCCTCATCGATCGCGCCGGGCACCAGTGGACCGGGGCTCCCACCACCGAGGCCTGAGGAACGGCACTGCCTCGCGCCACGCCCACCCGCCGAACACGGAAAGCGCCTCATGCCCGACTACAGCTACCTCCTCGACGGCCGCCCCGACGTTTTCACCCCCGGCGAAGTCGCCCAACTGTTCAACATCCGCCCCCGCAGCCTCCACCGAGGCGACTGGGACCGCGTCCTCCGGCCCTTCCGCACGCCGGGCGGAGCACGCCGCTACCCCAAGGAGCACATCGCCGCCCTCCTGGTGCAGCCGGATGAATCCGCCCCCACCCCGTAGCGCCGCCACGAGCCGGTCCGCGCGTCCGCGACGGCCCGCCGACCTGGCTGAGAGCCCGTGGGAGACACGGGCTCAGCGGCGCGGCGAAAGCTCCCCGGTTCCGCGCGCACTGTCCGAGTGGAACTGGTGGAACCCCGTGCTGACCTGGTGCGGGGTATCCGAAGCAAGGAAGGAACTCCCTATGTCCTCCACGAACCTCTCGACACTGCTGGAGTCGCCCGACGGCGAGTCCCGCGCGCAGATCGCCCGCCTCGGTGACGCCTTCCCCCTGGACCCCTCGACGGCCGTCTTCGAAGCCAGCGACGAGCCTCCGACCGGGGTCCGGCCCTGGGGGCTGCGGCGCGCGATCACCCCGAAGCCGCGCCCCGAGGTGGCCGCAGCGGTGGACCGCTACGTCTACGACCCCGTGACCCAGCGGGGTGTCGATCGCCTCACCGGAGCACCGGCCGTGGGCAAGCGCTCCAGCGGTACCAAGGAGACCACGGGCGAACCCGACAGCGCGCGGCCGAGCACCGAGGAAACCACCACCGACTGATGACCTCCTCCGCAGCACGGAAGGCGGTGCTCGTCCTCACCCACACCGAGGACGCCACCGCCGACCCCGTGATCCACCACCTGTCCGAACGCGACGTGCCCGTCGTGCGTATGGACCCCGGCGACTTCCCCGCCTCGATGACGGTGGAGGCCGCCTTCGACGGGAACTGGCAAGGAGCGGTGCACGACGCCTTCCGCGGCGTGGACCTGGGATCGGTACGGGGCGTTTACTACCGGCGCCCCTCCCAGTTCACGTTGGCCGAGGGCATGTCCGGCCCCGATCAGCGCTGGGCCTACCGCGAGGCCCGCATGGGTTTCGGCGGTGTCCTCCTGGCGCTGGACTGCCTCTGGATCAACCAGCCGTCACGCATGAGCGTGGCCGAGTACAAGCCCGTCCAGTTGGCGACGGCGGCCAGGGTCGGGCTGAGGGTGCCGCGCACGATCATCACGAACGTGCCCGACCACGCCGCCGACTGGGCCGCCGGTATCTGCGGCCCCGTCGTGTACAAGCCGGTCGGCGGCGCGCTGCACGTCGAACAGGGTCGGACCCGGATCGTCTACGCCAGCGCCGTCGCCGCCGTGGAGGAACTCCGCGACCCCGCCGTGGGCCTGACCGCCCACTGTTTCCAGGAGTGGGTGGACAAGGCGTTCGAGGTCCGTCTGACCGTCGTGGGCCAGACGATGTTCGCCGTGGCCATCCACGCCCGGTCCCAGGCCGCGCACATCGACTGGCGCAGCGACTACGACGCCCACCGCTACGAGGTCGTCGTTATCCCCGACGACGTCCGCTCCGGCCTGGAGCGCTACATGCGCGCCTTCGGGCTCGTCTGCGGCGCTGCCGACTTCGTGGTCTCCCCCGGTGGTGCGTGGACCCTGCTGGAGGTCAACCCCAACGGCGAGTGGGGATGGCTCGCGGACCGCTGCGGTCTGCCCATCGGACAGAGCATTGCCGAACTACTGGAGAAAGGACAGATGTGACCGGAGTTGTGCACGAACCCTCGTCCGCACTCGTGGCCCGCCTGATCGAGGAGGGCGCGCTGGTGCTCGGCGACCGTCTCACCGAGGCGTTCCAACGCGTGGACCGGGGCGTGTTCGTCCCGGCCTTCGCCCTGCACGAGGAAACCCCGCAGGGCGCGCGCTACAGGCTCCTGTCCGGCGAGGACCCCGGCCAGCGTGAGGAGTGGGCCCGCCACGTCTACGCCGACGAGACGCTGACCATCGAGATCGCCGGAGAACCGGTGACCGACGCCCTGCCCGGGGGACGCGGTACCGGCCGGTGGACCAGCTCCTCCACGATGCCCAGCCTTATGGCGCGGATGCTCCACCAACTCGACCTGGACGGCGGCCCCCGCGTTCTGGAGGTCGGAGTCGGTTCGGGGTACAACGCGGCGATCCTGTGCGAGGTGCTGGGTTCGGACCGGGTCACGAGCATCGACATCTCACCGCGCCTGGTCTCCGACGCCGCCCGACGCCTCTCCGCCCTGGGATACACACCTGTCGTGGCCGAGTACGACGGACACAGGGGCTTTCCCGACCGCGCTTCGTACGACCGGATCGTCAGCACCACGGCCTTCACCCACGTTCCGCCGGAGTGGATCACGCAGGTAGTCCCGGGCGGGAGCATCCTCGTCAACATCGCGGGAGGCACCGGAGGCGCCATGCTCGGGCTCCGGGTGCGCGACGACCACACGGCGCAGGGGCGCTTCCTTCCGCAGTGGGCCGGGTTCATGCCCGCGCGGAGCAGCGTTCCCCGTCGGCGCGTCAGCGTGGACGACGCGGGGGAACGGAGCACGACCACGCTGAATCCGGCGCTCGTTCGCGGGGAACCGGCCATGGCGTTCCTCGCGCAACTGGCCACGACGGACGCCGACACCGTGGTCAGGACGGCCGTCACCGGAGCGGACTTCCTCTTCATGGAGGGCGCGGACGGGGCCTGGGCCGAGATCGACATGGACGCGGACGAGGGCCGCTACCCGGTGGTCCAGGGCGGTCCGCGCCGTCTGTGGACGCGGGTGGAGGAAGCGCAGCGGTGGTGGCTCGCCAACGGTCAGCCGGACTGGAGCGCCTTCGGCGTCACCGTCACGCCGGGGGACCAGCACGTGTGGTTCGGTTCGGCGGAGAGCGACCAGCGCTGGCCGCTGCCGCTCCCGTAGACAACGGCCTCCCTCCCGTTGGGGGAGGGGCCGATGTGCTCACCGCCGCCGCGCGGAGTCGGGAAACGGCTGTGGGCAAGCCGAAGGGGCGGTGCCCCCGTGCGGGAGCAGCGCCCCTTGGAACCCGGTCACCGGCTGTCCCGGTTCCCGGGGATCAGGCCTGGAACTCGGTGATCGTCTGTGCGATACCGTTCTCGACCTCGACTCCGGCCAGGACGACGGTCCCGTCCTTCAGTTCGGCCTCGAACTCCTCGATGCTGCACTCCACGGTCCCGGTCATGTCGTCGTTGGGGACCTCGGGCGCGCAAGTGTACAGGCCGCCGAGAATCTGGGTGTCCTCGGTGACGTAGAACGCCTGGTCGCCGACGATGTACTCGTACGGAGCCAGGTGCACGACCTCGCCGGAGAGGGTTCCGGTGAACCCGTCGGCGCTGGCCTCCACACCCTGGGTCTCGGCTCCTCCCTGCTCGGCGGCCGCCGCCGGGCTGAAGCCGGTGGCACCGAGGGTGAGCAGACCGGCGGAGAGAACGGCCAGCGCGCTGGTGCGGATGTCGCGATTCATCGCGTTCCTTTCCTTTGGGGAGCGGTGTGTGAATGGACTCGCCAGGGATTGGGGGATGAGTGCGTTATGTGACGGCATGCCCTCAGGTGGGCTGATCAAACACGGAGCTGGGATGTCGGAGAAAATCCCGGGAGTGCTGTAGTGGCATCAGTCCGGAGAGGTAGGAGGGTTTGCCGTCGAATTTCAAGGATTGATCGTGGCGGAGCGGTTTGTACTGTCCGGGTGAGGGAATGATGGCCTGTCGCCTGGTGGGCGTCGCTGTCTGTGCAGGCTGGCGCGACCCCAGGTGTTCCGTGTCCGGGAGGGTCCCTCGCCGCCTGTGTCCATGATCAATGACGGAAGTTAAATATCCCGTTAGGCATTGCCGGTTCCTCCGATTTATCCACGGCGAGGCGGGAGGCTCTTAGCGGAGGGCGCAGGAGTGGTTAAAAGCGTCCTGCTTTCCCTTGGATGCGCGTTCGGGCTCCGTGGTTCTCCCGTCCGGGGAAATACTCGGATTATCCGGGGTGGACTCCGTGAAATCCGCGCCGCCCGAACGGTCCCCGGCAGACCCCGGGCCGTCCCGCCGCCCGCCTCCCGCCTCCGTCTTCCGCTCCTGGCCCGTGCGCTCCCGGCGCGCTCGTATCCTCGGACCCGGACCCGTCACCCGAGGTGGAGAGCGACGACGCGATGCTGGAGATGCTGCCCGGACTCGTCCGGATCTACGAGGAGTGGGCGGAGCGGTACCCCGACGTGCAGCCGCTGACCATCCAGTTCGCGCCGGACGGCAAGTCGGACAAAGGCCTCGACGGGGTGCTCGCCTACCCCCTGGACGGCCAGTGGCTGCTGGTGTCCTTCGGACTGACCGAACTGGGGGAGAAGACCAGCGGGGAACCCCGCGTCTCCGGGTCGGGCTTCGAGTTCACCTGCCGCGTTCCGCGCGAGGACGGCGACGAGGCCGTGCCCGCCTGGATCCTGCGCGTCATGCACGCCCTGGCCGACCGCTTCGTCGCGGGCAGCGACCTGGACGTGGGCCACTGGATCGTCACCCCGTCCCCGCTCGGCGGCGAGCCCGCCAACGGCGACATGACCTCGCTGGTCATCGTCCCCGACACCGAGGTCCGCGCCATGGACACCCCGAACGGGATCGTCCTCTTCTTCCAGCTCGTCGGCCTGCTGGCCGAGGAGGGCGAGGCCATGCAGCGGGCGGGGACCGCCGCGCCGCTCGTCGCACTCCTGCGGGACCGCGACCCGAGGATGGTCACCGACCCCTCGCGCGAACCCGTCCGCCTCTGAGCCCGATGCCAGCGGGCCGCCACCCGTAGGGTGTGGCGGCCCGCACGTGTCATCCGGTCAGCGCCCGGAGCCCCGTTCCCGCCCGATCGCGGCGCCGATCTCGCCCACCCGGTCGGCCAGCAGGCCCATCGCGCCGATGGCCCTGGTCATCGGGTCGTCCTCGGCGCCGCCCAGCGCGCGGCCGCGCCGGAAGGCCTCCTTGACCTCCGTCCACCGGGCCTCCTCCTCGGAGGTCATGACCCCGCGCAGCTCCGCGAGCTTGAGCAGGTTGGCCTCCGCGCCCGAGGTCAGGGTCTGCGCCTCGCCCAGGTAGTGGTCGTCGATCACGGCCTCCACCTCGGCGTCGTTCATGACCGGCACGATCCTCTCCGCCAGCCGGTTCATGTTGCGGTACGAGCCCTGGAGCCGGAACGGCGGCTCGGTGCGCGCCTCCTCCGACTGCGCGGCGGAGGCGATGTAGGCCGCGTTGTTGGTCATCACCACCTCCTGCACCCGCAGCAGCTTGCGCAGCACCGACACGATCCGGTCCACCTCGACCGCCGAGTAGGGGTGGTCGAGCTGGTCCGCGCCCACCGAGTCGTCGCCCCGCGCCATCCGCACGAACCGGTACACGTCCTCCCTGCTCCGCGTGGACAGCGGGGCCAGGGTCGGGTTCGAGGTGAGCGCGTTCTCGACGTAGCTCAGCGCGAACAGCTCCTCCCTGCCCGCCAGCACGTCGCCCAGGTTGTACACGTCGGCGCGGTTGGCCAGCATGTCCGGGATCCGGAACCGCTTGCCCTGCTCCGTGTACGGGTTGCCCGCCATGCACACCGCGAAGCGCTTGCCCCGCAGGTCGTAGGTCCGGGTCCGCCCGTTCCACACCCCCTCCATGCGCCGCTGGCCGTCGCACAGCGAGATGAACTTCTGGAGCAGCTCGGGGTTGGTGTGCTGGATGTCGTCCAGGTACAGCATCGTGTTGGCGCCCATCTCCAGCGCGAAGGAGATCTTCTCGACCTCCTGGCGGGAGGTGGCGTCCGGCGCCTCGTCCGGGTCCAGCGAGGTCACCGCGTGCCCCAGCGCCGGACCGTTGACCTTGACGAACACCAGTCCCAGACGGCTGGCCACGTACTCCATGAGCGTGGTCTTGCCGTAGCCGGGCGGGGAGATGAGCAGCAGCAGGCCGCTCTGGTCGGTGCGCTTGTCGTCCCCGGCCGCGCCCAGCTGCTTGGCCAGGTTGTCGCCGATCAGCGGCAGGTACGCCTCGTCCAGGAGCCTGTTGCGGACGAACCCGCTCATCACCTTGGGCCGGTACTCCTCCAGCCGCAGCCGCTCGCGCTCGGCCGCCACCAGCTCGTTGCGGCGCCGCTGGAAGTCCCGGTAGGCGGGCACCTCCTCCAGCCGGAACCGGCGGGTGCGCGGCAGGAACTCGTCCAGCCGCAGCTCCAGGGAGCGTTCGCGCACGCGCGGGTGCGACCCCAGCAGCCCGTCCACGTCCTCCGCGACGGCCGCCGACGACTCGTAGCGCTCCAGGGCACCGCCGGTCAGCTCGATCGCGGCGGCCTCGGGCAGGTCGCCCGGGTCCACCTCCTCCAGGGTGGTCGCGAACGCCTCCAACCAGGCCGCCACCAGCTGGTGGCGCGCGTTCAGGTCGCCGTCGAGCGCGCGCAGGTCCTCCTCGAAGGCCCTGCGCGTGCTCTCCCGCGCACTGCCCACCGCCCGGTGGAACCGGTCCAGCAGCAGACGGGCGCCCGCGCCGGTCACGAACCCCCGCTCCCCGGGCCCCTCCGCCGCGATCTCCTCGAACAGGTACTCGCCCACCAGGTCCAGGTCGGCCTCCTGGTGGAGCCCGGTGTCGGTGAGGAACCCGTCCACGGCCGCCGCCAGCTCCGCGCGCAGCGCGTCCACCGCGGCCGACCCGCGCACCCCGAACACCTCGCGGGCCCGCGCCAGCGAACCGGCCCGGGTCCGCCACGCCGACCGCCGCTCCTCGTCGGCGCCGAAGGCCCAGAACACCTGCGCCGCGGCCCGCGTTCCGCCCGGGTACCGCAGCAGCCCGGCTCCCGCGCGCAGCCGCAGCAGCACCGACAGGATCCGCGCGGCGTCGTGGTCGTGCACGCCCCGCTCGTAGCCCTCGTCGTAGCGGGCCTCGGCGAAGCCGCGCACCAGGTCCAGCAGCGACGACCCGTCCTGCGCCCCCGCCCCCGTCTCGCCCGGTCGCTCGGGCGACGCCCCGCCCCGCGCACCGACCTCCGCCTCGGCCAGCCGCTCCGGCGTCAGCCCCTGCGCGCCCTCCTCGGCCGCGGCCAGGACCGACGCGGCCAGGTACTCGGCCCGGTACACCTGCGGACTCTCCGACACCAGCACCCGGTCCCACAGGTGCCGGGTCCGACCGAACCCCTCGTCGGTGACCGGCGCGCGGAAGTCGGTGCCGGTGATCGCCACCGACATCTCCCCGCCGTGCGGGGTGAGGGTGAGGTCGATCGGCTGGGTGTTCACGGCGAAGCGGTGTCGGCCCAGCCGGATCGTCTCGCCGCCCGCGCCGCCCTCGAACAGGTCGGCACGGTCCCGCAGGGCCCGGCCCGCCTCCTGCCGGGCGGCCAGCACCTGCCCGTCCAGCTCCTCCGCGCGCACGGTCTCGCCGAGCGCGCGCAGCTCCTCGGAGGTGCGCCGCAGCCGCGCCACCATCGCGTCCGACGCGAAGTAGGTGTTGACGTCCTCCAGCGTGTTCAGAGTCGCGACCCGGCGCTGAACGCTCTCCAGCACGCGGGCGGCCGACGACGCCAGGCGGTCGGCCCGCCGCGCCCGCTCGTCCACCAGCCCCTGCTTGCGGGTGGAGAACGCCTCGTACACGTCCTCGCGCTTGTCCGCCAGCTCCCCGAGGAAGTCGTCGAACTCGGCGAACCGCGTCTCCAGGTTCTCCAGCTGGAGCATGATCCGCCCCAGCTGCTCGTCGCACCGGTCCGGGGTGTCGGCGGCGGCCAGCGCCCCCGTGATCGCCTGCCCGAGCAGGGCGAACTCGGCGGCGAACTCCGCCCGCCCCTCCAGGGCGAGCAGTTCGCCGCGCCGCGCCTCCAGCGTGGCGCGCGCCCGGTTGATCCCGGCCATCACCTCGCTGACCCGCTCCAGGATGCGCGTGCGCACCTGGGCGTCGCCGATGTCGAGCGAGCCGACCACCTCGGTGACCACCTGGAGGCCCTCGGTCTGCTCGGCGATGCGCTCGCCGACCGCCGTCGCCGCGCTGACCGCACCGATGCCCTCGGCGTCGGCGACCAGCCGCTCCACCTCGTCGTGGTACCCGGCGAAGGCGTCGTCGCGCTCCAGGAAGGCCACCGTGCGGCGGCCGGTGGCGTCGATCTCCTCGGCGAGTCCGCCGTCCAGCTCCTCCAGGCGGTCGGTGTCCACGTAGCGCGTCTCGCGCAGCGTGGCCGCCCGGCCCTGGGCGCGGCGCAGCCCGGTCAGCCGCGCCACCCAGCCCTCCGCCGTGCGCGGGGCCTCCCCGCGGGCGGTGCGGATGAGCGAGGCCGCCTCCTCCTCGGCCCCGGCCAGCGTCTCGGCGGCCTGCCGGGTCAGGGTCTGGACGGTCTCGAACTCCTCCAGCACCCGCGCGGCGGTGTCGCGCACCTGCGACAGGGGCGCCGCCAGGTCGCCCAGCTCCTCCTCTCCCAGCCAGTGGAACCGGTCCGACACCCGGCGGCAGGCGGCCATGAGCGCCTCGAACACCTCGGTGGAGGGCCGCATGTCCTCGGCCATGCGCGCCACCGACAGGCACTCGGACACGCCCCGCACCAGCTCGGCGTTGCCGATCCGCTCCAGCGGCCCGGTCCCCACCGGCTGCGCCGCCGCGTACACGTCCGACGCGTACGGCGTCTGCCACACCTGCATCGGGTGCACCCGGGTGGGTTCGCCCGAGTTGTCGCGGAACACCGTCATGGTGCCGTCGTCGAACAGCGAGTACCCGTGGCAGACGATCGGGGTGGCGACCTCCTTGCGGATGGTGTTGTAGGGCAGCAGCAGGCTGCGGCCGTCCGCGCGGGAGTGGAAGACGTAGAGCACGTCCTCGCCGTTGGGCGAGCGCACGACGCGCTCGAACTCCAGGTCGGTGACGTCGGTGTCGAAGGTCCGCGCCACCCCGGTGGCCAGGTAGTAGCCGCCGGGGAAGATCAGCCCCTGGTCGTCGGGCAGGCGCTGGCAGGACTGGCCGATGCCGTCGAGGCGCTCGACCTCCTTGGTGCGCGTGTTGAAGACCAGGTGGCGCCACTCGGTCTCGTTGTAGGGCAGCACGCGCAGCAGGATGAGCGGGCCCACCCGCGCGTGGTGCACCGACGCGTCGGCCAGGCTCTGCAACGGCTCGTCCACGGGCTCGCTGTAGACGCCCTCGCCGACCTCGGTGTTGTTCTCCACCTTGATGGTGAGGTCGCCGCCGACCGTCTCCACGAACAGCTCGTCGAGGATCGAGATGTGCGGGTGGCGGCCCGCCACGTGGTCCTCGCGGGTGGCCTCCACCCACTCGAAGTCGTGCGCGGGCGGGAACACGTGGTCGCGCTCGCCGCGCGCGTCGAGGTAGGCGATCTCGCCCGTCGGCGTCACCGACCACCGCAGCACGCGCACGTCCTCGGTGCGCGGGCCGGTCTGGAACACGGCCAGCAGCCGCTCCTCGACCCGGCGCAGCTGGAGCAGGCGCGCGTCGCGGTAGTACCGGTAGAGCTGGCCGAAGTCCTGCTGGAACCGCTCGTCGTCGAGCAGCCCGGGGACGGCGCCCCCGTCGGCGTCGGCGTCGGCGAAGGCGAAGCCGTCGTCGGCGCGCTCGTAGCGGTGCAGCGAGAACACGTCGGGTACGTGGGTCTCCCGCTGCATGCCGATGAACACGTTGTAGCCGAACAGGATCACGGCGCCGTCGGCGCCGTCCGCGGCCGGACGCCCCACGCTCACGATGTCCCGGGGCACGCAGTTGTGCTCGGTGCGCACGCGCTCGGTGCCGAGCAGGGTCAGCTCGGTGCCGCCGAACACCTCCAGCCGTCGCGCGTTGAGCCGTTCGGTCCGCCGGGCCAGCTCGCCGGTCTGCTCGCGCAGCCGGGCGCGGAGCACCTCGTAGGTGCCCGCGTCCAGCGAACGCGCGTCCCCGGCGTCCGGCCCCTCGGTCTCCTGGGACAGGGCCTCTGTCACGAAGGTTCCCCTACTGCTTGGCGAGGGCGGAGGCGGGCAGCTGGTCCACGCCCAGGGAGCGGGCGGTGCCGAGTAGGCCGTCGAGCTTGTCGGCCTGCGGGCCGCCCGCGCCGATCAGCTTGAGCAGCAGCGCGGAGACGGTGAGGTTCTTGACGTCCTCGGTGGACACCGAGTCCATCACCCTGCGCATGTCCGCGGCGAAGTCACCCTCGCCGTTGAGCCAGTTGCCGCCCAGCGCCTGCACGGTCTTGGAGTTGCCGACGAAGCCGTCCACGGCCTTGCCCAGGCCGATGGAGCCCACCATGCGGTCGAAGAAGGCGCCGTCGCCGCCGACGATGTTGATGTCGGCGTTCTCCAGGCCGGTGGCCAGCACGGTGGCCTGGGCCTCGGCGACCTCGCGCTGCACGTTGATCCCGGCCAGGCGGATCTCCTTCTCGGCCTCCAGACGCAGGCGGTACTCCTCGTGCTCGCGGGTGACCTGGTCCAGGGCGGACATGGCCTCGGCCTTGTCGGTGAGACCGGCGGCCTCGGCGCGCAGCTTCTGCTCCACCGCCTCGGCCTCGACGCGGGCCTTCTCGCTGGCCACGGCGGCCTCGGCGAGGCCGACCTTCTCGATGGCCTCGGCGTCCTGGTGGCGGACCTGCACCTCGGCCAGACCGGCCGCGGCGGCCTCGGCCTGGATGCCCTCGGCGAGGCGGATCTTGGCGCGGGTGTCCAGTTCTGCGGCCTGCTGGCGGGCCTCGGCCAGGGTGAGCTCCTCGGCGGCCCTGTGCTTGGCGGCGGCCTCCGCGGCCTCGGCGGCCTTGATGTCCTTGACCAGGTTCTCCTGGGCCTCGGCCTCGGCCTGGATGATGACGGCCTGGCGGGTGCGCTCGGCCTCCTCGACTGCGCGCAGGCGCTTGATGGCCTCCTCCTGCTCGGCCACGGTGCGGTCCACGGCGATCCGCTCGCGGACGACGTCGGCGACCTCGCGCTTCTCGGCCTCGACCTCCTTGTCCTTGGCGATACGGCTCAGCTCGGTCTCGCGCTCGCGCCCGATGACCTCCAGCAGGCGGTCCTTCTCGATGCGCTCGCTCTCGATGGCGATGACGCGCTCGCGGTTCTTCTCGGCCACCGCGATCTCGCGCTGCTGGTTCTGGTGCTGCACGCCCAGCGCCTCGGAGGTGCGGATGTTGGCGGTCTCGGCCTTGAGGCGCTCCTCGGCCTGCACGCGGGCGGTCTCGGCCTCCTCGCGGGCGCGGATGATCTCGATCTCGCGCTTGGCCTTGGCGGCGGCCTCCTCGCGGCGCTTCTCCAGCTCGGCGAGGGTCTCGGCCGTCTCGGTGTTCTGCCGGTCGAGTTCCTTGCGGCGGTCGTTCTCGAACTCGTTGGTGCGCTTGTGCTCGATCGCGGTGCGCTCGGTGATCTTGGAGATGCCCTGCGCGTCGAGGATGTTGTTGGCGTCGTGCTGGTGCAGCGGGGTCTGCTCCAGCTCGTCGATGGCCACGTCCTCCAGGCTGTAGCCGTTGAGGTCGGTGCCGATCAGGGAGATGATCGCCTGGCGGAACTGCTCGCGGTGCGTGAACAGCTCCTCGAAGTCGAACTGCTTGCCGACGGTCTTGAGGCCCTCGGAGAACTTGGAGTTGAACAGCTCCTGGAGCGTGTCCTGGTGGCTGGCGCGCTCGGTGCCGATGGACTTGGCGACCTTCTTGACGTCCTCCGCGGTCTCGTTGACCCGGACGTAGAAGTACACCTTGATGTCCGCGCGGATGTTGTCCTTGCAGGTCAGGCCCTCGCGGCCGCGCCGGTCCACGGTCAGCGTCTTGAGCGAGATGTCCATGATCTCGGCCTTGTGCAGGACCGGCAGGACGATCGCGCCCGTGAAGGTGACGTGGACGTCGCGGACCTTGGAGATGATCAGCGCCTTGCCCTGCTCCACCTTGCGGAAGAGGCGGGTGACCATCAGGAGCAGGGCGATGAGGACGACGACGCCGACGGCAAGGGCGACGCCGACGGTCAGGAAGGCCGCGTCCGCGGCCTCCTGGCCGTTCGCGGTGGCACTCAGCAACACGTGGGGGTCTCTTTCTGCAAGGGGATGTGCGTAAGAGGGGGAAAGCGCGTCGGGAGCGGGGGGTACGGCGGCGGGGATCCGGCCCCCGGTCGGGGGCGCTCGACAGATGTGACGCGGCGCGGTCGCGAACGGTTCCGCGTACCACCTTCTACTTGACGGCCGGGAAGCCGCGGATGGAGCGCAGGGGGCGGAGGGGGCGCCTGGACATGGGGTGGAGCGGAGCCCCAAGGAGACGCGTCTCAGCCCTGTCCGGGGTCCAGTGCGGCGTCGAAGTAGGTGACCAGGAAGACGTCCTGCTCGGCGCTGTGGTCGAAGATCAGGGCTGTGCTGCCCACGGGCAGGACCTCGCCGCCGGTGGTGCGCACCGGGATGGAGATCGCGGCGCCGCCCGCGGTGGTGATCTCGGCCTGGCCGAAGCCCTCGTTGGCCTCGCCGATGCGGATCACGCAGGTGCGTCCGACCAGCTCGTTCTTGGAACCGCTGCCACGGCTGGGCAGGAAGCGCTGCACCGACATGACCAGGCCGCTGGTGACCGCCCACGCGGCCACGAGCGCGATCAGCAGGACCACCAGGCCCAGGGCGATGAGCAGGGGGGTGGAGGTGGTGTGGAGGAGGCTGGTCATGATGCTTCCCATCATGCTCACGAACCAGGCGACGCAGACCAGGGAGCTCAGCGCCACGGTGACCGGAACCCTTCCCAGTCCCACGCGGCTCATCAGGGAGTTCAGACCCGCGGCCTCACCCGAGTCGTCCACGCTGTCGAGCGCGTCGGAGCCGGTGGCGCCGACCGAGACGAGCAGCCAGTAGACCGCGACGACGACCAGCAGCGGGGTGAACAGCACGGTCGGGAAACCGAAGGCGGTGTCCAGGAACATCCCCACCCGTCACCCTCCTCCGCGCCGAACCGTGCCGGAACTCTACCGAACCGCCCGCTCCGCGACGCGGGCGGGCGTCCCCTTGGCCGTTTGCGGCCACCGGGACGCGTCGCGGACCGGGCGGACGGCTGCCGGGCGGCTGCGGTGACGACGCGGCCGACGCCGAACACGGTTGTGGAGGGAGCGGAGGGAAGAAGGTGACGCGGTTCCCCACGGTGTCCGGGGGTGTGTTCGCTGCTCAGGGGCCCTGTGCGCGGTGCGGCGGAGGCGCGGAGAGAATTCCCGAGAAAAAAATCCGGGGAGGTGTCGATCCGGTGCGGTGCCGTTCGACGTGTGGATGAGAGCGGGGGAACGGACCCCCACACCGCACGAGAGGCGAACACCATGCGCTACATGATGTCGATCATGTCGACCGCCGAGTCCGAGGCCGCCGACTACGAGCCCAGCCCGGAGGTCTTCGAGGAGATGGCCGCCTACAACGAGCAGATGGTCAAGGCCGGTGTCCTGCTCGCCGGGGACGGCCTGGCCCCCGCCTCCGAGGCGACCCGGGTCACCTTCAGCAACGGCGCCGCGACCGTCACCGACGGGCCCTTCGCCGAGGCCAAGGAGTTCGTCGCCGGGTACTGGGTCATCCAGGTGTCCTCGCACGAGGAGGCCGTGGAGTGGGCCAAGCGCTGCCCGCACCCGCCGGAGGGCGACGACACCGAGATGAGCCTGGTGCTGCGGCGGATCTTCGACACCGACGACTTCGGCGACGAGATGCCCGAGCACCTCAAGGAGCGCGAGCGCGAGCTGCGCGCCGAGGGGTACTCGCACGGCGGCTGACCCGCCCGTGCCGGTGCGGCCCGCGGTGCTCCGGCGCACCCGCGGGCCGCAGCCCGTTCCGGGCGTCGCGTACGGTCCGCACGGCCCGCACGGCGGCCGACGACGGCCGCCGCGCGGGCTTGCGGCGGGGTGCCCGTGGTGCTGAGATTGCCCCGTGAGCCACACCGACGCCACGCGCGCGGTCGAGGCGGTCTGGCGTATCGAGTCGGCCCGCCTCGTCGCAGCGCTCACCCGCATGGTCGGCGACGTCGGCCTCGCCGAGGAGTTCGCCCAGGACGCGCTGGTCAGCGCACTGGAGAAGTGGCCCGGAGACGGGGTTCCCGACAACCCCGGCG
This sequence comes from Nocardiopsis camelliae, assembly GCF_028993595.1. Classification (GTDB taxonomy): domain Bacteria; phylum Actinomycetota; class Actinomycetes; order Streptosporangiales; family Streptosporangiaceae; genus Nocardiopsis; species Nocardiopsis dassonvillei. Next base: position 373,657 of record NZ_CP118614.1, read on the forward strand.
CCTGGCTGACCACCGTCGCCAAGCGGCGCGTGCTCGACCGCTGGCGCCGCGACGAGCGCTTCCAGCGGCACATGGCCGACCTCGGCCGCGAGATCGCCGAGCACGACGGGCAGGCCGAGTTCGACGCCGTCCTGGAGGAGGACTTCGGCGACGACCTCCTGCGGCTGATGTTCGTGTGCTGCCACCCGGTGCTGTCCACCGAGGCACGCGTCGCGCTCACCCTGCGCCTGCTCGGCGGGCTCACCACCGAGGAGATCGCCCGGGCCTTCCTGGTGCCCGAGTCCACCGTCGCCCAGCGCATCGTGCGCGCCAAGCGCACCCTGGCCAAGAGGAGGGTGCCCTTCGAGGTGCCCGTCGGCGAGGACCGCCAGGCCCGGGTGGCCTCCGTGCTGGAGGTCGTCTACCTGGTGTTCAACGAGGGCTACACCGCCACCTCGGGCACGGAGTGGACGCGCCCCACGCTGTGCGAGGAGGCCATGCGCCTGGGCCGCGTGCTCGCCGAGTTGCTGCCCGGGGAGCGCGAGGTGCACGGGCTGGTGGCGCTGATGGAGCTGCACGCCTCGCGGTTGCGCGCCCGCGTCGGACCCGGCGGGGAACCCGTCCCCCTGGCCGAGCAGAACCGCGCGTTCTGGGACCGCCTGCTCATCACACGCGGGATGGAGGCCCTGCTCAGGGCGCTGCCGCCGGACCGGAGCCGACCCGGCGGGCCCTACGTGCTCCAGGCGGCCATCGCGGCCGAGCACGCCAGGGCGGTCACTGCCGCCGACACCGACTGGACGGTCATCGCCGGACTGTACCTGGCCCTGGTGCGGGTCACCGGATCGCCGGTCGTGGAGCTGAACCGGGCGGTGGCGGTGTCGATGGCCTCGGGCCCGGAGCCCGCGCTGGAGATCGTGGACGCGCTGCGGGACCAGCCGGGGATGGGCGACTACCACCTGCTGCCCGCCGTGCGCGCGGACCTGCTCGTGCGGCTGGACCGCCGGGCCGAGGCCCGCGCCGAGTTCGAGCGCGCGGCCTCCCTCACCCGCAACGAGCGCGAGCGCTCGCTGCTCCTGGAGCGCGCCCGCGTCTGCGAGGACTGACCGGGCCACCGGCTCCGCTGAGGCGCCGCTCGGAGCGCTCCGCGCGGTGCGCCTGACGGTTGACCCCGGTCGCCCTGCGTTCTGTGCGAGGTCGTCTTCTCCGCATCATGATGCAGAGAAGATATGATGTGGTCATGCGAACGACGATCGACATTCCAGCGGACCTGCACCAGCAGGCCGTTTCGATAGCCCGGGACACGTCGAGGAGCCTGAGCGAGACGGTCACCGATCTGATGCGTCGGGGACTGGGGCAGAGCGGCCCGGTCCGCGAGGTCTCGCAGAGCCCCAGGACCGGGCTGCCCTTGGTCCACCTGGGTTCCGTCATCACCACCGAGGACGTGCGCGCACTGGAGGACGAGGACTGATGGCCGTTCTTCTGGACGCCAACGTCCTCATCGCCCTGGTGGTGGACGACCACGTGCACCACCGGGCCGCGGAGGCCTGGATCACCGAGGTCGACACCGCCTTCGCGACCTGCCCGATCACCCAGGGAAGCCTGGTGCGCCTCCTCCTCCGGGAAGGGCAGGACGCGGAGATCGCCAGGAGGGTCGTCGCCGCTTTGGCGGCCGACGAGCGGCACGAGTTCTGGCCCGACTCCATCGCGTACACGGACGTCATCATGCACGGTGTGATCGGTCACCGGCAGGTGACCGACGCTTACCTCGCGCAACTCGCCAGGGTGCACGACGGGCGACTCGCCACGTTCGACCAGGGACTCGCCAAGCTCCACGGTGACGTGGCCGAACTGGTGCCCACCCCCGGGTGAGTCGGCCCCCGTCGCAGGGAGCGGTGCCGGGGCCGGGCGCGGTTCTGCCCTGAGCAGGCGGCTCTGGCGGGTCGGGCCGCCGACCGGCAGACTCCCGGACATGAGACTTCTGGTTCTTGGCGGTACCGAGTTCGTGGGGCGGGCGGTCGTGGAGGACGCGCTCGCCAGGGGCTGGGACGTCACCGTCTTCCACCGCGGCAGGCACCCCGCGCCCCCCGGTGCCGCCGCCCTGCACGGCGACCGCACCGAGGCGGGCGGGCTCGGCGCGCTGGCCGGAGGGCGCTGGGACGCCGTCGTCGACACCTGGTCGGGGGCCCCGTCCGCCGTGGCCGCCGCCGCGAAGCTGCTCGCCGACCGGGCCGGGCACTACTCCTACGTCTCCAGCCGCTCCGTCTACGCGTCCCCCGCCGCGTCCGGACTGGACGAGGACGGGCCGGTCGTGGACGCCTCGCCCGAGGCCGGGAGCACCGACTACGCGCGGGACAAGCGGGGCGGCGAGCTGGCGGCGGAGGCGGCCTTCGCGGAGCGGGCCCTGTCGGTGCGGGCGGGCCTGATCCTCGGACCGTACGAGAACATCGGCCGCCTGCCCTGGTGGCTGGAGCGGATCGCCCGGGGCGGCCCGGTCCTGGCACCCGGACCCCGCGACCTGCCCCTTCAGTACGTGGACGCGCGCGACCTGGCCGCCTGGACCCTCGACGCCGCCGAGGCCGGGCTGGGCGGCCCCCACAACCTGGTGAGCCCGCCGGGGCACACCACCACCGGGCAACTCCTGGAGGCGTGCGCGGCGGTCACGGGATCGGACGCCGAACTGCGCTGGACCGACCCCCGGCTCATCCTCGACGCGGGCGTCCAGCCGTGGACCGAGCTGCCCGTGTGGGTGCCGCCCGGTGAGCTGTACGACGCCCTGCACCGGGGGGACGTGTCCAGGGCGCTCGCGACGGGGCTGCGCTGCCGCCCGGTGACCGAGACCGTCGCCGACACCTGGACCTGGCTGAGGGGCTTGGAGGGCGGCGCGCCCCAGCGCCCGGACCGCCCCCGCGTCGGCCTGGACCCGGAGGTGGAGGCCCGCCTCCTCGCCGGAGCCTGATCCGGCCTCGCGCTCTCGTGCTCCGGCCGCCCCCGAGCCGGGGCATGGCACGGTGAGACACCTCGGGCCACACTGGGAGCATGAAGACCATCACCCAGCGCGAGTTCCGTAACAACGCGGCTTCCGTCATGGAAGAGGTCGAGGCGGGGGAGACCTTCCATGTGACCCGTAACGGGGTTGAGGTGGCCCGGATCAGCCCGGTTCCGCGCCGTCGGCGCCTCACCGCGGAGCAACTGGCGGAACGGCATCGTAGGCTCCTCCGGATGGACTTCGCACTGATGCGCGAGGAAGCTGACGCGTTCTTCGGTGGTGAGGGCAGGGTCGGGGAGGGCGGCCGTGGCTGACCGGTTCGATGAGGGTGCCCTCAGCACCTGCGACTTCGTCGGCCTCGACAGCGTCGTACGGGTCATTCCGGTCTGAGAGCCGACCGGCCGGCCGCGGACACGGCGAAGGGCCGCCTCCCCTGGAGACGGCCCTTCGCGCTGCTTCTCCGTGTACGACCCGGCGCCCGGCTCAGGCCACCGGCGCCTCCTCCGCGCCGTGCGAGGTCACCCGGAGCCTGTCCGCGCCCTCGTCCACGTCCACCACCACGGTGGCGCCCTCGGCCAGGTCGCCCGACAGCAGCTCGCGCGCCAGCGGGTCGCCGATCGAGGACTGCACCAGTCGGCGCAGCGGACGCGCGCCGTAGTTGGGGTCGTAGCCGGTCAGCGCCAGCCACTCGCGGGCGCCCGCCGACACCTCCAGCCCCAGCCGCCGGTCCGCAAGCCGCCTGGCCAGCTTGTCGACCTGCAGGTCCACGATCCGCGTCAGGTCCTCGGTGGACAGCGCGTCGAACATGATCACGTCGTCCAGCCGGTTGAGGAACTCCGGCTTGAACGTCGCGCGCACCACGTCGAGCACGCGGTCGCGGCGCACCGACTCCTCCAGCGACTGGTCCACCAGGAACTGCGACCCCAGGTTGGAGGTGAGGATCAGGATGGTGTTGCGGAAGTCCACCTGACGGCCCTGGCCGTCGGTCAGGCGGCCGTCGTCCAGCACCTGGAGCAGGGTGTCGAACACCTCCAGGTGAGCCTTCTCCACCTCGTCCAGCAGCACCACCGTGTACGGGCGGCGGCGCACGGCCTCGGTCAGCTGGCCGCCCTCCTCGTACCCCACGTAACCGGGGGGAGCGCCCACCAGCCGCGACACCGAGTGCTTCTCGGAGTACTCGCTCATGTCGATCCGCACGATCGCGCGCTCGTCGTCGAAGAGGAACTCCGCCAGCGCCTTGGCCAGCTCGGTCTTGCCCACACCCGTGGGGCCCAGGAACAGGAACGACCCCGTCGGCCGGTCCGGGTCGGAGATGCCCGCCCGCGCCCGCCGCACCGCGTCCGACACCGCGGCCACGGCGTCCTTCTGCCCGATGAGGCGCCTGCCCAGCTCGTCCTCCATGCGCAGCAGCTTGGAGGTCTCGCCCTCCATCAGGCGCCCCACGGGGATGCCGGTCCACGCCGACACCACGTCGGCGACCTCGTCGGCGCCCACCTCCTCCTTGACCATGGTGGCGTCGCCCCGGCTGGCCGCCCTCTCCTCGTCCCGGCTGGCCTCCTCGACCTGCTTCTCCAACTGCGGGATGTCCCCGTACATCAGCCGGGAGGCCTCGCCGAAGTCGCCCTCGCGCTGGGCCAGCTCGGCCCGCGTGCGCAGGTCGTCGAGCTGCCCCTTGAGTTCACCGACCCGGTTGAGACCGGCCTTCTCCTGCTCCCAGCGGGCCACGAGCCCGTTGAGCTGCTCCTGCCGGTCGGCCAGGTCCGCGCGCAGCCGCTCCAGCCGCTGACGGCTGGCCGGGTCCGACTCCTTGTCGAGCGCCATCTCCTCCATCTTCAGGCGGTCGACGGTGCGCTGGAGCTCGTCGATCTCCACCGGGCTGGAGTCGATCTCCATGCGCAGCCTGGACGCCGCCTCGTCGATGAGGTCGATCGCCTTGTCCGGCAGGAACCGCGCGGTGATGTAGCGGTCGGACAGGGTCGCGGCGGCCACCAGGGCCGAGTCGGCGATCTGCACCTTGTGGTGCGCCTCGTAGCGGCCCTTGAGCCCGCGCAGGATCGCGATCGTGTCCGCGGCCGAGGGCTCGCCCACCATGACCTGCTGGAAGCGCCGCTCCAGGGCGGGGTCCTTCTCGATCTTCTCCCGGTACTCGTCCAGGGTGGTCGCGCCCACCATGCGCAGCTCGCCGCGCGCCAGCATGGGCTTGAGCATGTTGCCCGCGTCCATGGCGCCCTCGGCGGCGCCGGCGCCCACCATGGTGTGCAGCTCGTCGATGAACGTGATGACCTGGCCCTCGGACTCCTTGATCTCCGAGAGCACCGCCTTGAGCCGCTCCTCGAACTCGCCCCGGTACTTGGCGCCCGCCACCATCGCGGACAGGTCCAGGCTCACCAGCCGCTTGCCCACCAGGGACTGCGGCACGTCACCGGCCACGATCCGCTGGGCCAGGCCCTCCACGACCGCGGTCTTGCCCACGCCCGGCTCGCCGATGAGCACGGGGTTGTTCTTTGTGCGGCGGCTGAGCACCTGGATGACCCGACGGATCTCGCCGTCGCGGCCGATCACCGGGTCCACCTTGCCCTCGCGTGCCCGCTCGGTCAGGTCCACCCCGTACTTCTCCAGGGCCTGGTAGGTGTCCTCCGGGTTCTCCGAGGTCACCTTGCCCGAGCCGCGCACCCGCTCGAACCCCTCCAGGAGCGCGTCGGGGGTGGCACCGGCCTCGGTGAGCAGCTTCGACGCCTCGCCGCCGTCCGCGGCCAGCCCCACCAGGAGGTGTTCGGTGGAGACGTACTCGTCCTCCATCTGCTGCGCGCGCTGGGCCGCGGTGTTGATGGAGACGATCAGCTGGCGCGAGGAGCTGGGCGAGCTGACCGTGGAACCGGCCGCCTTGGGCAGCGCGCCGACGGCCGCCTCGACCCTGTCCCGGAGCGCGTCCGGGTTGGCCCCGACCTCCTTGAGCAGCGGGCGGGTGATGCCCTCCGCCTGGTCCAGCAGGGCTGCCAGCAGGTGCACGGGTTCCGTCTGCGGACTGCCGTCCGTGGTGGCCCGGCGGATCGCCACCGACAGGGCCTCCTGGCTCTTCTTGGTGAGCTTGTAGTTCATGCGCGGTGACTCCTTTCACGTGTCGTGTCACGGGGGGTGATGTCCGACGGCCGACCGCGCCCCCGTGTCGCCGTGGCGGAGTTCCGTCAGTCCTGCTCGTCGTCGGTGCGGCCCGGGGCGCCGCGGCCCCTGCCCCGCTCCTCGTCGTCGTTCCTGGGCTCGGCGGTGTTGAAGATCGTCACGCGGGTGCGGCGCACCAGTTCGCCGCGCACCCCCGTGCCGCCGTCGGCCGGGCGGCCCCGGCGGGCCACCGCCCGGCGGGCCGCCTCCAGCTCGTTGGCCAGGTGGAACACCTGCTCCCGCAGCTGCTCGACCTCGTGTTCCAGTTCCAGGATCCGCTTGATCCCGGCGAGGTTGATGCCCTCCTCCTGGGACAGCCGCTGCACCTGGCGCAGCGTCTGCACGTCGCGCATGGAGTAGCGGCGCCCCCGGCCGGACGCGCGGCCCGGCGAGACGATCCCCAGTCGGTCGTACTGGCGCAGGGTCTGCGGGTGCATCCCCGCGAGCTCCGCGGCGACCGAGATCACGTAGACCGGAGCGTCAGCGCCGAAGGAGTCGTTCACGTCGTTCACGCACCCTTCGCCCGCGTTTCGAGTCCGTCGCGCGGGTCGTAGTCGGAGGTCGCGGCGCGGAACTTCTCCAGAGCCTCGCGTGCGTCCCCGTTGAGAGTCCTCGGTACCGCCACCTCGATCGTGACGAGCATGTCGCCGGTGGTGCCGTCCTTGCGGTTCGCGCCCTTGCCGCGCACCCGCAGCTTGTGCCCGTTCTGCGTGCCCGGCGGGACCTTCACGGTCACCGGGAAGCCGTTGAGGGTGGGGATTCGCACGTCCGCGCCGAGCGCCGCCTCGGGGAAGGTCACCGGGACGGTGATCGTCACGTTGTCGCCGCTCCTGCCGAACACCGGGTGCTCCTTCACGTGGACGACGACGTAGAGGTCACCCGTCGGGCCGCCGTTCTCGCCCGGCGCGCCCTTGCCCTTGATCCTGATCCGCTGCCCGTCGGTCACGCCGCCGGGGATGCGGGTCTGGACGGTGCGGGTGCTCTTGCCGCGCCCGCTGCCGCTGCACGTGGGGCAGGGGTCGTCCACGACCAGGCCGCGGCCCTTGCACTCGCTGCACGGCTCGGACAGCGAGAAGCCGCCCAGGTTGGTGTTCTCGTGCCCGGTGCCGGAGCACTTGGGGCACATCCGCGGGGCGGTGCCCGACTTGGCGCCGGTGCCCTTACAGGTGGGACAGGCCGCCTCGCTGGCCAGCTGGAAGGAGCGCGTGGCGCCTTCGGCCGCCTCGCGGAAGGTCAGTGTCGTCTCGGTCTCGACGTCGGCGCCGCGTCTGCTGCGGGTGGTTCCCCCGCGCCCGCGGCCGCCGAACAGCCCGCCGAAGAGGTCGCTCAGCCGCTCGCCGCCGCCCGCGGTACCCGTCCCGCCGGTGCCCTGGCCGAACAGGTCGCCCATGTCGAACCCGCCGGGACCGGTTCCGCCGCCGGGGCGGTAGGAGCCGCCGAACAGCGACCGCGCGTTGTCGTACTCCTTGCGGCGCTTCTCGTCCGACAGGACGTTGTAGGCCTCGGAGATCTCCTTGAAGCGGTCGGCCGCGCCGGGGTCGTCGGCGTTCGCGTCCGGGTGGTTCTCCCTGGCCAGCTTGCGGTAGGACTGCTTGATCTCGTCCTTCGAGGCGGTCTTTGAGACTCCCAGGACCTTGTAGTAGTCCTTCTCCAGGTAGTCCTTGGTGCTCATCGACTGGTGCCTTCCCCCGCTGGTGCCGGTTGCGTCCGATGCTTCCATGTGACCCCGCACCGCGTCGGGCCGGGGTCCGGCTCCGGCCGCGGCCGCCGCTCACGCGGGGCCGCGGCCGGAGGATCAACGGGCGGACCCGTTACCTGTCGTCTTCCCCGCCGTCGGCGCCGTCCGCGGCCGGGGACTCCCCGCCGGGGCCGTCGCCCTCGGCGGCGGAGCCGGACGCGGCCTCCTCGCCGCCGTCGGCGGGATCGCCGACGACCACGCGGGCCGGGCGCAGGACCCGCTCACCGATGCGGTACCCGGGCTGGAACACCTCGATCACGGTCTGGACCGAGATGCCCGGGACGGGGACCAGGGTGAGCGCCTCGTGGATGTTGGGGTCGAACTCGTCGTCCTTCTCCGCGTACCGCTCCAGGCCCAGCTTGGTGACCACGGCCTCCAGGGCCTCGCCCACCGCCTTGAACCCGCCGTTGAGCTCGTCGTGCTCACGGGCCCGGCCGACGTCGTCCAGGATCGGCAGCAGTTCGCCGAGGACCTGGGCGGTGGCCATCTCACGGACGGCCACGCGGTCGCGGTCCACGCGCTTGCGGTAGTTGGCGTACTCCGCCTGCACCCGCTTGACGTCGTTGGTGAGCTCGACGACCCGCTCGTCCGCGTTGATCGCCTCCGACACCACCGACTCGGGGGTGTCGGGGACCTCAACGTCCTCCAGGTCGGCCTCGACGACCTCCTCCTCGGCGACCTCGGGGATCTCCTCGGTCGCGTCGCCCTCGGCCTCGGGGTTGCGGACCTGCCCGGTCTCCGGGTCGATCCGGCGGTTGTCCCGGATCACCGGCCCCTGGCGCTCCTCACCGTCGCCGGTGCCGTTGGTGTTCTCCGACGGTGCCATCTGAGACACGCCTCCTTCCTCGACTCGAACCGGGATCAGGACTGCTGGTTGCCCTGGGTGCCCTTGTTGTCCTCGTCGACGATCTCGGCGTCCACGACGTCGGCGTCGTCGGCGGAGCCCTGGGCGCCCTGGGCGGCGTCGCCCTCGGCGCCCTGCTGGCCCTGGCTGTAGATGGCGGAGCCGATCTTCTGGCTGGCCAGCGCGACCTTCTCGCTCGCGGTGCGGATGGCCTCCACGTCGGAGCCCTCCAGCGCGGTCTTCAGCTCGGCGACGGCGGCCTCGGTCTCGGAGCGCACGTCCGCCGGGACCTTGTCCTCGTTGTCCTTGATGACCTTCTCGGTCTGGTAGACGAGGGACTCGGCGTTGTTGCGGACCTCGGCCTCCTCGCGGCGCTTGCGGTCCTCCTCCGCGTACTGCTCGGCCTCGCGGACCATCTTGTCGATGTCGTCCTTGGACATCGCGGAGCCGCCGGAGATGGTGACGGACTGCTCCTTGCCGGTGCCCAGGTCCTTCGCGGTGACGCTGACGATGCCGTTGGCGTCGATGTCGAAGGCGACCTCGATCTGCGGGACGCCGCGCGGCGCCGGGGGCAGACCGGTCAGGTCGAAGACGCCCAGCTTCTTGTTGTACTGGGCGATGTCGCGCTCACCCTGGTACACCTGGATCTGCACGGACGGCTGGTTGTCGTCGGCCGTCGTGAAGATCTCGGAGCGCTTGGTCGGGATGGTCGTGTTGCGCTCGATGAGCTTGGTGAACACGCCGCCCTTGGTCTCGATGCCCAGCGACAGCGGGGTGACGTCCAGCAGCAGGACGTCCTTGACCTCGCCCTTGAGCACACCGGCCTGGAGCGAGGCGCCGATGGCCACGACCTCGTCCGGGTTGACGCCCTTGTTGGGGTCCTTGCCGGTCATCTCCTTGACCAGGTCCACGATGGCGGGCATACGGGTGGAGCCGCCGACCATGACCACGTGGTGGATCTGGTCCAGGCTGATCCCGGCGTCCTTGAGGACCTGCTGGAACGGGGTCTTGGTCCGCTCGACCAGGTCGGCGGTCAGGCGCTGGAACTCGGCGCGGGAGAGCTTCTCGTCCAGGTGCAGCGGGCCCTCGGCCGAGGCCGTGATGTAGGGCAGGTTGATCGCCGACTCGCTGGAGCTGGACAGCTCGATCTTGGTCTTCTCCGCGGCCTCGCGCAGGCGCTGGAGGGCCATCTTGTCCTTGGACAGGTCCACGCCGTTGGAGTTCTTGAAGCGCTCGACCAGCCAGTCGACGATGGCCTGGTCCCAGTCGTCGCCGCCCAGGTGGTTGTCGCCGTTGGTCGCCTTGACCTCCACGACGCCGTCGCCGACCTCCAGGAGGGAGACGTCGAAGGTGCCGCCACCGAGGTCGTAGACCAGGATGGTGGCCTCGTCCTCCTTCTCCAGGTGGTAGGCCAGCGCGGCCGAGGTCGGCTCGTTGATGATGCGCAGGACGTTGAGGCCCGCGATGGTGCCGGCCTCCTTGGTGGCCTGGCGCTGGGAGTCGCTGAAGTAGGCCGGGACGGTGATGACCGCGTCGGTCACGTCCTCGCCCAGGTAGGCCTCGGCGTCGCGCTTGAGCTTCTGGAGCACGAAGGCGCTGATCTGCTGGGGGTTGAAGGTCTTGTCGTCGATCTTCACCGTCCAGTCGGTGCCGATGTGGCGCTTGACCGAGCGGATGGTGCGGTCGACGTTGGTGACCGCTTGGCGCTTGGCGACCTCGCCGACGAGCACCTCACCGTTCTTGGCGAAGGCGACGACGGACGGGGTGGTACGGGCGCCCTCGGCGTTGGCGATGACCGTGGGCTCGCCGCCCTCCAGGACCGCGACACACGAGTTCGTCGTACCGAGGTCGATTCCGACCGCACGTGCCATGGTTGCTTCCTCCGTCAAAGTTGAGTCGTTCAGACGTAATTTTGCTTCGTCGGTTGAGGGCTGTCAAGTCAGTTGAGTTGACCCGACTCAAGTTGGTTCCTACGTCCTGACAACGGGCGGCCGGACCGGGATGTTCCCGACCTGGGCACTCCGATCGGGGATATGGGCGAACCCCGGGACAAGTCGGGGAGAACCTTGACCCGCAAGATCAGGGAGGGTCGGGGTTCCCCTGGGGTGGCTTCGGGGCGCGGCCACGGGCGGCCCCGGAAGGGGCGGTCACCGGAGGGGCGCCTTCAGGTCAAGCGGAGGGAAAGGCCCGTGTCGCGGCGCCGGGCACCGGCGTCCGGCGGCCGACGATGGCCCTGCCGCCGACGCGCCGGTGCCGCCGGGCGGCGACCGCCGTACCCCTGAAACGGAGACGCCCGTGACGCCCAAGGCCCTGCTCGCCTCCGCGCTCGCCGCCGCGGTGCTGCTGCCCGCGCTGGGCGCCGCCCCCGCGTCCGCCCAGGACGACCCGCGGCTGATCGGGGACACCACCGCACCCGCCGGAGAGGTCCGGACCCCCGCCGCGGAGGCTCCGCCGTCCAGCGGTGACGTCGCGGTGCCGCCGGGGGAGGCCGCCGTGCCCGCCGGGGGCGCTGACGCGACCGCCGGGGAGGGGGCCGGGGCCGAGGGCTCTGGGCCCGCCGGGGATGGAACCGGATCCGGGGAGGGCGCCGCCGGGACCAACGGGGACGGCCCCGCGTCCGGGGGAGACGCCGGGGACGCCTTCTCGTCCACGTACCGGCACAACACCTTCGAGCGCCCGGCCGCGGGCACCGCCTACACCCTCGACGAGTGGGAGGAGGACGGCTGGTACGCCTCCAGCGCCAGGGGCCTGGAGGAGCGCGCCGTCATCGACGACTCCGTGCCCGCCCACGGGGGCGGGCAGTCGCTGCGCGTGCTCTACCCCGAGGGGAAGATCGGCGCGCAGGAGTCCGGCGGGCTGGCGCCGTTCCAGCTCTCCCCGGCGCGCGAGTACTACCTGTCCTTCTGGGCGCGCCTGGGCGAGGACTTCAGCTGGGGGACCACCTCGTTCGGCGGGAAGCTGGGCTTCGGGCTGGCCGGGGGCGCGGGCTGCTCGGGCGGGGACGTGTGCACCGGTGAGAACGGCTACACCTCGCGCGTGGTCTGGCGCCGCGACGGCAAGGCGGAGCTGTACTACTACCACATGGACAAGGCGGGCGAGTTCGGCGACTCCGAGCCCCTCGTCGCGGACGGGTCCGTCGTCCACCTCCCCCGGGGCGAGTGGGTGCACATCGCCCAGCGGGTCCGCGTCAACACGGTCACCGACGGCCGGGCCGAGCCCGACGGGGAGATCGAGGTCTTCTACAACGGCGAGCCCGCCGCGCTGGTCACCGGCCTGCGCCTGGTGACCGACGACGACCTGGTGGACAAGGCCTACCTCTCGTCCTTCTTCGGCGGTTCCACCGAGGGCTTCGCCCCGGCCCACGACAGCTACGTCTGGTACGACGACCTGAAGGTCTCCACCTCGCGCGCCGACATCTGCGAGCTCGGCGGCTGCGCCTGACCCCCGACCGCCTCACCCGAACCGCTCCGCCGGGGTCCGTCCGGGACGGACCCCGCGCGTCGCGCCGCACGGACCCCGCTCGGGGAGTCGTCCACAGGCGAGGGGCGGGCGTTGCCGGGGGCCGTGTCCCTTCGCGAGACTGGAAGACGGGGGGTCCCAGGGCGTCCCGGGCTTCGCCGTGCCCGCGCGCCGCACCGCTCGCGAGGGCGGACCCGCACTCGACTCCCGGCACGGCCCCCGTGCCCGGCCCTCCGGCACGGCACCCGTGCCCGGCCCTCCGGCACGGCACCCGTGCCCGGCCCTCCGGCACGGCACCCGTGCCCGGATCCTCGGGCGCGGACCTCGGAGGCGGTGCCGGGGAGGGCGCCCGGGAACGGTCCCGGCGACGGTTCCGAGCACGACCCCGCCGGAGGACCCCCGGAGGTTGTCCACAGCCGCGGATCCGTGGTTGTTCCACTCCCGGCGATGCAGCAACCTGGTAATAGGGGAGAGACGGTGAAGTCACCGATACCCCCGTCGAGTCGTCCCGCGTCCGCCGTCCGCTACATATAGGACGTGCGGTGCGCCCGGGACCTGTTCGGGCACACCCGCGCGGTCCTGTCACACCGGTACCGGCGCCAGCGCCGGACGGCACCGGCGCGGGCGCGCCGACCGGGTTCCGCGACCCGGCGGCCCGCGGCGACGGCGGCGGGGCGTCCGTCCCACGAGCGGTCGGGCATCCGGTGGCGACCGCGGCATTACTCGCTAGTAACATATAGTTCGACCCCCGGTGTGTGGCGCACCGGACGACGAAGCAGGATGGGAGGCCACGGACGATGCTGTACCTGACACTGGGCATCATCACCTCGGTCTTCGCCGTGGTCGCGTTCACCATGTTCGCTCTGGGTATCCGCCAGATCGTGCGAACCGTGGGTGTGGGCCGCTCGGTGGAGCCGGAGCGCAAGGGGCCGTTCGGACAGCGGTTCACCATGGCGCTCATCGAGATCCTCGGGCACGGGCGGATGCTCAAGCGGCCCTGGATCGGTGTCGCCCACTGGTTCGTCATGGTCTCGTTCCCGCTGCTGGTCTTCACCGTCGTGGAGGCCCAGGGCGAGGTCTTCGACCCGCACTTCAAGCTGCCGATCATCTACGACTGGGCCCTCTACGGCCTGGCCATCGAGTTCATCGCCGCCGCCAGCCTCGTGGGCATCGTCGGACTGACCGTCTACCGCCTGCTCAACGGGCCCAGGCGCCTGGGCCGCCAGTCCCGGTTCACCAACTCCCGGCACTGGACCGCGTACTACGTCGAGGCCTACCTGTGGGGCCTGCTGATCTCGATCTTCGTGATCCGCGGTCTCAAGTCGGCCATGGGCGACTTCCCGTTCCCGGCCTGGGCGACGCCCATCTCCACCGGCCTCGGCGCGATCCTGCCCGGCGACCCCGCGATCGCCGAGCCCGCCATCGCGCTGGTCGCCGCGTTCAAGCTGATCATCAGCTACCTGTTCTTCGTGGTCATCGCCCGCGTGCTCACCATGGGCATCGGCTGGCACCGCTTCCTCGCGCCGGTCAACATCTACTTCAAGCGCAACGCCGACGGGTCCCCGTCCCTGGGCGCGGCCAAGCAGATGATGGACAAGTCCGGCACCAAGCCCCTCGACTTCGAGGAGGCCGACCCCGACGAGGACCCGTTCGGCGCGGGCAAGTTGGAGGACTTCACCTGGAAGGGCCTCCTGGACTTCACCACCTGCACCGAGTGCGGGCGCTGCCAGTCCCAGTGCCCCGCCTGGAACACCGGCAAGCCGCTCTCGCCCAAGAAGGTCATCCTCGACCTCCAGCAGCACACCTACGAGAAGGCCCCGTACCTGCTCCAGGGCATCACCGAGGAGACCCTCGCCGAGAAGCCCGACGAGAGCCACGCGGGCGTGGACGTCCTCGCCCTCCTCAACCGGCCGCTGGTCGGCACCGAGGAGGAGAACGGCGTCATCCACCCCGACGAGCTGTGGGCCTGCACCAACTGCGGCGCCTGCGTCGAGCAGTGCCCGGTGGACATCGAGCACATCGACCACATCCTCGACATGCGCCGCTACCAGGTGATGGTCGAGTCCAACTTCCCGTCCGAGGCCAACACGCTCCTCAAGAACCTGGAGAACAAGGCCAACCCGTGGGGCATGGCCGAGGACCGGCGCATGGACTGGATCGAGGAGCTGGCCTCCCGGGAGGAGAACCCGGTCGAGGTCAAGGTCGTCGAGGACAAGCTCCCCGAGGGCACCGAGTACCTGTTCTGGGTCGGCTGCGCCGGTGCCCTGGAGGACCGCGCCAAGAAGACCACCAAGGCCATCGCCGAACTGCTCGACATGGCGGGCGTCGAGTTCGCCGTGCTGGGCGGCATGGAGGCCTGCACCGGTGACCCCGCGCGCCGCCTGGGCATGGAGTACGTCTTCCAGATGCTCGCCCAGCAGAACGTGGAGACGCTGAACGAGGCCGGTGTCACCAAGATCGTGGCCAGCTGCCCGCACTGCTTCAACACGCTCGCCAACGAGTACCCGCAGCTCGGCGGCACCTACGAGGTCGTGCACCACAGCCAGCTGCTGGCCAAGCTCGTGGAGGAGGGCAGGCTCACGCCGGTCAACTCCGTGGAGGAGAACATCACCTACCACGACCCCTGCTTCCTGGGCCGTCACAACAAGGTGTACACGCCGCCGCGCGACATCATGGCGCAGGTGCCGGGGGTCAAGACTCAGGAGATGCACCGCCACAAGGAGCGGGGCTTCTGCTGCGGCGCCGGCGGCGCCCGCATGTGGATGGAGGAGCGGATCGGCAAGCGCATCAACACCGAGCGGGTGGACGAGGCGCTGACCACCAACCCCGACACCGTCTCCACCGCGTGCCCGTTCTGCCAGGTGATGCTCGGCGACGCGATCAACGAGAAGAAGTCGCAGGGCGAGGCGAAGGAGACGCTGGAGGTCGTGGACGTCTCCCAGTTGCTGCTGCGCTCGGTCCGCGGCGAGGCCCCCAAGGAGGAGGCCGAGACCGCCGACGCCCAGGGCTGACGCGAGGGCCCCGGCGAGGGCACCGGACCCGTGCGGGGGCCGGGGAACCGACCATGCGTCGGCGCCCCGGCCCCCGCGCCGTTCACCGGTGCTCCGGGGCGGGACGGCTCCGCACGCGGGGACGGGTACGGGGGCGTTCGCAGGGCGGAGCCGGGACCGCTCGCGGCCGGGGGCGGGGCCCTCCACCGGCCGGGAACCGCTCAGGGCGAGGCGGCGAGGTGTTCGCCGAGGAACCCGTCCAGACCGTGCCGGGTGACCTGGCTGGCCAACCCTCCCCAGTTGAGGTCGAACATGTGCTCCGCCCAGGGGATCTCCAGGTGCCGGTGCGGGACCCCGGCCGCGTCGAGCCGGGTGGCGAGGCGGCGGTTGTCCTCCGGGTCCACGAACAGGTCGTGGCCGGGCGTGATCAGCATCGTGGGCGGAACCTCCGGCGAGACGTACGTGATGGGCGAGCTCATCGCGTACTCCTCCGGCAGCTCCTCCACGGAGCCGCCCATCAGGCGCTCGCTCTCCTCCAGGAGGTCGCCGCCCATCGGGGAGTTGCGCTGCCGCCAGGGCACCCGGGGCGCCTCGGCGGTCCCGTCGGCCACCGAGTACCAGGCCACGACCGCGTCGATGCCGGTGTCGGGCACGTCGCAGCTCGGCGGGATCTCCCCGTCCGAGCTGTACCCGGCCAGGAGGGCGAGCAGGCCGCCCGCCGACTGGCCGGTGACGGCGACCCGGCTGGGGTCGGCCCCGTACTCCGCGGCGTGCTCGCGGGCCCAGCCGATCGCGCACTTGACGTCGGAGACCGGTACCGACCAGTCGCCGTCCGGGAAGTAGCGGTAGTCGACGTCGAACACCACGTGCCCGCTGTCGGCCAGCCACGTGTCCCAGCGGGGCAGGAGGCTCTGCGGCAGGTCGTCCGCACCCCCGTGGACGTTCACCACGATCGGCAGCGGGGCGTCCTCCTCCCGCTCCGCGGGCTCCCACACGTCCAGCTCCAGGTCCTGCGGGTCGGAGGCGTCCCCGACCGCTGACTGGCCGGTGCGCAGGTAGACGCGGGCCTCGGGTGCGCGGTCGGCGCTCGTGGCGAGTCCGGCGGCGTACTCTCCGAGGCCGAGCCGGACGCCCTCCGCACGGGCGGTGGACCAGATCGACGCGGGCGGGACGAGCGCGGCGACCAGCACCGCGCCGTTGGCCGCGGCGGCCGCCGCGGCGAGGCGCCGACGCCACACCGTTCCCGTGCCCCCCGCACCCGGGCGCCGCCCGGCCCCTTGCCGGGAGCGCGGACGCCCCGCCGCGAGCAGGGCCAGGAGCAGGCCGACCACGGCCAGGGCGGCGAACACCAGGCTGAACTCCAGTACCAGCAGTCCGTACTGCCACGCGTCCCAGGAGGGCGGCGGCAGCAGGACGAGCGCGGCTGCGCCCGCCCCGACAAGCGCGGCCGTGCCCGCGAGGGCGGTCGCCAGCCAGCGGACTGCCGCGGCGGCGCGGTTCCGTCGGTCCATGGTCTCCCCTTCGACAACTATTCGATACGTCCGTATCGATACGAACGTATCAGAACGCGGGCTGTGTCAGAATGTGGCCGTGCCCAGGTACGTGGACAAGGACGGACGCCGCCGACAGGTGGCCGCCGCCCTGCACCGGATCGCCGCCCGCGAGGGCCTGGAGAGCGTCAGCATCCGCACCGTGGCGGCCGAGGCCGGGCTCTCCGTCGGAGCCGTCCAGCGCGACTTCGGGACCAAGGAGGCGCTTCTCCTCTTCGCCATGCACGAGGTCGTCGACGCGGTCTCCGCGCGGCTCGCCCGGGTGCGGATCGGCCCGGGTCTGCTCTCCTTCGCCGAGGGGCTGCGGCAGGTGCTCACCGACCTGCTGCCGACCGACGACGAGCGCCTGGCCGAGGCCCGCGTCTGGTCGGCGTTCTACGCCCGCGCGGCCGTGGACGCCGAGTTCGCGGAGGTGCTGGCCGGGTTCGACGTCCGGGCCCGCGCGGCTCTGCGCGCCGCCGTCGGCTGGGCGGACGAGCGGGGGGAGCTGGCCCCCGGCCAGGACCCGGACGCCCTGGTGGAACTCCTGCTGGTCCTCGTGGACGGGATCTGGCTCAGCGCCGTACGCCAGCCCCCGGGCGCCCCGCTGGACGCCCAGCGCGCCGCGGTGGAGGCGGCGGTCGCGGCGGTCACGCGCGGGTAGAGGTCCTGTGCTGCCCTCCGGCGTCACCCCGGTCACCGACCCGGCGGTCACGCACGGGTAGGCGTCCCGTACGGGGCCGTCCGCGCCGTCGGCGCGGGCGCCAGTCGGGACGGCCCGCGGGGGCGGGGCCACCGGGCGGGGGTCCACCGGGAAGGTAGGGGCTCCTGCGGCCGCCTCCCGTGCGTGGTGCGGCCCTGTCGGCAGCGCCACCGCGACGGCCTCGTGGTCGCTTGCGGCCGTTTCCCCCTTCCCTCCGTGTGACCGCACCGCCCCCGCGGGCGCGGTGCGGGGGAGGGGCTTCCAGAGAAGAGAGGATTAGGTTAGCCTTACCTGACTGTCTTCTATTCGAGGTGGTCGCCCGTGAACGCCCCCGTTCCCCCTCCCGCCGATCGCGCCCGTTCCACCCTGGCCCGGGGCGGTCCGGTGACCGTGGCGGCGGCCTCGGACCGGCTCGGCGAGGCGGGGACCGTGCACCTGGAGGACGCCCCCTGCCACGTGCACGCCGACGGCGCCGTGAGCCTCCTGCTGCCCGACGGCCACCCGCTCACGGACCCCCGTCCCCGGGGCCCTGTGGTGATGGCGGAGTTCACCGACCTGTCACCCGTTCTGATGCGCGACAGGGTGCGGGCGGTGCTGTGGGTGAGCGGCGCTGTGGAGGCCCTGGAGCACGCCCACGCCCGCGTCCGCGCAGCCCGGCTGCCCGAGGCCGCCACCGACGACCGGCTGCTGGAGATCGGGCACGGCCTGACGATGGTGGTCCTGCGCACCGCCCTGGTGGTCCAGTCCGACCATGACGGGGCCCACGTGCTCGGTCCGGCCGAACTGGCCGCCGCGCGCCCCGACCCGTTCTGCCTGTGGGAGGCGCCCTGGCTGCGCCACCTCGACGAGGACCACGCGGACCTGGTGGGCGACCTGCTGGCCGCAGCTCCGGGCGCCGCGCGCGGAGGCAGACCCCGGCCCCTGGGCGTGGACCGCCTCGGGCTGCGGCTGCGGGTGGAGACCGTGCGTGGGTACCACGACGTGCACCTGCCCTTCACCCGCCCGGCGCGCACCCCCGACGACGTCGCCGTCCAGGTGCACCGGCTGGCCGGGCACCCCGTCCCCCAGGGCTACGACCGGGGATGAGCGGTCGCCGGAGGGCGGGCGCGGCCGAGGGGGCCGGAGGAGCCGCCACGACCGCGGACGGGCGGCCGCCGCACCGGCCCGATGACATTTGTCAGTGCGCGCGCCGGTAGGTTCCCCCGTGCGGCCGGTGATAACGGCGTCTGTTCCGCGTGAGCCGTTCCGCGGGAACCTGGGGACATGACGACGACAGCGAGCACCGCGGCCGCCGACCCCGGCCGACAGGACGCCACCGGCCCGGCGGTGGTCGTCCGCGACCTGCACCAGCACTACGGCGACTTCGAGGCGGTCAAGGGGGTCTCCTTCGAGATCCACCCCGGCGAGCTGTTCGCCCTCCTCGGGACCAACGGCGCGGGCAAGACCACCACCATCGAGACGATGGAGGGCTTCCGCCGCCCCAGCTCCGGCAGTGTCCGGGTCTTCGGCCTCGACCCCTACGGCCAGCCCGCCGGAGTCCGGGAGCGCACCAACGCCGTCCTCCAGGGCAGCGGCCTGCTGGAGGACCTGAGCGTCGCCGAGACCCTTCACCTGGCCCGCGACCTCGCCGCCACGCCCAGGGACACGGACGAGACGCTGGAGCTGGTCGGCCTCGCCGACAAGCGCGGGGTCGCGGTCCGCCAGCTGTCCGGAGGCCAGAAGCGCCGCCTGGACCTGGCGCTGGCACTGCTGACCAGGCCCGAGGTCCTGTACTTGGACGAGCCCACCACCGGCATGGACGCCGAGGGCCGCATCGAGACCTGGCGCATCGTCAACGACCTCAAGCGGGAGGGCGTGGCGGTCCTGCTCACCACCCACTACCTGGAGGAGGCCGAGCGGCTCGCCGACCGGCTGGCGATCATGCACCGCGGCGAGGTCCGCGTGGAGGGGACGATCCAGGAGGTCCTCGCGGGCTGGGGCGACCGGGTGAGCTTCGTGCTGCCCCCGAACGTGCGCACCGCCGACCTGCCCCGCGTCGAGGGCGCGGACGTCTCCGTGGAGACGCGCGGCCAGGCGCTGTGGGCCACCTACACGGTCACGCGGGGGAACGTCGAGGAGCGGGCGCACCACACGGTGGCCGCGCTCATGTCCTGGGCCGTGGAGAACGGCACCGTCCTGCGCAGCCTCCAGGTGCGCAGCGCCTCCCTGGAGGACGTGTTCCTCCGGGTCGCCGACGGCGCCGCCGACCTGGTCTGACACGGGCCGCAGCGCTCCGTGCCCCCCTGCCCCGCACAGTCCTTCGAGGAGACACCGCGATGACCGCGAACACCGCCGCCCCCGCCGCCGACGCCACCGGCGTCCGGCCCGGCGTCAGCTGGACCAAGCAGGCCGTCCGCCTGGCCCGGACCGAGTTCACCCTGTTCGCGCGGTACAAGACCGCCTGGATGTACCTGGCCCTGCCGCTCTTCTTCGCCTTCATGACCACGAGCCTCCCCAACGACGAGGTCGTCCCCGGCTTCGGGACGGGGCAGATGGCCATGGTCGCCACCATCGGGTCCATCGGGCTCATCCTGGGCGTCGGCCACCCCTCCAACGTGTTCACCGCGCGGAGGGAGTCCCTGGTCCTCAAGCGGCTGCGGGTCAGCGGGGTGCCCCAGCTGGCGGTCTTCGGCGGCGTCATCGGAGCCGTGGCGGTCCTCTCCCTGGCGATCACGGTGGTGGTGGCCGCCCTGGTCCTGGTCTTCTTCGGCAGCCTCCCCCGGGACCCGCTGATGCTCGCCGTCGCGGTCGTCCTCAGCTCCGTCATGTTCTCCCTGATGGGGCTGCTCATCACCCCGATCGTCCGCAACGCCGAGTCCGCCCAGATGATCTCGATGCTGCCCATGCTGGTCCTGCTGTTCGTGGGCGGCGGTCTCATCCCGCTGGAGTTCCTGCCGGAGACCGCTCGCGTGATCATCGGCTTCGTCCCGTCGGTCCCCGCCGGGGAGATGGCGCAGACCGCCTACTCCGGCTACGACGCCTTCCGGGGCTTCGGGGACGGGGAGGAGAAGGGCTACCTCGCCCTGTGGGTCGCGGCCCTGCCCTCCATCGGGATCATGCTCGCCTGGATCGCGGTGCTGGCTCTGCTGGTGCGCCGCTACTTCAGGTGGGACCCCCGCCAGCCGTAGGGCGGGCGCGGGGCGCCGGGGAGGCCGGGGACGGACGGCCTGCCCCGGCCTTTTCCCGCACGGGCCCGGAAGGGCCTGTGGACGACCGTTCGGCGGGGTCCGGACGGACTCTCCCGACACGCCCCCGCGCGAAGGTGGCACACTGTCGGCGACCCGTACGGACGACGGCGGTCTCCCGCGCAGAGCCGTTCTTCCGCTGTCCGGCGGAGTCCAGCACACCGAGGAGTCACGTTGAGCGACCACGGCACGGCCTCCGCCGAGTACGCGCCCTCCGCCGAGTACACGGCCTCCGACCGGGAGGGCGACCGCAGGGTCCGCTTCGCCCGGCGCATCGTCATCGTCTCGGTGGGCTTCACCTCGCTGCTCGTCGTGGGGATGCCCCTGGTGGACGTCATCACGGCCGCGGCCTCGGACTGGCCCCTGTGGCGCTCCCTGACCGGGGTGGTCGTCTCCGTGCCGATCGCCGTGCTGCTGATCGTGATGCTCCGGGCCAGGCTGGACGGCAGGCGGAATCCGGACCCGCGCGCCTACTGGACCTCGCTCGGCCTGATCGCCGTGGCCGTCCTGTGCCTCCAGGAGCCGATCAATACCGTGTTCTTCCTGGCCGCGTGGTGGGGGACCGGGGTCTTCCTCGCCCCGCGCAGGCGCAGCGCCTACGTCACCGCCGCCCTGCTGGCGCTGCCCTGGCTCGTGGTCCCGTTCTACGGGTTCGAGACGCAGTTCCAGCCGCTCCTCTACCTGCTGGTGTGGATGCTGATGGTCTTCAGCGGACTGATGTTCGCCGGGGGCTCGCTCTCCATGATCTGGCTGTGGGACATCAGCCGCGAGGCCGTCGCGGGACAGCGGGCGCGCGCCCAGCTGGCGGTGAGCGAGGAGCGGCTCCGCTTCGCCCGCGACATGCACGACCTGCTCGGGCACAGCCTCTCCGCGCTCGCGGTCAAGGCCCAGCTGGCCGGACGGCTCGTGGAGCGGGACCCCGGGCGGGCGGGCGCGGAGATGGCGGAGGTGCAGGTGCTCGCCAGACAGGCGCTCCAGCAGGTGAGGTCGGCGGTCAGCGGCTACCGGGAGGTCGACCTGGCGGACGAGACGGAGGCCGTCCGCGCGGTGCTCGACGCGGGGGGAACCAGGACGGTCGCCACCGGGCTGGAGGGGCTGGACCTGCCGCCGCGGACCGCCGCGCTCGCCGCCTGGGTGGTGCGCGAGGGCGGCACGAACGTCCTGCGGCACAGCGACGCCAACGAGTGCCAGATCAGCTTCACCCTCGCCCGCGACAGCGCCGTGGGCCCCCGGACGCTCGTGGTCGAGGTGTTCAACGACCGCTCCCGGGGCGGCGGCCAGGACGGGAGGGAGTCGGGCAACGGGCTCGCCGGTCTGTCCGAGCGGGTCGCCATGGGCGGCGGCACCCTCTCCGCGGCCCGCACCCCGGAGGGGGGCTTCCTGCTCCGCGCGGTCCTGCCGCTCTGACGTCCCGGTTCAGCGCGTGCCCACCGAGTCGAAGGCCGCGTCGATGTCCTCGCTGGCGCCGTCCCCGCCCGCGGTGTTGACCCCGAGCATGAACGCGCCCCGGCCGTCGTCCAGCTCCACGATCACGAAGCGGCCGTAGGTGTCCCCCGAGTCGCTGCCCATGGTCGCTCCGAAGGCGGGCAGCCCGTCCACGTCGGTCTGGCCGGAGGGCTCGGCCCACACGCCGCCCTCGGCGGCCAGGTCGGCCGCCAGGTCCACGGCCAGGCGCACCCCGGCCACCGCGATCGGCTCCACCGAACCGAGTTCCTCGGTGCCGGTGACGATGACCGCGTCCGGGTCCCCGGCCGGACCGAGGACCGCGTAGGAGGTGTACTCCGAGGGGACCTCCTCGCCGCCGAGCCTGTTCCACTCCCCACCGGGGAGTTCGTAGGCCAACCCGGCCGGGGAGTCCGCGCCGGTGTCCCCGCCGTCCGCCGGGTCCCGCGGGGCGTCCTCCGTCCCCCCGGTGCCGCTCTCTTCCTCCCCCGCGCCACCGCCGTCGGCCGCGTCTCCGCTCTCCCCGGCCGACTCCGGAGCCGAACCGGACAGCGGCCCGCCGTCGGAGAGGAACCAGCCGAGTCCGGCCGCGGTGGCCAGCAGGAAGGCGAAGGTCACGACGAGGGCGATGGTGAGGGTGACCCGACGGGCGTTGTCCGGCTCTCGGCCGTCGGTGCGGGGGCGGGGACCGACGCGGTGTCGGTCGCCGCGGTCCGGCCTTTCCGGTCCTGGTGGCATCAGGGGCTCCTGTGTGCTGCTGGGGGGTTCCCGGGGGCCGGGGCCCACAGAAGCACTACCCAGACCGGGGCGCGCGGAGACGGACCGCCGTGGCCGGATCGGGCCGCCCCCGGACAGCTTGGTCGGACGGCGTGGTCGGCCGGTGCGGCCGGGCTCCGCCGTTCCGGGCGGCCGGAGGGGACTCCGGGCCGTGGGCGGGAGAGGGGCGGGACGGCCTCAGACGTGCCAGGGGGCGAGGGGCAGCGGGGACCACAGGATGTGGGGCTCGGGCACGTCACGGGGCGCGGGCAGCACCGTGGGCGGCAGCCGGTACTCGGCCGGGAGCGGATCGGTGGACCACGAGCGCCGCGTGCCGGGGGCCTCGTCGCGCGGCCGGACGACGTGGCCGGGCACGGGGCCCACCGCCGGGGGAGGCTGCTCGGGGGCCGGGTCGCGGACGTGTGCCGTCCCGTCGGCGGGGCCGGACCCGTCGCGGGGGAGAGGGCCGCCGGGACGGGCCGGTTCGGCGGGGGCCGCGGGCGCCCCGGACAGCCCGAGCACCCGGTCGATCTCCTCGGGGCTGAGCGGGCGGTCGGCGTCGGCCACCGCGATGAGCACCTCGGCGTACAGTTCGATCTCGTCCAGCGCGACGTGGTCGTGGAGGTGGTCGTGCAGGTCGAGGCTGTGGTTCACGTGAGCTCACCCCCTGGGACAACGGTGTCGCGGCAGGACGGGACACCCCGCGCCGGAGTGCCGTGGGTGCGGGTGCGACGGATCCGGACCCACGCGAGCGTGAGGAGTACCAGGCTACGCGCAGGGCGGACCGGTGCGCATGACCCGTGAGGACCAGGCGGCGGAGTCACCCGGGTTAGCCAGGAGGGGGCCCGGCCTGGGCGGACGCGGTGCTTTCGGACCACCGGGCCGGTGCCCCGGGTACGACTTTCGTCCCCGCCCGGCGTGACGTCAGGCCCAGGTGACCTCCTGGTGCTGGGCGGTGAGCGACGCGTAGTGGGCCGGAGTGTGCTGGAGCACCAGCCGGTCGTCGTCGTTGAGCTCACGCACCACCTTGCCCGGCACACCAGCCCACAGCGTGTCCGGCGGGACGGTCTTGCCCGGCGGCACCAGGGCGCCCGCCGCGACCAGTGCGCCCCGGCCGACGCGGGCGCCGCCCAGCACGATGGCGCCGATGCCGATGAGAGCGCCCTCCTCCACGACCGCGCCGTGCACCATCGCCTTGTGGCCCAGACTCACGTCGTCGTGCAGGACGACGGGCTCACCGGGGTCGGAGTGCAGGCCGCACTGGTCCTGGATGTTGACCCGCTCACCGACCACGATGTCCTCGGTGTCGGCGCGCAGCACCGACCCGTACCACACGCTGCTCCGGGCGCCCAGGCGCACGCGGCCGACCACCACCGCGCCGGGCGCGATCCACGCGCTCGGATGGACCTCCGGTCGTCCGAAGTCCGCTCCGCCCACGCGGGGCCCCGCGTGCCCGCCTTCCGTACGGCCGTTGTCCATCTCGTGGCCCTCCCTGCGTCTCGTACCGCCGTGTCCGTCTCCCCCGGGAGGGGGCGGATCAGCGGGAAGTTGACCGCTCTGCCCCCGTACGGGGATGATCGCGCATACCTTAGTAAGAACGTGACCGGGGTCCGCACGGCGATGTCCGGTCGGGGATCTTGACGCGGCCGCGCCGCGCGTGTCTACCTTGGTCGCCTGGACGGTGTCCACGGCGTTACGCTCCGCTCCCGACCGGTGCCCCCAGGCGGCCGGGCCGGTATGCAGAAAAGGGCACTATCGGGCGTATGTCGCTGACGAGACCAATCCGGTGTCGTGGTGACAATGGGTACGGGTCAACTCGCACCTTCTGCGTCGTACAGTCACAACGGTGTAAGGACATGAAGGGCACATGAGCGATATGTTGCCGGGCGGCGGACTCCAGCAGGACAGGTTTCCGACGGTGCGCAAGGGCGGCTATGACAAGGCGCACGTCGACGACTACTTCGTGCGGACGGACAACCAGGTCAAGAGCCTCCGCGAGCGCCTCCAGCGGTTGGACGACGAGCTGGAGCAGTACAAGCGCGACCTCGCCATCGCCCGTGAGAAGGCGCAGGTCAAGCCGGAGCACGAGCAGATCAGCGAGCGCATGGCCGAGATCCTGCGCATCGCCGAGGAGGAGGCCCAGGAGCGCCGCTCCAGGGTCGAGTCCGAGGTGAAGGAGGCCGAGAAGAAGGCCCAGGAGGAGATCGCCAAGTACCGCAAGGACGCCGAGGAGCACGCCGAGCGGATCCTGTCCTCCGCGCGCTCGGAGGCCCACTCGATGGTCGACAGCGCCAAGAAGGAGTCCGACCAGCTCCGGGACCAGGCCAAGCAGGAGGGCGAGCGCCGCCTGAACGAGGCCGAGGCGCGCGCGAAGAAGATCCACGACACCGCGGACCGCAGGCTCGCCACCCTCACCGCCACGCACGCCGAGGCGCTGCGCCGCCTCAAGGACATGCACTCGACCCTGGCCGACCTGGTCGCGGCCGAGGACAAGGCGGGCGCGCTGGAGAGCGGGCTCTCCCGCGAGGAGATGGCGGCCGCTCCCGCCCCCGCCAAGCCGGTCCCGGCCAAGCCCGCCGCGGCGGCCAAGGCCCCGGCCCCCGAGCGTGCCGCGGAGCCCTCCCGGCCCCAGCCCCGTCCCGAGGCGGCCGCTCCCGCCCCGGCCAAGCCGGCCCCGGCCGCGCCCGGGGACAAGGACGAGGCCACCACCAAGCTGCCCCCCCTCCAGCAGCAGCCGGACGAGGCGACCGTGCGCATCAGGCCGGTGGCCAAGCCGGAGCAGGCCGGCCAGGACCCGGCGGGGGCCTCCTCCCCGAAGGACCAGGCCCAGTCCGCTCCCCGTCCCCCGCAGGGCGCCCGCTTCACCGGCCCCGCCCCCGAGGGCGACGAGAAGCCGCAGTCCGGCCAGCAGCAGGGCCAGGCGGGTCCGCAGCAGCCGCAGTCCGGCCAGGAGCAGGGCCAGAAGCAGCCGCAGTCCGGTCCGCAGCAGGGCCAGAAGGGCCAGGAGCAGGGCGGCGACCCGGGCATCACCGGTATTTACCGCCACCCGGAGTCCGGCCACAACCAGCCGCCCAAGGGCGAGGACGGCGTCCGGGTCATCCGCAAGCCCTGACCCGCGGCCGCGCGCGGACGGGAGCGCCCGGGGAGCCCTCCCCGGCCAGTCCCCGAGGCCCGCGGAGCGCCCCGGCGGCGCACCGGCCCGGAACGCGATCCGGGGGCGGGGACCATGTCCCCGCCCCCGGCGTTTTGTGGCCCGATGTAGGGTGACGTCCGCCTTGTCGCAGGCTGTCGGCTACGATGCCGACAGCCATGATTATCCGCGCGGCCATCCGGTCGGACCTCGGTGCGATTCTGCGTCTTCTCAGGGAACTCGGCGACACCACCAACGCGCAGAGCGCGCACGTTCGCATGTCCTCCGCCGCCGTACGCGCCTGGACGCGGATGGAGAACGACCCCGACCGCACGATCCTCGTCGCCGAGCAGCGCGGCCAGATCATCGGCACCCTGGACCTGCTGGTCGTGGCCAACCTGACCCACGACGCCCAGCCCTGGGCCGTGGTGGACAACCTCGTGGTCGACCCCCTGGCCCGGGGCCGGGGCATCGGCCGGGCGCTCATGGAGGACGCGCTCGACCGCGCCACGCGGGCCGGGTGCTACAAGGTGGAGCTGCTGGCGCACGAGAACGGCCAGGACGTCCACCGGTTCCACACCGCGCTGGGCTTCGACAGCTCCGCCGAGGGCTTCCGCCGCTACCTGTGACCCGCGGGCGTCAGCGCTTGGCCGCCGTGCCCCCGCTCAGCGGCACGCCCCGCATGAACACCACGGTGACCAGCCCGATCACGGCGATCGGGATCCCCGCCAGGAACACGCCCTGCATGGCGTGGTCGAAGGCGCCCACGACCACCTCGCGGACCGGCCCCGGCAGCGAGTGCACCAGTTCGGGGGAGCCCTGCGCGGCCTCGGCCGCCTCGGACAGTCCGACCGACAGCTCCCGCGCCCCCGAGTCGGTCCCGGCCGCGGCGTCCGCCGCCACCCGGGCCCGCGCGTCGGCCGACGCCTGGGCCAGCTCGCCGTTGAGCCGTCCCACCATCACCGCGCCGAACGCGGCCACGCCGGTGGCGCCGCCCAGGTTGCGGAAGAACACGACGGAGGCCGTGCCCGTGGCCATGTCCGCCAGGGGCAGGGCGCTCTGCGTCGCCAGCAGCAGGATCTGCATGCACAGGCCCAGCCCCAGGCCGACCATCACCTGGCCCGCGACCACCGTGGTCAGCCCGGTGTCCAGATAGGCCAGGCTGAGGGCGGCGAACCCGAACAGGCACAGGGCCATGCCCGTGACCGGGTAGGCCTTCCACCGGCCGCTGCCGCCCACCGCGTAGCCGGAGCCGATCGAGGTGAGCAGGAACGACGCCACCAGCGGCAGCGTCATCAGGCCCGAAACGGTCGGCGTCATGCCGTGCACCATCTGGAGGTACTGCGGCATGTAGATGATCAGGCCGAACATCATCATCCCGACGCAGGCCGACCCGAGCGAGGACAGCACGAACGTCCGGTCGCCGAACAGGCGTGCCGGGATGATCGGCTCCCGCGCCCGCCGCTCGACCACCACGGCCGCGGCGGTGAGCAGGAGGGCCCCGGCGCCCAGGGCGTAGGACAGCGGCGAGTTCCACGGGAACTGGGTGCCGCCCAGGCTGAGCAGCACGATCACGGTGCTCGCGGCGCTGAAGATCAGCCCGGCGCCCAGCCAGTCCACCGGCGCGTCGCGGCGGGGGACGAAGGGCATGGTGAACATGAACTGGATGACGACGAAGGCGAACAGGGCCAGCGGCACGGTGATGAGGAAGCACCACCGCCAGCCGAGCGGGCTGTCCACGAGGAACCCGCCCACCAGCGGCCCCAGCACGGTGGACACCCCGAACACCATGCCGATGAGTCCGCTGTAGCGGCCGCGCTCGCGGGGCGGGACCACGTCTCCCAGGATGATGTTGGGCAGTGTGGCCAGCCCGCCGACGCCCAGCCCCTGGAGGGCGCGGGCCGCGATCAGCCAGTTGATGTCCTGCGCCAGGCCCGCGGCGACCGAGGCCACGATGAAGATGCCCAGGGCCAGCTGGAAGAGGAGCTTGCGCCCCCAGACGTCGGAGAGCTTGCCCCACACGGGGGTGGAGGCCGTCATCGTGAGCAGGGCGGCCGTGGCGACCCAGGCCAGGCGGTCCTGGCCGCCCAGCTCCCCCATGATCGTCGGCAGTGCGGTGCCCACGATGGAGTTGGTGAGCATCGAGGTGAGCATGGCCAAGACCAGGCCGACCATGATTCGGCGCACCACGCGGCGCGAGGGCAGCTCGGGGGTCCCGTCGGCGGCGGAGCCGGCCGGGGCGCCCGCCGCGGAGGAGGCCTCGGGGGCGTCCCCGGCCGGGGCGCTCCCGTTCGGGGCCTCCGTCAGCGGTGTCTCGGTGGGGGGATCATCGGAGGTCCGTGTTCGCGCGACCGTTCGGGGTTCGACGCCCGGGGGAGTGTCCCCGGTTCCGGCCCCTCCACGCAACGACTGTTCCACACAAGCCCCCGATCGCGGACGCACGAAAGGCCCCGCGGCGTGCTGCCGGGGGCGTCGTCCTGTTCCCAGGTATATGTAAACACTGTTGACCTGTCAAATCGATATCTCTCCGCACGTTTCGGTATGCGACGGTTCTCCAGAAGTGTCAACCTGGAGTACTGACCGCCAGTTCGCAGCCGCCAAGGGGTACGCAGATGGACCGTCCGGAGGAAACCGGAGGCGGCCCCGGGCCGACGCGGGGTCGCGAGGCCACCAGAGCCCGCATTCTGGCCAGCGCCAAGGAGCTGTTCACCAACGAGGGCTACGGGTCGGTGTCGTCGAGGATGATCGCCGCGCACGCGGGGGTCAACGTCGCGCTCATCAACCGCTACTTCGGCGCCAAGAGCGGACTGCTGACCGAACTCCTGCGCGAGGACGGCGTCTTCCCCGGGCTGATCGAGGGCGAACCCGCCACCCTCACCCGGCGCCTGGCGGAGCAGGCGGTGAGCCGCCTGCACGGCGAGGCCACCGCGCTCCAGCGCGCCCTGGACGACTCCGCGGGCGACCCCGACCTCCAGGCGGTCTACCAGGGGCGGATCACCAGCGCGATGATCGACCCGCTGACGGTCTACCTCGGCGGGAACGACGGCCGGGCGCACGCCTCCCTGCTCTCGGCCGTGATGCTGGGGCTGACCAGGGTGCGCGTGGTCGAGGGGGCCACGGCGCTGCGCGCGCTCGACCGCGACCGGCTCACGGACCGGGTCCAGGCGCTGCTGGACCTGTGCCTGGACGACTTCGCCGAGGGGGACGGGGACGCGCCGGAGGGCGGGTGACCACGGCGGTCCCGATCCGCCCGGGCGGGCGACACGTTTTGCCGGGACGGCAAAGAACTTCGCGCCCCGTGGACCGCGCGTGGAGAGTGGAGCGCGGAGGTGGTCGACATGACCGGTGAGGACACGGCGGACTCCCTGCCCGAGGAGATGGGCGAGGACTTCTGGAACGAGCGCTACCGCTCACGGGAACGGATCTGGAGCGGCAGGCCCAACCGCCACCTGGTGGCCGAGGCGGCCGGCCTCGAAGCCGGGCGGGCGCTGGACGTGGGCGGCGGCGAGGGCGCCGACGCGATCTGGTTGGCCGAACGCGGCTGGCGGGTGACCGCGCTCGACATCTCGACCGTGGCGCTGGACAAGGGAGCCGCCCACGCACGCGAGCGGGGCGGGGACGTGCCCGGGCGCATCACCTGGCAGCGGGCGGACGTGACCCGCTGGTCCCCGGACGAGGGCGCGTTCGACCTGGTGACCTCGCAGTTCATGCACCTGCGCGAACGCTGGCGCGCGCGGTTCTTCGCCGCGCTGGCCTCGGCGGTGGCGCCCGGGGGAGAACTCCTGGTCGTCGCGCACCACCCCCGCGACCTGGAGGAGGGCGTACCGCGCCCACCGGACCCGGACCTGTTCTACACGGGCGACGAGGTGGTGGCGGCCCTGCCCCGGCGGGAGTGGACCGTGCTGGCCGACGAGGTCCGCACCGGGACGGCGGTCGTCGGCGAGGAGACCTTCACCGTGCACGACCTGGTGGTCCGCGCCCGCCGCGAGGCCTGACCGGGGCCGGTCGGAGGCGGCGGGGAACGGCCGGGGCCCGGGAGGGCCCCGGCCGACCGGGGCTCAGTCCCGGAGCTTGGCCACCACGTCGATCTCGACCAGGATGTTCGCCAGGTCCGAACCCACGGTGGTGCGCACGGGGTAGGGCGCGCTGAAGTGCTCCTCGTACACGGCGTTGAACTCCGGGAAGTCCGCCTTGAGGTTCTCCAGGTGGACGGTCGCCTTCACGACGTCGTCCAGCGTCAGGCCGTGCTCGGCCAGCACGGCGGAGATGTTGGCCAGCACCTGGGCGGTCTGCTCGCCCACGGTCGGGGCCACGCGGCCGGTCTCGGGCTCCTGCGGGCCGAAGCCCGCGGTGTACAGGAACCCGCCCGCGACCACTCCCTGGCTGTACGCCCCGGCCGGAGCGGGGGCCTTGTCGGTGCGGACCGCCTTCTTGGACATCCGTGGACTCCTTCGCTGGTCTGCTCCGGCGGCGCGTGCGCGCGCCGGTGCCCGTGCCGTTTCACGGGCGCTTTACTGGCAACAAAGTTATCAATTTTCTTCCGGGCAGCGTATCTTGGCCACACCGGACACCGGTCGGCCGCGCGCCGCACCGGAGTGACCGGTACGTCGAACGGAGGAACAGTGCATTCCGAGACCGTACTCACCGGCGGACTGGTGGTCGACGGCAACGGCGGTCCCTCCCGCCGCGCCGACCTCGTCCTCCGCGACGGACGCATCGCCCACATCGTCCCACCCGGCGGCGCGCGCACCACAGGCACCGTCGTGGACGTGGAGGGGCTCGCGGTCACCCCGGGGTTCGTCGACATGCACTCCCACTCGGACCTGGCCGTCCTCGCAGACCCCGCGCACGAGGCCAAGACCCTCCAGGGCGTCACCCTGGAGGTCCTGGGCCAGGACGGGCTCGGCTACGCCCCCGTCACCGACGACACCGCCGGGGAGCTGCGCGCCCAGCTCGCCGCGTGGAACGGCCGCCCCGACCTCGACCACTCCTGGCGCACCGTCGGCGAGTACCTCGACCGGATCGACGCGGGCGCCCCCGTCAACGCCGCCGTCCTCGTCCCCCAGGGCAACGTGCGCATGGCCGTCCTGGGCGGCGAGGACCGCCCGTCCACCGACGACGAACTCGACCGCATGCGCCGGATCGTCGCCCGGGGCATGGCCGACGGCGCGCACGGACTGTCCGCCGGCCTGACCTACACCCCCGGTATGTACGCCACCGACGACGAGATCGTCGCCCTCCTCGAACCCGTCCGCGCCGCGGGCGGCTACTACTGCCCCCACCACCGCAACTACGGCTCCCGGGTCGTGGAGTCCTACCGCGAGTGCCTGGAGATCGCGCGCCGCGCCCAGGTCGCCCTGCACCTGGCGCACTGCCACGTCAACTTCCCGCAGAACCGCGGCCGCGCCCCCGAGGTCCTGGACGCCATCGACGAGGCCACCGTCCACTACGGCCTCGACGTCACCCTCGACAGCTACCCCTACCGGGCCAGCGCCACCCACCTGGGCGCACCGCTGCCCAGCTGGGTGCAGGTCGGCGGCACCGCCGCCACCCTGGAGCGCCTGCGCGACGCCCCCACCCGCGCCCGCGTCCTGCGCGAGATCGAGGAGGAGGGCACCGACGGCAACCACGGGGTCCCCATGGACTGGTCCGCCATCGTCGTCACCGGCGTCGCCGACCCCGGGCTGTCCTGGGCCGTCGGATCCTCCGTCGCCGACCTCGCGCGCACGCGCGGACGCCTCCCCGGCGACCTCTACATGGAGCTGCTCGTGGCCGACGAGCTGCGCAGCGGCTGCCTGCTCCAGGTGGGCAACGAGGAGAACATCCGCACCATCATGCGACACAGCTCCCACACCGCCGGGAGCGACGGCATCCTCGTCGGCGCCGT
Organism: Nocardiopsis camelliae; assembly: GCF_028993595.1. GTDB lineage: Bacteria > Actinomycetota > Actinomycetes > Streptosporangiales > Streptosporangiaceae > Nocardiopsis > Nocardiopsis dassonvillei. The sequence goes on from NZ_CP118614.1 coordinate 405,484, forward strand.
GCCGCACCCGCGCGGCTGGGGCACCTTCCCCCGCTACCTGGGCCACTACGTGCGCGAACTCGGCGTGCTCACGCTGGAGGAGTGCGTCCGCCACCTCACCTCCCGGCCCGCGCGTAGACTCGGCCTCACCGACCGCGGCGTCATCCGGAGCGGTGCCGTCGCCGACCTGGTGGTCCTGGACCCCGCCACCGTGGACGCCCGCGCCACCTACGAGGAACCGCGCCTGGCCCCCCGGGGCGTCCACCACGTCCTCGTGTCGGGAGACTTCACCGTCCGGGACGGCCGTCGCACCGACCGCCTGCCCGGCCGATCCGTCCGGAGGAACCACCGATGAGCGAGCACCCGACCCCCGCGGGGAGCGAGCCGACCAGCAGAGCCGACGCCGTCTGCGTCGGCGAGACCATGGCGGTGCTCGCCTCGGCCGGGGCGCTCGCGGCCGGAACGAAGCTGGTCGTGGGCACCGGCGGCGCGGAGTCCAACGTGGCGGTCGCCCTGGCGGCCCTGGGGCACGCCGCCGCCTGGGTCAGCCGGGTCGGCGACGACCCCTTCGGCCGCATCGTCACCGGCGCCGTCGCCGGGTGCGGCGCGGACGTGACCGGCGTGGAGGTGGACCCCGAGCGCCCCACCGGCCTGTACGTCAAGGACACCGGTCCCGGTGGCGCGGGCGTGCTGTACTACCGTGCCGGTTCGGCCGCCTCCGCCCTGTCGGCCGCCGACGCCGAGCGGGTGTGGGCGCGCGACCCCGGCGTGGTCCACCTGTCCGGCATCACCCCGGCCCTGTCCGCGCGCGCCGCCGCGCTCGTGGAGCACCTGCTGGACCGGCGGACCGGGAACGGCGCGCTGCGCTCCTTCGACGTCAACCACCGGCCCGCGCTGTGGGGGGCCAGGACCGCCGCGCCGGTGCTGCTCGACCTGGCCCGCCGCGCCGACGTGGTCTTCGTGGGCCGGGACGAGGCCGAGCGGCTGTGGGGCACCCCGGCGGCCGAGGACGTGCGGGCGGTGCTGCCCGAGGTGCCGGTCCTGGTGGTCAAGGACGCCGAGCACGGCGCGACCTGCTTCGACTCCGAGGGCGCTGTGTTCGTGCCGTCCCCGCCGGTGGACGTGGTCGAGGCGGTGGGCGCGGGCGACGCGTTCGCCGCCGGTTTCCTGTCCGGCCTGCTCGACGGGCTGTCCGTGGAGCAGCGGCTGCGGCTGGGCCACGCGGTCGCGGGCGCGGTGCTGCGCTCGCCCGGGGACGTCCTGGAAGCCCTGCCCGCGGACGTCGCCCTCGTCCGCGGTTCCGCGGGGGCCTGAGCGCCCGCCCCGGCCCTCAGCCGATGACGATGGCGCCCGCCAGGACCGGGTCGCCGAAGCTCACCGAGCCGTGTCCGGAGGCCAGCGCGCGGCTGCCCTGGCAGCTCGTGCCCGCGAAAAGCGCGAACTTGACCCTGCTCTCCGTGGAGATCCCGGTGACGCCCCCCTGCCCCGTCTTGAGGGTGCGGCAGCCCCCGTTCTCCACGGTCTGCTGGTAGCCGGACTCGAAGGTGACCCGGACCGGGGGAGCCTGGTCCTGTCTGCTCGACAGCCCGGCGATCGCTCCGGCGATGGTGGCGGACATGGTGGCGAGGTTCGCAGGGCGGATCGGCACGGTAACTCCCCTTCTCTGCCGGCCCGCAGGGGGCTCCCGGCGAGCACGGAGTTGGTTACTCTGTGTCATTTAGCTACAGCTTCACGAGAACCGAGAGGAGCCCCGGCGGAGTGTCGGCGGATTTCTGCGCCCGCCGACCGCCGCCGTCCGCCCCGGGGCGCGGCCGGGCGTTGTGGGGCGCCGCCGCCGCGCATACAATGCGGTTCGACCGGAACGGGGAGGTGAGGGCGCCATGAGCCTCCTTCTCGCGTTCTTCGAGTTCCTCATGCTGGGCGTGGTCCCCGCCGAACTCCTGCCGGTCCCCGGCTCCCTGGCGCTGCTGGTCGCCGCCGTCGGCGCTGCCGTCGCCTGGTACGTCCTCCGCGGTACCTGGGCCTGCCCGGCGCGCGACGCCGCCGCGGGAGCGGTGCGCGCTATGCGCCGCAGGTCCGCGCGCCTGCCCGTGCTCACCCTGTGTGACCCCGACGCGGCGGGACGGCCCCGTCCCAGAGCCCCCGGCGCGGCCCTTCCGGCCGCTCGCTGACCCCTTCTCCGACACGCTCCCGTGTGCGTGCGCGCGCCCGCGCCGCGCCCCGGGTGTGCGCTGCGCCCTGCGCGTGCGCGGTCACGAGCGGCCCGACGTCTGTTCCCCTCCCACCGGACGAAGGGCCTTCCCGCCTTGTACAGCCTCGGGCCGATCGCGGCCGCCATGACCCTGCTCTCGACCGTCCTGTCCGCCCTCACCTCACTGCTCGCCCCCCTCGCCGGGGGCCTGGCCGCCGGGCTGGCCGTCGTGGCCCTGACCGTGGCCGTGCGCCTCCTGCTCGTCCCCCTCGGGGTGGTGCAGGTCCGCGCTGAGAAGGCACGCGCGCGCCTTGCCCCGCAGCTGGCGAGGATCACCGCCCGGCACCGCGGGAACCCCGAACGGCTCGTCGCCGAACAGCGCCGGGTCTACGCCGAGGCGGGCACCTCCCCGCTGGCGGGCTGCCTGCCCTCCCTCGCCCAGGTCCCCGTCATGATCGCCCTCTACGGCGTGTTCATCGGCGCGGGCGGCGGTGAGGAGGCGATGCTCGCGCACACCTTCGGCGGCGTCGAACTGGGCGCGACCCTGCTGGGCGGCGCGGGCGGTGCGTCCGCGGCTCCCGTGTTCGCCGCGCTCCTGGCCCTGATCGCCCTCGTGGCCTGGGCCAACCGCCGCTACCTCATGCTGCCCGCGATGCGGGCGGGCGCCGAGGCCGACCCGGGTCGGCCCCAGCTCCCCGGGCTCCTGACCTACATGCAGTTCACGACCGTGGCGGTCGCCGCGTTCGTACCGCTGGCGGGGGGCCTGTACCTGCTGACCTCCAGCGCGTGGGCGCTGGGGGAGCGGCTCCTGCTGCGCCGGGTCGTCCCGGACTGAGCCGTGGCGCGGTCCCCGGAGCGCTCCGGGGACCGCCGGTCCGTCAGAAGTCCACGCTGACGCAGGCCAGGCGGTCGCCCGCCGTGCCCGCCTCGCCCTCACCGGTGTGGGTGTGGTGCTCGTGCAGCACCAGCGACCGGGCCTCGCCCTCGCGGAACCCCCAGTCCACCGTGCTGGTCGCGCGGGCGTTGCCGTCGTCGTCGGTGGTGAAGTCCAGCCAGACCTCGTTCTCGGGGTTGGCGTAGGCGGGGTCGCTGGAGGGCTCGTCCTCCGTGGCGGCCGGGTCGGGCTCGTTCTGGTAGTGGGGGCCCGCGTCGGCCGGGTCGTCGCCGCAGGGCCGGGTGTGCACGTGGGCGCCGAAGTCGCGGCCCCCCTCCAGGCTGGTGCCGGTGAACTGCACGTGGGTCTGCCCGTCCTGGGTGCGCACTTGCACGTCGGAGGTGGCCCCCTCGGGCACGGCGGTCTCGTCGTAGGTGATGGCGCCCGCGCCCTCGCCGGGCGGCAGGAAGATCGACGCGGTCACGCTGGGGGAGGCGCTGGGCGAGGACTGCGGGGACTCCTGGGCGGCCGAGCCGTCGTCCTCCGCGGTGTCGGACTGCGCGCAACCGGTGGCGAGGGTCGCGGTCAGGGCCAGGCCGACGGCGAACGGTGTGATGCGCATGACGGAACTCCCGGTTGCTCTCAGCGGTCGCCCGCAAGACTACCCAAGGTACCCGAGGGATAACTAGGCGTGCGGAACGCGTTCTGCCGGGGGCGGGAAGGGCGACCTGAGGGTGAAGGCCCCGGGGGTGGGGCCTTCGGCGCGCAACAGGTCCAGGCGCCTTCCGGCCTCCTCGACAGTGGGGATCGTACCGCTGGGAATCCACCACAGGACCAGATACGCCTCCCGCAGGTGCTCGAACCACTCGCGGCGCCCGCGCAGCAGCTCCAGGTGCTCACTGCGGTAGGTGAAGTTCCACAGCGACTCCACGTCCCGCCAGACGGAGTAGTTGATCAGGAGGGCGCCGCCGAAGGGCCGCAGGCCGGTGGCGTCCTCCTTGCCCTCCTCCACCAGCCGCCACACGAACCCCGGGGCGCTGTCGGCCAGCGCGTTGATCGGGTCGATGCGGGCGGTGAAGCCCGCCATGGAGGGGTCGTCGAGGGGGGCCTTGAGGACGCCGACGTTGATCTGGGCCAGGTGGTACCCGGAGGGGGAGGTCTCGTTCACGGGACACAGCAGACCACGGCCGGTCTTCTATGTCAATGCTCGTTGTTTTTGGAAATCACCACGCAGCACCGGCCCGGACGGGCGTCCATCCGGGCCTCCGCGCCGTCCTCGCCGCGCCCCTCCAGCAGGCCGCGCAGCAGTTCCAGGTTGAGTCCGCAGGCGAGCGGGGGGAAGGCGCGCGCCAGGGTGTGGAAGGGGCAGTTGAGCAGCCGCACGCCGCCGTCCTCCTCCGGGGCCCCGTCCGGCCCGGAGCCGTCCCCAGGGGTGCGGGCCGCCCCCTCCCCGGGCTCGTAGCCCCGGGCGCGCAGCAGCTCCACCAGGGGCTCCTCCCGGTGTCCCGCACCGATCCGGCGGCCCTCCTCGCGGGCGGCCGCGTGCAGGGCCTCCTCGGCCCCGTGCCGCTCCACCGCCTCCGCCAGCACGTGCGCGGCCAGTTCGTAGTCCCTCGGCGGCAGGTGCAGCGACAGCTCCCGGTCCGCCCGCCGGTACAGCTTGGCCGGACGGCCCGACCCCGGCCCCTCGCGGCCGCTCACCTTGCGGCGGGCCACCTCCAGCAGGCCCGCGTCGGCCAGCCGGTCCAGGTGATGCGCGGCCAGGGTGCGCTGGATGCCGAGGGCGTCCGCGGCCTGGCCGCGGCTGACCTCTCCGCGCGCCGCGGCCACGTACTCGTACAGCCTGCGGCGCACGGGGTCGGCGAGGGTCTGCGCGGCGTCGATCGAGGAGTCGTCCATGCCCCCCATTGTCGGCGCGGCCCGGTACGGCGCGCGGTGGGACACTGGTGGAGGACCACGACCCCTGCCGAACAGGTGACATGCGAACGATCAGACACGGCGGCGAGCACGAGCTGGAGATCCGCAGGTCCCGCTTCGTCTGCGCCCTGGCCAGGGTGGACACCGAGGACGCCGCTCGCGCCTTCATCGCCGAGCGCCGCAAGGAGCACTGGGGCGCCAACCACAACTGCACCGCCTACGTGCTCGGCGACCAGGGCGAGGTCCAGCGCTCCAGCGACGACGGCGAGCCCTCCGGGACCGCGGGGCTGCCCATGCTGGAGGTGCTGCGGCGCAGGGGGATTACCGACACCGTCGCCGTTGTCACCCGCTACTTCGGCGGTGTCAAGCTCGGCGCGGGCGGGCTGATCCGCGCCTACGGCAACGCGGTGTCCGCCGCCGTGGACGCGTTCGGGGTCCTGGAACGCCGCGAGCTCCTCGTCGTGGACGTGTTCGCCGACTACGTGCTCGGCGGACGCCTGGAGAGCGACCTGCGCGACTCCTCCCTGACCGTGCGCGACGTCGCCTACGCCGACAGGGTCCGGATCGAGGTGGCGCTGCCCGGGGCCGACCTGCCCGCGTTCGGGGTCCGCCTGGCCGAGCTGACCGGGGGGAGGGCGGAGTTCGAGGTGCGGGGGACCACGGTCGTCGAGGTGGAGCCCTGAGCCCGCGCCACGTCCCATGGCTGTAACGACTCGCTCTCCCTGTGTCCGCCCGTCGCGGCGCGGCTTAGGATTTGCCGTAAACGTCATCGTTCGTGGGGAGAAACCGTCCATGCGCCGCTCACGGGTGCCCGGGGCCCTCACCTGTGGACTCGCGGTGCTGCTGGCCACCGCGTGCACCGGTGATCCGGAACCCTCCGCGCCCCCTCCGGGGGAGGAGCCCGCCCCCGTCCCGACCGTGTTCGAGGGGCAGGCGCCGCCCGGTGTCGAGGGCGAGGTGCTGCGCTACCTGCACGGCGGTTCCGCCGACGTCCACGAGATCTTCGCCGACCCCCTCGGCGTGCGCATCAGCCCGGTCGGCGACGCCTTCCTGGTCAGCTCCGGCAGCGAGGACCGCCACCTGCTGCACGACGCCGCCACCGGCGAGACCCTGTGGGAGGGCGCGGCTCGCTTCGACGGCTTCGGCACCGACCGCGACGGCGAGCGGGTACTGCTCATGGCGGACGCCGACGGTCTGCCGTTCGTCCTCGACGCCCGCGGCGAGCTGCTGTGGGAACCGGAGCGGGAGGGCGACGCCTACCTCGACGGCCTCGCCGTGCGCCGCCCCGAGGGGTGGACCGCGGAGGAGCCCCACGGATCGTTCTCGCTGCTCGACGGCGGGGGCGACGCGCTGTGGGACTACGAGTTCGAGGCTCCGGCCGAGCCGGAGGAGGAGTCCTCCGAGGGCGGGTCCGGCGAATCCGGGTCCGGCGAGGAGGAGCAGGGGTCCGGGGCCGAGGAGGAGCCCGGGGAACCGGCCCTGGGCGTGCCCGTGGCCGCACGCGAGGACTTGGTCCTGCTCGCCACCGGAGGCCCCGTCCTGCACGCCCGCTCCGTCGGAGCCGACACCGCGGGCGAGGAGCTGTGGACGGTCGACGGCGGGGACGAGGACTTGGGCCTGCCCACCTCCTCCCCGGTTCCCGCGCCGCAGGTGATCGGCTTCTACACGCTCCCCGAACCGGACTCCGCCACCGGGTCCGCGAGCGAGTCGGAGGCCGCGAGCGAGTCCGCGTCCGAGAGCGCCGGGGACGGAGAGGACGGAGCGGACGGGGAGGGCCCGGGGGAGGACGAGTCGGGGGGCGAGGACGTCCTGCTGCTGCGCTGGGCCCAGTCCGAGGCGCCCTCGACCCTCTCCGCGCACGACCCCGGCACCGGCGACCTCCTGTGGATCCTGGAGGAGCCGGGCATGAACCCGGTCGCCGGGGCCTTCGACCCCGACGGCGTCGCGGGCAGCCTCTACGACGAGGCCACGGGAACCCTCCTGCTGCCCCAGGCCAGCGGTGCCGCGCCGGTGGTCGCGGTCGACCTGGCCGGGGGAGAGGTCCTGTGGGGCCTGGAGGAGGAGGCGGGGTCGATCTCCCCGGCCTTCGCCTTCGACGGCCTCGTCTACGGCGACTCCCGCGCCAGCGGCGGACAGGACCGGCAACTGGTGCTCGACGCCGTCACGATGGACGTGGTCGAGGACGAACTCCCGGCGTACGTGGAGGCGGTCACCGAGAGCGGGCACGCCATCCTCGTGCACGACCGGCAGCGCTTCGTCTACGGACCCCTTCCGGATGAGCCCTCCGAGGGGGAGTCCGAGGAGCCCTCCGACGCGGAGGGTTCCGGGGCTCCGGACGACGACGCCAGCTGACCGGCGGCGCCGAGGGGGCGCCCCGGCGGTGGCCTCCGGACACCCGGCCGACGGGCTCAGTTCCTGGGCTCGGCCATCCGCAGGACCACGTCGATCCCCAGCGCGCCCGTGTGCACCGTGCCGTCGTCGAAGGCCTCCCACTGCCAGCGCGCGGCGTGCGAGGAGCCCGCGGCGACCACGATCACGTCCGGCGGCAGGCCCGTCAGCACGTGTTCGTCGGCCTGGCCCAGCGGGCGCGGGACCACCACCACCGTCGGCGCCTGCGTTCCCGGGTCCAGCCCGTGGATCGGGTCCGGGGCCGACACCACCGGGACCGTGTCGGGGACCAGCGAGCGCAGGGGGCGCCCCTGCCTGAGCACCCGTACCCGCAGGCCCGCCGCGTGCAGTCCGTCGGCGACCACGCGCACCGCGTCGGCGGCCACCCTCGGGTCCCCGTCCACCGCCAGCAGCCCGCGCACACGTGTGAAGTCCACGTGCACCAGGGCGTCCGTCCCCTCCTTCTGCCCCAGGCACACCAGCACGCCCCGCAGCGCGGCCCCCGTCATGGTGTGCACGGACGTGCCGAAGCGCACCGGCGCAGACGACCGGCCGCTGCCGTGGCGCCAGGTGGTCGTGTCCACGGCCCGCCAGGAGGAGGCCGGAGGGGTCGCCCCGGCGGGTACCACGGCGGTCGTCTCCGAGGGCGTGGTCAGCAGGGCCACGGGACGCACGGGCACGTCGGCGGGCGCGCCGACCAGCTCCGCGTGCGCGGTCCCGGCCCGCCGGGCCGCGTCGGGGTCGGAGGCGATCAGGTCCGTCGCGGCCCGGCGGCGCCGCGCGGCCGCTCCCGGGCGCGAGGGCCGCCGCTTCTGCGGGCGCTCGGCCCGGGCCGCCGCGACCCTGCGGAACGGCCAGGCCAGGGCCCGGCCGATCGGCTGCCAGAACAGGGTGATGAGGGTCAGCAGGACCAGGCCCGCCGCGCCCGCCGCGAGCAGCCGCGGGTCGATGCTCGGCTCCTCCTCGGCCGCGGCGTCCCCCGGGGCGGCCTCCGCGGAGGGCTCCTCCTCGGGGGGAGGCGTGTAGGCGGGAGGGGCGGGAGGAGGCGAGGGCGGTTCCTGCCCCAGCGCGTTGGCCTGGTCGACCGAGACCACGCACAGGGGGTCCAAGCCCTCGTAGACGCCCTCGCCGCCGGCGTCGAAGGGCACCACCAGGCGCCACTCGGGGAGCACCGCGCGGTCCTCGCCGAGGGCGCCGCCGTCCGCCTGGGTGCGGCCCGCGTTGTACTCGTAGATCTCGTCCGCGCGCCCGGGGTCGCCCAGGACGAGGTCGGCGACGCCCTCCAGGCCGGGGGAGCCCTCCGGGACCACGTAGTAGTACACGGTGGGACAGATGTCGTAGGTGCCGGTGGCGGTGTCCGCCGCGGCCGGTGCCGCGGACGCGACGCACCAGGTGGCGAGGACCGCCGTGAACGCCATGGCCCCGCGCACCGGGCGCGCCTGCGAAGATCCGGACCGTGCCGCCGCTGTCAGGGTCACTCGCTCTCTCCTGTGACTGTCTTCGCTGCTGGGGAACGCCTTCCGGGCCGCGCGGACCGGCGTCGCCGGGCCCGGGGCCGGTTTCCGCGGGGCGGCGGGCACCGTCAGGGGCGGGCGAAGGCAAACCCTACGAGGTTCGGGAGAACTTTGCGCGCCCCTGGGGCATCTGTTCACTCGTGGGCGTGGCAGTCTATGATGTCGGACTCTCCGAGCGCCCCCGGCCCCGGGCCCGCACAGTCCCCTCCCCATCCCCGTGGCAGGTGTGAGATCGCCTGAACCGCGCCGTTCTGCGATCTGGAAAGCGAGCGATACGGGACGTGGCCAAGCAACCGCGCACTCACCACAGGTGGGACCTCCTCGACAGGGAAGGGGACCCGGTTCCGTGGTCCGCCTACGACGTACGTTCGCTCAAGACGTTCTACGAGGGGCTGGCGGACGCCGCCGAGCAGGCCGCCGCCGACCTCCGCAGGCTGGACAAGGGGCAACTGGGCGAGGGCAGCACCGTCGACGCCCTCAAGGAACTCATCGAGGAACTGCCCAAGTACCTGGACAAGGCCCACAACGCCTACGAGAAGGGCTACAAGGCCCTCGAAACCTGGACGGGCGCGCTGGAGACGGCCCGCGAGCAGAGCGGGATCATCGTCTTCGAGGCCGAACAGGCCTACCTCGCCCTGGAGGACCCCGAGGAGTGGAAGCAGGAGACGGACGGTGACGACCCCGTCCGCGACGCCTACGTCACGCGCCTCCGGACGGTGCTCGGTGACATGGACGACGCCGTCAGCACCTGCAAGAACGCCCTGGAGGAGGCCAAGCAGGGCGACCCGAACGAACTGTGGGGATGGCTCGACGCGATCGTCACGTGGGTCGAGGAGAACCCCCTCATCTACGCGGCGATCCTCGTGGTCGGCGGTATCGCCGCCATCTTCATCCCGGGCCTGGGCATCGCCCTGGCCCTCGGGGCGCTCGCGATCAGCGCGTCCACCCTCCACCGCGAGGGCAAGCTCGGTTTCAACATGGAGACGGTCACCACCCTCGGTCTGGACCTGATCTCCCTCGTCCCCGGCGGTGTGCTCCTGCGCGGCGGACGCGCGGTGACTCGGGGTCTGACCGCCGCGGTTCCGCGCGTGACCGGGAGCATCTCCTCGGGAGTGCGCAGCGCCTCCTCGGCGGTACGGGGCGCCACCAGCGGGGTACGGGGCGCGGTGGGCGGCAACCGCGCCGTCCGGACCGTCACGTCGACGGTGGGCCGCGTCAGTCGGGACCACCCGATCATCTCCACGACCATCACCACCGGCGCCCGGGACACCGCCGTCGGCATGGGCTCCTCGATCGCCGTCCAGATGGCCGCCGGTACCTCCTGGGAGGACATCGACCTCGGGTACGAACTCGCCAGCGCCGCCGCGACCAACGTGCCCGGCGCCGCTGTCGGCGCCGCCCGCGACCACGGATCGCTGCCGTCCTTCCTCGGCGGCTCCGACGGTTCGGGCGGCGGCTCCGGCCCGGCTCCGGGGCCCGACACCGCGCCGACGGTCGGCGACGGCGCGCCCCCGGAACCGGTCGCCACTCCGGACACTTCCGACGCTGCCGTGGGCTCCGGCGACTCCGACACGGGCGGGACCCCGTCCACCCCGGGACCGGACGTCACTCCGGCCACCTCGGACGCAGGCGGAACCCCGCCCGCTCCTGACACGGCCGCGTCCCCCTCCACCTCGGGACCGGTCGCCACTCCGTTCACTTCGGACGCGGGTGAAACCCCCTCCACCTCGGGACCGGCTGCCACTCCGGACACTCCCGACGCGGGCGGGACCCCGTCCACCCCGGAACCGGTCGCCACCCCGTCCACTCCTGACACCGGCGGTGCTCCCGCGACCGCCGACGCGGGCGGCACTCCGGGAGCCGCCCATCCCTCCAGCTCCTCGGGGGAAGGCCCGGACGCCTCCCCGCAGGGCGGTACGACCTCCTCCGCCACCGCGGACGCGACGGGCGGCGGTCCCGGCCCCGAGGGCCAGCGCTCCGAGGGCGAGTACGGGGGCTCCACGGGCGGGGCCAACGTCGCGGGCGAGGGCGTGCGCCTGCCCTCCCAGCGCCCGGGCCAGCCCGGAGAGCCGATGGTCGACGACCGCGCGCCGCACCGGAACGACACCCCCGCCGCGGGACGGCCCGGCGAGGAGTCCCCGGCCGCCTCCGGCCGGACGGGCCAGGACGAGGGTTCCGCGGCGCCCACGGGGCCGCGGGCGGAAGACACCCCGGTCGGCCCCGGCAACGGCGTGCCCGCCGCCGCGCACGACGGTACGGGAGCGGCGGACGGCCGCACCGCGGCCTCCGGCGACTTCGGCGAGTACCGCACCGGCCGGGGAGCGGACGGAGAGCGCAGCGTCTCCTACCGCTATCCGGCCGACGGCGGCGACTACACCATGGACGTCACCCGCGACGGAGTGGACGTCAACGGCACCTCGGTGCGGCGTACCGACGACGGTTTCCAGGTGGCCCGACCGGACGGCGCTTCGGTCACGGCCTCACGCGGCGGGAACGACGAGCCGCGGGGCGTCACCCTGACCGGACCGGACGGCGCCCCCGGCGCCTCCTACCGGGACGGGGAGGTGCGCGTCCCCACCGCGGACGGGGACGTCACCGTCTCCCGGGACGGGAACGGCTCCACCATCCGGACCGGCGACGGCCTCACCGTCCAGCAGCCCCGCGGCGACGGCGATGTCCGCATCACCCGGAGCGGAGACGGGCCGGTCGACCTGCGGTTCGGGAACGGGGGCCCGGAGATCACCCGGCCCGGGAACGACGGCTCCTCCGCCGTGCCGCGCACCCGGGTGACCGACCCCGCCACCGGACGGAGCACGGAGATCGGCCCCGACGGCTACCGGCTCGACACCGGGGGCTCGACCTCGCAGAGCTACGACCGCGGGACCGACAGCGCCACCGTGGACTCCGGCGACACCCGCGTCCGGGCCGACCAGCACGAGGTCAGGGTCACCGACGGCGCACGCGGAGTCGACCTGTGGCAGGGCCGTGACGGGGTTGGCACCGCCACGGGCGCCGGCTCCAGGGCGGTCGTCCGGCCGGACGGCAGCGCCGAGATCAGGACGGACAACCCCTCGCTGACCCCGAGGGCCGTCCAGGACGCGAACGGCCACGTCACCGTCGGGGACACCCGTACCGCGACGGGGCGTGTGCGCACCGAGGACGGCGCCACCGTCGGAATCACCGAACGGGACGGCCGGACCGTCGTGGAGGTGCGCGGGACCGACGGGGCCACGCGCTCCTACGGCACCGACGGCCGCCCCCACGGCCCCTACCCGCCGCTGCGCACCGATCCCGCGACGGGCCAGCCCTGCGTACTCACGGGCGGCACCAGGGTGACCCTCGTCCAGGGCTCGGACCCCGCGCTGCGGGTGGACACCCCCCAGGGCTGGACCGTGACCACCTCGCGCGACGGCCAGTCCTCGGTGAGCACGCCCCCGGACGCCCGGGGGGACCGGCTCCAGACCGTCCGCGAACCCGACGGTTCCACCGCGGTGAGGAGCGGCGACCACTGGGTCGCGTCCGGACCCGAGAGGCCCGGCGGCCCCGGGCGCGTGGTGGCGGGCGGGCCCGACGGCGTCCACGCCCGCAGCTCCGCCGACGGCGCCCACGTGTCCGACGGAACGACGCGGACGGACGCCCGGCCGGGGACCTCTCCCGGTCTGGGGAGGGGGGAGACCACGCACGCGGCGCCCCCGTACGGGCAGGTGGCCGAGCACTCGGGCACGGGAGGCCGCGTGACCACCGGCGACGGGGTCACCGTCCACACGCGCGCGGACGGGCTCCGGGTGGACGTGCCCCGCGACGCGGACCGCACCGTCCGCGACGGCGACCGCACCATCGGCGTCGGTCCCCGCGGCACCGACGTGCGCGGCCCCTCCCCGGACAGCCCGGGCAACCCCCCGCTGCGCATGGGCGAGACCGCCGGGGACGCGGGCAGGGTGCCGCCGAGCTGGCGCGTGTCCACGGACCCCGAAGGCGGCATGACCGGACACACCCGCCCCGACCAGGGCGTCAGCGTGCGACCGGAGCCGGGCCGGCTTCCGTCCCCGTTCCGCGGGGCCGACGAGGTCAGCTTCCGGTCGGGGGACATCGAGGGAACCCAGACGCGTTCGGGCCGGACCACGGTCACCGACGGCAACGGAAGCACGGTCCGGGACGGCCGGGGAGGGGTCCGGGTGGACGGCGGCGACGGCCGCCCCGACCTGCGCGTCACCGACGACCACGTCCGGGTGACCACTCCCGGGGGCGCGCAGCACCGGGTGGACGTCCCCGGCGCCCGGACGGACGGGGACGGCACCAGCGCGCCCCGCACCGACGGCGCCCCGGGCGCGCGGACCGACGGTGACGGCGCCCCCGCGCGCGCCGACGACGGCACCGGTGCCTCCGGCGGCCGGGGGGACGGGGACTCCCCGGACGAGGACCGTTCCCCCGTGCGGCCGAGCCTCAACAGCTTCGGCGCCATGCTGGAGGAGATGCGCCTGACGCTCGCCAAGAACTTCGTCAACGTCCTCGGCGGCCTGGGGGTGGAGATCGCGTGGCAGGAGTTCGCCGACGGCGACTTCACGGGTACCGACGTCGTCCAGGCCGTCGTCCAGCTGGGCACCGCCGTTCCCAAGGGCCTGGCCGAGGGCCGGATCTCCGGGACCACCGCGCTGCCGACGGACGGCATGGGATCCCATCTGTCGGCCTTCCCGCTGGAGATGGGCCACCAAGCGGTCCGCAACGACCTCCGCGACCTGATCACGAACGAGTACCTCGACGAGGAGGTCGCCATCACCGCGGAGAGGGGCGCCATCGCGGAACAGGCCGCGTTCCTCGAAGGCGAGCTGATCCCCGAGCTGAGGGCGGAGATCGAGGCCGCCCGTGCGGACGGGAGGCGCCCGGAGGACCTGGAGAGGCTGGGCGCGGTCCTGGACGCGGCCGAGGCGCTGAGCGCGGACCTGGCCAGGAGGGACGCCGAGCTCGACGAGAGGGTCAACCTGCTCTAGGGCCCGGACCGCACACACCGAGGAAGGGAGTACGCATGGCACGTGTCGTGAGGATCGACATCGGCGCCCTGGAGGAGATGGAGCGCTCCCTGTGGCGCATCCAGAACGCCTTCGCGGGCGAGAACGTCGAGAGCCCCGAGGACAGGTCCGAGGACATCGGCCCCGGCGACCTCGTGGACAAGGCCAAGGACTACGGCGAGGACTGCAAGAAGAACTACGAGCGCCAGGCCGAGGACCTGGGCGCCCTGCTCCAGGCGATCACCCCGGTCATCGACAGCTTCCGGGAGGCCGACGAGAAGCTGGGCGCGAGCCTGACGGAGGGCGACAAGCCCGCTCCCCCGCCCAACCAGGTCGCCGTCTGACCCCGAGGCAGCAGAGGAGAGGCACCTCCATGCCCTACCAGTTCGAAGAGGACGTACCCGAGGTCGACATCCTGTTCGACATCGCCGTCCCCGAGACGTGGACGCAGTACGACCTCAGCGGGGACGCCCTCGCCCGGCTGCGCGCCCAGGCCGTCGAGATGCACGGGAACAGGCCCGAGGAGCTGGACGCCCTCAACGACATGTTCGGTGACATCGCCCAGGTGACGAGCGACGTGGTCGGAGCGGGCCTGCTGGCGGCGGCGGGTGTCTTCGAGGAGTACGACGACGGCTTCTTCATGGCGACCGTCTGCGTGTTCGCCTTCCCGGCGGGGAGGGGGGCGCACGCCATGGACCCGATCCGGATGATCGAGCACGTCTACCCGGACACCGCCACCGCGCGCGAGGGCACCTGGCTGCGCAAGGACGTGGTCGACCTTCCCGAGTCCGGCGCGGGGACGTGCGGTCGCGTCTTCGGCATCGCCGACCACGACCTGGAGGACGCCGTCGTCCGGTCGGTGGTCATGCACACCGCCTTCGAGCTCCCCGGGCTCGACAGGCGCGTCATGGTCAGCTGCACCAGCCCCAACTCCCAGCAGGTCGAGGAGGTCCTGGACCTCTTCGACGCCGTCACCGCGAGCGCGCGGTTCCGGTTCCGCGAGGTCGAGCGGACCACCTGAGGGGACCGGGACCGGTGGTGAACGGGGCGAACCACCACGCGGGATGACGTATCCACCACAATGGTGCTCGCGGAAGCGGTCCAGGCCCCCGCCACGACCGCGCCGACCGGGCACGAGCGACAGGACCCACCCGACCAGACCAGCAGGAGGCACACATGCCCGTGTACAACGTCGACAGCGACAAGACCGAGGAGACCTCGTCCTCCCTCATCCAGGAGTTCAACGAGTTCACCGAGCGCCTGGAAGGCATCAAGAGCAAGGTCGACGGCCTCATCTCGGACGGCTACAGCACCCCGGCCGCCGAGAAGCACTTCCGCCCGTTCTTCGAGGAGTTCAACACCGGCTTCGAGGGTGTGAACAAGGGCCTCGAAGGCATCGGCAAGTACATCAAGACCGTCGGCGAGACCTTCAGCGAGACCGACGACAAGCTGGGCGAGGGCCTCAGGGGCTGATCCCGGGGAAGACCCCGGCACCACCCGGAAGGCGGGGCGGCGCCTTCGCGCCGTCCCCGCCACGACCCGACGACGAACCCGGAAGCAGTCCCACCGTGCGCCTCCTCTTCACAGCGACCCCAGCCACCGGTCCGGCCGCGGACGGCCCCGACGGCGGCGGCCCCGTGGCGTCCTCCGCGCTGCGCCTGGACGTCCTCGTCGACGCCGACCCCAGCGCCACGGTGCGCCAGCTCGCCGAGGCCGTCGATCCGATGGTGCGCACCCTGCCCCGCGCGCCCGGCCAGGACGTGCCGCTGTACCTGGGCGACCGGCCCGTGGACCCGTCCGCCTCCCTGGCCGACGCGGGCTTCCTGGACGGCTCCCTCGTCGGCGTGGGCGGTCCCGCCCCGGTCAAGGGCGAGCCTCCCGGCGTGGTCGAGGTCCGCGTGGTCTCGGGCCCCGATGCCGGGCGCGTGGTCCGCCTCGACCCCGGCGACTACGTCGTCGGCGACGACGAGGTCGCCGTGCTCGCCGTGGAAACCGAGGGCTACTGGGCGCGGATCCGGGTCGCCCCGGACGGGACCGCCACCATCCTGGGCACGAGCGGGGGCCGGGGCTGCTCCCTGGAGGGCGACGAGGTCGGCCCGGACACCGTCTGGCCGCAGGGCGAGCAGCTCACCCTGGGCGGCACCCTCTTCGAGGTGTGGCCCAACCACCGCCCCGACGCCTCCGTGGTCGCCTCCGACGACGGCACCGGGCTGGACTACAACCGCCCGCCCCGCCTGCACCCGGCACCCACGAAGACCAGGTTCAAGCTGCCCACCCCGCCCGAACCGCCGGACCGCCCGATCACCCAGCTGATCATGATGATCCTCATCCCGATCACCATGGCGGTCGGCAGCGCGCTCATCATGGGCCGCCCCCAGTACCTGCTCATCGGCCTGCTCGCCCCCGTCTCGGTGCTGTTCATGCAGATCATGCAGCGGCGCACCACCAAGGCGCGCTACGACAAGCAGCTCACCGAGTACGAGGAGAAGAAGGAACGCGTCACCCGCGACGCGCGCGACGCCCTCGTCGCCGAACAGCGCAAGCTCCGCGACACCTGCCCCGACCCCGCCGCCGTGCTGCTGCTGGCCACCGGCCCGCGCGCGCGGCTGTGGGAGCGCCGCCAGATCGACGAGGACTTCACCCAGCTGCGCGTGGGCACCGGCAGCATCCCCTCCCAGGTGGTCCTGAGCGACCCCACCAAGGACGAGCACCGCCGCGACGTCACCTGGGACATGCGCGACGTCCCGGTGAGCGTGTCGGTCAAGGACAACGGGGTCGTGGGCGTGGCCGGGCGCGGCGAGGGGGCCGAGGCCCTGGAGCGCTGGCTGGTCGCCCAGCTCGCCGCCCTGCACAGCCCCGCCGAACTGCACCTGTACCTGCTGTCCATGGAGGGCGACCACAACCGCTGGCGCTGGACCCGTTACCTGCCCCACCTGCGCGGCGACCGCCCCCAGCTCTCGCTCGGCCGGATCGGCATCGACGCCACCACCTGCGCCCGCCGGGTGTCGGAGCTGCTCATGCTCCTGGAGGCCCGCCAGCAGGCCCGGCGCGACCTCGCCGACCAGCCCGCGGTCGTGGTGGTGCTCGACGGGGCCCGGCGCATCCGCTCGCTGCCCGGCGTGGTCCAGCTGCTGCGCGAGGGCCCCGAGGCCGGAATCTACGTCCTGTGCCTGGACGCCGACGAGCGCCTGCTCCCCGAGGAGTGCCAGGCCGTGGTCAGCTCGACCCCGCACGGCATGCGCCTGCGCCGCACCTCCTTCGACAACGTCGAGGACGTGCGCGCCGACGTGCCCTCCGCGGCCTGGGCCGAACGGCTGGGCCGCGCCCTGGCGCCCATGCGCGACAGCAGCGTCGGCGAGGGCGGCGGCTCGCTGCCGCGCAGCGCCCGCCTGCTCGACGTCATCGGCCTGGAACCGCCCGACGGCGAGGCCATCGCCGCCCACTGGGCCTCCGGGGGGCGCAGCACCGTCGCCACGCTCGGCACGGGTCTGGACGGCCCGTTCTCGGTGGACGTGCGCCGGGACGGCCCGCACGCCCTCATCGCCGGCACCACCGGTTCGGGCAAGTCCGAACTGCTCCAGACCCTCGTGGCCTCCCTGGCGGCGGTCAACCGCCCCGAGTCCATGTCGTTCGTGCTGATCGACTACAAGGGCGGCAGCGCGTTCAAGGACTGCGTGGAACTACCGCACACCGTCGGCATGGTCACCGACCTGGACACCCACCTGGTGAGCCGGGCCCTGGTGTCGCTGGGCGCGGAACTGCACCGGCGCGAGCACATCCTCGCCAAGGCCGGGGCCAAGGACATCGAGGACTACCTGGAACTGCTGGACCGCGACCCGCGCATGCCGCAGATGCCCCGCCTGATGCTGGTCATCGACGAGTTCGCCTCCATGGCCCGCGAGCTGCCCGACTTCGTCAAGGGCCTGGTCAACATCGCCCAGCGGGGACGCTCCCTGGGCATCCACCTGGTACTGGCCACACAGCGCCCCGGCGGCGTGGTCACCAACGACATCCGCGCCAACACCAACCTGCGCATCGCCCTGCGGATGACCGACGAGGCCGAGAGCCGGGACGTCATCGACGCCGCCGAGTCCGCGCACATCGGCATCGACACCCCCGGGCGCGCCTACGCGCGCCTGGGGCACGCCTCCCTGCTGCCCTTCCAGTCCGGCCGGGTGGGCGGGCGCAGGGTCGTGGCCGCGGCCAACGCCTCCGACCCGGTCGCGCACGCCGTGAAGTGGTCGGACCTCGCACTGCCCGCGCCCGCGGCCGTCCAGGGCCCCGCCGACACCGGCGACGTGGAGGTCACCGACCTGACCGTCCTGGTCGCCGCGGTCAAGGAGGCCGCCGAGCGGTCAGGCGCCCGCCGCCAGCCCAGCCCGTGGCTGCCCGCGCTGCCCACCGCGCTCACCCTGTCCGAACTGCTGCGGGGCCGTTCCCCGCAGGCCGTGCACGGCCGGGTCCAGCCCGCTCCGGTGGGGCTGGTCGACGTGCCCGCCCAGCAGCGCCAGTTCCCGTACGTGTTCGACCTGGGCAGGACGGGACACCTGCACATCATGGGCTCGGGCCGCACCGGCCGGTCCCAGGCGCTGCGCACCATCTCCGCCTCCCTCGCCCTGGCCCACCACCCCGGCGACGTGCACATGTACGGCCTGGACTGCGGCAACGGCGCCCTGCTGCCGATGGAACGGCTCCCGCACTGCGGCGCCGTGGCCCAGCGCACGCAGGGGGAGCGGGTCGTGCGCCTGCTGGGCATGCTCGGCGAGGAGCTGGACCGGCGCCAGAAGCTGCTCGCCGCGCACGGCTGCGCCGACCTGGAGGAGCTGCGCGCCAAGCTGGCGCCGGACGAGCGCCCCGCCCACGTGGTGCTGTTCATCGACCGCGTGGACGCCTTCGAGCAGACCTTCGGCGAGTACAACTACGGCGCCCTGGTGGAGGGCGTCACCACCCTCATGCGCGACGGGGCGGGCGTGGGCGTGCACGTGGTGGCCACCGGCGACCGCCTCCTGACCCGCACCAAGTACTCCTCCACCACCGAGGAGCTGCTGGTGCTGCGCTGCAACGACAACGGCGACTACAGCGCCGCGGGGCTCAACGCCCGCTCGCTGCCCGAGGAGATCCCCGACGGCAGGGCCTTCCGCGCCGGGGACGCCATGGAGGTCCAGCTCGCCCTGCTCAACCGCGACCCGC
Organism: Nocardiopsis camelliae; assembly: GCF_028993595.1. Lineage (GTDB taxonomy): Bacteria > Actinomycetota > Actinomycetes > Streptosporangiales > Streptosporangiaceae > Nocardiopsis > Nocardiopsis dassonvillei. The sequence continues at coordinate 424,543 of NZ_CP118614.1, forward strand.
AGGGCTCGGTGCAGGGCGCCGAACTGGCCCGTATCGCCGACTTCGTGTCCCGGAGGCCCCAGGAGGAACCCGGGCCGCGCCCGTTCCGGGTGGACGTCCTGCCCGACCGGCTCACCTACGCCGACACGGCCCGGTACCGCTCCGGGGCCCCGCGTCCGCTGCACGCGCTGCTGGGCGTGGGAGGCAACGAGCTGACCGCGGTCAGCGCCGACCTGTCGCGCGTCCCGACGTTCCTGGTGAGCGGGCCGCCCCAGTCCGGACGCTCCAGCATGCTCGCCACGATGGCCAGGTCGCTGCTGGAGGCCGGCACCGAACTCCTGCTGGTCACCCCGCGCTCCTCGCGACTGGCGGACCTGCGCCACCAGCCGGGGGTCCAGGGGGTCCTGGACGCGGCCGAGCCGAAGCTGTCGCAACTGCACGAGGCGCTGGGCCGGTTCCAGGGCGAGACCGCCGTGGTGATGATCGACGACGCCGAACTCCTCCTCCAGAGCGACCTCGGCAAGGAGTTCACCCGTATCGCCCGCGGCATGGTCGGCGCCGGGTGGGGCATCGTCGCGGCGGGAACCAACGAGGCCCTCCAGGGCGGCTTCAACGGGTGGCACGTCCACCTCAAGCGCAACCGCGTGGGGGCCCTGCTCTCGCCGCAGGCCCAGAGCGACGGCGAGGTGCTGGGCATGCGCCTGCCCAAGGGCGTGTCCAGTCCCCGTCTCACCCCCGGCACCGCCTACCTGCACCTGGGCGACGGCCGTATCCAACAGGTGAGGGTGCCGATGCCGTGACGCCCCGCCCGGGGCGGCCGGACCGGAACCGGTGATATTCATGAGTGTGCCCCTTTCCTCCCCTTCCCCCCTCCGGCGGAGGACCCCGTGCCCCCCACCCCGTCCCGAACGAGACCTGTGAGCAGACAGCAGTGAGTACGCACCCCTCAGCCGTCACTCTCCCCGCGACCGCGACCGAACTGACCTCCACCGACCCCGCGCGCATCGGCCCCTACCGGCCGCTCAGGCGCCTGGGCTCCGGAGGCATGGGCGTCGTGTACGCGGCCCGTGACCAAGGCGGTGCCCTGGTCGCGGTCAAGCTCATCCACCCCGAGTACTCCGCCGACCCGGAGTTCCGGGCACGCTTCGCCCGCGAGGTGGAACTCCTGCGCCGGGTGGGCGGCGCCTGCGCCGTGCCGCTGCTGGCCGCCGACACCGAGGCCGAACGGCCTTGGCTGGTCACCCCGCTGGTGCGGGGCATGACGCTCAGCGCCTACATGCGCAAGAACGGCCCGCTCGGCGAACAGCTCCTGCTCGGCCTGGCCGCCGGGGTGGCCGAGGCGCTCGCCCAGATCCACGAGGTCGGCATCGCCCACCGCGACCTCAAACCCGCCAACATCGTGCTGTCCCCGGAGGGCCCCCGCGTCCTGGACTTCGGCGTGGCCCGCGCGATCGACCAGACCGCGCTGACCCGCACCGGGTCCGTGCTGGGCTCACCCGGCTGGATCAGCCCGGACCACTACCGGGGCGCGCCCGCCAGCACCGCCGACGACATCTTCGCCTGGGGTGCGCTGGTCTCCTACGCGGCGACCGGGCGCCCGCCCTTCGGCACCGGCGACCCGGCCGCCGTCGCCCACCGGGTGATCAGCGGCGAACCGGACACGGAGGGCTTCAGCGGACCCCTCGCCGACCTGGCCGCCCGTGCGCTCAGCAAGGAGGCGTCCGAGCGGCCGACGGCGCTGGAGCTGGTCAGCGGGGTGGTCGCCGCGGGCAACCCGGGGCGCTCCTACGCCCCCGTGGAGTCCGCCGCGGCGGCGGGCGGCGTCATGGCCGCCGTGGTCGACCACACCTGGCAGGGAGTGCAGGCCGCCCCCGAGCGCGAGTTCGCGGTGGCCCCCGACCGGAGCTCCGGCGGCTCCGGCAGGGTGCTGGCCCTGGTCGGCGCCGCCCTGGGCACCCTGGTCCTGCTCGCGGGGCTGGGATTCGGCGGTGTGGCCCTGGTCGGCAACTGGGACTCCCTGCCCATGGCCGCCTGGTTCGGGGACGAGTCGGCCGACGCGGCCGAAGCGCAGCAGACCGCGGAGGAACGGCGGCGCCCGGGGCCGGTGGGCCAGGAGCCGCAGGAGAGCGCCTCGCCCTCCGACGACCCTTCCGGGGAACCCTCCGAGGAGGCCTCCGAGAGCGAGGAGGACGAGGAGGGCTCCGGCGGCGGTTCCACCACCACGACGGCCACCGTGGGCGCCGGGGTGGGCGCGGGCGGAACACGCCCGCCGGGCGAGCACGTCGTGGCCTTCCAGCCCTCCGGCGGCTCGGGACAGTACGCCGTGCTCGACGGCGCCACCGTGGTGTGCGCGTGGAGCTTCTGCCAGAGCCAGGGCGGATCGGTGGGCGACGGCGGCGCCGGTTCGGTCCCCTCCAGCCCCTCGGCCCTGACCGGCTACGTCAACCAGGGCAGCCGCACCATCACCGCCGAGGTCACCTACACCACCGGCGCCGACGGCACCGTCACCATCACCCGCCTGGTGGAGCGGCACAGCACCAGCGGTACGGGCACCCCGCCGTGGTAGGGGCCGGAACTCGAAACGACGGGAGAGACATGCCGAAGACCCTCGTACGCGGGGCCGCCGCCGTGGCGGGCCTGGCCCTGACCGTTGCGGTGGCCACCCCCGTGCCCGCCACCGCCGCCTCCTACGGGGGCCAGTGCGGGAGCGGATACGGGGTGGTCAACGAGGCCTCCGTCAACGGAGGCACCGTCTTCCTCACCTACAACAACTCCAACGGCCGCAACTGCGTCGTCGTGGTGCGGACCGACCCGGGCAGCGCCGTCAACATGGACGCGGCCCTCAAACGCAGCGACTCCACGTCCTGGGACACCGACCCGGGCGACTGGACGGAGTACGCGGGCCCGGTCTACGCCGACGCCGCCGGCCACTGCGTGGACTGGGGCGGCGTGGTCGGCGACGAGTGGGTCCTGCGCAACGGCACCAACTGCGGCTGAAACAACAAGAGAGGGCGCTTGTGAACGTGCACCACCCGTGGTGGATGAACCCGGTCAACACCCTGCTCAAACCCTTCGACCAGAGCCTGGGGGCCGCCGAGGGCGCCTTCGACGCCATGCTGGCGGAGGCCTCCGCCAGCAGCGGTCTCCCCTGGCCCTCCGACGAACCCTTCCTCTCGGACATGCGCGTGCTCCACGACGCCTGGCAGGCGGTGCCCGGCGTCACCCCCGTCGGCCGGATCGGCCTGCGGGGCGAGGTCCGGCGGCGGCTGGAGACGCGCCTGCGCATGCTCCACCTGCTCGACGCCAACCCGGAGGTCGCGGCCCAGCCCGTCGAGCGGCCGGTGTTCATCACCGGACTGCCCAGGACGGGCACGACGTTCGGCCACGGGCTCCTGGCCCAGCACGTCCGGGCCCGCGCCCCGCGGCTGTGGGAGATGCTGAGCCCGGTCCCCGACACGGGCAGGCCCGGCGAGCGCACCGTGAGCAGGCGCGAGCGCCTCGCGCTGGCGCGGAGGCTGGTCCGGGGCATGGACGCCATGGGACCGGGGTTCCAGACCATCCACCCCATGCACCCGCTCGAACCCGAGGAGTGCGTCTTCCTCCTGCCGCACGGGATGTTCTTCCACGTCCGCGCCGCCTCCCCGGACTACCGCGCCTGGGTCGAGGGGCGCGACGCCACCCCCGACTACGCCTACCTCAAGCAGCAGCTCCAGGCGTTGCAGTGGAAGCGTCCCGCGCGGCGCTGGGTGCTCAAGTCGCCCCTGCACCTGTTCAACCTCGACGCCCTGCTCAACGTCTTCCCCGACGCGGTGGTCGTCATGACCGACCGCGACCCGGTACGGGCCATGGCGTCGTGGGCCAGCCTGACCGAGGCCTCGATGCACATCCACAACAGCGACGTGGACCCGCACCGGATCGGCCGCGAGTGGCTGGGGATCTGGGCGGCGGGCGCCGAGCGGGCCCGCCGCGTGCGCCGCGAGCACGGCCCGGAGCGCTTCCTGGACCTGCCCTACGGCGAGCTGACGTCCGACCCGCTCGGGGCGGCCGAACGCGTGTGGAGCAGCCTCGGCGAGGAATTCGACGCCGACACCCGGGCGCGCACGCTCGCCTACACGCGAGCGGACCGGCGCACGAACCCGGGCGGCCACCGGTACAGCCCGGAGTACTACGGCCTCACCGCCGAGGAGGTGCACGCGGCGTTCGGTCCGGACCTGACCGGCGCCGGGGCGGCCCGCGCCCGAGGGGGCGGGGCCTGAGGAACCGCGGTGCGCGCCCTCGCGGTGGCCGTCCGGACGGCCACCGCGAGGGCGCTGTGTCAGCGCGCCGTGCGGCGCAGTGGCCGCCGCGACCACCAGACCGCCGTCCACGCGGCCAGGCCCAGCCCGCCGCCGGTGACCGCCCCGACGAGCAGGCACCGCACGAGGTCGTAGCCGCTCACCTGCGCGCGGTCGGACAGACCGCCCGCCACGGCGCCCGCCACCGCGCACACGGCGAGGGCGGACAGGGCCAGGACGCGCACGCGGCCACCGGGGACGGGCCCGGAGCGCTCACCCGCCTCCCGGCCCGCGCTCCCGGTGCCCGCGCGGCGGGCGCGCTCGCGGTGCACCCACCAGGCCAGGACGGCCAGGCCGCCCGCCGAACTCGCGTACATCAGCACGTTGTAGAGCAGGTGCGGGCCCGCCACCGGGGTGCTCAGCAGCGGCCAGGCCCGCACCAGGGCCCCGCCCGTCTGGGTGAAGGAGTCCCAGGCCATGTGCGTGACCGAGCCCACCGCCAGCGCCGCGGAGGTCAGCGCGGCGGCCCGCGTCGCCCCCCGCGCCGACCGGGGAGCCCGGACACGCGGTGCCGTGGACCCTCCGGCCAGCGCGTGCAGCGGCGGCCGGAGCACGTACGCGTACAGCGCCAGCACGGCGCCGCCGAGCAGCACGTCCAGCCACAGCCCCGCGGGGCCGTGCGTGGTCGCCGCGGCCACGGGCAGCGGCAGGTAGTACGGCAGGTCCGGCGCCACCGACCCGACGACCAGGGCCGCGGGCGGCAGCCCGGTGCGCGCCAGGGGCAGGACCGCCGCCACATGGCTGGGGGTGAAGGGCACCTCGTCCTCCCCCTGACGGGCCCGGCCGCTACTCCGCGTCCAGGTACTGGTAGGTGGCCAGGGTCCCCCCGATGAGCACGAAGACCTCGTAGGGGGAGACCGTGTCCTCCGGGGAGTCCGACCCAGCGAGCCCTCCGTCCCGGGCGTAGCAGAGGTAGGGGGCCCGCTCAGCGCCCGGCTCGACGGCCACGACGTCGTCCATGTCGCAGTACACCGCCTCTACGCCGTGGTCGAAGCGGATGGTCTCCTCGACGACCTCGCGCACGGTGGGCAGCTCCGGGTACTCGAACCGGAAGGCGGCGCCGCCGTCCCCGGACAGGACCGGGAACTGCATGTCCAGGCCGCCGTAGGTGAGGGTGCAGCTCAGGCCCGGTTCGACGGGTTCCGTCATCTGCTCGGGACACGCGGCGGCGGCGCCCGGATCGACGCGGGAGGCCTTGCGGGTCACCTCCGTCAGCAGGGCCCAGGCCGCCCGCTCGGACACCGACGCGGAGGACTCCGGCTCGGCTGGCAGGGCGGACTCGTCCGCCTGTGGTCTGGAGACGGGAACGGGGGCTTCGACGAGGAGCTCGGCGAGCTCCTCCTGGGACAACGCCTCCGGCGGAGTGCCCTCTGCGGCGGTGGTCTCCTCGACGGCCTCTTCCGAGGGCGCCGAGGCCTCCGCGGTGTCCTCCCCGCCGCCACAGGCGGACAGGGCGAACACGAGCGAGAGGGAGACCGCCGGGGTAAGGGCGAAGCGGCCGTGAGGGGGGAAGAAGGGCATCTCTGTCCTTTTCATCCTTGATGGGGGTTGGGGGGATGCCGTGGACCATGAAACGCATGGGGTGGCCCGCCAATCCGACTCCCGTCACCCTCCGTCGGTTCACCGAATACCAGGAGTGTGTTCCACTTCACTGAAAGAAGGCGTGTGGTGACACTTCGGTGAAGTGCGGGACTCCTGAGGCGTCGGAGACCCCCGAGACCTCCGTCCCCGCTGTGAGCAGGCACGGAAGCGCGCGCCCCCTCGCGGCCGTGCGCGTGCGCCGCGTTCCCGGGCCCCGGTGGACCGCTGCACCCACTCGGAGGCTGGATAGGGGTCCGCCGTCCACGTCCTCTCGGTGGCCTCCGCCAGGGCACGGCGGGCGAGCGGTTCGTGCCGGGGCGCGCCCGGGGCGGGCTCGGGCGGCATCGGCGACTCGTCGGTGCTCGGGCCCCGCCCGTTCCCGGTGGGCGCCCCGCCGCAGGTGAAGCCCGTCGTGTCGACCTCCGGCGCGGCCTCCGCCCCGGGGCCGGCGTCTCCGCCGCACGCGGTCGGGGTCGGTCCGACACGCGGTGTGCCGTGCCCCACACCCCGGGGCGGCGCGACCGAACGCGATTCTCTACCATCCACTATATGGACGTCCCTGAGAGCGGGGCCGCCGGATCCGGCGCCCCCAACCCGGCCGACGGGTTCCCCGCCGCCACACACCAGCGGTGGCGCGAACTCGTGGCGGGGGTGCTGCGCAAGAGCGGTGTCCCCGAGGACCGGCTCACCGACACACCCGAGTCGGTACTGGCCACGCACACCTACGACGGGTTCGACATCGAGCCCCTCTACACATCCGACCCCCCGGCCGCCGACCCCGGCTTCCCGGGACTGCCCCCCTTCACCCGGGGCCACCGGCCCGGCGGGTCGGTCCCCGAGGGCTGGGACATCCGCGCCCGCCACACCGACGCCGACCCGGCCGTCCTGCGGCGGCGCCTGCACGCCGACCTCATGAACGGCGTCAGCTCGCTGTGGATCGCCGTCGGCGGCGCAGGCCTGCCCGTCTCCGCGCTCGGCCAGGCCCTCAGCGACGTCTACCTCGACCTCGCGCCCGTGGTCCTGGACGCCGGAGCCGACCACGCCGACGCCGCCACCGCGCTGCTCGACGCCCACGCCGACGCGGGCGTCCCCGACGGCCGGATCATCTCCCACCTGGGCATCGACCCCCTCGGCACCGCGGCCCTGGCGGGCGGGCGACCCGACGTCATGGACCCCGCACGCCTGGCCGCGGAGCTGGCCCGCGGGCGCCCCGGCCTGGGGCTGCTCGTGGCCGACGGCCGCCTCGTGCACAACGCGGGCGGCTCCGACGCCCAGGAACTCGGCTTCGCCATAGCCGCGGGGACCGCCTACCTGCGCGCCCTGCACGCCGCCGGGATGGACCTGCCCGACGCCGCGCGGCGCATCGAGTTCCGCCTGGCCGCGAACGCCGACCAGTTCGGCGTCATCGCCAAGCTGCGCGCCGTCCGCGCCATGTGGGACCAGGTCCTCGACGCCAGCGGGGTGCCCGCCGACCAGCGCGCCATGCGCCTGCACGCCGCCGCCTCCGAGGCGATGACGACTCGGCGCGACCCCCACGTGAACATGCTGCGCACGACCGTGGCCTGCTTCGCCGCCGGGGTCGGGGGAGCCGACGCGGTCACCGCCGCCCCCTTCGACTCCGCGGTGGGCCTGCCCGACGACTTCGCCCGCCGCATCGCCCGCAACACCCAGTCCCTGCTCATCGAGGAGTCCCACCTGGCGCGGGTCATCGACCCCGCCGGGGGCTCCTTCTACGTCGAGGCGCTCACCCGCGACCTGTACCGGGCGGGCTGGGCGTTCTTCCGGGAACTGGAGGCCGCGGGCGGAGCCGCGGAGGCCGTCGAGCACGGCCTGCTGCGCGAGCGCGTGGACGCGGTGTGGACGCGCCGCCGCCTCGACCTCGCCCACCGGCGCTCCCCGCTCACCGGCGTCAGCGAGTTCCCCAACGCCGACGAGGTCCCGCTGGTGCGGCCCGCCGACCCCTCGCGGCCGCCGGCCCCGGTCCCCGGCGGCTTCCCGGTGCGCCGCTACGCCGAGGACTACGAGGCCCTGCGCGACCGCAGCGACGCCCGCGCGGGCGACACCGGACGGCGGCCCACCGCCTTCCTGGCCACGCTGGGACCGGTCGCCGCGCACACGGCCCGCGCGTCCTTCGCGGCCAACCTGCTCGCCGCGGGCGGCGTCGCCTCACACGAACCCGGCCCGCTCGACGGCGCCGCCGCCGTCGCGGAGGCCTTCGCCGCCTCGGGCAGCCGCGTCGCGGTGCTCTGCTCCTCCGACGCGGTCTACGCCGAGCAGGCCGAGGACGCCGCGCGGGCGCTCAGGCGCGCGGGGGCCCTCCGGATCCTGCTCGCGGGCGCGCCCGACGACTCCTACCGCGAGGCCGGGGTCGACGCCTTCGCCCACCGGGGGTGCGACGCCGTCGCCCTCCTCACCGACCTGGTCGACGTCCTGCTCGCCGACCCGCCGGCACCGTCCGCCACTGCCGAGGGGGCGCACGCATGATCCCCGACTTCTCCGACGTCCCGCCGCGGCTCCCCGCCTTCCAGGGCGACACCGCCTCCGGACACGCCGCCTGGCACACAGCGCTGGAGGCCGGGACCGGCAAGGCCGCCGACGCCCTGGAGTGGGAGACCCCCGAGGGCATCGGCGTCAAGCCGCTGTACACCCCCGCCGACCGCGCGGGCCTGGACTTCGTGGACGGACTGCCCGGCATACCGCCCTACCTGCGCGGGCCCTATCCGACCATGTACGTCAACCAGCCGTGGACCATCCGCCAGTACGCCGGGTTCTCCACCGCCGAGGAGTCCAACGCCTTCTACCGGCGCAATCTGGCCGCCGGGCAGAAGGGCCTGTCGGTCGCCTTCGACCTGGCCACCCACCGCGGCTACGACTCCGACCACCCCCGGGTGGCGGGCGACGTCGGCATGGCGGGCGTGGCCATCGACTCCATCTACGACATGCGCCAGCTGTTCGACGGGATCCCGCTGGACAGGATGAGCGTGTCCATGACCATGAACGGCGCGGTGCTGCCGGTCCTGGCGCTCTACATCGTGGCCGCCGAGGAGCAGGGCGTCCCGCCGGAGAAGCTGTCGGGGACCATCCAGAACGACATCCTCAAGGAGTTCATGGTCCGCAACACCTACATCTACCCGCCGAAGCCGTCGATGCGGATCATCTCCGACATCTTCGCCTACACCTCGCAGCGGATGCCGCGCTTCAACTCCATCTCCATCTCCGGCTACCACATGCAGGAGGCCGGGGCCACGGCCGACCTGGAGCTGGCCTACACCCTGGCCGACGGCGTGGAGTACATCCGCGCCGGGCAGCGCTCCGGGCTGGACGTGGACGTGTTCGCGCCGCGCCTGTCGTTCTTCTGGGCGATCGGCATGAACTTCTTCATGGAGGTCGCCAAGCTCCGCGCCGCCCGCCTGCTCTGGGCGCGCCTGGTCAGGGACCTGGGCGCGACCGGGGACAAGTCGCTGAGCCTGCGCACCCACTCCCAGACCTCGGGGTGGTCGCTCACCGCCCAGGACGTGTTCAACAACGTGGCCCGCACGTGCGTGGAGGCGATGGCCGCCACCCAGGGCCACACCCAGTCGCTGCACACCAACGCCCTGGACGAGGCGCTGGCCCTGCCCACCGACTTCTCCGCGCGCATCGCCCGCAACACCCAGCTGCTGCTCCAGCAGGAGTCGGGCACCACCCGCGTCGTGGACCCCTGGGGCGGCAGCTACTACGTGGAGCGCCTCACCCAGGAGCTGGCGGCCAGGGCCTGGGAGCACATCCGGGAGGTCGAGAAGGCGGGCGGTATGGCCGCCGCGATCGACGCCGGGCTGCCCAAGATGCGCATCGAGGAGGCCGCCGCCCGCACCCAGGCGCGCATCGACTCGGGCCGCCAGCCGGTGATCGGCGTCAACAAGTACCGCCCCGACGGCGCGGACGAGATCGAGGTCCTCAAGGTCGACAACTCCCGGGTGCGCGCCCAGCAGCTGGAGAAGCTGCGCCGCCTGCGCGAGGAGCGCGACGAGGACCGGGTGCGCGCCGCGCTCGACGCGCTCACCGCGGCCGCCGGGGGCGAGTCCCGGGCGGACGAGGCCCTGACCGGCAACCTCCTGGCGGCGGCGGTCGACGCGGCCCGAGCCAAGGCCACCGTGGGCGAGATCTCCGACGCCATGGAGAGGGTCTTCGGCCGCCACTCCGGGCAGATCCGTACGATTCAGGGTGTGTACAGGGACGAGGCGGCGGGCAGCGCCGACGCGGCCGACCTCATGGAGCGCGTGACCCGCCGGGTGGAGGAGTTCACCGAGGACGAGGGCCGCCGCCCCCGCATCCTGGTCGCCAAGATGGGCCAGGACGGCCACGACCGGGGCCAGAAGGTCATCGCGACCGCCTTCGCCGACCTGGGCTTCGACGTGGACGTCGGCCCGCTGTTCCAGACCCCGGCGGAGGTCGCCGCGCAGGCCGTGGAGGCCGACGTGCACGTGGTCGGGGTGTCCTCCCTGGCCGCGGGGCACCTGACCCTGGTGCCCGCGCTGCGCGAGGAGCTGGCCCGGCTGGACCGGGGGGACATCATGATCGTGGTGGGCGGGGTCATCCCCCCGGCGGACTTCGCGCCGCTGCGGGAGGCGGGCGCGTCGGCGATCTTCCCGCCGGGGACGGTCATCGCCGAGGCCGCCGTCGACCTGCTCGACCAGCTGGACGAACGGCTGGGGTAGCGGAGGGCGCGAGGGGCGCCGACCGTCGTGTCGGCCGCCCCGGCGGCGCGGGCACCTGTCGGGCGGGGCGCGCCCGCGCGGGAACGCCGCGGACCGGGACGCGGCGTGTGCGGACGCGGTGGCCGAGGGCCCGCCGGAGGGAACACGCTGCGGGCGAGGGCCCGGCAGAGCGAAGACGGGCCGGGCCGGGAGGCGGCGCCGGGACAGGGAAGAGGGAGGCAGGCGTGGCGGAGCAGGGTTCCGTGCCGGGCGCGCGGCGTTCGGGGCGGCGCCGTCAGGTGGACGTGGACGCCCTCGCCGAGGGGGTCCTGGCCGGGCACCGGCCCACCCTCGCACGGGCGATCACCCTCGTGGAGTCCCGCCGTCCGGACCACGCGCGCGCCGCGCAGGAGCTGCTCGTGCGGCTGCTGCCGCACACCGGCGGGGCCCGCAGGGTGGGCGTCACCGGGGTCCCCGGCGTCGGCAAGTCCACGTTCGTCGACGCGCTGGGCACCCGGCTGACCAAGGCCGGGCACCGGGTGGCGGTGCTGGCCGTGGACCCCTCCTCCACGCGCACCGGCGGCAGCATCCTGGGCGACAAGACCCGGATGGAACACCTGGCGGTGGACCCCAACGCGTTCATCCGGCCCTCACCCACGGCGGGGACCCTGGGCGGTGTCGCCCGGGCCACGCGGGAGACCATGCTGCTCATGGAGGCGGCCGGGTTCGACGTGGTCCTGGTGGAGACGGTGGGCGTCGGCCAGTCCGAGGTCGCGGTCGCCGCCATGGTGGACTGCTTCTGCTTCCTCACGCTCGCCCGCACGGGGGACCAGCTCCAGGGCATCAAGAAGGGCGTGCTGGAGCTGGTGGACGTGGTCGCGGTCAACAAGGCCGACGGGCCGCACGCCGACGACGCGCGCAGGGCGGCCCGCGAGCTGTCGCGGGCGCTGCGGCTGCTCCAGCCGGTGCACCCCGACTGGCGTCCGCCGGTGCTCACGTGCAGCGGCCTGACCGGCGACGGGCTCGACGAGGTGTGGGACGCCGTGACCCGGCACCGCGCGGTGCTGGAGCGTGACGGCGCGCTGGCCGAGCGCCGCAGCCGCCAGGGGGTCAGCTGGATGTGGGACCAGGTCCGCGACCAGCTCATGGACGCGTTCCTGCGCGATCCCCGGGTGGCCTCGCTCCTGCCGGGGACGGAGGAGCGGGTGCGGTCGGGGGAGACCACGGCGACCCTCGCCGCGCGCACGCTGCTGGACTCCTTCACCCGGGACCGCGGGTCCCGTCCGGAGGGTGAACGCGTGGGCGGCGCGGTGCGGGGAGCGGACCCGACAGGTGAATCCGGAGGCGGCGCTGCGCCGGAGCACGATGCGGAGCCTTCCCGGGATCCGGGTCCGTCCGGCGGGTGAACGCGGTGGCGGTGCGGGGGCGGGGCGCGGTGCGGAGCGCGGTCCGCCTCCCCGGCCGGGACGCGGGTCCGGTCGGTCGGGTGAACGTCCGGTGACGGCGGCGCCGCCGTGCAGCGTTTCCCGGGTGTCCATGGAGCATCCCATGTCATGAAATGTCCCTGTGACAACGGTAGATAACGGGCGCTCACCGCCGAGTTCGTGCCCAGGAGGCGAAAATTTCTTCCGGTATGCCATTCCCGAACGGGCGGTTCGCTTATACCGTGTGTGTCCAACGACTTACCAGGCTCGCGGACGTACCATACGCTCCCCCCTGACGTCGGACCGGCTCTGTGGGAGTGGCGCCGGTCCGGGTGGGCGTGGTCCGCCGGTCTGCGTATGGTTAAGCGAAGGGACCCCTCACCATCTCAACGTGGGGCCGGGAGGAGTGAACGTGCACAGGCTTGGGCTGAGCACGCGGGTGGAGAGCCGCAGCGTCATCGTCGCGATCGAGGGAGAACTCGACATCGCGACCGCCGCCGACCTCCAGGAACACATCCAGTCCGCCGTCGAGGACCACGGTCCTTGGCTGATCCTGGACCTGTCCGGTCTGGACTTCATGGACTCCAGCGGTCTGAACGTCATCATCAACGCCTACAGGACCGTCCGCGAACTGGGCGGCTCGCTGGCGCTGGCCGCTCTGAACGAACGCGTCACCAAGGTCGTCCGCCTGGTCGGCCTGCACCGCCAGGTCCCGGTCCACCAGACCGTGGCCACCGCCGTCGCCGCCATGGAGGCACTGGAGGCCAAGCGCCAGGCCGGATAGCCTCCGGGCGCATGAGTCCAGTCCTTCCCCCGAGTCCCGTGGACATCTCCTGGGACCACAACAGCCACTACCACGAACACCTCCTCCGCCACGTGCCCCCGCACTGCACCCGGGCGCTCGACGTCGGGTGCGGCGGCGGTAGGTTCGCCAGGTCCCTGGCCTCCCGCGGGATCGCCGTCGACGCGATCGACCCCGAACCGCGGATGATCTCCTCGGCCCGTGAACGCACGCCCGCCCGGCTGCCGGTCGACTACCGCGTGGCCGCGCTGGCGCAGACGGAGCCGCGTCCCGGGGGGTACGGGTTCGTCAGCTCGATCGCCAGCATCCACCACATGCCGTTCGGGCCCTCGCTCGAACGGATGGCCGCCGCCCTCGCCCCCGGCGGCACGCTGGCCGTCCTCGGCCTGTACGCCGAGAGGGACGCCGCCGACGTCGCGGCCGGTCTGGCCGCGTTGGGCCCGCAGTGGGCGGTCGGGCTCGGCCTGCGGCTGGGCCGCGCCCTCACCGGCACGCCGAACCTGCACAGCGTGGGTCCCACCGCCGAGATGCCGGTGCGCGACCCGCGGATGGGTCTGCGCGAGATCGCGGCGGAGGCCGGTGAGGTGCTGCCCGGCGCACGTCTGCGGCGGCTGCTGTTCTGGCGCTACTCGCTGGTCTACACGCGACCGGCCTGACCCCATTCGAGGTCGGGCCGGTCGCTTCGTGTCGGTCGCGTGTACTGGCCGTACTGGCCGTGCCGCTGTGCGGGCCGGTCCGTCCGGGGTGCGGTCCGCCCGGGACAGCCTGCCCGGGCAGACCGTTGGGAGCGGGTCCGCACGGGGGCCGGTCCGCCGGAGATCAGTCCCCGCCGCCACCGCCACCGCCGTCACCGGAGGAGGAGCCTCCCCCGCCGTCGGAGTAGGGGCCCGGTCCACCGCCGAAGCCTCCGCTGTTGCCCGGACTCCAGCCGGTGCCGCCCCCGGGTTCACCGGCCGGTGGCTGGTGGCCCTCCGGGCCCGTGTGTCCGGCGGCCCCGCCGCCGGGGTGGGCGTACCCGTGCCCGGGGCGGTCGTGCTCGGGCGGCGCCGGGTAGGCCTGCCCGTACCCGTACGGCTGGCCGGGCGCGGGCGGTGCGAACGCGTGACCGGCCGGGTGGCCCGGGGCGGCCGGACCGGCGGCGCGGGCATCGGCGGGCTTCGAACGGACCAGCGCCACGGCGAGCACGACCAGCGCTCCGGTGACCGTGAGCCCGTACAGGAGCTCCACGACGAGGTTCGCCAGCCCGTTGACCGTGATGAGCGCCTCGAAGGGCAGTCTCATGGCCGCGGTGGCGAAGGAGACCACCGAGTTCGCGAACTGCGCGAGCGCGGCGACGACCATGAGGACTCCGGCGGTCCGGACGGCGCCTGGGGAGGGAGACGCCTTGGCGCGGACAAGGGCGATGACCCCCACCACGATGAGGAGGATCGCGCCGAGGATGTAGAGGAAGGACATCGGAGGGCTCCTCGTGTCAGCGGGTCGGGGAGGGGTGGGGGCCGGGCCGAGGCCCTGGCGTTGGAGCGGCGGCCGGACCCGGGACGCGCCTGACCGCGGCCAGCACCAGGGTGAGCAAGCCTCCGAGGAAGACCAGAGTGAACACCAGGTGCAGCAGGTCGGGCGCGGGAGCGACAGGGGAGACCGCGCCCATGTACAGGGCGTAGAAGCTCCAGATCTGGACCGCCAGATCGCCGAGGGCACCGAGGACGATCAGGGCGCCTCCTGCGGTCACGAGCTTCTTGCGGTCGGCGGCCACCACGCCGCTGAGGACCAGCACGATGACGCCGAACAGCAGGTAGAGGGCCTCGAACAGCAGGGAGATGACGGAGGAGACGGTGTAGAGGGAGGAGATCAGGTGCATCCGGGGCCTTTCCTGTGGGTCACGCGCGGAATCAGGCTCTCACGCCGGGCTGCTCGCCTGGTCAGCGCCGGCGCGAGGGGCCGCCGACGCCAGCGCGGGGGCGGGGCGGCGGGTCCGTCCGCGGCGGCGGCCGGGCGTCGCCGTCCGCGTATGTGAGGTGGGACGGCCGACCCGCCGCGGGAGTTTTCCACAGATCCCTTTCGGCTGTGGCGGCCCCCGACCCCGGTGAGGAACATGGGATTGGGAAGGGCGGCAGAACAGCCGGAGGTGACGTCGTGCTCGTGTCGGGACCGGATCGGAGCGTCGGGGGAAGCGGTGGCGGAACAGTCGGAGGTGACACCGTGCTCGTGAGGGAAGCGGATCGAAGTGCCGGAGGGCTAGAAGCCGCCTCCACCGCCTCCGCCGCCGTCATTGTGACCGCCTCCGCCGTCGAAAGCGTCGCCGCGGTGGCCGGGATCGCCCGTTGCCGGATGGGCGTTCGAAGCGCGCGCGGAGGCCCGGCCACCGCCGTACGGGGCGCCGCCCGGTCGTCCGCCCCGTGGTTCCGGCCTCTGCTCCGGCCGTCGCGGCACGGTCCCCCGGGGCGCGTGACGCCGCCCCCGGGAGCTGATCACCGCGCACAGCAGCAGGACGAGTGCCGCCGCGAGCAGCACGTGGACCCCGATGTCGAGGGCGAACAGCACCGGGAACGGGACCGGCGCCTCACCGTTCTCCACCAAGGACGGGAGGAAGAGGAACCGGAACCAGAGTTCCCGGGCCCCCTGGATGATGCTGAGGAGCACGAGCAGGCCGCCTCCGGTGCGGACGAGGCCGCGCCCGCCGGGAGCCCTCCCGGCGAGGGCCAGCGCGACGGCCCCCGCCAGCAGCGGGGGGAGCACCACGGTCAGCAGGTTCAGGAGGAACTGCACCAGGTCGGGTCCCTGATCGGTCATCGCCGGGCCTCCTCGTGCGTTCCGCCGTAGGTGGAGGAGGTCGGAGGGGGCGGTTCGGTCCGCGATGTCCTCCGGGTGGCGGCCAGGACCAGCAGGAGCATGCCCGCACCGAGGAGGGCCGCGGACAGGTGGTGCGACACGCCAGTGATCAGCGCGGTGGTCTCGGAGTCCGCCACCTGCTCGCGCACCCAGGGGGAGAAGAGCTGGTCGAGCAGGGACAGGACGGAGGAGGCCAGCAGCGCCGCCGCGCCCAGCCCGGTGGTCGCACGGCGTTCCGGCGCGGCCGCGAAGCAGCAGACCAGTGCGAAGAGGCCCACCAGCAGAAGGAGGAGAGGTCCGATCAGGTAGGGCAGGTGGAGGTTCACTGCGGTCCTCTTCGGTGGGGGAGTCGTCGGGGCCGTGGCCCGGTGCGCGTCCGAGCCGCGAGGGAACCTACCCGCCCGAGGGGTGTCCGAGGCGGCGACGGCCGCTTGTGGCCACACCCGTGGAACCCGCACCCGCCCTGTCCGCATCCCAGACCGTGGCCTCGCCGAGCCAGCGGGGCTGCTCCCAACCCGGACACGCCCAGGCCAGGCACTCCAGCCTCCACGGCCCCGACGGGTTCGGCCTCCGCGATGTACAGCCCGGTTCGCCCGCTCTTATCCTTGTGCCATGAACGCCCAGCCTCCGAAGCCCCCCGCGCGCACCGCTCCCCCCGCGGACCTGCGCGCCTCCCACGCCGACCGGGACGCGGTGGTGGAGCAACTGCGCGACGCGGCGGCCGAGGGGCGCATCGACCTCGACGAGCTGGACACGCGCCTGGAACAGGCGCTGAGCTCCAGGACCCACGCCGAGCTGGCAGTCCTGACCGCCGACCTGCCCAAGCCGCAGCTCCCCGAAAGCCAGCCGCCCCTGGTGCTCAAGGGCGGCCTGCACGGCGCGTCCCGCGGCCCCGGGCGCTGGGAGGTGCCCGGTCACGTGATCGCCCACGGGGGCATGGCGGGGGTGAAGATCGACTTCAGCCGGGCCGAGTGCCGCCTCACGGAGGTCGTGGTGGAGGCGTACGGGGAGGCGGCCGGTGTCACGATCGTCATCCCCGACGGTTGGGTGGCGGACACCGGCGGCGTGGACCCCGGCATCGGCGGCCTGAAGGACAAGACGACCCCCGACCGGCTCGCGGGGACCCCGCTGATCCGGCTCACCGGGACCGGCGGCATGGCGGGAGTGGTCATCCGCCACCCCAACCGCTGGGAACGGCGCAAGTTGAACAGCAACCCGAAGCAGGACTAGCCGCCCCGCCCGGGGCTGTCGACATCGGTCCCGGGGAGACGCGGCGTCTCTGCCCAAGGCCTCTTCGAAGTCGGGGTCGTCAGCGCACAGCTACCCCTCAGGTGGCGCCATGGTGACGGCCGCACCGGCCCTCGGGCCCGGTGCGGTCAGCCCGCGTACGGTCCTCCCCGTCCCAGCGCGTGCCCCACCCGGAGCCGCTGGGTGTGGTGCATCTCCAGCCCTGCCGCCTCCTCAGCGGTGAACCAGCGCACCTCGTGCGACTCGTCGCTGACCGCGAGTTCTCCCCCGACGACACGGGCGCGGAAGCACACGTTGAACTGGCGGCGCACCTCTCCATCGCTGTAGGCGATGACGTGGCGGGCGTCGGTGTAGGTGCCGACCAGCCCGGTCACCTCGATCTCGTACCCGGTCTCCTCACGCACCTCGCGCACGGCGGCTTCGGGCAGGCTCTCGGCCATCTCCATCGCTCCGCCCGGCATCGCCCACAGCCCGTTGTCCACTCGCCGTTGCAACAGCAGACGGTCCTGCTCGTCCAGGACGGCAGCGCTGGCAGCGACCACCAGGCTGTTGGGAACGGGAGCCGCAGGGTCGTCGTAGTACTCGGTACGGGCCATGTCCTACTCACTCCCCAAGAGGTCGGGCGGTACACCATACGGCGTCCATGCTGGCGGCATACGCGTCGAACAGCCCCTGGGGAGCCGTGCGTTTGAGCCGCAACAGCGGGTTGCCGTAGGCGTTGACCCCGTACATGTGCGTGTTGACGTACATGTGGTCGTCTGCTCGATAGAGCGAGTTGTACAACGTTGTGGAATGCACCCTCACCGAGACTCCCGGGACTGCTGCCAGAGGTCGGTAGTGCATCGCGGCCAGGTGGCATCGGGACTGGATGCCATGGCCGAAGCGCTCCTCCCCGCCGCGGACACGCACGGCCTCACAGTCGGGGTCTCCGATGAGTACACGCACATGGACACCGTCTTCGGCTCTGGCCTTGAGTAGGTCGTTCCACCCGGGAATCTGTTCATGGAGAAACAGGGCCGCGTAGACCAGGATGTCGATCGTCCTCTCAGCAGCCGCGAACATGCTGCGCCACTGTTCGGCCGATACGTCGGGGCGTTGCCGGTGAACGGCTACCAGGTCCGTGTCCGTAGCTCTCCGGGCCCGCCGCTCCAGGGCGGGCCAGAGTTCGCGGACGTCTGCACCGAGTACACGCGCCACGGCGTGGGCGTTGCGGCGGTGGGGCACTCGTCCGGTGCTGACCCACCGTGCCACGGTCTTGGGGTCGGTGCCCACGTGCAGGGCAAGCGAGGCCATCGTGTGCCCGGACCGCTCCAGACAGATGCGAAGCCGCTCGTTGGGGGGCATGGGGACGTTTCTATCGCACCGGGACGTCTTTCGAGGCGTCCCTCATGCGGTAGCGGCGTCCCAGAGAAGTGGAAAAACTGGCGCCAGCTGAGATTCCCCTCAGGGGCCCAGGACCGCTTTCTGGGCGCAAACCTCGCAGAAGGGAAAGTCGCATGGGCGACCTCGCGCATACCAGTGACACGGCTGAGCACGACGGGCTCCTCCTCTTGGTTGAGCAGGTGGGCGTGGCACACGACCGTCACCGTTCGGAGCACTCCGACATCACCAGTTCGCAGAACTCGGCCGGGGACGACGGTGAGAACCGTGACTTGAACCTGCCCAAGGAATAGGAGCACGTCCATGGATCACCGGCTTGTCACCGGAATCGAGAAGGCGCTCGGTTGGCAGGGGCCGGCGGTGGTGGGTACCGCGTTCGCCCGTGGCACCCTGACCGACGACGGACTGCTCGAACGCCTGATGACCCCCTACCGGTTGATGGAGATCATCCAGCGCCGCCACCTGTCCAACCCGCAACTGCGCTGCTACTCCGAGGGACAGGAACTTCACCCCTCCAGCTACCTCTCCACCGCCGTCAATCGCCGCCGACAGGCGGTGCAGCAGGCGGACATGGCCGCGCTGGGTGCCATCCTGAACAATGACGGCACCATCGTGCTCGACAGCGTCGACACCTTCGACCCGACCATGGAGGTCGCCTGTCGGGCGCTGGGATGGTGGTCGGGGGAACTCGTCTCCGTCAACTGCTACCTGGCCGTGGGCGACACCCCGGGTTTCCATCTGCACTGGGATGACCACGATGTCATCGCCGTGCAGCTCTCGGGCGAGAAGTCCTGGCAGGTTCGTGGCCCCTCGCGGTCATCGCCCATGTACCGGGACGCCGAACAGAACCTGGAGCCGTCCGAAGAGGTCGTCTGGGAGGGGACGATGTCCGCCGGGGACGTCATGCACATCCCGCGGGGCTGGTGGCACACCGCGACCCGGGTCGGCTCAGGTAACCAGGGCCACTCCCTGCACGCGACGTTCGGTATCACCAAGCGAACCGGTGTCACGTGGGCGAACTTCCTCTCGGACACGATGCGCGCGGACGAGGGGTTTCGGACCGACCTGGAGAGCGCTCGTGGTCCTATCGACGACGAAGGGCTGGTGGCCAGGCTCGCGGAGGCGGCACGCGCGAACCCGCCCTCGCACTACCTCGACCAACTCCGGGCGAACACGCCACCCCAACGGCACATGCCTCTGGTGCACTCCTTCGGGCCTTTGACCGGTACGGATGTGGTCGCGGTCACCGAGTTTCCGCCCGTCCTCACCGTTGACGACACAGCGGTCCGGGTGACCGGCGGAGGGAAGAAGCTCACCTTCCACCCGCGTGCTGAACCGGCGCTGCGTGCCCTGTTGTCGGGTCATCCCGTCCGCCTCGGGGAGGAGGACAGCGATCTCCGGGCCGTGGCCGCACATCTGATCAAGGAGGGACTGTGTGCTCCGCTGACCGAAGGACTGTCCTGGGGCTATACCGGTCTGGTCCCAACCGTGACCTGCTCGGACAGGCCCTTGAACTCGGTGTGACCAGGCTGGACACCGCCTTCAACTACCAGCGGTTCACTGCCCACCGGTTGCTGGCGGATGCAGCCGGAGGCCTGCTCACCTCCTTCGAGATCAGTACGAAGGTCGGATTCTTCCCCGACGGGCACGACCTGACCCCGGAAAGACTGAAAGCGGCGGTGCGGGAGATACCCGAAGAGCTCGGGTGTGTGCCGGACACCGTGCTCCTGCACAACCCTGAAAACTCGATCGAGGGTTTCGAGGATGCCTGCGCGGCCCTGGCGGAGATGCGCTACGCGGGGTACTGCGGTGCGTGGGGGCTCTCCTCTTGGAACCCCCGGGTGCTGGCTGCACGTGACTGGTCAGTTCCTCGCCCGGATGTGGTCATGGTCCGCGCGGGCCTGAGTGTTCCAGCCCCGGTCCTGGAAGCCGCCGAACGGTTCTCGACACGGGTCGGGGCCCGAGCGGTGTGGGGTATGGCGCCCTTCGGTGGTGATGCGGCCGATCCTCTCTGGTCGTGGGTCGACACATCGCTGTTCCTCGACCCCGGGCAGCGGGCAAGCCGTGTTCAGGCGACGGTGGCGGCGGCCTGGGCCGTCCCTGAGGTCGAAAGGCTGACTGTTGGCACCTCCTCGCCGGCACATCTGGAGGAGATCGTGCAAGCTGAGTCCCTGACCGTCTCGGCCGACATGGTCGACCGGTATCGCACACTGTTGCGCCGCAGAGCCGAAAGGGTCGACACCGCATCATG
Organism: Nocardiopsis camelliae; assembly: GCF_028993595.1. Classification (GTDB taxonomy): domain Bacteria; phylum Actinomycetota; class Actinomycetes; order Streptosporangiales; family Streptosporangiaceae; genus Nocardiopsis; species Nocardiopsis dassonvillei. The sequence goes on from NZ_CP118614.1 coordinate 445,047, forward strand.
ACGCCTGCTCAGGACAGCATCCCGTTGGTTGCGTTGGACGACCTGTCGACCGTGGACATCGAAGACGTGGTGGCTCAGGCCGAACAGCGTCTGGGTCGTGGACTGCTGTACGAGGACGCCCACTACAGCCGGTTCAACGGCACCGCGGGGTTCCGCACCGACGCCGACACGTGGGTGCGTCTGGCCTGGAGGCGCGACGCACACGTCGATATCCCCTCCTGGACTGGGACGGAAGAGGCGGCGGCAACTATCCGCGGTGTTCCCAAACCCGCCTGGATCGCCGCCGCAGCCTGGTCTGACCCCGGACGTGGTGTGGTCTGGAAGGCCGAGGAAACGTCTCTGGCCCCTGACAACGCAGTGTCGACCACCGCTGAGATCGCTAGTGACCCGCACCTGCCGGAGACCTGGTGGTTCAGCCTGAGGAGCGGGTTGGCCGAACTCTCCGTGCATGCAACGGAACGCGTTGCCCTGGATCAGGCCCATTTGTCTCGGCGTGTGCATGAGGTCTACGGCACAGGTGTCGACACACGGATTCCGGACGACGAATGGGCGTGCTCCCACGGTGACCTCGGGTACGCGAACCTGACCGGGCCCGAACTGGTGCTGTTGGACTGGGAGAGCTGGGGGATGGCACCCATTGGATGGGACGCCTCCTGCTTGTGGGCGGCTTCGTTAGGCGTCCCCGAGGTCGCGGACAAGGTGATCGGGGGATTCACCGAGCAGCTAGCCACCAAGAGCGGGCTTCTGTGCCGGTTGCTGCTCTGCGCCAACGTCGCCCGAGCCAGCAGACGTGTGGGAAGGGACTTGCCGCTGACCGAAGCGATGGCCTCGACCGCTGACACGCTCCTGGCTCGGCTCGCGGACCTGTCCTGATTCGCTCCGAGGGGCAAGGACGTTCGGCGATCAAGCCATGATGGCTGCTGTTCTGCAGCTTGTCAGGTGGCGGAGCGTGGCCACGCCTGTCCCACGTGTACCGATGCCGTTCCGTCCCGTGAAGGAGTCCGATGAACGCCGACCGCCACGCAAGCTGCGTCTTCTGCCGGATCGTGTCCGGGGACGCGCCCGCGCACCGGATCTGGGAGGACGACGACCACCTGGCGTTCCTGTCGATCTTCCCCAACACCGAGGGGTTCTCGGTGGTGATCCCCAAGGTCCACCGCACCAGCTACGTGGTCGATCTGGAACCGTCGGAGTATGCGGCCCTGCACCTGGCCGCACGCGAGGTCGCCCGCCGCCTGGACGCGGCCTTCCCCGACGTGGCGCGCACCGGGATCATGTATGAGGGCTACGGGGTGGACCACGCCCACGCCAAGCTCTTCCCCATGCACGGCACCGCGGGCAATGCGGGTGAGGACTGGCGCGAGGTGGCCTCACCGATCGAAGGTTACTTCGACCGCTACCAGGGCTACCTGTCCTCGCACGACCACACCCGCGCCGACGACGCCTGGCTCGCGGACGTGGCCGAACGCGTCAGGCAGGCCGGGCCCTGAGGCCAGTGGCCGCGCCGGGCCCTTGATCCGGCGCGGCCTCCTGGAGGGGTTCAGGTACGGGCCGATCTCGGCTACAGCAGGACCGTGGCCAGGTGCTGGGCCAGGGCTCCGGCGCTGGTCGCGAGGGTGTAGGCGGCCAGCAGACGGGCCGGGCCGGTGCGGGTCCAGCCGAATCGTCGGGGTCTGCGGTGGCTGTGCGGGCGCTGGGGTCGGCGGCGCGGCAGCGGCGGACGTTCCGGGTGTTGCGGACGGGTCGGACGGGGTTGGAGTGGGCCGTCGTCGGTGGCGGGTCGTGGGGGTGGAACCGCTGGTGTCTGCGGGCGCTTCGGTGGCGGTGAGGGTTTGCGCGGGCCTTCGGGGGCCTTGGTGCCCCGAGTGCCCGGCGTGCTCCGGGAGTCCTGAGCGCCCTGGGGTTTCTGGGAGCCGTGTGCGGCCAACCGGGCGGCTTGGACGTGCATCCAGGTGGGCAGTTCGCCGTGGAGTTGGCGGTAGGTCACGCGTGGGTTCCCCGCCATCTGAGCCAGGAGCCGCTGTTCCCGGGTGGGTTCGTTGGGTTCGCCGGTGTTCCTGGGGCGGTTGAGGCTGTCGGGACGACCGGAAGGAGCAGTGTTGCTGGCGGTACCCGGGCGGACGAAGCGCTGTCCCCGGGGCGCGTCCAGGACCCGGCGGATGCGGTCGGTGCTGGGTCCGCTGACGGTGGGGGCGCTCACCTGTCGGCCCCGGCGGTGACGGTACTGGCGGGAGTGGTGGGGGTGAGGGTGAACTCGGCCCACACGACCGTGCCCAGTCCCGCGCAGAACGGGAAGTCCACCACGGCACGGGTGCCCCACCTGGTGGCCAGGGAGTTGATGAGCAGCAGGCCACGGCCGCGTTCGGCCTCCTCCCATTCGGACGCGGTGCGCTGGTGCGGGATGTGCGGGAGGGAAGGGTTCTCGGTCCGAATGCCGTCGTCGGTGATGCCCAGGTGCAGGGTGGTGGCGGTGGGCATGGACAGGGTCCGGATGACCCGGCCGTTCTCCTGGCCGGAACGGGAGTGGTCGGCGGCGTTGGCGAACATCTCGCTGGCGCAGAGCACGATCGTGTCGGCCAGGTCGGGGCACAGCCCCTCCAGGCGGAACAGGTCGGAGCGCAGGTCCTCACGCACCCAGGCGGCCTGGGCGAGGAGACCGGGATAGACCCGGGAGGGCCAGCGCCGCCCGGCGATGGGCGGGGTGGAAGTGTGGATGGCTGCGCGGGGACGCGGCACAATGGTCATGTCGGCACGCTCCTTCAGGCATGAATCGGGTTGTCGATGTGGGCTCTGGAGGCGCTGCTATCGCCCCCAGAGCCCGTTTTCGTGTGGCCGCTCTACAGCGGCCTGGCGAGGATTCTCGCCGGTGAGAGGCTGCGTCCCTGAGCGCACGGCTCTTCCCCCATCTACCGGACAAGCCGTGTACGAGCATGTAACTGGCACGCACACACGTTCCGGCGTTCCAGGCGATCCGTACGGCGGTCAGCGCCTTCACCCCTATAGTGAGGCACGCACACAGAAAATCCAAGTGTTGGAAATTAAGTGGCTTGGTATATCCAAAATGTGAAGTTTGCAGGTCACGGGATAATGAGGCAACGGTCCGCCACATGAACGAGGAGACAGCCGTGGCTCAGGGTTCCCCCGTACGGCGTCGCTATCTGGTCAGTCAGCTCAAGCGTCTGCGTGCGGACGCCGGGTTCTCCCAAGGAGAGGTCTCCAAGCGCATGGGCTGGGAGTCCGGCAAGATCATCCGGATCGAGACGGGCAAGTTCATACGGCTGAACTCCGCAGACGTCTCCGAGTTGTGCCGCCTGTACGGCTCCACCGATGGACTGCGCGAAGAACTGGTGGGGATCGCCAAGGCATCACGTAAGCAGAAGCCCTGGTGGTTCCAGTACAAGGACGTCGGCATCGGCGCCTTCTACGGCTTGGAGCACGAGGCCGCCAAGATCCAGGAGTACACGGTCGGTCTGGTTCCCGGCCTACTCCAGCACCGGGACTACATCGAAGCCATGATGGGACGCGGTTACATTCCCACCGAGGAGGAGCGCGCACGCCGGGTTGAGGCGCGCATGCAGCGGCACACCAACGTCCTCGAACGGGAGGAGCCGCCGCGCATCTGGATGATCCTGGACGAGTCCTGCCTGCGTTGCGTCATCGGCGGCCCCGAAGTGATGGCCGCACAGCTCTCCCACTTGGACCAACTGGCCAACCGGCCTTCCATCAACATCCAGGTACTTCCGGCGACGGCTGGCATGTCGCGTACCTACGGTTTCTCGATGCTGACCTTCGACGAGACCGACCGTGCACTGTTCGTGGACGTCCCTCCGAACGGGCTGTTCTTCGAGGACCCCGAGGACTTGCTGGAACACGAGATAGCGTTTGACCAACTACAGGCATCCGCACTCTCCACAGCGGAGACGCGAATCCTCTTCAAGACGCTGACCGACGAGTACAAAAGGCCGTCATGACTCCGAGCACGACCACCAACGAATCCTTCGTCCCCGTCCGGCCGTGGCACAAGGCGAGCTACACCAACGACAGAGGAGCCTGTGTGGAGGTTGCAGAGGGCCCGATTACCGGGGTCCGGGACACCAAGCACCGTGAGCTGGGCGCGCTCTTCTTCGGCGGTGGCGAGTGGCAGGCCTTCCTGGGTGCCGCGAAGGACGGCCGTAGCTAGAGCCCTGTGGTCCCAGGGGCTGCCCGGGGTCCGGCCCGCCGTGCGCCCTTCGGGTCGTTGGTCCCATGTGTGCGGTTCGTCCCGGGGTAGTTCGCCGGTATGAACAGGAACCGCGACATCCCCCGTACCCCCGGGCGGTTCGGCACCCTCATGGGCCGTTGGACCATCTACGCCCAGAACAATCCGCGTCAGTACGGCCTCCGCACGGCCCTGCTGGTCGCTGTCCTCGCCGTCCCCTTCATAGCCCTGCTGTTCGTTCCTCTGATGATCGGGACCGATTTCGCCCCCACCATCGTCGCCGTCACGGGAGGAACCCTGGCCATGGCGGTGGTCGTCTCTGCGGCCACCGGTTTCGGCACCGCGTGGATGATGCGCCGCATGGTCAAGGACAGGCCGCTGCCCCTGGACGCTGACCCGGCCAAGGCCTGGGCCGCGCACTGGCAGATCATGCGGGGCACCCTCCACCCGGACCCCGAGACCAACCGGCTCGGGCGCATCCTCGCCGACCAGAGCGACACGTCCCGCTCCCCGAAGTTCATGCTGCTGTTCGGCTGTGTCCTCGTTGTACCCAACGTCGCCAACGCCCTGCTCCAGTACGCCAACGGAACCCCGTTCGCCTCGGTCAACCTCTTCCTGGCGGGACTGCTGGTGGTCATGATCGCGACCTTCGTCCCGCTCACGATGCGCCGCCAACGCAGGGTCCGCCAGTTCCGCGAGACCTACGACCGCGCCGCCGCGGGCTCCTCCGGTACGCTCGAACCCGAGGACTGACCACGGCGCCCCTTCCCTCACCCCCCACGCTCCGTGACCACGCCTCGCCCGGCGGCGCCCATCGGCGCCACACCCGGTAAACACGGTGCGTAACAGCGCATCGAATCGGTTCGAAAACGGACGGGACGGCACGGTGCGGATCTCCGATGTGGCCCGGCACGCTGGCGTGTCGCCGAGCACGGTCTCCTACGTCCTCAGCGGCAAGCGGTCGATCTCCGAGACCACCCGGCGGCGCGTGAGGGAGAGCATCGACGCACTCGGTTACCAGCCGCACGCGGGCGCCCGCTCCCTTGCCAGCCGCCGCAGCAACGTGATCGCCCTGGTCATCCCGCTCCGCGGTGACGTGCACGTCCCCGTCGCGATGCGTTTCGCCGTCTCCGTGGTCACCGCCGCCCGCGCGCACGACCACGACGTCCTCCTGCTCACCCAGGGCGAGGGCCCCGACGGCCTGCGCCGGGTCTCGGGCAGCGCCATGGTGGACGGCGTCATCGTCATGGACGTGGAGGCCGACGACGCCCGCGTCCCCGTCCTGCGCGAGTTGGACCTGCCCTCGGTCCTCATCGGCGTCCCCGAGGACACCGAGGGCCTGACCTGCGTGGACCTCGACTTCGCCGCCGCCGGGGCCGCCTGCGTGCACCACCTCGCAGACCTCGGCCATACCGACCTCGCCTTCGTCGGGCAGCCCCCCTCGGTGTACGAACGGCGCACCGGGTTCGCCGAGCGCACCACCACCGGCTTCGAACGCGCCGCCGCCGAGCGCGGCGTGCGCGCCACCCTGCACCCGTGCTCCCCCGAAACCGCGCACGGCCTCGCGGAGGACCTGCTCCGCGAGCGGCCCGGCCTCACCGGCCTCATCGTGCACAACGAACCCTCGGTCGGTCCGCTGCTCGAATCCTTCGCCGAGCACGGCCGCACCCCGCCCGAGCTGTCCGTGGTCGCCATCGGCCCGGTCCCGCCCGGCGCCCCGCCGCTGACCTCGGTGGACCTGCCCGCCGAGGAGGTCGGAGCCCGCGCGGTCGGCCTGCTCATGGACAAGATCGACGGTCCCGGCAACCCCGGGGTGACCCTGCTCGAACCCCGGCTCACCTCCCGGGAGAGCACCGCCCTGCGCTCGTGACCGTCCCCGCGCCCGTGACCGCCCTGCGCTCGCGACCGTCCCGCCTGCCTGACCCGTCCCCGCGCGCCTGACCGCGCTCCGCGCCCGACCGGGGGATGCGGCGGGGGACACCGGAAAAAGTGTCCCCGGGTCGCGGAATACCCACCCCCGCCCTCCCGTTGTACGGGGTGCCGGAAGGTGCGGTAGAAAGTGTCCCCCGGGCTCCACTCAAAGCCTTCACGGAATACCGCGCCCGCAAGGGCGGCAGGAGCCGTGTTGTGCACCGCGCCGTGAGGCGACCGCCGCACCGTTCCGGTGTACGTGACGGCCCCGCCGGGCAACTGCCCGGCGGGGCCGTTTCACGTCCTGTGCTCGCGAGGGGCTCCCCTGGGGGAAGCTCAGCCGCGCCGGGCCTTCTGCACGGCCTCGGCCAGCTCCGCCTTGTTCATCTTGGAGCGGTTCTCGATGTCCAGCTCCCTGGCCTCCTCGTAGAGGTCGCGCTGCCTGGGAACCCTGCCCTTGACGTCGAAGCGCTTGAGCTCCTGCTCGCGCCGCTCCCAGAACGCCCTGCCCAGCTCCTGGGCCCGCTTCTGACTCACCGCCTCCCTGAGGCCGGGCAGGACGTCGCTCTCCTCCTCCTCGACGTGGTGCTTGACCGCGTCGACGAACTCCTTGCAGCGCTTGTCGAACTCCCTGCTCTTCGGGTCGCAGTCCTTCAGCTTGCGGAGCAGCTCCTCGGCCTCCTGGTGCTCCTCCGTGCCGTGCCGGACCTCGGGTCCCTCGCCGGCGGCCTCGGCGGCGGCCGGGTACACCTCGTCCTCCTCGGCGCGGCTGTGCGCGGTGAGGATCGCCTCGATCTCCTCCAGCAGGCGCGGCCGCTGGTCGGGCTCGGACTGGAGCCGGTCGAACAGCTCCTCCATGGTCCGGTGGTCCTTCAGGATCAGGGTGATGGCGTCCTCGGCCATGTTCGCCTCCGCTTCGGTGGGGTGCTTCCGACCACCGCCACTACCCACGGCCCCGTCTGTCCAGACACGGTGCCCAGACAGGGCGCCGACCCGGTTGTTGCCCAGATCCGGCCGCCGTCCCGACTCCACCCCGCCCGCCCGGAACCGGCCGCCGCCCCGCGCCGATCCCGGAAACAGCCGGGGCCGCGCCCCGCGCGCCTCGCGCGGAACACGGCCCGGATACGGGAGCGGAAGGTCAGCGCAGGCCGAACAGGTGCTCCATGGCGAGCTGGTCCAGGCGCTCGAAGTGGTAGCCCCGCGCGCCGACCTCGGCCAGGTCGATCTCCTCGGCCAGCAGGTCGGACAGGGACTCGCCCTCGCCCAGCGTGGACTGGGACAGCTCGGGCACGCGCGAGGCCGCGAGCGCCTCCACCACCTCGGGGTCGGCGCGGAACGCCTTGGCCTTCTCCTTGAGGATGAGGTAGTTGCGCATGCAGGCCGCCGCCGACTCCCACACGCCGCTCATGTCCTCGGTGCGCGGTGTCTTGAAGTCGAAGTGCAGCGGGCCGTCGTAACCCGCGCTCTCCAGCAGGTCCACCAGGAAGAACGCCTCCTTGACGTCGCCCGAGCCGAAGCGCAGGTCCTGGTCGTACTTGATCCCGCGCTGGCCGTTGAGGTCGATGTGGAAGAGCTTGCCCGCCCACAGGGCCTGCGCGACGCCGTGCGCGAAGTTCAGCCCGGCCATCTGCTCGTGGCCGACCTCCGGGTTGACCCCCACCATCTCGGGGTGCTCCAGCTCGTTGATGAAGGCCAGGGCGTGGCCCACCGTGGGCAACAGGATGTCGCCGCGCGGCTCGTTGGGCTTGGGCTCCAGGGCGAAGCGCAGGTCGTGGCCCTGCTCGCGCACGTAGCCGCACAGGATGTCGAAGGCCTCGCGCAGCCGGTCCAGGGCGGCGTGGTCGTTCTTGCCCGCCTCGGTCTCGGCGCCGTCCATGCCGCCCCAGCACACGTACGTCTTGGCGCCCAGAGACACGGCCAGCTCGATGTTGCGGATGACCTTGCGGATGGCGTACCGGCGCACGTCGCGGCTGTTGGAGGTGAACCCGCCGTCGCGGAACACCGGGTCCGAGAACAGGTTGGTGGTCGCCATCGGCACCTTGAGCCCGGTCTCGTCCAGGGCCGCGCGGAACCGCCTGAGGATGTCCTCGCGCTCGGTGTCGGAGCTGCTGGGCGGGATGAGGTCGTCGTCGTGGAAGGTGATCCCGTGCGCGCCGAGGTCGGCGAGGCGGCGCACGGCGTCCGCCGGGTCGAGCACCGGGCGGACGGGGTCGCCGAAGGTGTTCACCCCGCGCCACCCCACGGTCCACAGACCGAAGGTGAACCTGTCCGCGGGCACGGGCTGGTAGCTGCTCATGTCGTGTCTCCTGAGGTAGGCGCAGGACTCCGGAATAGTTTGTCTAGAGTCACAACTAATTGTCAACGGGGTGGCCGCGCAACACCGCCACCCCGCCGCCCGGCAGGGTCATCCCCTGCGCCGAAACGCCCGACACCAGGTCGCGGGCGCCCGCGTCCAGCCCGAACCGGGCCGGGTCGATCCACCGCGGCCGGTTGTCGTGGTTGGTGACGAACACCCACGCGCCGTCCCGGTCCACCCGGCGCACCACCTCCAGCCCCGGCTCCGGGAACGGCCCCGTCCCCGCCGCCTCGGCCAGCAGCCGTGCCAGGCCCCGGTCCGACATCCGGGCCGACAGGTACCAGGCCTCGCCCGCGCCGTGGCGCCGCCGCGTCACCGCGGGCAGCCCGTCCAGCGGTCCGCCCGCGTAGTGGGCCACTGCCTCGGCCCCCGCCAGGTGGACGTGCTCGCTCCACAGGGTGACCTCCTCGCGCACCGAGCCCAGGTCCACGCCCACCGAGTCCCCGGGCAGCAGCGGGTGCGCCTCCTCGACCCGGACCCCCAGCAGGTCCCGCAGCGCGCCCGGGTACCCGCCGGTGCGCACGGTCCCGTCCGGGTCGGCAACCCCGCTCAGGAAGGTCACCACCAGCGTTCCGCCGTCCTCGGTGTAGCGGGCCAGCCGCTCGGCCGCCTCGTCCGAGAGCAGGTACAGGGCGGGCACCACCAGCAGCGGCACCCGCGGCAGGTCGCGGTCGGGTCGCACCATGTCCACCGTGCGACCCGACCGCCACAGCACGCGGTGCACCTGGCGCGCGGCCTCCAGGTAGTCCACGCCCCGCACGGGCAGAGACGGGCTGCCCAGCGCCCACCAGCACTCGGGGTCCCAGGTGAGCGCCGCGTCGGCGACCACGTCGGCGTCGCGCGCCTCCGCCACGCGGGGCAGCACGCTCCCCAGTTCGCACACCTCGCGGAAGATCCGCGAGTCCGGCCCGGCGTGCGGCACCATCCCCGAGTGCCACTGCTCGGCGCCGCCCCGTGAGGCCCGCCACTGGAAGAACATCGCGCCCCGCGACCCGCGCGCCACGTGTGCCAGGCTGTGCCGCGCCGTCTCCCCGGGGGCCTTGGGCCGGGCGACCTCGCCCGTGTAGGTCACACCAGCCGCCTGTTCCATCAGGAGCCACGGCCGTCCCGGGCCGGGCACGCGCTCCGCCCACGAGCGGGCCAGGTCGGCGGCGAAGGCGGTCTGCTCCGCCCCGCCCTGCCCGGTCCGGTCGGGGTAGTCGTCCACGGCCACCAGGTCCAGGTGCTCGGCCCACCGCCACGGGTCCACCGGCACCCAGTCGCCGAAGGCCAGGTTGGTCGTGACCGGCACGTCCGGCCGCACGGCGCGCAGCACGTCGCGCTGGGACAGGAAGTGGTCGAGCATCGCGTCCGACAGGAACCGCCGGAAGTCCAGCACGTGCGCCGGGTTGGGCAGGTACTGGGTCGCGCGCGGCGGCTGGACCTGCTCCCACTCCGAGTAGTGCTGGCTCCAGAATGCCGTGGTCCACGCCGCGTTGAGCCGGTCCAGGTCCACGTGGCGACCCCGCAGCCAGTCGCGGAAGGCCCCGGCGGTGTGCTCGGAGTGCGACCACGTCCCGTACTCGTTGTGCACGTGCCACAGGCGCAGCGCCGGGTGCGCGGAGTAGCGCTCCGCCAGCGCGCGGGCGATGCGCACCGAGGCCTCGCGGTAGTCGGGGGAGCATACGTCGTAGGTGTCGCGGCTGCCGTGGGTGAGCCGGGTCCCGTCCGCGGTCACCGGCATCGCGTCGGGGTAGGCGAGCCCGAACCACGGCGGGGGAGAGGCGGTCGGGGTGGCCAGCGCGACCCCGATCCCGGCGTCGGAGAGCCGGTCCAGCACCCGGTCCAGCCACTCGAACCGGTACTCGCCCTCCTTCGGCTCCAGCAGCGCCCACGAGAAGACGCCGACCGTCACGAGGTTGACCCCGGCGCGGCGCATCAGCTCCACGTCCTCCGCCTGGACCTCCTCCGGCCACTGCTCGGGGTTGTAGTCGCCGCCGAACCACAGCGGAGAGGACATGGGGAACTCCTTCTGGTTTGGTGTGTGCGCCAACAAAGTAGGGCGAAAACCCTTCCGGGCGACACCCCCCACACGAGGAGCGCGCATGTCCGCAGCACGACGGGTCCGCACCCGCCATCCGGTCGGGAACTGGGAGGACGCGCTGGTCACCGGAAACGGGCGGCAGGGGGCGCTCGTGCACTCGACGGCGGAGCGCGTCCGCCTCACCCTGTGCCACGAGCGGCTCTTCCTGCCGGTCACGGAGCCCCTGCCCGCTCCCGGGACCGCGCCCCTGCTGCCCGAACTCAGGGAGCTGCTGCGCCGGGGCCGCTCCCGCGAGGCCGCCGAGCGGATCGCGGAGTCCGCGGCGCGGGAGCACCCGGGCTACGCCGACACCCGGTGGATCGACCCGCTGGTGGGGGCCGCCGTGCTCTCGTTCGCACCGCGCGGGCTCCGGCCGGGGCCGGTCACGCGCACGTGCGACCTGGACTCGGGGCTGGTCACCGAGGAACTGCCGGACGGGACCGTGCACCGGGCCTTCGCCTCCCGGCCCGACGACGCCGTGGTCGTCGAACTCGCCTCGCCCCGCGGCCTGGACGGAACGCTGCGGCTCACCGCGCTGGAGGAGGCACCGCCGGTCCCGATGACGGTGGTCCGCGAGACCGGCCCCGGCCTGCTGACCCTGCGGGCGGGCTTCCCCGGGCGCCCGCCGGGCGGCCTGTCGGGGTACACGGTGACCTGCGCCGTCAGCGCCGAGGGCGGCCGGGTCGGCGCCGACGGCGAGGGGCTGGACCTGCGGGGCGTCCGGCGGCTGCGGCTGACGGCGCGCGTGCGGGTGGACGGGTTCGCCGCGCCGGAAGCGGGGCCCGGGGCTGATGGGGTTTCCGTGTCCGGCGGGGAGGTCCCGGGGGTCGCGTTCTGTCCGGACGTGCCGATATCCGGCTCGGAAGCTGGTCCCGCTGGTCCCGTTGGCCCTGCTGGTCCCGCTGGTCCCGTTGGCCCCGTTGGGGCCCGGACCGGGGACGCCGGGGAACCGGCCGGTGGTTCCACCGGGAGTCCGGAGGGCTTCGCCGGGGCGCTCGAACGCCACCGGGCGGTGCACGGCGACCTCATGTCCCGCTTCCGGCTGGAGCTGGAGAGCGGTCCGGCCCGCCCCGACGCGCTCGGCGAGGACCTCCTGGCGGCGGGGGCCGCCCCCGCCCTGATCGCCCGCCTGGTCGACGCCGGTCGGTACGCGGTCATCTCCAGCTGCGGCGATCTGCCGCCCACCCTCCAGGGGGTGTGGAGCGGCACCTACGACCCCCCGTGGCGGTCGGGGTACACCTTCGACGGCAACCTGCCCTCCGCCCTCGCGGCCCTGCACACCACGGGCACGCCCGAGCTGATGACCGGCCTTTTCGACCTCCTCGACGGCATGGCCGACGACCTGGCGGAGAACGCGCGGCGGCTCTACGGCTGCCGGGGGATCCTGCTGCCCGCGCACGCCTCCACCTCCGGCAGGCACAACCACTTCGGCCCCGAGTGGTGCCTGACCTGCTGGACCGCGGGCGCGGCGTGGACGTCCCGCCTGTACTGGGACCACTACTCCCACACCCGCGACCGCGCCTTCCTGCGCGAGCGCGCCCTGCCCTTCCTCACCGCCGCCGCGGAGTTCCACGAGGACTTCCTCACCGACGAGGGCTTCTCCCCCTCCTACTCGCCGGAGAACACCCCCGGGGACGGCGACGGCCAGGCCGCCGTCAACGCCACCATGGACGTCGCGGCCGTGCGCGACCTGGTGCGCAACCTGCTGCGGGCGCACCGCGTGCTGGGCGTTCCCGGCTCGCGCCGCTGGGCCCGGCTGGGGGCGCGGCTGCCCGGCTACCGGGTCGCCCCGGACGGCGAACTCGCGGAGTGGGCGGGACCGGCCGGGCCGGTGGAGCAGAGCGAGCGGCACGCGCACCGGCACGCCTCCCACCTGTACCCGCTCTGGTACGAGACCGACCCCGCCCTGGCCTCGCCCCGGCTGCGCGCGGCGGCGGTCGCCGCCGTGCGCGCCCGCCTGGCGTGGTGGCGCGGGCAGGAGTCCGACGAGATGGCCTTCGGGCTGGTCCAGCTGGGGCTGGCCGCGGCCAACCTGGGCCTGGCCGCCGAGGCGCACGAGACCCTGTGCCTGCTGGCCACCCGCTACTGGCGCCCCACCCTGGTGCCCACGCACAACCGGGGCAGCCTGTTCAACGTGGACATCGGCGGCGGGTTCCCGGCCGTGGCGGCGGCGATGCTGGCCCGGTCCGCGGAGGGGCGCCTGGACCTGCTGCCCGCCCTGCCCCGGGAGTGGGCCTCGGGCCGCGTGGAGGGGCTGCGGGCCCGGGGCGGGGTCGTCGTGGAACTCCTGGAGTGGTCCGGCGGCCGGGCCCGCGCGCGGCTGCGGGCGGTCGAGCCCCGCCGGACGGTGGTCGCGCTGCCCGGCGGGGAGCGGCACGGGGTGGACCTGGTACCGGACCGGACGGTGTCCCTGCAATTCGCGGTGGTTGCCGAGAAGGAGTCGAATCGCTTCGAAAATTCCCGCGCAACACCCCTTGCCGGGGGTTAGTCGGCTATCCAGACTAATGGGGAATTCGCGCCTGCCCCGGGACCGGATTTCCGGGGAGGGCTCACCCCCCGATTCCCCCAAGGAGCCCGCATATGCCTCCCGAACAGCACCGGCCCCCCAGACGCGGGCGGGGCTTACCGGCGCTCGCCGTCGCGGCGGCCACCGCACTGGCCGCCTCCACCGTCGTCGCCACCACCGCGGCCGGGGCCGCCCCCGCCGAACCGGCCGCGGCGCAGGCCGCCTACGAGTGGGACAACGTCGAGATCGTCGGGGGCGGCTTCGTCCCCGGCATCGTCTTCAGCGAGACCGAACCGGGCCTGGCCTACGCGCGCACCGACATCGGCGGCGCCTACCGCTGGAACCCCGACACCGAACGCTGGATCCCCCTGCTCGATTGGGTCGGCTGGGACGAGTGGGGCTACACGGGCGTCGTCAGCATCGCCACCGACCCCGTCGACCCCGACCGCGTGTACGCGGCCGTGGGCACCTACACCAACGACTGGGATCCCAACAACGGGGCCATCCTCAGCTCCGACGACCGCGGCGAGACCTGGGACGTCGCCGAACTGCCCTTCAAGCTCGGCGGCAACATGCCCGGTCGCGGCCTCGGCGAGCGCCTGGCCGTGGACCCCAACGACAACAGCGTCGTCTACTTCGGCGCGAGCGGCGGCAACGGCCTGTGGCGCAGCACCGACCACGGTGCCACCTGGGCCGAGGTCGAGGCCTTCCCCAACCCCGGCGACTACGTCCAGGACCCGGCCGACGAGTCCGGCATGATGTCCGACATCACCGGCGTGACCTGGGTGGACTTCGACCCCCGAACCGGGTCCGGGGGCTCGGTCACCCAGGACGTCTACGTCGGCGTCGCCGACCTCGACGACCCGGTCTACCGCAGTCAGGACGGCGGGCAGACCTGGGAGCCGGTCCCCGGCGCGCCCACGGGGCACCTGCCCGCGCACTCGGTCGTGGACCACGAGGGCGGCCAGCTCTACATGGCCACCACCAGCACCCCCGGCCCCTACGACGGCGACTCCGGCGACGTGTGGCGCATGGACCTGGCGACGGGGGAGTGGACCGACATCAGCCCCGTCCCCTCCGGCTCCGAGGACAACTACTTCGGCTACGGCGGCCTGACCATCGACCGGCAGGACCCGGACACGCTGATGGTCGCCACCCAGATCTCCTGGTGGCCCGACATCCAGATCTACCGCAGCACCGACCGCGGCCGGACCTGGACCCAGGCGTGGGACTGGGGCGCCTACCCCGAGCGCACCATGCGCTACGAGATGGACATCTCCGGAGCGCCCTGGCTGGACTTCGGCGGCACCGGGACGCCCCCGGAGACCCAGCCCAAACTCGGCTGGATGACGCAGGCGATGGCGATCGACCCGTTCGACTCCGACCGCTTCATGTACGGCACGGGCGCCACGGTCTACGGCAGCGACAACCTCACCAACTGGGACGCGGGCACCACCTTCGACATCGGGGTCAGGGCGCACGGCATCGAGGAGACGGCCGTCAACGACCTGATCAGCCCGCCCGAGGGGGCGCCGCTGCACTCGGCCCTGCTCGACATCGGCGGCTTCACCCACCACGACTTGGAGACCGTCCCCGACCAGATGTACCAGCAGCCCTACTGGGGCCACGGGACCAGCCTGGACTTCGCCGAACTCCAGCCCGCGACCATCGCGCGGGTCGGCGGCAGCGACGCCGAGGCCGCCATCGGCCTGTCCACCGACGGCGGCGAGAGCTGGTGGGCCGGACAGGAACCCGGCGGCGTGACCGGCGGCGGAACGGTCGCGGTGAACGCGGACGGCTCGTCCCTCGTGTGGAGCCCCGACGGCACCGGCGTCCACGCCTCCACCACCCTGGGCTCGTCGTGGACCGCCTCCACCGGTGTTCCGGCGGGCGCGAGGGTGGAGGCCGACAGGGTGGACCCGGACGTGTTCTACGCCGTCTCCGGCGGCACGTTCTACACCAGCACCGACGGCGGGGCCACCTTCACGGCGGGCTTCGAGGGGCTCCCGGCCGAGGGGAACATCCGCTTCGGCGCGGTGCCCGGCCACACCGGTGACGTGTGGGTCGCCGGAGGCACCGGGGACCACTACGGCATGTGGCGGACCACGGACGCCGGGGCCTCCTTCGAGCAGGTCGAGGCCGTGGACGAGGGCGACGCGGTCGGTTTCGGCGCGCCCGCGCCGGGCTCGGACTACCCGGCGGTGTACACCAGCTCCAGGATCGACGGCGTGCGCGGGATCTTCCGCTCCGACGACGCGGGCCGGAGCTGGGTGCGGATCAACGACGATCAGCACCAGTGGGCCTGGACGGGGGCGACCGTCACCGGCGACCCCGACGTCTACGGCCGGGTCTACGTCGGCACCAACGGCCGGGGGATCGTCTACGGCGACCTGGCGGGCGGGGGCGGCGACCCCGACCCCGAGCCCTCGCCGGACCCCGAACCCACCCCGGAGCCGTCCCCGGACCCCGAGCCCGAACCCGGGGACTGCGATGTCGAGTACACATTGATCAACACCTGGCCCGGCGGTTTCCAGGCCGGGGTGACGGTCACCAACACCGGCGACGAGGCCCTGGAGGGCTGGGAGGTCGGCTGGGAGTTCACGGCCGGTGAGGAGGTCACGAGCCTCTGGAACGGCGCGCACACGCAGGACGGCGCCTCCGTGCGGGTCACCGACGCCGGGTGGAACGCCCGGATCGCCCCGGGGAGTTCGGTGACGGTCGGCTTCAACGGGATCGTCGACGGCGAGCCCGCGCAGCCGACCGGGCTCACCCTCGACGGGGAGGCCTGCGGCTGACGCCCTGACACGGCGGGGCCGGGAACCGCGGGGGCGGTTCCCGGCCCCGCCGTGCCACGCCTTCGGGGCATTGAGCCGTTCCTGCCCAGGAGCAGACCCGCATCCGCTACACAGGGCCGTATGAACGAGCCGGTGACCGCCACCCTGTCCGAAGTGGAGCAGGCAGCGGAGGACGCGTGGCCCAGCCGTCTCGCGGCCGAAGCTGAGGAGGAGGGCCGGGAGGGGTCCGTCTCCCTGGAGGAGATGGAACGGGAGCTGACCCGGCAGGAGGGGTGAACCGGCCGGAACCCGGACACACCCGCGCCCCCGGGGTTCCAGGAGGAGGGAGAACCCCGGGGGCGCGGGCGGACCTGGGGCGGCGCTACCCCTTGACGGCGCCGATGATGACGCCCTTGGTGAAGTGCTTCTGGACCAGCGGGTAGACGAACGTGACCGGCACCAGGGCCACCACCACGATGGCCATCTGGATGGCCAGGTTGGGCGCCGAGGCGGTCCCTCCCTGCATCGCGTCGCCGATCACCGAACTCGAACTGAGCTGCTGGCCCTGCTGCACGTACTGGCGCAGCACGAGCTGGAGCGGCCACTTGGCGTTGTCGTTGATGTAGAGGATGGCGTTGAAGAAGGCGTTCCAGTAGCCCACCGCGTAGAACAGGCCGACGACCGCGGTGACCCCCTTGGACATGGGCAGGACCAGCCGGGTCATGAT
Source organism: Nocardiopsis camelliae (assembly GCF_028993595.1). Lineage (GTDB taxonomy): Bacteria > Actinomycetota > Actinomycetes > Streptosporangiales > Streptosporangiaceae > Nocardiopsis > Nocardiopsis dassonvillei. The sequence goes on from NZ_CP118614.1 coordinate 461,581, forward strand.
GGTCCACTCGCTCGCCCCGTCCACCCGGGCGCTGTCGCCGATCTCCTGGGGCAGGTTCATGAAGAACGCCCGCATCACCACCAGGTTGAACGCGTTCACCGCCGTCGGCAGGATCAGCGACCAGTAGCTGTCGATCAGGCCGACGTTGCTCACCAGCAGGTACAGCGGGATCATCCCGGGCGCGAACAGGAAGGTCAGCAGCACCGCGAACAGCAGCGGCCGGTGCCACAGCGACCCGGGCTGGGACAGCCCGTAGGCGGCCAGGACGGTCGCCACCAGGCTGACCAGCGTTCCCACGGCCGTGACGCCCAGGCTGACCAGCACGGCCCGGGTCACCACACCGCCGCTGAACAGGTCGGCGTAGGCCTGGAAGGAGATCCCCTGCGGGACCAGCACCAGGCCGCCCGCGCTGTTCACCGCCGAGGCGGGGGACAGGCTGGTCAGGATCACGACGTAGAGGGGGAAGACGATGACGACCGCGATGGCGGCCAGGGTGGTGTTCTTCGCGGCGCGCGCGGGGAGGCTGGGGCGCTCCGCCCACACGGGGCGGTCCTTGAACAGTGTGCTCATGCTCGTCGGTAGATTCCGTTTTCGCCCATCTTGTGGGCCAGCTTGTTGGCCAGAACGATGAGGACCAGTCCGACCACGCCCTTGACCAGGCCCGCGACCGCTCCCGCGCTGAAGTTCCCCGTCACCAGGGTCTGGTGGTAGATGAAGGTGTCCAGCACCTCCGACACGCCCGAACCGAACGCGTCGCGCTGGAGGTAGAACTGCTCGAAGCCGACGTTGAGGATGTCGCCGATCTTGAGGATGAGCAGCAGGACGATCACCGGGCGCAGGCCCGGCAGGGTGATGTGCCACATCCGCCGCCAGCGCCCGGCGCCGTCCACGGCCGCGGACTCGTAGAGGTTCTGGTTCACGGCCGCCAGCGCCGCCAGGAAGATGATCGTGCCCCACCCGGCGTCCTTCCAGACCATCTGGGAGGTGACCACGAACAGGAACGCGTCCGGGTCGGTCATGACCTCCAGCGGGGCGTACCCGTTCTGCCGCAGGATCTGCGAGAACAGCCCCGCGCCGCCCAGGATCTGCTGGAACAGGGTGACGACCAGGACCCACGAGAAGAAGTGCGGCATGTACACGATGCTCTGGAGCACCATCCGCAGCCTGGGGCTGAGCACGCTGTCCAGCAGGATGGCCAGGGCGATCGGGATGGGGAAGAAGAACACCAGCTGGACGGCGGCGATGACCAGCGTGTTGCCCGCCGCGGACCAGAAGCGGGGGTCGGTGAACAGCCGCTCGAAGTGCGCCAGCCCCACCCACGGGCTGCCCCACACCCCGTCCCAGGGGTTGTAGTCCTGGAAGGCGATGATGTTGCCGAGGGTCGGCGTGTAGTGGAACACCGCCAGCAGACCGATCGCCGGGACCGTCATCAGCAGGAGCTGCCAGTCGCGGCGCAGCCTCGCCCCGAACGGGACCCGCCTGCGCACCGGGGGCGCGGACCCGCCCCTGAGGTCCGGGACGGCCGGGGGCCGACCCCGGCCCCCGCGCCCTCGGGACGCGGCGGCCGGGGAGGGCGGTTCGCCCTTGGTCACGGTCCGCTCAGTCACGGCCGTGCTCCTGGAGGACCCCCATGTAGAACTCGCGGCCCTCGTCGCCGCCGTCGCGGCGCCAGTCCGCGACGGCCTGGTCCAGGGCGCTGAGGTCCTCGCGGCCCCGGATGATGTCGTTGACCCTGTCGGTCAGCGGGGTCTCGGCCCCGGAGAAGCGCTCCGGGCGTTGGATGCGGATGCCCGCGAACGGGTCGTCCTCGGTGAACTGGGCGGCGTGGTTGTACCAGTCGCACTTCCACGGCACGAAGTCCGGGTACTGGCTCTCGGTGATCGCCTGGGGGCGACCGCTGATGAAGTAGTAGCCGTCGTTGACCTCGCCGTTGCCGGTGTCGGTGAGCTGCGGGGCGCCGTCGTCGTTGAGCTCGTGGTGCACGCCCTCCTCGCCGTAGCGGTAGTCCATGTACTCCCGCGTCCCGAACGGCGCGGCGCAGTAGTTGACGATGCCCAGGATCTCCTCGACCTGCTCCGGTTCCATGCCCTTGCGCAGGAACACGGACTGGGCCGAGGGGTCGCTGCGGTGCATCACCGGGTCGGCGCCGCCGTTGCCGAAGACCGGCATCAGGTCCAGGCGGAAGTCGGGGTTGTCGCCGAGCATCTGCATGTAGGCCTCGTGCCAGGCGCCGATGCCGTCCTGGTTGAAGAGGATCTGCCCGGAGTTGAGGAGCTCCTTGGAGTTGTCACCCTGGGCGACGATGTCGGGGTGGACGAGCCCCGCGTCGAAGAGCCTGCGCATGTACTCGATGCTGGCCCTCCACTCCTCGGTCTCGAACATGTGGGTGAGCTCGCCGCCCGCGTAGCGCCACTGCTTGGGCGCGCCGAAGACCTGGCGCATGGTGAGGTTGAAGTCGCCGAAGGCCCAGCGGTTGTTGTCCGGGTCGTTGACCTCCTCGCCGATCGCGAACAGGTCGTCGGGGCTGGTCGGGGCCTCCAGGCCGTACTCCTCCAGGAGGTCGCGCCGGTACAGGACCCAGTTGCCGAAGGGCTCGGCGGGCCAGGGCACCCCGTGCAGCTGCTGGTTGAAGACGTTCCAGCGCCAGGCGTCGCTGTCCAGGTTGGCCAGCAGGGGGTAGGCCTGCGCCGCGTCGCCGGCCAGGTGCGGCGTCAGGTCCTCGAACAGTTCGCCGACGGCCCGGTTGAACTGCGGGATCAGGTTGATGACCCAGTCGGGGATCATCGTGATGTCGGCGACGTCGCGTCCGGCGATCACCGCGTTCATCTTGTCGATGACCGAGTTGCCGTCCTGGAAGTTGAACTCCACCGTGGCGCCCAGGCGCCCGTTGACGTACTCGAAGAAGGAGTTGTCGCCCAGGCCGGGCGGGATCGGCCCCCACAGCGGGGTCATCGCGGTGTACTGCCCGCCCCGGCCGGGGGCCTCGGTCACGGCCTGGACGAACTCCGTCGGGTAGGCGGTGAACCCGTCCGGCGCGCCGTGCTGTCCCGGGATGTCGGGGGTGACCCCCTGGAACGGGATGTGCGTGGGGATCAGGTCGTCCAGCGAGCTGGCGGAGGAGGCGGACCCTCCGCCGCTGGACGACTCCGAGCCGCAGCCGGTGAGCGTTCCGGCGGTGAGCGCCGCGGCGGTGGAGGCGCCCACCAGGCCGAGGAAGCGGCGTCGGCTGGGGGGCAGGCGCAGGGGGGTGGTGCGCATAGCGTCGTTCCTTCGGTTGAGCAGGCCGGGGGAGCCCAAGGGGGGTAGGAAACGAAGGGCCATTTTGCTATGAATTAGTTGGCCGTTTAGACAAACAAATTACTCCACTGTGATGTGGCACACAAGGTCTTCAGGTATCGAAGTCGAAGCGGTTCGATTTCGAAGGACAATACCCTCGCGCACGAGAGGCGAACACCCCCATGACCCTCCAGCCGCACCTGCCGCCGTACCGGGACCCCGCCCTGCCCGCGGAACGGCGCGTGGACGACCTGCTCGCCCGCCTCACCCCGGAGGAGCGGATCGGCCTGCTCCACCAGCACCAGGCCCCCGTGGAGCGCCTGGGTGTCGGCCCCTTCCGGACCGGGACCGAGGCGCTGCACGGACTGGCCTGGCTCGGACCGGCCACCGTCTACCCGCAGGCCGTCGGCCTGGCCAGCACCTGGGACCCCGGCCTGCTCCGCCTCGTCGGCCGGGCCGTCGGCGACGAGGTGCTCGCCCGCAGGGGTGCGGGCGCGTCACCCAACGTCTGGGCGCCCGTGGTCAACCCGCTGCGCGACCCCCGCTGGGGCCGCAACGAGGAGGGCTACTCCGAGGACGCGTGGCTGACCGGGCTCCTGGCCGCCGCCTACGCCCGGGGGCTGGCCGGTGACGGCGACACGCTGCGCCTCGCGCCCACCCTCAAGCACTTCCTCGCCTACAACAACGAGGAGGGCCGCTGCGAGACCTCCAGCGACCTGCCGCCCAGGGTCCTGCACGAGTACGAGCTGCAGGCCTTCCTGCCCGCGCTGGCCGAGGGGGCGGCCGTGTCCGTCATGCCCTCCTACAACCTGGTCAACGGCCGGCCCGCGCACCTGAGCCCGCTGATCGGCGACGTGCTGCGCCCGACCGCGCCCGACCGCCTGCTGGTGGTCAGCGACGCCTACGCGCCCGCCAACCTCGTGGAGGCGCAGCACTTCCACCCCGACCTGCCCACGGCCTACGCGCACGCGATCCGGGCCGGTCTGGACAGCTTCACCCAGGACGACGACCGGGCCGGGGCCACCCTCGGGCACGTGCGCGAGGCGCTGCGCCGGGGGCTGCTCACCGGGGCCGACATCGACCGCGCCGCGCGCAACGTGCTCTCGGTCCGGATACGGCTGGGCGAGTTCGACCCCGTGATGGGCGGGGTTGACGGGCTCGCCGGGGTGGGCGGGGACCTGTTGGCCGGGGACGGTCCGGACGGTGAGGTATGGGACGTGGGCACGGGGGACACCGGGGTCGGTGACGCCGTGGGGAAGCGCGGGTACGGGGACACAGGAGAGGGCGGGGATGGTACCGGGGCTGCGGGGACTGCTGGTACCCCGGGGGAACCCGGGGGCGGGACCGCAGGTGGGGCCGGGGACAGCGTTGGGGCTGCCGGGGCCTTCGACACCCCCGAGCACCGGGCGCTGGCCAGGGAGGCGGCCACCCGCTCGATCGTGCTGCTCCGCGACGAGGGCGCGCTGCTCCCGCTGCGCGACGTGCGCCGGGTCGCCGTCGTCGGCCAGCTCGGAGACACCGTGCTGGAGGACTGGTACAGCGGGACGCTGCCCTACGCCGTCACCGCGCGCGCCGGGATCGCCGAACGGGTGGAGACGGTGTTCTGCGAGGGCGTGGACCGGATCCGGCTGGGGGCCGCAGGGGGCGCGACCGTCGCGGACCCCGGCGACGGGGGGCCGCTCCGGACGGTCCTCCCCGACGAGCACGGGGCGCTGCGCGGCGCTGACGGAACCCTGCGCAGGCGCGCGCCCGAGGCGGAGCGCGCGCGGACGGAGGGCGCGCGGACGGAGGGCGCCCCGGTCGGGGGCGCGGACTTCGACCTCCTGGACTGGGGCGGCGGCGCCTGCGCCCTGCGCTCGGTGCGCACCGGCAGGTACGTCGACGCGGGGGCCGACGGAGTCCTGGCCTGTACCGCGCCCGGCCCCGGCACCTGGGAGGTCACCCAGACCTTCCGCCTGGCGGAGGAGGACGGCCTCCTGCGGCTCACGCACGTCCACAGCGGTCGCGGCGTCACCGTGCGGGACGGCCTCCTCGTCCTGGCGGAGGACGGGGACCGGGCCGCCCCGTTCACCGTGGACGGGCTCGGCACGGGCGCCGAGGAGGCCGCGCGGACGGCCTCCGCCGCCGACGTCGCGGTCGTCGTCCTGGGCGACCACCCCATGGTCAACGGGCGCGAGACCGAGGACCGGACCGACCTGGACCTGCCCGCCGCCCAGGAGCGGGTGCTGCGCGCCGTGCGCGCGGCCAACCCCGCCACGGTCCTGGTGCTCAGCAGCGGCTGCCCGTTCGGGATCACCTGGGCCGACGAGCACGTCCCGGCCGTCCTGTGGTCGGCGCACGGCGGCCAGGAGTACGGCCACGGGCTCGCCGACGTGCTCTTCGGCGACGCCGAGCCCTCCGGGCGGCTTCCGCAGACCTGGTACCGCTCCGCCGACGACCTGCCCGGGATGCTCGACTACGACATCGTCGGCGCGCGCGGCACCTACCTGTACTTCGAGGGCGAGCCGCTCTACCCCTTCGGGCACGGACTCGGCTACACGTCGGTGGAGTACGCGGACCCGGTGGTCCGCGTGGACGGCGGCCGGGTCACCGTCACCGTCGTGGTCGCCAACACGGGCACGCGGCCCGCCGACGAGCTGGTGCAGGTCTACAGCCGCCAGCTGGCCTCGCGGGTGCGGACCCCGCTGCGCGCGCTGCGCGGGTTCGCCCGGGTGCGCGTGGAGCCGGGCCGCAGCGCGATGGCCGCGGTCTCCTTCGACGTGGACCGGCTCGCGCTGTGGGACACCACCCGCGACCGCTTCGTGGTGGAGGAAGCGCCGCGCCAGGTGCTGGTCGGGCGCTCGGCGACCGACATCCGCGCCATCGCGGCCCTGGACGTGCCGGGGGAGGCCGTCCCGCCCCGCGACGCGCGCACGCCGTGGTCGGCCGCGGGCTACGACGACGCCCGGGGCACGTCCCTGTGCCCGCTCACCCCCGAGCGGGGCGACGCGGTGCGCTCCCGGGAGGGCGGCGCGTGGGCGGCCTTCCACGGCGTGGACCTCGGGGACGGGGCCACCGGGTGCCGCCTCACGGTGAACGCCGAGCACGCCTGCACGGTCCGCATCCGCCTGGACGACCCCGAGGACGGACCGACCGCCGCGGTGGCCGACGTCCCGGCGGGCAAGGACGGCTACGACTTCACCGAGGTCGGCGCGGCCTTCGGGGACGCGGGGGGAGCCGGGGGGATCCGTGACCTGTACCTGGTCTTCGACCGGCCGGGCACGGCGGTGGCCGACCTGGTCCTGACCGGCGGTGCCCCGGAACCGGAGGCGGACTGAGCGGCAGCGGGCAGGACACGGGTCGACCGGCCCGTCCGGACACCCGACCGGCCCGTCCGGACACCCGGGCGGGCCGTCCCGGCCGCCCGGGTCCCCGTGGCGGCCGCCGTACGCTCCCGGACCGGCGGGGCCCGGAGGGGCTCACCGGAACTGGGCCACCAGCTGGGCCAGGATGTTGTGCGGCAGGCTGCGGGGGAGCATCTGGTTGACGGTGCCGGAGACGTGGAGGCCGTGTTCCGGCACGTGGTAGAGCACGTTCCCGAAGGCCCCGGAGCGGCCGATCATCTCCGGGGCGGGTGTGAACGGCGTCATCCAGCGCGGGAGCCTGAACCGCATGACGCCGATCCCGTAGTCGATGGGGACCAGGCGCGAGAACACCGGGTTCCAGCGCGCGGTCATCTCCGCCAGGTACCGCGCGGGGAACAGCTCGCCCCCGACGAAGGCGCGCAGGAGCCGGAGCTGGTCGGCCGAGGTCGAGACCACCGCTCCGTCGGGCGGGAACGAGGCGATCGCTTTCGGCACGCGCAGCCGGGTGCGGCCGTGCAGGAGCGCGGCGACCTCGTCGTAGCGGTCCAGCGTGTGCGGGGTGAACAGCCAGGTGTCGCGCAGCCCGAGCGGTTCGAGGACCCGGGCGCGCAGGGCCCGGTCGTAGCCGCCGGACGCGGCCACCTCGACCACGCGCCCGAGCAGCTGGTAGTTGGTGTCGCAGTAGTGCGCCCTGCCCGGGGCCGAGGGGGCGAACCGGCTCGGCATGGCCCTGGCCATGTCGAGGAGGTCCTCGAAGGACCAGGCGGCGTCCTCGCGGAGCATGTCGCCCAGGAACGTGGTGCCGTCGGGGCGCTTCTGCTCGAAGTAGTCGGGGATCCCGGAGGTCTGCGTCAGCAGTTCGCGCACCGTGATCGCCGGGCCGTGGTCGCGGCCCCCGTACGTGTTCAGTCCGCGCATCGTGTCCGCGCCGAGCAGGTCCGCGACGGGTGTGTCGAGGGTCAGGGCCCCCTCGTCGCGCAGCTGCATGACCATCGCGACGGTGTACAGCTTGGTGATGCTGGCGACGAAGTACGGCCGCCCGGTGTCGCCGTGGCTCCAGGCGAACCCGGTGGAGGGCTGCTCCACGGCCAGGCTCATCAGCGACACCCCCGGCTCGGCGGCGTAGCGCGCCGCGATCCTGTCGAGCCGGGCCGGTATCCGCTCGCTCACGGGGTGTCCTCCAGCAGTCGTCCGGTGGCGTCGAGCCAGTCCAGCTCCGCCCTGGCCAGGGTGATGCCGTAGGAGAGCGTGGCCAGGCGGAGCGCCTGCCCGAGCCCGGCGGCCTGCGCCGGGACGGCGATCGCCTCCAGCGCGGCCAGCTCCCCGCCCACCTCCCGCCTGCGGGCGTCCAGCAGTTCCCGGACGTCCTCCGTGCGCATCCGGTCCGCGAAGAACAGCCGAGCCAGGAAGGGGTCCCGGGTCGGCGGGGTGCGCAGGGGGGAGGCGAGCCAGCGGTCCAGCTCGGCCAGCCCGGGGGCGGTCACGCTGTGCAGGTGCAGGTTGGGGCGCTCCTCCTGCACCACGGTGCGGCGGGAGGCCAGGCCCTCCTCCACCAGGCCGGTGAGCGTCCGGTAGATCTGCGACTGGTCCGCCGTCCAGAAGTGCCCGACGCTCTCGTCGATCACCTTCTTCAGGTCGTAGCCGCTCATCGGCTTGATGGACAGGAGCCCGAGGATGGCGTGGCGCAGGGACATGGGTAGAGGATAGCGCCGATATGTGTGTTGTCCACTATGGGAGAGTGCAAGTAGAGCGGGGCCCGGTGCGGGCTCCGGAGCCGGAACGCCGGAACGATGGTGAGTCCCCTGCTCAGGGCAGGTTGAACGCCGCCCAGCACGGCCCTCCGGCAGCGGTCCGGAAAGGTCGCCGGTGTGACGCGGGGGGCTCCGACCCGCCTCTGGGCGAGGTCGGGCGGTCGAGGTGCGCTACGGGTACGGGATCCCGTCGGACGGGCGGGCCCGGCGAACCCTCCCGGTCACGGCACTACGCGGTGTCCGCGGTGCTTCCGTCCGGCTGTGCCGTGTCCGCCGCCGGATGCTCGACGGGCTCCGAGGCGGGGTCCGAGGCGGATTTTTCGCCGGACTCCCGGGCCGGTGCGACGGGCTCGGGCAGGGGCAGCAGCCCGGCGTCGAGCGAGTGGATCATCGCGGTGGCCCCGCCCCTGGCCGCCGCGCTCAGCCCCAGCGACGACAGCTCCACCCGGCAGCCGCCCGCGTCCGGCGCGAACGCGCTCGCGGCCGCCTCCGCCCGGCAGTTCGGCAGCAGCCACGGGCCCAGGGGCACGAAGTAGCCGCCCAGCACCACCAGGCTCGGGTTGGTGACGTTGATCAGCACGGCCAGGCCCCGGCCCAGCCACGTGCCGGCCCGCTCCAGCGCGCCGACGGCGGCGGCGTCACCCGATTCGGCGCGTTCCACGGCCGTCCCCACCAGCTCGGCGACGTCGCTGCCCGACAACGGGTGGTCAGGGAACCGGTCGGGGACGGCCCCGCGCAGGATGGCCCCGATCCCCGCCAGCGCCTCCAGGCAGCCGCGGCGCCCGCACGCGCACTCGGGTCCGTCCGGGGACAGCGACAGGTGGCCCACCTCGCCCGCGAACCCGCTGGCGCCGCGCAGCAGCCCGCCCCCCGTCAGGATGCCCGCGCCGATCCCGACCTCGCCGGTCAGGTACGCGAGGTCGGCCGTCCCCGCGGACGACCCCACCCGGTACTCGGCCACCGCGCCCAGGTTCGCGTCGTTGTCCACCCGCACCGGGACGTCCCCCGCCCCGGCCTCGCGCAGCAGCTCCGTCAGCCGGTCGCGCAGCGGCACGTCGCGCCAGCCCAGGTTGGGCGCGTGCGTGACCGTTCCGGAGGGGGCGTCGATCAGAGCCGGGACCGCCACGCTCACCCCCACCACGGTGCGCCCGCGCAGCGCGGGGTCGGCCGCCGTCGCGCCGAGGGTGCGCGCGATGTGCCGCGCGCACGCCTCCGCCCCGGCCGACCGGGCGTCGAAGGGGACGTGGCGGCTGACCAGTTCGCGCTGGAGCAGGTCCACGGCGACCACCGAGAGGTAGTCCACGTTGACCTCCAGGCCGATCGCCGCGATCGAGGAGTCGTCCAGGTCCAGCAGCACCCCGGGGCGCCCCACCCGCTGCCGGGAGGAGCGCCCGGTCTCGCGGACCAGCCCGCGCGCCATGAGGTCGGCGACCAGGCTGGACACCGTGGTCTTGTTCAGCCCGGTGGCCGCGGCCACCGCCGCCCGCGAGCAGGGGGCCAGCTCGCGGACCGTGCGCAGCACGACGCCCAGGTTGGTCTCCCGGACCGTCTGGAAGCTCACCGTTCCCGAACCGACCGACACCTGGTCCCCCTCGTCCCGTCCGACACGGCACACCGTGCCCGGATCGTACAGGGAGCCGACGGCGTGGGCGGGGGCGCTGCCCCGGCAGGGCGTGGCTGCGGGGGCGGACGCGGCGGGGGAGACGGCTGTGACCGGGGGGGCGATCCTGGAACCGGGGGCGACGCCGGGAGCGGGAGTCCGGAGCCGGGACCGGAACCGGGAGGCCGGACCGGAACCGTGAAACTGGGGGCGCGGCCGGGGCCGGACCGGAAAAGCCCTTGCGCGCGGCCGAACCCTCTGGTGGGATCCCGGGCATGGTGCCTCCCGACGTCTTCCGCGACCAGCCCGTCCTCACCGGGGAGAGGGTCCGCCTCGAACCGCTCGACGCCGGGACCGGTGAGCACTTCGTCGAACCGCTGCTGCGCATGGACCCCGAGGTGCGCCGCCTCACCGGCACCCACCGGGAGTTCACCAGGGAGGAGCTGGTGCGCTGGGCCGCGACGCGGCCCGACCACCACGACCGCGCCGACTGGGTGGTCTTCGAGAGGGAGGGCGGCGCGCCCGTGGGCGAGTGCGCGCTGATCGACCTCGACCCGGACAACGCCAGCGTCGGCTACCGGATCGCGCTCAACGGCATGTCCGTCACCGGGAGGGGCTACGGCACCGAGGCCACGGACCTGGTGCTGGAGTACGCCTTCACCGTGGCCGGGCTGCACCGGGTCGCCCTGGAGGTGTTCGCGTTCAACACCCGCGCGCAGAGGTCCTACGCCCGGTCGGGGTTCGTCCGGGAGGGCGTCTGGCGCGGGTCCCTGCGCTGGGACGGCGAGTGGCACGACGCCGTGCTGATGTCGATCCTGGCCGAGGAGCACGCCGGGCTCCGCGCCGCCCGGAAGAAGGGCTGAGGCGGGTTCCGCGGGAGTCGCCCGCCGCTCAGCAGGGTGTGTACCCGCGCAACGCGTCCCGGGGCTACCCTCGGGCCCATGCCCGTTCCTGACTTCCTCATCGCGCTCCGCAGCCACGTCGGCCACGGCCTCCTGCCCCTCGTCGGGGTGACGGCGGTGGTGGTCAACGAGGAGGGTGAGGTCCTCCTGCACCGGCGCGCGGACGACGGCCGCTGGTCCACGCCCGGCGGCATCCTGGAACCGGAGGAGGAGCCCGCCCGGGCCGTGGTCCGCGAGGTGCGCGAGGAGACCGGCGTGGAGGTCGAGGTGGAGCGGCTCAGCAGCGTGGTCGCCCAGGAGCCCTTCACCTACCCCAACGGCGACCGCGTGCAGTTCCTCGACCTGGCCTTCCGCTGCCGCCCCGTGGGCGGGGCGCCCGACGCCAGCGGAGACGAGAGCCTGGACGTGCGCTGGTTCCCGACCAGGGCCCTGCCGGACATGCCCCAGCGCATCCTCGACCGGATCGGCTACGCCCACGAGGACCGCCCGGGGCCGTTCTACCTCACCTGAGCCCCGGCCCCCGGATCCCGGCCTGTACGGGCAACCCGGCCCCGGACCGAGCCAGGTGCCGCCACCGGGCTGGCCGTCAGCGGTCCGGCGGGCGCGGGGAGCGCCCCGGGAGCCTCCGGCGACCGTCGCACCGGCCGGACGGGCCGAGGTGAACTTCGCGGAAACACCGCCGCCGCGGGGGCGCGAACCCGGAACCCCCGCCGATTCCCCGTCCCCGGCGCGAGCGCACGCCCCCGCCGCCGCTTCCGCGCAGGTCGAACTGTCCCCGCCGTCCGGCGAGCCACCGCAGGCCCCGCCGCCGTCTGGGCTGGATGGTCGGGGGCTACGCCCTCGCCGCCAGCGCCGGAGCCCTGGCCCACCACCTCACCCAGTTACTGGTCTGACTCTCCAGGCCACTCACAGGCCGCTCCGACCATTCGGGAGGCCGCACCGGCGCGGGGCCCGGTGCGGCCATGGTCCTCGGAGCCCCGTCGGTGACGGTTGTCGAGCAGGGCAGCCGTCGCCTATCACTCGGATTGCAGTTCCGCCACCGAGCTGTGAAGGCCGTTGCGCTGAAGGCTGGCGAGCACGTCAGTAACCGTTCCCGGCGGTCTGCGCCAGGAGTCGGCGATGAAGGGCATCTCAGTCCAGGCCCAGTTCCCGGGTCATCGCGGACAGTTCGTCGGCGGCCTCACGGCGGCGCTGATCGTCTCTGCCGATGTACTCCAGCAGGGAGTCCGCACGAACCCGGCGGTGGGTACCGACCTTGCGGTAGGCGATCTCTCCGGCCTGGAGAAGGCCGATCAGATGCGGGCGCGAGACGTTGAGCATGTCCGCGGCCTGCTGGGTCGTCAGTTCGGCGTGGTCCGGAACGATCGAGACCCCGCGTCCGGCCGCCATGTGCGCGAGCACGCTGGCCAGCAGTTCGACGGCCGATCGCGGGAGTAGGAGTTCTTCCTGGCTGTTCTCGACGGTGACGGGGACGGGCGTCAGTGTTTCGTGGTGCTCGTCCAGGTAGCGGCGAATCCGGGGTAGGGCGCTCGCGGCCGCCTGGATCTGCTTGGTGTTCGGGTGCGAAGACAACACGGCCATGCTTCCTCCTCGCTTTGAAGCCAAGACCAGAACGTCAGTCCTATAACCGCATTATCCGAAACAAACGAAGCAAACGAAAGGAGGATGACTGTCAGGGCCAGCCGTTCCGGGGCGACCCCAGGGACCACACGCCGGACTCGCGCGGGAATGGCGCCGGTGAGAGCGGGCACCTGCGCGGTACGGGGCCAGGCGGCGTCCGTTGCGGAAGTATCAGTCAACGTATAAACTTGCCTCTGTCGGACTTCGCGGAGGTCCGGAAGTAGAGCCAGGCGACCTGGGGCAGACCGGGAACCTGGCTCGGCGCATGTCTGGGCCCTTTTCAGCAACCGGTGGCGACGTCGATCTCGTAGATACGTTCACCCAGGATGGACCGGTAGGTCTCGTCTCCCTCACGGCCGGCCCGGACCGCTCCTGCCAGGACATCGGCCACCCACAGCAGCGGCTCCTCAGCACCCTTGGTGTGCTCGATGGTGAACTGTGCGCCCTTGGGGAGGGCGTAGCGGGCTCCGATGATGGTGCGGATGTCGCGCTTGTTCAGAGCCGGGCTGCGGGCTTCCATGATCATGGTCTCCACGCCGTAGTCGTGGAGTTCGGGGACCAACTGCTCCAGGCAGCGGGCGCGGGCACGTTCCTGACGTCGGGGAGGAACCGGGGTGCCGACCGCGATGATGTGGACGCCCTCGATGGCGGCAACGGCGTCGGAGGCCTGCTTGCGCTGGGGGACGTCCATCTCTGTCCAGTGGGTCTTGCCGATGCGGCGGCCGCCGCGCAGGGCGTCCATGGCCTGGCGGGCCTCCTCCGAGTGCTGCGGATCGACGATGGCGTTGGCCACGACGTAGTACCCGCGGTGGTCGTGTTCGAGGAACGACTCATCGGCGTAGGCGATCAAGGGGGACTGCATGCTTCCAGGATCGCACCCGGTGGGGACGGCAGGGGCCTAACAGCAGATCACAGCCCTCAATGGCCCCGCACCCTGCCCGCAGGCCGACCGGTCCGAGCCCCGGTTCGGCCACGTGCATCACTCATGACGGTTGTCAAGCCGCCGTTTCGTCACTTGGACTGCGGGGTGCTCGGCGGGCAGGGCGAGCAGCCCGTCCACCGTCTCGGCCAGGTCCCGGCCCGAGACGTCCGGAGGGGCGAAGACCGACGGGAAGCGCCCCTCCAGGTGGGAGGACCAGCCGGTCACCAGCCCCGCGTTCCGCGCCCCCGCCACGTCCCATCCGTGCGCGGTGACCAGGGCCAGCCGTTCCGGGGCGACCCCCAGGGCCCCCGCGGCGGCCCGGTAGGCGCCCGGCGCGGGCCGCCACTCCCCGGCGGGGCGGGCGGCCAGCACGCCCTCCACCAGGTCGAGCAGACCGGCGCGCTCCAGCAGCCCCCGGGCCAGCGCGTCGTCGTGGTCGCCCAGGACCGCGACGGGCACCCCGGCCCCGCGCGCGGCGCGCAGCGCGGCGGCCGCCTCGGGGCGGGGGTCGAGTCCGGCCATGCCCTCGACGATGACGTCCTCGGCGGAGGGGGCGATCTGGTGGCCGGTGATGTCGCGCAGCGCGCCCCGGACCACGTCCTCGAAGGAGCGGTCGGCGCCGTCGCCGCCCACCAGGGCCAGGGCGAACGAGTCGCGCAGCAGGTGGTCCGACCAGCGGGTCATGAGCACCCGGGGGATTCCGGCCTCCCGGAACCGCCACTCCAGGGGCGCGAGGGGGAAGAGGGTGTCGAGGACGTCGAGGACGAGGGCGGCCGGGCGGAGCGGTCGCCCGGCGGGGCGTTCGGACATGGGAGCGGCTCCAGGGAGGGGGTAGGGGACGGCCACCCCGTTCCTACCCGGGCGCGGGGCCCTTCGCGCCTCCCGGCCGCCCGGTCGCCGCCCTCGCGCCCACCGTCCCCGCGACCGGTACCCGGCGCGCCCCCTCCCGCCTCCGCCGCACGGCACCCCGGACCCGCCTTCGTTCCCGGGGCCGCCGCACGGCTCAGAGCGCGTTTTGGTGGGGGATCCGCAGACGGGGGATCTGCTCCACCGCCCACGGGCTCAGCAACCACGGTGTCCGTTCGGCGACCGCCACCAGGTCCGCCCACTCCGCCCACGCGTACTCGGCCACCTCCGACGGGTCGGGGTCCGGACCCTCCTCCGCGCGCGCCCAGAAGACAGGGCAGAACTCGTTCTCCACGATCCCCTCGGCCGACACCGCCCGGTACCGGAAGTCGGGCAGCGCGGGCCGCACCCCGCTGACGCGCATCCCCAACTCCTGGCCGACCCGGCGGCGCACGGCCGCGTCGAGGTCCTCGTCCGGGCCGGGGTGGCCGCAGCAGCTGTTCGTCCACACCCCCGGCCAGGTGGTCTTGCCCAGGGCCCGGCGGGTGATCAGCACCCGCCCGTCCGCGTCCAGGACGTAACAGGAGAACGCCAGGTGCAGCGGTGTCTCCCGGGTGTGCACGGTGGCCTTGTCGGCGACTCCCACGCGCCGGTGCTCCTCGTCGAGCAGGACCACGAGTTCGCGCTCGGCCCCGCCCTCCGCGCTCGCGGCGGCCTTGTCCTGGGTCACGGCTCCTACCCCCCGGTTCCGGGACCGCCGCGCTCCGCCCGGCCGTCCCTCGTTCCTACGTCACACCCGTACGGTCCGTACTTCCCACGCGGCGACGTTCTCCCCTCCCATACTCACCCGTCACTCCCACCCGATGCGCACCGGCTCCACCGGACCGTGCTCCGCGCGGTCCCGGGGTGCGCATACAGTTCCTGATGGCCCCGAGTCGGGAGCCACCGGACACAGGGAACGGGAGGCCGGCCGCGACGACCGCGGCGCGGCGGTGGAGCGGTGACAGAGACGATGACGGACACGGGTACCCGGACGCTGCCGGAGGAGACGGAGCACCCGGCGGAGCGGATCGACCCCGACCGGCTGGCCGCGTGCCTGGACGTGATCGCCCGCGTCGGCGAGCTGCCCAGCGACCACCCGGACTCGGTCGCCCTCCAGCGCGCGACCGCCCGCCTGTTCAAGAACGTCAAGGAGCAGCGCCGCAGGGAGCGCCAGGCCGCCCGCCGGGCCCACGACAGCGCCGTGTTCGCGGCCACCGCCACCGCCGCGCCGGACCGGATCGACGACGAGACCAACGGCCGCGCCCTCACCAGCGGCAGCGGCGGCGCCCTCGCGGGCGTGCTGAGCAGGCCCCGGCCCTGCTACATCTGCAAGGAGAGGTACCGGGAGGTCGACTCCTTCTACCACCAGCTGTGCCCCGCGTGCGCCGCGTTCAACAGGGAGCGGCGGGCCGCCCGCACCGACCTGACCGGGCGCCGGGCCCTGCTCACCGGCGGCCGGGCCAAGATCGGCATGTACATCGCCCTGCGACTGCTGAGGGACGGCGCGCACACCACCGTCACCACGCGGTTCCCCAACGACGCGGTGCGCCGGTTCGCCGCGATGCCCGACAGCGGCGAGTGGCTGCACCGGCTGCGGGTGGTGGGCATCGACCTGCGCGACCCCGCCCAGGTGCTGCGGCTGGCCGACTCGGTGGCCGAACAGGGGCCGCTGGACGTCCTCATCAACAACGCGGCCCAGACGGTGCGCCGATCGCCCGGCTCCTACGGGCCGCTGGCCGAGGCCGAGGCCGAACCGCTCACGGGCGAGGGCCTGCCCGAGCCGCTGGTGCTGGGCGGCGTGCGCCCGCGCGCCCTGGAGGGTCCCACCGGCCCGGAGCGGGACGCCCCGGTGACCCACGCGCTCACCCCGGCCATGCTCACGTCCCTGGCGCTGACCACGGGCTCCGCGTCGATGGAGCGGGTGCGCACCGGAACGGCGATCGACGCCGGAGGGCTGGTGCCCGACCTGGCCCCGGTGAACAGCTGGACGCGGCGGATCGGCGAGGTCGACCCCGTCGAGATGCTGGAGGTGCAGCTGTGCAACGTGAGCGCGCCGTTCCTGCTGGTGGACCGGTTGCGCCCGGCCCTGGCCGCGTCCTCAGCGCGCCGCACCTACATCGTGAACGTGTCGGCGATGGAGGGGGTGTTCGGCCGCGGCTACAAGGGGCCGGGGCACCCCCACACCAACATGGCCAAGGCCGCGCTCAACATGCTCACCCGCACCAGCGCCCAGGAGATGCTGGAGTCCGACGGCATCCTGATGACCAGCGTGGACACCGGGTGGATCACGGACGAGCGCCCGCACCCGGAGAAGGAGCGGCTGGCCGAGGCCGGGTTCCACGCGCCCCTCGACCTGGAGGACGGGGCCGCGCGCGTGTACGACCCCATCGTGCGGGGCGAGCTGGGCGAGGACCTGCACGGGTGCTTCCTGAAGGACTACGCCCCCGCCAACTGGTAGGGAGCGCGCGGGAACGGCCGTCCGGAAGCCGGGCCGCCCCGTGGTCCAGGCGAGTGCCCGGCGGAGGTCCTCCATCAGCAGCACGAGGTGCGTCGGATCGCTCGGGCTCTGCTCGAACCGGGCCAGACCGTGTCTCCCGAGGCGCTGCTCGCCGCCTCCAGCAGCGCCTTCTGCTGGTCATCGACTCTCAGGTGGATTCTCTCTGCCTTCATGGCGGTAGTCGTACCCCAGGTCGTACGCACAACGTGTGTACGCATGGGCCTGTTCCCGTCGAACAGCGGTGCACTCCCTGAGCCTCCAGGACTCGGGGTGTGCCGGTAGGGGCGGCGGGAACCGGGCCCCGCCTACTCCGCGTGCCCGTTGCGGTAGGCCCAGGCCGCCACCTCCACGCGGTTGCGCGCCCCCAGCTTGGCCTGCACGCTCGCCAGGTGCGTCTTGACCGTGCTCACGGTGACGAACAGCTCCCCGGCCACCTCGGTGTTGGTCAGCCCCCGCGCCACCGCGCGCACGATGTCCAGCTCCCGCACGGTCAGCCCGCCGTCCCCCGGCGCGGACCGGGGCGCCGACGCGAAGTGCCGCAGCAGCCGAACGGTGACCCTCGGGGAGACCAGGGCGTCGCCCCTGGCGGCGGCCCGCACCGCCTCCACCAGCAGGGCCGGTCCGGCGTCCTTGAGCAGGAACCCGACCGCCCCTCCGGTGATCGCCGCGTGCACGTACTCGTCCAGGTCGAACGTGGTCACCACGACCACCCGGAGCGGGTCGGCCACCCCCGGACCGGCCAGCCGCCGGGTGGCCTCCAGACCGTCCACCCCCGGCATCCGGATGTCCATGAGCACCACGTCCGGGCGCAGCTCGCGCGCCATCCGGACCGCCTCCAGGCCGTCACCGGCCTCGCCCACCACCTCGACGCCGTCCTCGGCCGCCAGCATGTACCGGAACCCGGTCCGCACCATGGCCTGGTCGTCCGCCAGCAGCACCCGGATCGGCGCCTCGCCGTCACCGGGCACCGCCCGCTCCCCTTCGGTCCCCGCCGTCACCCCTGCTCCCTCCCTCTCTCCGGCCACCGTCACCACTCCCGCTCCTTCTCGGCCTCAGAACCCACGGTCACCGTCACCCCTGCTCCCCGACCGTCGAACGCTGCTCCGGACCGCCGCCCACCCGGTCCAGCGGCAGCCGCGCCGCCACCTCCCAGCCCCGGTCCCGGTCCCGGGGGCCCGCGGAGAACACGCCGCCGAGCAGGCGCACCCGCTCCGCCATGCCGACCAGGCCGAATCCGCCCCCGGACGGGCCCGCGGCCCCCTGGCCGTCGTCGACCACCCGCACCGCGACCTCCTCCGCTCCGGCCTCCACCGACACCGCCACCCGGGTGGCGCCCCGGGCGTGCCGCAGCGCGTTGGTGACCGACTCCTGGGCGATCCGCAGCACCGCCGTTCCGGCGGTCGGCGGCAGGGCGTCCACGGGGCCTTCGCACCGCACCGCCACCTCCGGGCGGCTTCCGGCCGCCGGTGTCGCCAGCCGGGCCAGACCCGCGGCGGCGTCCGGGGCCAGCGGCACGTCACCCGGGTCCCGCAGCCGCGAGACCATCCCGCGCATGGACTCCAGGGCACGCGCCCCCGCGGCCTCGATCTCGGGCAGCGCGTTGCGCACCGCGCCGGGGTCGCGGTCGGCGATGTGGCGCAGCGCCTGGGCCTGGACGACGATGCCGGTCACCTCGTGCGCCACGACGTCGTGCAGATCGCGGGCGAGCGCCAAACGCTCCTGGGACCGGGCGTTTTCCATGTGGGAGCGCCGCTGCGCCTCCCGCCACCGCAGGTACAGCCCCGGGGCCAGTCCCACGGCCACGAACGTCAGCGACTGGTTGACCAGGTCCCAGTAGGCGGGGAGGGGCTCTCGCAGGTAGTCCGAGAGGGGGACCACGAAGACGCACAGGGACACCGCGCAGATCTGCCAGGGGCGGCACCGCAGCCCGGCCAGCGCGAGCAGTACCAGCAACGGGCTGAGCTCCGAGCCCACCAGGGCGTACCCGAACGCCTCCCCCATGGGCAGCGGCCACAGCACCGCCGAGGCCGCCACCACCGTGGCCGATGCCGCCGCGCCGGCCACCGCGGTCAGTGCCGGTCCAGACGACGGGCGCAGGGCGAGCAAGGCGAGCACGCAGGCCACCCCGCCGGAGACCACCGGCACGTAGTCCATGGCCGAGTGCGGGGGGCCCATCCAGTACGGCACGGAGAAGTCGCCGTGAACGCGCACCAGGTCCAGCACCCATATCGCCGCGAGCACGCACGCCACGGCCCACGACACGAGCTGGTGCGGCGCGAAGCCGAATCTCTGGCCGCTGAGTATCGCGGACATCCTGTTCCTGGCCATGGCGACCAGCGTAGGCGGCGCGGACGCGGCGGACCTCGGTCGAAGGTACGAGGCGGGCGGGGCCGGGGGTCGACCGTTCGGTCGATGCGCGCGCACGGGCCCGGAGGCGAGGCTGGTAGCCGTTCACCTTCGGAAGGGGAGAGGGCACCGCATGAGCGAGGCGGGGGACAACACGACAGAGCCGCGGCGGCACGGGGCCGGGCCGCAGCGTGGGGCCGGAGCGCGCCACACGGCCGGGGAACGGTACGAGGGCGGAACGCTCCACACGGCGGAGGCCGAGACGCGGCGCGGGGCCGGGGCCGCGTCCGACGGCGGTGTCCCCGGCCTTCCGCCGCCCGCGCGGCGCGTGGTCTTCCTGGACGTCGCCCGGGCGATCGCGATGATCGGCGTGGTCATGATGAACGCGTCCTCGGTGGTCTATCCCGTCGAGATGTCGGGCCAACGGGCCCCGAGCCTGCTGACCGACCTCGTGGACGGCGGCCTCAACCTGCTCATGTCGGGCAGGGCCAGGACGATGCTCATGGTGCTGCTGGGCGCGGGCGTGGTCCTTGCGTGGCGGTCCGCCGCCCGGCGCGGCGGGCGTCCGGCGGCGGTGATGCTGCGCCGCTACGCCGTCCTGGGGCTGCTGTTCGGGCTTCCGCACCTGGCGGTCTTCGACGGGGACATCCTCACCCAGTACTCGGTCGCGGCGCTGCTGCTGACCCCGCTGGTGCCGCTGCTGCTCGGCGGGTCCCGCCGCCGACCGCTGGTCGCGGCCGCCGTGCTGTTCGCCGCCGTGCCGGTGTCGGACCTCCTGCTCTCCCCCGTCTTCGACGGCTACACCTGGGGGGCCTCGGCGGTGCTCGTCCCGCAGACCCTCGGGTACTTCTGCGTGGGCGTGTGGCTGGCCCGCCGCCCGGAGCTCACCGCCGCGCCCGGGGCCGACGGTGAGGGGATCTCCCGCCTGCCGCTGCGCATGCTCGTGTTCGGCGTGGTGGTCCAGGGCCTCAGCGTGGTCCTCATGCTCGTCGGCAGCGTGCTGTTCCCGACCGAGTTCGGCGCCGATGGCGCGCCGGTGCGGTCGGTGGGCGAGATCACGGTCGTCCTCGTGGGGAACACGTTCCTGAACCTGGGCGGAGCCCTGCTCTATCTGGGGCTGGTGTGGTGGCTGGTGCTCAGAGGCCGCAGGGCCTCGCGCGTGCTGGGCGCCCTGGCCCCGCTCGGGCGGATGACCCTCACGGTGTACCTGGGCAGCACGGCGGTGTTCCTGGCGGTCATGGGCCCGTTCGAGGGGACGATCCCCACCCTGGCCCAGTACGCCCTGGCCGCCGCCTACTTCGCCGCGACCGCCGTCCTCGCCAGTCTGTGGGCGCGCCGGTTCCGGCTCGGCCCGCTGGAGTGGGTGTGGCGGAGCCTGACCCACCTGCGCCCGGTTCCCCTGCGCGCCGAGCGCTCCGGCCCCCCGGCCGCCGCCGGGGACCGGAACCCGACCGCCGCCGACGGCGGTGGAGCCCAACCGCCGATCGCCGCGGAACCGGGCCCCACCCGGACAACCCCGTGAGGCGGCCAAGGCCCCGCGGCGCCCCGTGCACCGGGATCGGGGTGGCTCGCCGCGCGGGCCCCTCAGCCCCGCGGCCGGGAACCGCGCCCGCCCGGCCGGTCGGGCACCCCTGCCTCCCCTGCCGCCCGGACGGCCCGGACCGCCCGGCCTGCGCGGACGGCCTCAGCCCCCGGCGACCGAGGGCAGCACGCGCACGTCCGCTCCGTCGCGGACCGGCGCCGCCAGCCCGCCGACCCCGCGGCACTCGTCCTCGTCCACGAACACGTTGACGTAGCGGCGCAGCCGCCCCTGCTCGTCGCGGATACGCCGGTCCAGCCCCGGATACCGGGCGGCGAGCGCGTCCAGCACCCCGCCCAGCGCGGTCCCGTCCCCGACCTCCACCGGGACGTGGGCCGCGCCGTCGGCGTCGGCCCTCAACAGCCCCGGCAGGTGTACCGTCACCCGCATCTCACACCTCCACGGCGCGTACGCACAGGACGTCGGGCAGGTGCCGGACCACCGGGTGCCAGCCGTCGCCGTCGTCGGTGGCGGCGTAGACGTCGCCCGACCGGGTGCCGAAGTAGAACCCGGGCACGTCCGCCCCGTCGGTGCAGGCGCCGTCGCGCAGCACGATCCCGAAGTAGGGCTCCCGGGGCAGGCCCTCCGTGAACGGCCGCCAGCTGCCGCCCCCGTCGTCGGTCCGGTACACGCCCAGCCGGTGGTCGGGCGGCAGGTGCACCTCCTGGCTCACCACCGGGAAGTTGAGCGCGGTCTCCGGCCGGTGCGGGTGGGCGACCACCGCGAACCCGAAGTCGGTGGGCAGGCCGGTCTCCACGGCCGTCCACCCCTTGCCCGCGGGGTCCGAGCTGCGGTACACCCCGTGGTGGTTCTGCGCGTAGAGCACGCCGCCCGGCCCGGCGGCCACCTTGTGCACGCACTGGCCGTACTCGGGCTCCTCGTCGGGCAGGAACACCGCCGAGATCCCCCGGTTGGCCGGAGCCCAGCTGGCACCGTCGTCGCGGGTCTGGTAGACACCACCGGTGGACATGGCCACCGTCACGGCTCCGGGCACGCGCTCGCCCGCGCCGAGGACGCCGGGCAGGATCGTGTGGACCGCGCCGCCGCCCGCCCCGGGGAACCAGTCGGCGCGGTGGGGGTGGTTCCACAGGGCGCGGACGAGCTCGAAGCGCAGCCCGCCGTCGGATGACCGGAACAGGGCGTGCGGCTCCACCCCCGCGTACACGGTGTCGGCGTCGTCGCCGAAGGCGAACTGCCAGGCCCGGACGAGGGAGGCGTCGGTGTCCTCGGGGAAGGCGATGGGCGCCGCCCCGGGCTCGTGCCAGGTGGCGCCCCCGTCGTCGCTGTACCAGACGCTCGGTCCGAAGTGCGAGCTCTCCGCTCCGGCGAGGACGCGGCCGCTGTGCGGGTTGACGCCGACCGCGTACACCGCGCTCATGCTGGCGTAGTCCGCGGAGTCGAGCCGGTGCGGGCCGCTCACCTCCCATGCCCGCCGATCCTCGCTGCGGGCGGTGAAGAGCCCCTTGCGTGTGCCGATGACCAGGAGATATGCCATGACCAGCTCCAGAATGGGATCGAGGTCTCCACTGTGGCACAGGTCACTGACAGTCGGCGGTCGCACGCTGCGGCGGTCCGTGTTCCCAGGCCGGGAAACAGTAAGGAAACCGAACGTTTTCCCGGAAGATGTTTAATGGGGACCGATCCGGAATGGCTCCCGCTCCGGCCGCGCGGAAGGCGAAATCCGGTGAGAGGGGAACCGCTTTCCGGGTAGATGTTCCGCACGGCCCGGAAGGCGGTTGTCAGAGGAACCCCGCTCTGCAATAAAATTCCGGGCCAACCAGTGCGCTCGCGTGGGTTTCGGCCTGTGCCCACCGGATGCGTTCCCGCTACAACAGGACAGACGACTTCCCGCTCCCCGATCTCGCGGTGCGTTTCAGGACTACCGTCCCAATGGTCCCGCGTACCAAAGAGAACCGGGTTCCCACTCGATAGGGTCGCCTCATGCACCACCCCCCCGACACGCTCCACGCCCGCAAACGGCGCAAGGCCCGGGCCATGATCGTGTCAGCAGCCTTCCAGCTCTTCGCGGAGCACGGATTCGACAACGTCACGGTCGCCGCGATCGCCGAACGCGCGGAAGTCGGCCGGACCACCTTCTTCAGGTACTTCGGCGACAAACAACAGGTGCTGTTCGCCGACGACGGCGCCGAGGCCGACCGCATGTGCGCCTACGTGCTGGAGAAGGCTACCCGGCCGTTGGGCGAGGACCTCGGCGCCGCCGTCGAACTGCTCAGGGAGGCCGACGCCGCCGTCAGACCGCACACCGCGCTCTCCCCGGCCCACTCCGCCGTCCTGGCGCGCCTGCTCCGGGAGAGCGGTGAACTGCGCTCGCGCTACCTGCTCACCCGCCAGCAGCGCGCCCACCGGTTCGCCGGCGCCCTGGCGGAGGCGGGCGCGACCGAGGAGGTCGCCGTGCTCGCCGCCCACACCGCCATGGCCTGCGAGCTGACCGCCATGCGGCTGGCGGAGAACCCGGAGGCCTTCCCCGACCGCCTCGACGAGGCGCACGTCCTCCTCCGCACCATCGGCAGACCGGCGGCCCCCTGACCCGGGCCCCCACCCCACACCGACCCGGGGCGCACCGATACCGGTACCGGCCGCCCCGGGCCGTGTCGCGAGGCCGGCGTGCCTGCGGCGCCCCGGCACGTACGCGGAGTCAGGAGGTGCGCCGGGCCGCGTCGAGGGCCGCCTCCACGCCCTCGTCGTAGCGGAGCGCGGCGGTGATCAGGCCGTGGCGCACCTCGAACAGGGTCGCGGTGCGCACCGGGGCCGCCTCGGGGCCCGAGTCGGCGCGACCGGGCCAGGCGGCGTCCTGCTCGACCACGACGCGGTGCTCGTCCACGGTGTGCCAGCCGACCGGTTCGACGCGGATGCCCGAGTCGCGGACCCAGTCCAGGAAGGCCTCCACCCCCTGTGCGGAGCCCTGGGGGCCGCCGACCCTGATGTCGGGGTCCACGACCGCCTTCGCCGCCGTCAGGTCCCGTGCGCTCACCGCCGCGTGCCAGTCCCTGACCGGCGCCCAGCGCGCTTCGTCGGTGTCCGCGCTCATGTGCATCGTCCTCCGCTTCGGGTGTCCGTTCCTTCTGCCCGCGTGCTCCCGCCGGGTCCCCCACCCCGCTACCCGGAACCGTGCGGTCGTGACCGTCCCCCTCCGGGAACGGTGCGCGCGGGTCGCGGGGGAGACCCCTCGGGCCTTCGGAACGGTCCGCTTTCCCCGCCGGAGGGAAACGGCGTTTCCCGGGGGAAAGGAAGCCGGGTCTCTTTTCGTTTTCTCCGGTATGACCGTTCCGCCGGTGTCCGGATACGCCGGGAACGCCGTTCGGAAGCCGTTCGCGACGGGTGGCGCCCCGGGAGGGCGCGCGCCCCGGCCGCGCACAGGCGGCCGGGACGTGCGCGCCGACGGGGGAGGGAACCCCACAGGCCTGGTGTTCCGCGTGCCCGTGGCGTCCCCGGAGAAGGACCGGAACGGAATCTCCCCCGTGTCATCCGCCGACGGCCCCGCCCCGGCGCGGAAACGGACACGGGGAGGACGCGCGGGAAAGCGCGTCCAAAGGAGCGCGGGAAGCCGGGGGAAAGCCCGGGAACACGCTGCGGGGAAATCCCGCGGTGAATTCCCGGGCCGAAAAAGAAAGGCGCACGGCGGCCCTCCGGCCCCCGCCCTCCCCGCGCCTCTCCGCCCCCCCCGCGGCCCGCCCCGGCCGGGGTCCGCCCCCCCACGGCGGGCCCCGCTCCGTCCCCGGCGGGTCCCCGGGACCGGGGTCAGTGCACGACGGCGGCCCGGTAGGGCTCGGCCCTGAGCAGGGTGACCCCGATGACCGTGCCCCGGGGCGCGGTGAACGTGCGCCGCTCGCCCTGGCGGGCGCCCACCAGCGCCGCGCCCAGCGGGGACTCCGGGGAGTACACCGTCATCCGGTCCGCCACGGACGCGTCCCGGACGCCGAGGAGGAACACCTCGTCCTCCTCCTCGCCGTCGTAGCGGATGGTGAGCACCTTGCCGGGCGCGGCGATCCCGTCGTCGGGCGCGGCCTCGTCCACGACGGCCTCGCTGAGCAGCCGCTCGATGGTGTGCACGCGCGCCTGCCGCACGGCGGGGTCGTGAATGTAGCGGGGCGCGGGGAGTACGTCCCCCGCGCCCCGGTCCGCCCCGGTGCCGGGGTCGTCGTCGGGGAGCGCGCGCAGCGTCCGGAGCTCCTCCCGGAGCCGCTCGTAGGCCTCCCGGGTCATCCATCGGTCGGTGGTCCTGGCCATGAACGTTCCTTGTCTTCAGGGCCCGCGCCGCGGAAGCGGGTCCGCGGACGGGGCGAGCACAGCGGCGGCCGACACGGGGGGCCGCCGCCTACCACGAGTGTGTCCACGGGGACGGGGTCGGGCGTTATCCTCGGGCGACAATCAGGTGAGGCCCCTTTGTGGCCGCGGAACAACTCCGCCGCCGGGGAAAGGAGCGGGCGTGATCCACCTCGACCGTCTCGTCAACGTCCTGGGCGGCTACGGCGCCCGGCTCGTCGGCCCCGAGCCGCTGCGCCGCAGGGAGCTGCGCAGCGTCGCCATGCACGACCCCACCGACGACGTGCCGCAGCTGGGCGACGCCTTCCTCGCCGTCGGCGTGGACTCCGCCGCCGAGGCGGTGCGCCTGGCGGAGCAGGCCCGCGCGACCGTCGTCATCATCCGGTCCGCGACCGGACCCGGCGACGACGTGCGCGCACGCCTGGGCGAGGGCGGCCCCGCCCTCCTGGTCGTGGAGCCCGCCGTGTCGTGGAGCCAGGTCTCCGGGGTCGTCTACGGGCTGGTCCTGGAGGGGCGCGAGACCGAGGCCGGGCGCGGCCCCAGCGACCTGTTCACCCTGGCCGACACCGTCGCCGCCGAGGTCGGCGGACCCGTCACCATCGAGGACCGCGCCTCGCGCGTGGTGGCCTACTCGGCCTCCCAGGGCGGCACCGACCGGGTGCGGCGCGACACCCTCGTCGACCGGCGGGTCCCCGAGCGGGTCCGCGAACGCCTCGACGCCGACGGGGTGCTCACCCGGCTGGCCGCCGCGACCGGACCCCGGTTCGTGCCGGGGATACCCGGACTCGGCATGCGCGGACGCACCGCCGCGCCGATCCGGGTGGGCCGCGAACTCCTGGGCACGCTGTGGGTGGCGTGCGACGCCCCGCTGGACGCGGACCGCTCCCGGGCGCTGAGCGAGGGGGCGCACACGGTCGGACTGCACATGCTGCGCGCCAGGGTCAGCAGCGACCTGGAGCGGCAGGTGGAGTCGGAGTCGGTGATCGACCTGCTGGAGGGCTCCGCCGACCCGGCGCAGACGGCCGGGCGGATCGGCCTGCTCGGGGCGGGGCTGCGTGTGATCGCCTTCCAGGCGCGCGCCCGCACCGAGCCCGAGGCCGCGATCCTGCACCTGTTCGAGCAGGTCACCACCGGCTTCGGCTGGTCGCGTCCGGGGCGCAGCACCCTGCTCGGAACCACCGTGTACACCGTGCTGCCGTGCGGGGACGACCCCGCCCCGGCGGTGGAGTGGGTCCGCTCCACGCTGCGCGGCCTGCCCGACCGGCTGGGCGTGGTGGCCGGTGTGGGCGGCACCGCCGACGCCGCGGGCCTGCCCGCCAGCAGGCAGGAGGCGGACGAGTGCCTGACGCTGCACGTGCAGGCGCCCGAGGGCGCCGACGCGGTCGTCTACGACGACGCCTGGGACTCCGTGCTGCTGCGCCGCCTGCGCCTGGTGGCCGAGGCCGGGCGCATGCCCGTCCGCAACCCGGTGGCGGACCTGGTCCGGTACGACGCCGAGCACGGCACCGACCACGCGCGCACGCTCCGCGCCTGGCTGTACGTGCACGGGGACCTGGGGCGGGCGGCGGAGCTGCTGGGCCTGCACCCCAACACGGTGCGGTACCGGCTGCGCCGGATGGGCCGGGTCGCGGACCTGCCGCTGAACGACCCGCGTGCCCGGGTGGCGATGACGGTCGCGCTCGCCGCGCTCGTGGCGGACCCGCCCGGCGGGGAGGGGTGGCGGCCGGTCTGAGCCGGCCCCCGGGCCCGCCCGCGTCCGCGTGCCGCGCGGATCGACCCGGTGGCGCGGCCGGTCGGGACCCCCGGCCGCGCACCCGCTCCGAACCGGCGCTCGTGTGTGTTCCGGCGCACTCTGCCGAGTTCGGCAATGCCCGGGTGCGCGGGTCCGCGGATCGCTACCGTTTGCGCATGAGCACACTGATCAAGGACCTGACAGCGTTGTTGGGGACCGCGGCGGCGACCACCCGGTGGGACGGGCGGGTGGAGGAGGAGCTGGCCCAGCCCCTGGTGGAGGCGGGCCTGGCCCGCAGGACCCCGGCCGGGACCTACCTGACCCCCGCCGGGCGCGACGCCCTCCCCGACGGAGCCACCGCGCGCGAGCTGCGCCCGCGCTTCGACTGGGGCAGCGACCCCTACCCGGCCGCGCCCCCGGCCGCGCCGACCGTGGAGGACGTGCGGGCCTACCCCGCCTACTGGCTCTGCGGCCCCGGCAGGGAGCGCGTCCGCGACGAGTTCTGAGGCGGGCGCCGCGGAGGACCCGTCCGTCCGGGGGCGGGTCCGCGCGCACGGGACGGGGCGCGTCCGGTTCGTCCCGGCCCCTTGTCAGAAGGGGCGGACGCGGCTTCAATCGGGGGTGTCGGGCGGTCCGTCGGCACGGCCCGCCGTCGCCTCGGCGGAGGGAAGCGCGCATGCCGGGACCGTGGAACGCGTGGCCGTGGGAGGCCGACCCCGAAGCCGTGCGGCGGGACGTGGCGGTCGCGCACACGCGCTTCACCGACTCCGGCCGGGTCAGCGGCCCGGTCCGCCCCGTCGTCGGCGCATCCTGGCGGCGCAGCGCCCACCACGGCGTGGACCCCGACACCGCCCTGCCCCGGGTCGAGCTCACCGGCCCCGACCTGCGCGACCACCGCGACGCGCACCCGCTGGCCGCCGTCATGCCGCTGCTGCGGCACCTGCTCGTCGACACCGCGCCCGGCCCCCAGATCCTCGCGGTGGGCGACGCCTCGGGCCGCCTGCTGTGGGTGGAGGGCGACCACAGGCTCCGCCGCCGCGCCGAGGACATGTACTTCGTCGAGGGTGCCAACTGGCACGAGCACGCGGTCGGCACCAACGCGCCCGGCGTCGCCCTCGCCCTCGACCACGAGGTCCAGGTCTTCGCCAGCGAGCACTTCGCCCGGGGCGTGCAGCACTGGAGCTGCTCCGCGGCGCCCCTGCACGACCCCGGCACCGGCGCCCTCCTGGGCGTCCTCGACCTCACCGGGGACAGCCACCTCGCCTCGCCGCAGGCCCTGGCCCTGGTCCGCGCCGCCGCCACCGCGGCGGAGGCGGAGCTGCGCGCCCTGCGCGCCGGGGCCCGGGGGCCCGCGCCGGGACGGCGGCGGGCGGTCCGGACGGGCCCCGCGCCCACCGGCCCGCGCGCGGGCGCCGCCACGGACGGGGACCGCGGGCCCGACGGGGACGACCGGCTCCGCGTCCTGGGCCGTGACGGCGCCCGGCTCACCCTGGACGGCCGCGACCTGGCACTGAGCGCCCGCCACTCCGAGATCCTGCTCCTGCTCGCCCGCAACCCGCGCGGGCTGACCGGCGACGAGCTCGGCGCCCGGCTGCACGAGCGGGACGCCTCCCCGGTCACCGCCCGCGCCGAGGTGTCGCGCCTGCGCCGCCTCCTCGGCCCCGGCCTGCTCGCCTCCCGCCCCTACCGGCTGTGCCGTCCGATGGCCACCGACGTGGACGAGGTGCGCCGCCACCTGGCCGGGGGCGCCTACCGGCGGGCCCTGGACGCCTACACCGGGCCGGTCCTGCCCCGCTCCGAGGCGCCCGGCGTGGCCGAGGTCCGCGACGGCCTCCAGGCCGAGGTGTGCGAGGCCCTGGGCGCCAACGCCGCACCGGACGTGCTCCTGGACTGGGCCGAGCACCCCGAGTGGCGCGACGACCCCCGCGTCCTGACCGCCGTGCTGCGCGCCCTCGACCCCGCCTCCCCGCGCCACGCCGCCCTGCGCGGCCGACTGCGCTGGCTCGGCGGCTGACCCGACCGCAACGTGGTCGCAACGTGGTGGTGACTAGCGTCACCCTCCCGACCTCCCCGGAAGCGGCTGCCGGTCCCACGGCAGGAGCCCGGCGAAGCAAGGAGACCTCCATGGCGATCTACACACCCCCGGGCCAGCCCGGAAGCGTCGTCGAGTACGCCGCCCGCTACGACAACTGGATCGGGGGCGAGTGGGTCCGGCCGGTCCGGGGCCGCTACTTCGAGAACCCCAGCCCCGTCAACGGCCGCGTCTTCACCGAGGTCGCCCGCAGCGGCGCGGAGGACGTGGAACTGGCCCTGGCCGCGGCCCACGGCGCCGCCCCCGCCTGGGGCCGCACCTCCGCCGCCGAGCGGGCCCTGGTCCTCAACCGGATCGCCGACCGCGTCGAGGAGAACCTGGAGCGGCTCGCCGTCGCCGAGTCCTGGGAGAACGGCAAGCCCGTCCGCGAGTGCCTGGCCGCCGACCTGCCGCTGGCCGTCGACCACTTCCGCTACTTCGCCGGGGCGATCCGCGCGCAGGAGGGGCACACCTCCCAGATCGACGGCGACACCGTCGCCTACCACTTCCAGGAGCCCCTGGGCGTGGTCGGCCAGATCATCCCGTGGAACTTCCCTCTGCTCATGGCCACCTGGAAGCTCGCGCCCGCGCTGGCCGCCGGGAACGCGGTCGTGCTCAAGCCGGCCGAGCAGACCCCCGCCTCGATCCTGCTGCTCATGGAGCTCGTCGCCGACCTGCTGCCGCCCGGCGTGGTCAACGTCGTCAACGGCTTCGGCGCGGAGGCGGGCAAGCCGCTGGCCAGCAGCCCCCGCGTCAGCAAGGTCGCCTTCACCGGCGAGACCACCACCGGCCGCCTCATCATGCAGTACGCGTCGGAGAACCTCATCCCGGTCACCCTGGAGCTGGGCGGCAAGAGCCCCAACATCTTCTTCGCCGACGTGGCCGCGGCCGACGACGCCTTCTACGACAAGGCCCTGGAGGGCTTCGCGCTCTTCGCCCTCAACCAGGGCGAGGTGTGCACCTGCCCCTCGCGGGCCCTGGTACAGGACGCCGTCTACGACCGCTTCATGGGCGACGCCCTGGCCCGCGTCGGCCGGATCCGGCAGGGGAACCCGCTGGACACCGGGACCATGGTCGGCGCGCAGGCCAGCAACGACCAGCTGGAGAAGATCCTGTCCTACATCGACATCGGCCGCAGGGAGGGGGCCGCGGTGCTCGCCGGAGGGGAGCGGGTGGACCCCGGCGGCGACCTGTCCGGCGGCTACTACGTCGCGCCGACCGTCTTCGAGGGCCACAACGGCATGCGGATCTTCCAGGAGGAGATCTTCGGCCCGGTGGTGTCGGTGGCCCGCTTCGACGACTACGACGACGCCCTCAAGACCGCCAACGACACCCTCTACGGGCTGGGGGCGGGGGTGTGGTCGCGCGACGGCAACACCGCCTACCGGGCGGGCCGCGACATCCAGGCGGGCCGCGTGTGGGTGAACAACTACCACGCCTACCCGGCGCACGCGGCGTTCGGCGGGTACAAGCAGTCCGGCATCGGCCGCGAGAACCACAAGATGATGCTCGACCACTACCAGCAGACCAAGAACCTGCTGGTCAGCTACTCCGACAAGGCGATGGGGCTGTTCTGATGGACCCCCGCGCCGACGGCGCGGCCGTGGAGAGGGTGGCCGTCACCGACGCGGCGGCCGCCCTGCTCCGCGAGCTGCGCGACGAACACGGGCCGCTCATGTTCCACCAGTCCGGCGGGTGCTGCGACGGAAGCTCCCCGATGTGCTATCCGGCGGGGGAGTTCCGCACCGGGGCCTCCGACGTGCGCCTTGGCGACCTCGACGTGGGCGCGCCCGAGCCGGTGCCGGTGTGGATGTCGCGGGCGCAGTTCGAGCTGTGGAGCCACACCCACCTGACCATCGACGTCGTCCGGGGCAGGGGAGCGGGCTTCTCCCTGGAGGCGCCGACGGGCAACCGGTTCCTCATCCGCTCCCGGCTGATGACCGACGACGAGGCCGACCGCCTCTGAGCCCGCGCGGACGCGGCGGGGCGGAGGACGCGGCGGGACCGCCGTCAGTCCACGCCGCCCCGTCCTCCGTCAGGCGTTTCCGGGGTCCGGGCGCCCGGCGGCCCGCGCGTCGGCCTCGGAGGCGCGCAGCGCCTCGTTGATCCGCTGGGCCTCCTCCAGTTGGTCCTCCAGGATGATGATCCTGCACGCGGCCTCGACCGGAGTGCCCTCGTCCACGAGTTCGCGGGCGCGGGAGGCGATTCTGAGCTGGTAACGGGAGTAGCGGCGGTGCCCGCCCGCCGAGCGCAGGGGCTCGATCAGCCGGGCTTCGCCCAGAGCGCGCAGGAAGGCCGGTGTGGCACCGATCATCTCCGCCGCGCGGCCCATGGTGTAGGCGGGGTAGTCGTCATCTTCGAACCGGTCTTCGGTTTCGGGACGGGACAAGCGTTTCTCTTTCTCTCCTCATCGCACGCCGAGGGCCCCAGCGCCGAACAGCGCTGGGGCCCGAGAGTTCAACACCATCTACCGGCTGCTACCGGTCTTCCGCTTCCCGATGTCGAACTGGGACGGGATCGCGGG
This sequence comes from Nocardiopsis camelliae, assembly GCF_028993595.1. GTDB lineage: Bacteria > Actinomycetota > Actinomycetes > Streptosporangiales > Streptosporangiaceae > Nocardiopsis > Nocardiopsis dassonvillei. The sequence continues at coordinate 492,917 of NZ_CP118614.1, forward strand.
GATCGCGGTTGTGTGACCGTGGACCACCTCTTCCGAACCGGGGCCTGCGGTACCCGAGCGGGACGTCCCCACACCCGGGCGATCCTCGATGGCATCTACTCCTCTCGATCTCACTGCGTACACTTCACACCTGCCGCGGCGTCCCCCGTGCCGGCGGGGCGCCGGTCCTGCGGTACTGCTCTACCTCTGTACTGCGGTCCTACCGGCTCCCGACGCCGTATGAAAACCTCCGCGTCGGTCGAGCCCTACCGCGTTCTCCCTGTTGCCGCGGCGTCCCCCGTGCGGGCGGAACGCCGATCCTGCTCCCCACCGGCGTATCCGGTGGTCCACCTCGTGGATCTCTGTGGCTACGACAGGAAATGTATCAGCGCTTCAGGCGGATGTCTACTCTGGCCGATGTAGATTTCGGCGAGTCCCGCGTGCAGGTCCTCTGAGAGCGCCGCCTCAGCCCGCTCCGGCGGGCACGGGAGCCTCCAGGGAGGCCCGCAGTTGCTCGGCCAGCGGTTCGTCGAGGCTGTGCGGCAGGCCCCCGTGGCGGGGGTCCCGGCACGCCCGGCGGAAGGCGTCCGGGTCGCCGGTCAGCTCCGCGGTGGCGCTCCGGAGGTCCTCCAGCGCCCGGCGGAGGCGGTCGGGGGCGCTTCCCCACGCGGTCTCGTAGGCCCGGAGGGCGCGGAAGAAGCGGACGCACGCGAAATGGGTCGTCTCCCGGTGGTCGTGGCGCTGGATGTGCTCGGCCACCGCGCGGGTCCTGCGGAGTGTTGAAGGCATCGGATCACTGCTTCCTGAGGGGAGGGGCACGGACACTGCTCGGGAGTGGCGGCCCGGCCTGAGCCGGGCCGCCGGGCTCAGGCCCGGATGCTGCGGGGCCGGCCCTCGCCCGTGCCGACGCTGATCTTGCGCGGCTTGGCCTGCTCGGCGACCGGGATGCGCAGGGTCAGGACGCCGTCGGCGTAGTCGGCCCGGATGGCGTCGGTCTCCAGCGTCTCGCCGAGGAACAGCTGCCGCGAGAAGGTGCCGGTGGGCCGCTCGGCGACCACCACCGACTCGCGGTCGCGCACGGTGTCGGGGCGCTCAGCGGTCACCGTGAGCACGTTGCGCTCCACCTCCAGGTCGATGGAGTCGGCGCGCACGCCGGGCAGATCGAAGCAGACGACGAAGACATCGCCGTCGCGGTAGGCGTCGATCGGCATCGCGGCCGGTCGGGACGCCTCGCCCAGGATCCGCTGTGTCAGGCGGTCGACGTCCCGGAAGGGGTCGGTACGCATCAGCATCATGGAAACCTCCCTTGGCCCTGCTAGAAAACCTGATGCGATCTGACGCAAGTTTTATACCTCAGTCTAGAGAGCTAAACAACTATGCCGGACAAAGAATTTCTCAAGCCGTGGGTAAGATGACGCTCCCGAAGGGAAGGACGCGCTGATGAGGGAACCGCGGCCGGATCCCGTCCGGGGCCTGTACACGATCTCCGTGGCCGCGGAGCTGTCGGGCGTCGCGCCGCGGAGCATGCGCGCCTACGAGGAGCGGGGCCTGGTCGCCCCGGCGCGCACCGGGGGCGGCACGCGGCTGTACAGCGACGACGACATCACCCGCCTGCGGCGGGTGGCCGAGCTGGCCGCCCAGGGGGTGAACCTCGCGGGGATCGGCCGGATCCTGGAACTGGAGGAGGAGAACACCCGGCTGCGCGGCGGCCCCGGGGGCGGGTGAGGCGGACGGGGACCGGCTCCGCCCGGACCCGGCCCGGACGCGGCGAGGGCCCCGGGAGCGGCTTAACCCGCTCCCGGGGCCCTCGCGCGGACTCCCGCCCGCCGTCTACCGGGAGGCGCCGTCCGGGCCGCCGTCGCCGTTCCCGCGCCTGGCCTCCAAGCGCTCGGCCAGCTCGTCACGGGCGATGAGCTCCTCGTCGATGCGCCCGGTCCGGTAGCCCACGCGGGCGGCGATGTGGCCCGCCACCGGGACGGTCACGATCTGGAACAGCGCCACCAGCAGCAGCGTTCCGGCGCTGAAGATGTTGGTCTCCACGGGGATCAGCCGGATGCCGATCCCCACCAGCACCAGCAGCAGCCCCAGGATCTGCGGCTTGGCGGCGGTGTGCATGCGCGAGAGCAGGTCGGGGAAGCGCAGCAGGCCCACGCCCGCCACGAGGGAGAGCACGGCCCCGGCCAGGATGCACAGGACCGCCACCCAGTCCAGGACGGTGATGAGCTGGTCGCTCACGAGGTCTCCCCCTTCTCCGGCCGCTCCGAGCCGGGGACAGCGTCGGTGGGCGTCGCGGAGGTCGGGTGGGCCTCGGTCGGCGTGGCGATGTGCTCCTGGTCCTCGTGCGCCCGCCGCGCGACGAACTTGGCGATGCTGACCGAGCCGACGAAGCCCAGCAGGGACAGGACCAGCAGCGTCGGCAGCACCGTGGGGTCGCGGGTGAAGGCCGCGTAGGCGCCCACGCCGACCAGCGCCGAGGCGAGCAGCACGTCTACGGAGATGGCCCGGTCCAGGATGCCCGGGCCGATGAGCATCCGGGTCACGCTCAGCAGCGCGGCCAGGCCGAGCAGGACGCCGATGACGATCCACAGGACGTTCACGGCCTCCCCCTCTCCCCGCCCGGCACGGACTCCCCGGCCCGCAGCGCGGCGATGTCCTCACGGGTGCCCAGTGCCATCACGATCCGCTCCTCCAGGTGCAGGACGTCCTCGCGCCCCTGCTCGATCGAGCCGTCGTCGTCCGCGCCCAGCACGTGCACGTACAGGGTCCGGTCGGGCTGGCCCACCTCCACGATCACCGAACCCGGGATGATCGAGCTGGCGATCGACACGCACACCTGCATCAGGTCGGAGTCGGTGCGCAGCCGCACCTCCACCACCGAGCTGTGCACGCGTCCGGGCGTGAAGGTCTGCACGGTCACCCGGAAGCTGGCCCAGACCATCCGGGCGAGCATGTACACCAGCAGCCGGAGCAGGTACAGCGGCCGGAACCGGAACCCCGGGGAGATCGGCGGCAGCGGGAACACCAGCATGATCACCACGGACACCAGGAAACCCAGGACCAGCAGGCCCAGCGACTCCGGGCGGAGCTGGAAGGCGTCGAAGAGCAGCATCCACACCAGCGTCATGCCGAGCGCCACCGGGATCTGCACCTTGCCCAGGCGCCTGCGCAGCGCGGTCAGGCCGATCCGCTTCTTCTCCTGCAGGCCGTTCACCGGTCGCCTCCCAGTACCGCCTCGATGTAGGGGCCGCGCGCCTGGAGCTCGACCGCCGCGTCCGAGGAGTACTCGATCAGCGGCCCGGCCAGCACCGTCAGGGCGATGCTGAACACCACCAGCGCCACCGTGGCGCCGACCATACTCCTGGGCAGGACGACGGACGTGACCACCGGCGTGGCCGCGGTCGAGGTGTCGCCCAGGCGGGAGGACGGGCCGACCGCCTCGCCGGGGCCCAGGGCCGCGGTGGAGGGGTCGTCGGCCTCGGTGTCCTCCAGCACGGTGCCGGGCTCGGCCACCATGCCCTCGGAGGGCGTGCGCCAGAACGCGTAGTTCCACACCCGGGCGATGACGTACAGGGTCAGCAGGCTCGTCAGCACCGACGCGCCCACCAGGGCGTAGGCCAGCGGCGTGCCCGCCTCCACCCCGGCCTGGATCAGGCCGAGCTTGCCGAGGAAGCCCGACAGCGGCGGGATGCCGCCCAGGTTCATCGCCGGGATGAAGAACAGGACCGCGAGTATCGGCGCGATCCGCACCAGCCCGCCCAGGTGGTCCAGCGAGGTGGAGCCGCCCCGGCGCTCGATCAGACCCGTGATGAGGAACAGCGTGGTCTGCACCGTGATGTGGTGCGCGACGTAGAACACCGCGCCCGCCATGCCCTGCTCACTGCCCAGGGCCACGCCGAACACCATGTACCCGATGTGGCTGATCAGCGTGAACGACAGCAGACGCTTGATGTCGGTCTGCGCGACCGCGCCCAGGATGCCCATGATCATCGTCGCCAGGGCCACGACCATCAGCAGGTCGTTGAGCTGCTCGCCCGGGAACAGCAGGGTCTGGGTGCGGATGATCGCGTACACGCCCACCTTGGTGAGCAGGCCCGCGAACACCGCCGTGACCGGCGCGGGCGCGGTCGGATAGGAGTCGGGCAGCCACGCTGCCAGCGGGAAGACCGCCGCCTTGATGCCGAAGGCGAACAGCAGCACGACCTGGAGGACCGCCCGCAGGTCCGAGGACAGCTCGGGCAGCCGCTCGCCGAGCTGGGCCATGTTCACCGTGCCGGTCGCGCCGAAGACCAGCGCGATGGCGATGAGGAACAGCACCGACGACACCAGGGACACCACGACGTAGATGGCGCCCGCCCGCATCCGGGACTGCGTGCCGCCCAGGGTCAGCAGCACGTAGCTGGCGGTCAGCAGGATCTCGAACCCGACGTACAGGTTGAACAGGTCACCGGCCAGGAAGGCGTTGGAGACGCCCGCCACCAGGATCAGGTAGGTCGGCTGGTACACCGACAGCGGCGCCACCTCGGCCTTGCCCGCCATGCCCTGGCCGATGGAGTACACCAGCACGGCCAGCGTGATCGCCGCCGACACCGTGACCATCAGCGCGGAGAGCCGGTCGGCGACCAGGGTGATGCCGATCGGCGCCTCCCAGCCGCCCACCTGCACGACCTGCGGGCCGTAGGCGTGGGAGCCGAGCATCAGCACGAGGCCGATGACCAGCACCAGGGCCAGCGAGATGACGCTGAGCGCCTGCTGGAGCCGGGGCCAGCGGATGCCGAGCGCCAGCTTCACCCCGGCCGCGAACAGCGGGAGCACCACCGGCAGCGGGATGAAGTAGTGCAGCAGACCGACGAAGTAGTCCGTCCCCATGGTCACTCGCTCCCTTGCAGGTCGCTGTCCTCGGCGCGGGCCAAGCGCTCGCGTTCGGCCCGCATGGTCTGGCGCGCCTGCCTGCGCTGCGAGCGGATGCGGCGGCGCAGCTCGCGCCACAGCTCGCGCTCGGCGGCGCGGTCGGCCCGCCTGTGCTCGCGCAGGCGCCTGCGCCCCTGGCGGATGCGCCCGCGCAGCTCCTGGACCTGCGCGGTCATCGACTCCGCGCGGTCGCTCAGGCGGCGCATGGTCTCGCGGGACTGCTCGTCCGGATCGTTCTCCTCCGCCTCCAGCTCGTAGCGGGCCAGTTCGGCCTGCGCCCGCGCGATCTCGGCCTTGATGCGGGCCTGTTCGGCCAGCTCCCGGGCGTCGGCGGTGGCGATGGTCGCCTGGAGTTCGGCCCGCTGGCGGCGGATGTCGGCCTGGAGCCTGCGGCGCTCCTTGAGGAAGCGCTGGCGCACCGCGCGGCGGCCCTCGCCCTGGACGATGCGCAGGTCCTCCGCGTCGTCCTGGACCTCGTCGTTGCCCTCCAACTGCCAGTTCCGGTAGGCCATGGCCAGCAGGAACGCGGTGATGCCGAGGGTGATGACGATCGCCGTCAGGATCATCGCCTGCGGCAGCGGGTCGGTCATCTCCTCCGGTTCGGTGAACCACAGGACCGGCGGCCCGCCGGGCTCGCCCGCCATGGACAGGATCATCAGGTTGACCCCGTTGCTCATGACGATGAAGCCGAGCAGCACGCGGGTGAGGCTGCGCTCCAGCAGGAGCACGACGCCCACCGCGACGAGGACGCCGACGATGACGACCAGGAGCAGGCTGGGGGACTCGTTCACGAGATGACCTCCTCTGGGCGTTCGGTGCCCCCGGTCCCGGTCCCGGTCCCGGTCTCGGTCTCCGAGTGCGCGGCGTCCCGCTCGATCTGCTCGTCGATGCGGGCGCCGAGGCTGCGCAGGATGTCCAGGATGAGCCCGATCACCAGCAGGTACACGCCGATGTCGAAGAGCATGGACACCGTGACGTGGGCCTCGCCCAGGATCCAGAAGTCGATGTAGGCGTCGCCCCCCGCCAGGACGTCGGTGCCGAAGATGGCACCACCCAGCGCGGTGCCGGTGGCCACGGCCAGGCCCGCGCCGATCAGCGCGCCCGGCTGCACCCACGCGGTGGCGTACAGCTCGAAGCGGCCTCCGGCCAGGTAGCGGACGATGAACGCCAGGCCCGCGACGATGCCGCCCGCGAAGCCGCCGCCGATGGCGGTGTGGCCGGTGAGCAGCAGGTACACCGAGATCACCATGATCACGGGGAACAGGAACCGCGAGACCACCTCGAAGATGACCGACCGGCGCTCGGTGGGCAGGGCGTCGGCGCCCGGCAGCCAGGTGCGCGCCCACCGGGGCTCGATGTGCATCCTGCGCGGGGCGAACCGCAGGCCGCCGAGGTCGAGGCCGCGCTGGCCGTCCGCGGGCGGCGGCGGTTCGGTGACCGACAGGGCCATCACCCCGCCCGGCGTCTTGCGCGGCTGGGCGCGGCGGCGCACGAACATCAGGCTGGCCACACCGGCGGCCGCGGCGGCGAGCACCGAGATCTCGCCCATGGTGTCCCAGGCGCGGACGTCGACCAGCAGGACCGAGATGATGTTGTAGCCGCCGGCCTCCTCGGCCGCGGCCGGGTAGCCCGCCGAGATGGAGGGCTCCTGGCGGCCCGCGAGGGCGAACCAGGTCATCGCGGCCACCAGGACTCCGGTGGCGGCGCCCAGGGCCAGGTTCCACACCCTGCGCCCGCGCAGCGCGGGCGCCGAGAAGCGGGCCGGGAAGCGGCGCAGCACCAGTACGAAGACCACCAGGCTGACGGTCTCCACGAGGAACTGGGTGAGCGCGATGTCGGGGGCGCCCATCAGGTAGAACAGGGCGGCGACGCCGTAGCCGCCGGTGCCCACGAGGATCACCGCGAACAGGCGGCGGCGCACGAACAGCGTCAGCAGGGCGGACGCGCCGATGATCACGACCGGGATGATCTGGACCGGGTTGTCCCACAGGCGCACCGCGGGGTAGTCGCCCTCCCAGATCCGGCCGCTGACCATCCACCATCCGGCGGCGATGACCAGGGCGACCAGGATCGTGCCGAGGTAGACCGGCAGCGAACCGCGCTGGGTGCCGCCGGTGACCTGGAGGGCCAGGTTCTCCAGCGCGGCCAGCATCCGGCGGTAGACCCGGTCGGCGTCGGGCAGCGCGGTCCGCGTTCCCGCCCACACGATCTCGTGGCGGAACCGGAACAGCGCCAGGCCGCCCGCGACGCACACCGCCGACAGCAGCAGGGGCAGTCCCAGGCCGTGCCACAGGGCCAGGTGCTTGACGTAGTCGCCCTCGGCGACGGGGACGGTGTCGGCGTACACGGCCAGGAAGGGGTCCACGAGGGTGGAGAGCAGGCCGCCGAGCAGGCCGAGCCCGGCCAGGACCGCGGCGGGCGCCTGGAGGAGCGGGCCGGGGGCGTGGAGCGGCGTGGGCGGGACGTTCTCCTTGTCCCAGAAGGCGCCCCACAGGAAGCGCAGGCTGTAGGCGACGGTGAAGGTGGAGCCGATCACGATGCCCGCCAGGACGGCGCTGTCGGCGGCTCCGCCGTGCTCGAAGGCGCCGAAGGCCAGTTCCTTGGCGGCGAACCCGAGGGTGGGCGGCAGGCCCGCCATGGAGGCCAGCGCCACGACCGAGGTCCAGAAGGTCACGGGCATGGAGGAGCGCAGGCCGGACAGCTCGCGCAGGTCGCGGGTGCCGGTGCTGTGGTCGATGACGCCGACCACCAGGAACAGCGGCGCCTTGAACAGCGAGTGCGCGATGAGCATCGAGATCCCGGCCAGGGCGCCGGCCTGCGTTCCGGCGCCCAGCAGGGTGATGAGGAAGCCCAGCTGGCTGATGGTGCCGTAGGCCAGGACGAGCTTGAGGTCGTACTGGCGCAGCGCCTTCCAGCCCGCGAGGACCATGGTGAGCGTGCCGAAGAACAGGGCCGTGTACTTCCACACGGCGACGTCGTGGAAGGCGGGGGTGAGGCGGGCCACCAGGTAGACGCCCGCCTTGACCATCGCCGCGGCGTGCAGGTAGCCGGAGACCGGCGTGGGGGCGCGCATGGCTGCGGGCAGCCACAGGCTGAACGGCAGCAGGGCCGACTTGGACATCGCGCCGACCATGATGAGCACGAGCGCGACGTTGACCAGGGCGCCGCCCGGCGGCGAGGCGACGATCTCGGAGATCACGTAGGTCCCGGCGATCTCACCGAGCATGATCATGCCCACGAGCATCGCCAGCCCGCCGAAGGTGGTGACGGTCAGGGCCGTCATCGCCGCCCGGCGGCTCTCCTTCAGCTCCGTGCTGTGCCCGATGAGCAGGTAGGAGAAGACCGTGGTCAGCTCCCAGTAGACGAAGAGCTGGATGAGGTCGTCGGCCAGCACCAGGCCCAGCATGGCCCCGGCGAAGGCGACGAACACCCCGGCGAAGCGCGCCAGACCGGGCTCGGAGTCGTCGAAGTAGCGGGCGCAGTAGACCAGGATCAGCGCGCCCACGCCCGCGGCGATGAGCGTCATGACCAGGCCCAGGGCGTCCATGTACAGGCCGAGCCGGAGGGAGAACTCCGGCGCCCAGGGGACGGAGACGGCGAGGGTCTCGCCCCGCATGATCGCGGGGATCTGGAAGAGGGCCCAGAGGGTGGACACACCCGGGACGACGGCGAGCGCGAGGAAGGCGTTACGGCCCCACTGGCGCACCAGTAACGGCGCGATCGCAGCTGCGATGAAATGCGCGATCAGCACTGTTGTCAATGCGCCCCTCCCGGACCTGTCCGGGCCCGCCCTGGTGTCGGACGGACGTCCACTGCCCCGCACCGTGTCCACAACCGGTCAGTGGACGAGAGGTGTCGCTACGGTTTGTGGGGGCATGGATGTATGTGAACTTGCGTGCTTTAGCTATTTAATAGCTAGACTACACAAACGTCAAACCACCGCGCGGATTGTGGACCCGCGGTGCCCGCCCAGCATGCGAGGACCGTTTCGTGCCCGACGAGACCCACGAACCCCGTGCCGAGCAGCACGGTTCCGAGCTTGAGGAGTTCCAGCGCGCCTGGACCGAACTCATCAACGCGGCGCTCCACGCCCGCTCGCGCAGCGGCCACGGCCACCGGGGTGCCGAAGATCTCACTCTGACGCAGGCGCTCCTGATGGAGGCGGTGCGCGGCATGGACACCCCCAGCGTCGGCGCCGTCGCGCACATCGTCGGTGTCTCGTCCCCCTCCGCCACCCGCATGATCCAACAGCTGGAGCGCAAGGGCATGATGGCGCGCCGCCGCTCCGAGCGCGACGAGCGCAGCACCGTGGTGACCCTCACCGAGGAGGGCGAGCGGGTGCTCGCGATCCGCCGCAGGGACATGGAGCGCAAGCAGCGCCAGGTGTTCGACGCCATAAGGCCGTCGCTGCGCCCGATGGTGCTCACCCTGCTGCGCGACCTGCGCGAGACCCTCGACGAGACCTGAGGCGCCCGGGGCCCGCGGGGCCCCCGGTACGGGTCCGGAGCCCCTGTCCGCGGGGCCTCTGCCGTCGGCAGATCTGCCCCGGGCCGAAACGGTGGAAGTCTCCCTCCCCGCCGCCGCAGGCTGGGATCACCGGCCCACGGGGGCCGGGGAAGGGAGAGTGCCATGCCGACCCATACCGCCGTCTCGGTCGAGACCTCCGGCGGTGCCTTCGACGACCAGCTGGCCGCGCGCCTGCTGCACAGCCGCGTCGTGCTGCTGGGCACGCAGGTGGACGAGGCCAGCGCCAACCGCGTGTGCGCGCAGATCCTGCTGCTCGCCGACGAGGACCCCCGCAGGGACATCACGCTGGCCGTCAACAGCCCCGGGGGCTCGGTGTCCGCCGGGCTGGCCATCTACGACGTGATGAACTTCGTGCCCAACGACGTGTCCACCCTGGTCATGGGGTTCGCGGCCAGCATGGGCCAGTTCCTGGCCTGCGTCGGCACGCCGGGCAAGCGCTACAGCCTGCCGCACGCGCGGATCATGATGCACCAGCCCTCCGGGGGCCTGGGCGGGACGGCCGCCGACATCGCCATCCAGGCCGAGAACCTCGCGCACACCAAGCAGACCATGGTGCGGCTCATCGCCGAGCACACCGGCCAGACCGAGGAGACCATCTCCCGGGACCAGCACCGCGACGCCTGGTTCACCGCCCAGGAGGCCAGGGAGTACGGGTTCGTCGACCACGTGGTCGCGTCGGTCGCGGAGATGGACGGCGGCGGTCTCCGGCTGGGCGCCGGGGCGCCCGGGTTCGCCACGTACGCGAAGGGGGAGGACCGGTGAGCGGTCGTTACACGGTGCCGATGGTGGTGGAGCGCACGCCCCACGGCGAGAGGTCCTTCGACGTGTTCAGCCGACTGCTGTCGGAGCGGATCGTCTTCCTGGGCACGCCGATCGACGACGACGTCGCCAACGTGGTGATGGCGCAGATGCTCCACCTCGACTACGAGTCGAGCGAGACCGACATCCAGCTCTACATCAACTCGCCGGGCGGCTCGAACACCGCGCTGACCGCCATCTACGACACCATGCGGTTCGTGCGCGCGGACGTGGCCACGGTGTGCATGGGCCAGGCGGCCTCCGCCGCGGCGGTGCTGCTGGCGGCGGGCACGGCGGGCAAGCGCACGGCCCTGGAACACGCGCGGGTGCTGCTGCACCAGCCCTCCGGGGAGGGCCAGGGCGTGGCCGCCGACCTGGAGATCCAGGCCGAGGAGATCCTGCGGGTCCGCTCGCAGGTGGAGGAGATCCTGGCCCGGCACACCGGGCAGACGCAGGAGCGGCTGCGCGCCGACACCGACCGGGACAAGATCTTCACCGCGCAGCAGGCGAAGGAGTACGGCCTGGTGGACGGGATCATCACCACCCGCCAGGCGCACCCGGCGGCGGGGAGGGCCGCCGCCTAGGGAACCGTCCGGAGTCGGGGGTGGTACCTCCTCGGGCCTCCGCTTCGCTTCGTCCCGTGTTCGGGCGCCCGAAGCGCGGGAACCTTCGGTGTCTTCGGCGGGTTGGCTCGTTCCTCGCCAACCCGCCTCCGCCACCTCCAGAACCCCGCGGGCGCCCGAACGGTACCCCTTTGGGCCTCCGCTTCGCTTCGTCCCGTGTTCGGGCGCCCGAAGAGCGGGAACCTTCGGTACCTCTCGTGCGATGGCTCGTTCCTCGCGATCGCACGTCCGGTACCTCCAGAACCCCGCGGGCGCCCGAACGGTACCTTCTTGGGCCTGTGCTTCCTACGCTCCGCCTTGCCGCCCTCAGGCGGCCAGCGACAGGACCCGGGCCTGTTGGGCGGGCGCGGCGGCGGGCCGGTAGTCGCCCAGACCGGTGCCGGTCCGGGTCAGCCGGGCTGGCACGGTGCGCTCGTACAGCTCGCCCAGCACGTCGGACAGGCTCAGCCCCAGGGAGCGGTAGACGGCGGCGAGCACCTCGGAGGAGGCCTCCTTGCGCCCGCGCTCGATCTCGGACAGGTAGGGCAGCGAGACCTGAGCGTCCTCGGCCACATCGCGCAGCGTGCGGCCCTGTTCGGTCCGGACGCGCCGCAGCAGGTCGCCGATGAGGTCGCGCATGAGGGGTTCCGGCGGCTCCTCGGCGCGCCTGCCCGCACGGGCCTCGTCCAGGGAACTCAGGACGTCGGTCATCGGGCCTCCACGGTTGTCGTGCGCGACGGTCTCACCCGACGAGCCTACGCCGCGGCGGTCCCGCGGGGGAGTGCGTCCGCGGGCGTTCTGCGAAGGGCAGAACCGTCCGGGCCGCGCGCGTCGCATCCGCTGTCGGGCACCCCCGCCCCCGCGCCGCGGGGCCGGAGCCGCGGCCGAGGAGAGCCGGTGCCCCCGAGGAGAGAGGCCGGGGTTGTGGACGCGACCGCCAGGACAGCCGGAACAGGGAGCCCGTCCCGGGAGGGGTTCTCGGCCGCGCGCTGACCCGCCGACTCGGCGGCCACCGGGCGCTCTGGACGACGGCGCTGGTCGTGGCGTCCCCGGCCCTCGGGATCACCGCCCTGACCGCGCTCACGGCCGACCCCGCGCTCGGCGTGATCGCCGCGGGGGACCTCGTCGCGCCGCTGGCCGAGGGCGTGGCGCTCCTGTCCCTCGCCGCCCTGCCGGCTCTGCCGATGACCGTCCTCTACGCCGCCCTGCGCGTGGACCGGCCGATGCCCGAGTCCATCACGCGCGGCCTCCTAGCCCTGGCCCTCCAGGCGGTCACGACCTGGTAGCCGACCAGGCCATGGCCGGGCACGGAACGCGCAAAACCTTGGTCCCGGGGGTGTGTCCGGCGTTTCCTCACCGTCACCGAGCGGGCAGGGGGTGAGGGCGTCAACATCCGGGAGGAACAGATGGAGATCACCGGAATCATCAGTGCGATCATCGTCGGCCTGATCGTCGGCGCACTGGGACGCCTCATCGTCCCCGGCAAACAGCACCTGCCGATCTGGCTGACCCTGGTCCTGGGCATCGTGGCCGCCTTCATCGGCGGTTGGATCGCCGCGGGGCTCTTCGGCGCCGGATGGATCATCACGCTGATCATCCAGGTGCTGGTGGCCGCGGCGATCGTCTACCTCGCCGACGGCTTCTACTCCAGGGGAGCCAGGGGCCGCACCGCCTGACAGTGAAGACGTAGACGGCACCGCCGCCGCACCGGAGGCCGACCCGTGGGGTCCGCCTCCGGGCGGCGCCGTCCCGTGCCGCTAACCGAGGGCCTCGTCCACGCCCACGGCCCGGCCCAGGCGCACGGAGGCCTCGGCGGCCTCCAGCACGGCCACCACCTCCCGGCCGAAGCGCACGTCGCAGGGGTCGCCGACCTCCCCCTCGACCTGCGCCAGCAGCCGGTCGACCGCCGTGCCGAAGGCCTGCACCGGGCTCCGGTCGCCGCCGGGCACCGGCACCCAGCCCCGCTCGCCGTGCAGCACGACCTCGAAGGCCTTGGCCTCGGGCGCGGCGTCCACGGTCACCGCGAACGAGCCGACCGCGCCGTTCTCGTGCCGCGTGAGCATGTGCACGGTGTCGCGCGGACCGGCCATCGCCATCACCTGCGTGACCGGGCCGAGCACGGGCAGCACCAGCGACAGCACGTGCGGGCCCACGTCCCACAGGCCGCCCTTCCGGCGACGCCAGCGCGAGCCGCCGTAGGGGTTGCCGGGCTCGAAGATCGAGGCGAACAGCGTCGCCCGCACGCCGTGCCAGCCGCCCTCCGCCGCGGCCGACTCCACGAACTCCACCACGTTGTCCGAGAAGCGGCTGGTGAAGAAGACCACGGACGCCAGCCCGCGCGCCTCGGCCTCGGCGACCACCGCGTCCGCCGCCAGGCTCGACAGCGCCAGCGGCTTGTCCAGCAGCAGGTGCTTCCCCGCCCGGGCGGCCCGCAGGGCCAGGTCGCCCTGGATGTGGGGCGGCAGCGCGATCGCCACGGCGTCCACGTCGTCCAGCAGCGCCTCGAAGTCCTCGTACGCCCGGGTCCCGTAGCGCTCGGCGAGGGCCGCCGCCTTGGCCGCGTCGCGCCCCCACACCCCAGCCAGGGTGGCGCCGGCATGGGCGTCCAGCGCCGCGGCGTGCGTCTCCGCGGCCCAGTAGCCGGTGCCCAGCAGACCGAACCTGAGTCCCATGCGTGCTCCCTCGTCCCTTGTGTCCACCGTCTCACCATTGTCCATGGAAGCGCTCCCACAATCCCGGGCGGGGCCGACCGTCCGCGGCTCCCCGACCGGCGCCTCAGGGGTGCAGGCGGCGCGCCCCCGCGGACGGCAGGGCACCGAACGCGTTCGGCTCCTCGAAGCCCCGTTCCCGGTAGGCCTCCAGCACCGCCTTCCCGCAGGCCTCCACGCGCTCGGTCTCCACCAGGGCGACCACACACCCGCCGAAGCCGCCGCCGGTGATCCTGGCACCCAGCGCGCCCGCGGCCAGCAGCGCGTCCACCGCGGTGTCCACCTCGGGCACGCTCACCTCGTAGTCGTCGCGCAGCGAGGCGTGGGAGGCGGTGAGCAGAGGCCCCACCTCCCGGACTCGACCGGACCGGAGCAGGTCCACTGCCCGCAGCACCCGCTCGTTCTCGGTCACCACGTGGCGCACCCGGCGGCGGGACACGTCGTCGGGCAGCGCGGCCAGGGCGCCCGACAGGTCGGTGACGTCGCGCAGGGCCGCCACCCCCAGGACGCGCGCGGCCTCCTCGCACGAGCGGCGGCGCTCGGCGTAGGCGCCGTCCACGTGCCGGTGCGGGGCGCGGGTGTCCACCACCAGCACGGTCAGCCCGTCCGCGGAGGGGTCGAAGGGCACCTGCTCGGTCTCCAGGGTGCGCGTGTCCATGAACAGGGCGTGCCCCTCGGTGGAGAGCATGGACGCGGACTGGTCCAGGATGCCGCAGGGCATGCCCACGAAGTCGTTCTCCACCCGCTGGGCCAGCCGGGCCACCTCGCCCGGCGCGAGGTCGGCCCCGTACAGGGAGGCCGCGGCCATGACGGCCGCGCACGACAGCGCGGCCGACGAGGACAGGCCCGCCCCGCTCGGGACCGTGCTGTCCACCAGCAGGTCCAGCCCGCCCACCGCGCGGCCCTCGTCCCGCAGGACCCACAGCGCACCGGCGGGGTAGGCGGCCCACCCCTCCACCGCGCCGGGGACCAGGTCCTCCACCGGGGCCGCGTACTCCTGCGGCGACTGCCGGGAGACCAGCCGCACCCGCCCGTCCGTCCGCCGCGCGGCCGAGGCCGTCAGCGCGTGGGGCAGGGCGAAGGGCAGCACGAACCCGTCGTTGTAGTCGGTGTGCTCGCCGATGAGGTTGATCCGCCCCGGCGCGGTCCACACGCCCTCGGGCCCGTACCCGAACGCCGAATGGAACGCGGTCGTCACGTCGTCCACGAGGTCCTGCCTTCCTGCTGTGCGATGGGGGTCAGGCCGTGCCGCGCCGCGCCAGGACGAACTCCCAGGCGTCGGCGACGGTCTCGTCCAGCGTGCGCCCCGGCGTCCAGCCCAGCTCCCGGCGGGCCCGGTCGTTGGCCGCGACCAGGACGGCCGGGTCGCCCGCCCGGCGCGGGCCGTCCACCACGGGCACCGGGCGGCCGGTCACCCGCCGGACCGCCTCGATCACCTCGCGCACGCTGTGCCCGCCGCCGGTGCCCAGGTTGTGCACGCGGAAGACGCCCGGGCGCACGCTCTCCAGGGCGCGCAGGTGCGCGTCGGCCAGGTCGGCGACGTGGAGGTAGTCGCGCACCGCCGTCCCGTCCCGGGTCGGGTAGTCGGTGCCGAACACGCTGGCGTGCCCGTCCCCCTCGGCGGCCACCCGCAGCAGGTTCGGCACCAGGTGCGTCTCGGTCTCGTGCCGCTCCCCGAAGCCCAGGTGCGCCCCGGCCACGTTGAAGTAGCGCAGGCTCACCGCGCCGACACCGTGCGCCGCGGCCCACGACTCCAGCATGTGGTCGACGGCGAGCTTGCTCGCGCCGTAGGGGCTGGTGGGCGCCGCCGGGTCGGTCTCGCGGATCGGCGCGTCGCCCGCGGGGTCGCCGTAGACGGCGGCGCTGGAGGAGAAGACCACGCGCCCCGCGCCGTGGCGCCGCACGGCCTCCAGCAGCGCCAGCGTTCCCGACACGTTGGTGTGCCAGTACTTGCCCGGGTCCGCCACCGACTCGCCCACCAGGGACTTGGCGGCGAAGTGCAGTACGGCGTCCACGGACGGGTCCAGCACGTCGGCGGCCTCGCGCACGTCGGCCACCACCAGCCGGGCCCCCTCGGGTACGGCGTCCGCGTGCCCGGTGGACAGGTCGTCCAGGACGGTCACCGCGTGACCCGCCCGCAGCAGCAGGGCGGTCACCACGCTTCCGACGTACCCGGCGCCCCCGGTGACGAGCAGTTTCACGGCGCGACCTCCCGCAGCCGCTCGGCGACGGTCTCGGGCGCGACGTCGCTGATGAACGCGCCCATGCCGGACTCGGTTCCGGCCAGGTACTTGAGCTTGCCCGGCGCGCGCCGCACCGAGAACAGCTCCAGGTGCAGGTGGGCCAGGTCGCGCCGGTCGCGCACGGGCGCCTGGTGCCAGGCGGAGATGTAGGGCAGGGGCGCGTCGTGGAGCGCGTCGAAGCGGCGCAGAACGTCCAGGTAGAGGAGGCCGAAGTCCTCGCGCTCCTCCTCCGACAGCGCGGGCAGGTCGGGCACCTGCCGGTGCGGGTACAGGTGCACCTCCACGGGCCAGCGGGCCGCGGCCGGGACGAAGGCCGTCCAGTGCTCGGTCCTGGCCACCACCCGGACACCGGCCTCCTGCTCGGCGCGCAGCACGTCGGCGAACAGCGAACCGCCGGTGCGCCCGCGGTACTCCTCGGCGGAGTCGAGCATCCGCCGGGTGCGCGGGGTGACGAAGGGGAACGCGTAGATCTGCCCGTGCGGGTGGTGCAGTGTCACCCCGATCTCGGGCCCCCGGTTCTCGAAGCAGTACACCTGCTCCACGCCCGACAGCGCCGACAGCGCCTCGGTCCGGTCGATCCAGGCGGCCATGACCGTGCGGGCCCGCTCGGGGCCCAGGTCGGCGAAGGACGCGTCGTGGTCGGAGTCGAAGACGAGGACCTCGCAGCGGCCCGCGGCCACGCGCCGGGACGGCTCCAGCTCCCCGACCCCCTCCAGGACGCGGCCGTCGTCGCGCACCAGCGAGGGGAAGCGGTTCTCGAAGGCGACCACGTCGTAGGAGGCGGCCGGGACCTCGGTCAGGCGCCCCTCCGCCGAGGGGCACAGCGGGCAGTCGCGGCTGGACGGCAGGTGGGTGCGGCCCTGCCGGTGGGAGGCCACCACCACCCACTCGCGCAGCAGCGGATCGAAGCGCATCTCCGCGCCCGTCGCGGACGGGGGCAGCTCGCGCAGGTCGGGCGCGGGTTCACGGGCGGTGTCGCCCTCGTCGAAGTAGACGATCTCGCGGCCGTCGGCCAGCCTGGCCGAGGTCCTCCTCATCCGTCCTCCCTCTTCCTCGGTCGCACGTCGGCGACCACCAGGCGGCCCACGTGCTCGGTCAGCGCGGCCCGGACGGCCGGGTCGGTTCCGGAGTCGGTGACCAGCACGTCGCAGCGGTCCAGCGGCGCGATGGTGCTGATCCCGACCGTGCCCCACTTGCTGTGGTCGGCGGCGACCACGAGGGAGGCGGCGGCCTCCACCAGGGCGCGGTTGGTCTCGGACTCCATGAGGTTGGGCGTGGTGAACCCGGCGCGCTCCTGCATGCCGTGCACGCCCAGGACGAGGACGTCCAGGTTGAGGCCGCGCACGGAGGCGAGTGCGAGCGGGCCCACGAGCGCGTCGGAGGGCGTGCGGAAGCCGCCGGTGAGCGCCACTGTCTGGTCGGGCCGCGCGGCCCGGTGGAACACCTCGGCCACCCGCAGCGAGTTGGTGACGACCGTCAGCCCCGGCGTGTCGGCGAGGTACTCGGCGACGGTGGCGGTCGTGGTGCCCGCGGACAGGCCCACGGCGCTGTGCGGCTCGACCAGCTCGGCCACGGCCCGCGCGATGGCGTGCTTCTCGTCCTCCTGGCGGGTGGACTTGGCCTCGAAGCCGGGCTCCTCGGTGCGCGCGCCCTCGGGCGCGACGGCACCGCCGTGCACCTTGCGCACCTCGCCCCGGCTCTCCAGGGCGTCGAGGTCGCGGCGCACGGTCATGTCCGACACGGAGAGGCTCTCGACCAGGTCGGCCACCCGCACCGCCCCGCTGCGCCGCACCTGTTCGAGGATCAGCTCCTGCCGTTGCGCGGCCAGCATCCGCCCCCCAGGGATGATCGAAAATGTAGGAATCTGTTTGATCCAGTGTTCCAGGTTCCCCTCCGGTGTCAATGGTACCCGTCCTGCCGCCGGAAAACTGTTGGAAAACGTTGGGACCTGTTGACAGGGCAGGGGGTGCGTGTCGAACATATTAAAACGTTCGTGTGACCGCCTTCACATCAGTTCGCCCCCCCGTTCGAAGGAGGCCCCCATGCACCACGGACCACCGGGAACGCCCGGCCCGCCAGGGCCGCAGGCGCCGCCGGGAACACCGGACCCGCCGGGCCCGAGGCGCCGCACCCTGCTGCGCGGCCTGGCCGGAGCCGGAACGCTGCTGGCCCTGCCCGCCCTGACCGGCTGCGGCGCGGGCCGGCGCGGCGACCCGAACCTGGTCACCCTCGCCTCCAACCGCGCCAACCCCGCCCAGCGCGAGGCCGTCGCGGAGAGCGTCGGGCTCTTCGAGGCGGACTCCGGGCTGACCGTGGAGGTCAACACCTTCCAGTCCACCGCCTTCCAGGAGAGCATCAACAACTACCTCCAGGGCACCCCGGACGACGTCATCGGCTGGTTCGCGGGCTACCGGACGCGCTTCTTCGCCGAACGCGGCCTCATCAGCGACGTCTCCGAGGTCTGGGACCGCCACTTCGGGGACGTCTTCACCGACCAGGTGCGCAGGCTGTGCACGGCCGACGACGGCAGGCAGTACATCGTCCCCGACTCCACCGCGCCCTGGGCGGTCTTCCACCGCAGGAGCGTGTTCGAGGAGCACGGCTACGAGGTCCCCGCCACCCGCGCGGAGTTCGAGGAGCTATGCGCGCGCATGCGCGCGGACGGGCTCGAACCACTCGCCTCGGGCATCCGCGAGGGCTGGCCCGCGATGGGCATGTTCGACCACCTCAACCTGCGGCTGAACGGCCCCGAGTTCCACCTGGAGCTGCTCAACGGCGACCACTCCTGGGACTCCGCCGAGGTCAGGAGCGTCTTCGGCACCTGGGCCGAGCTGCTGCCCCACCACCAGCCCGACCCCCTGGGCCGGGGGATCAACGAGGCGCAGACCGCCCTGGTCCGGCGCGAGGCCGGGATGATGCTCTGCGGCATGTTCATCACCCACGTCTTCCCCGAGGGGGAGGACCTGGACGACCTGGACTGCTTCGCCTTCCCCGAGTTCGACCCCGCGATCGGCGCCGACGCCGTGGAGGCGCCCATCGACGGGTTCATGCTCTCCGGCGACCCGCGCGACCCCGACGGGGCCCGCGAACTCGTGGGGCACCTGGGCACCCTCCGGGCCCAGGAGATCTACACCGCCATCGACCCGCAGGCGCTCCCCACCCACCTGGACGCCGACACCAGCGGGTTCAGCGCCCTCGACGCCAAGGTCAACGACATGGTCGCCAACGCGGGAGCGCTCACCCAGTACATGGACCGGGACACCCGCCCCGACTTCGCGTCCGTCGTCATGATCCCCGCGCTCCAGCGCTTCCTCGAACAGCCGGACGACATCGCCGACCTGACCGCCAGCATCCAGCGCCAGAAGGTCTCCATCTTCGGCGGCTGCACCCAGAAGGGAGAGCAGGTGTGGTGTCGAACGCCCCCTCACCGCCTCGAAACCCGACCCCGGGGTCCGCACAGGCCCCGCCCGGCCGGTCCCCGCGCGCACGCGGGAGCATGCGCCACAGCCAAGGGGACCGGATCGCCCTCGGCCTGATGCTGGGCGTGCCCGCCCTGCTCGTGGTGGGCCTGGTCTGGCTGCCCGCGATGGCCACGGTCATCCTGTCCTTCACCCTCTTCTTTTCTCATTCGGCCACGTGGTGACGTTGTGTGGTGCTACGTTCACATCGACACCGCGCTCGTATGGATGTTCGATCCAAGCCATGGCAAGGGGGTGAAGGCGTGGTCGAGGTCCACCGTGGCCACACAGCCCGCCTAGCCCTGTCACCCGAGCAGGCGTGGAAGCTCGATGCTCAGGCCCATGCCGCCCGTGCTCTGTGGAACTTATTGCACGACTGGTGGACCATGGTGGGTGAGAATCGGTATGTGTTCCCCAAGGACGCCGACGCGGTCATTCGACAGGCTCGCAAGGACCTCGATTGGCTGGCGCTGCTGCCCGCTCAGGCCGCACAGGCAGTACTGAAGACCTACGTTCAGGCGTGGAGGAACTGCTGGGAGGGTCGAGCCGACGCGCCGATCTTCAAAGCACGTTTCCGGTCGCCGATGACAGTGGACATTCCCCAGGGCCAACATCTGAACACCGTCCGCGTGCACCGCCGCTGGGGCATGGTCAACGTTCCCAAGGTCGGCCGGATCCGGTTCCGTTGGACCAAGGGCCTGCCCGTGGGCAAGCACGCCGATGCCGACAACCGCATCACCGGAGCACGGCTGGTCAAAGACGCCCTGGGCTGGCATATCGCCTTCCGTGTCCGCGCTCTGGGGGAGGACCCCCAGCCCCACCCCGGCGGTGAGGTCGGTATCGACGTGGGCGTGACCGTGCCTCTTGCCCTGTCTGATGGTAACCACCATGACCACGGTCGTCCGCCCAGGACCGAAGACGGGGAAGCCGACCGCGACAAGTGGCTGACCAACGAGGAGAAGTCGGAACTTCGCCGACTTGAGCACTGCGCGGCACACCGCAAAAGCCTCCGCAAACGCGGGGAGAAGACCTCCCGACGGCTGTCGGGGACCTATGACCGGATCCGGGCGCTTCGTGCGAGAGCCAAGCGCAGGCACCTGGACTGGCAGCACAAGACCACCATCGCCATCGCCACCCTCTACGGCACCGTGGTGGTGGAAGACCTCAACATCGCGAACATGACCCGCTCCGCCCGGGGTACCGTCGAACGGCCGGGGAACAACGTGCGAGCCAAGACCGGGCTGAACCGCTCCATCAGCCAGGAGGCGTGGGGCCGCACTGTGACCCTGCTGACCTACAAGCTGGCCCAGCGTGGCGGTGCCCTGTACAAGGTGCCCGCTCGCCACACCTCTCAGCGCTGTTCGATGTGCGGCGTCACGACTCCGAGGAACCGGGAGTCCCAAGCGGTGTTCGTGTGCAAGAACGCCATGTGCGGGTGGGAAGGCAACGCCGACCACAACGCCGCACGCAACGTCTTGCATTTGCATCGGATGGGCCTTGCGCCTGTCCCGGCTGCCGGGAGGGCAGTCGACAGACGCGCCCGACGCGTCAAGCCCGCCACCGCGAGGTAGACGGGAATCTTCTGGCCTCCGAGCCGAAGAGCACTCCAAAACGACTTCTTCTGGGCGCCGGCGCTGCTGTCCAGCGGGGACAAGCTGCCCATCACGACCGCCCTCCAGAACCTCCAGAGCGCCTTCTTCGTCGACTACAACCTGCTCTCGGCCGGGTCGATCATCGTCGCCCTGCCCACGCTCGTCGTGTTCTTCGCGCTGCAACGCCACTTCGTCGCCGGACTCACCCTGAGAGCGAGCAAGGGATGACCCACCACACCGTCAGCCTGCGCGCGGCGGGGACCGCCCTGGTCCTCGCCGTGCCCGAGACCGGACTCCCGCACGTCCTGCACTGGGGCGCCGACCTGCCCGACTCCGAGGGGCTGGCCGCGGCCGCGGCGCCCTCCGCCGCGCACAACGACGTCGACGAGCCCCAGCGGCTGTCCCTGGTGCCCGTCCAGGGGGAGGGCTGGCGCGGCCACCCCGGGATCTCCGGGCACCACGAGGGCCGGGCGACCTTCCCCGACTGGACCGTGCGCGAGGTCCTGGTGGACCCGCTGGAGGACGCCGCCCCCGGTGCGGGCGGCGCCCTCACGGTCCTGGCCGAGGCCGCGGGGGTCGCGCTGCGCTGCGAGCTGCGCATGGAGGCCTCCGGACTGGTCCGCGCCCGCAACACGGTCACCAACACCGACGCGGCGCCGTGGACCCTGGACGCCCTGCGGGTCACCCTGCCCCTGCCCCGCGAGGCGGGCGAGGTCCTGGACCTGACCGGCCGCTGGTGCCGCGAGCGCTCCCCCCAGCGCCAGGAACTCACCACGGGCACCCGCCTGCGCGCCTCGCGCCGGGGCCGGACCGGGCACGACGCCGCGCTGGTCCTGGCCGCCGGGACCCCCGGGTTCGGGTTCCGCCACGGCGAGGTGTGGGGCGTGCACACCGCCTGGAGCGGCGACCACGTCCACCTGGCCGAACGCCTGCCCGAGGGCGCCGGGCAGGCCGACGCCGTGCTCGCGGGCGGCGAACTGCTCCACCCCGGCGAGGTGCGCCTGGACCGGGGCGACTCCTACTCCACCCCGTGGGTGTTCCTCTCCTGGTCCGACCGGGGCCTGGACGGGATGTCCGCGCGGATCCACCGCTGGCTGCGCGCCCGGCCGGGCCACCCCCGCACCCCGCGTCCGGTGGTGCTCAACACCTGGGAGGCCGTCTACTTCGACCACGACCTGACCACTCTCACGCGGCTCGCCGACACCGCCGCGCGGATCGGCGTGGAGCGGTTCGTGCTGGACGACGGCTGGTTCCGGGGCCGCCGCGACGACACCGCCGGACTCGGGGACTGGACCGTGGACACCGGGGTGTGGCCCGAGGGCCTGCACCCGCTCTTCGACCACGTGCGCTCCCTGGGCATGCAGGTCGGGCTGTGGGTGGAGCCGGAGATGGTCAACCCCGACTCCGACCTGGCCCGCGCCCACCCCGACTGGTTCCTGACCGCCGAGGGGCGCCCGGCCCCGCCCAGCCGCCACCAGCAGCTCCTGGACCTGTCCCGCCCCGAGGCCTTCCGGTACGTGTTCGAGCACCTGGACGCGCTGGTCACCGAGTACCGTCCCGACTACCTCAAGTGGGACCACAACCGCGACCTGCTCGAACCCGTGCACGCCCCCACCGGCGCCGCCGGTACGCACCGCCAGACCCTGGCCGTCTACGCGCTGCTGGACCGGCTGCGCGCCGGGCACCCCGGCCTGGAGATCGAGTCGTGCTCCTCCGGCGGGGGCCGAGTGGACCTGGGGATCCTGGAGCGCACCGACCGCGTGTGGGCCTCCGACACCAACGACCCCCTGGAGCGGCTGGCCGTCCAGCGGTGGACCTCCCTGCTGCTGCCGCCCGAACTGGTCGGCAGCCACGTCGGCGGGCGCACCGCGCACACCACCGGCCGCGACGCCGACCTGTCCTTCCGCTGCCTGACCAGCCTGCTGTCCCACGCCGGGATCGAGTGGGACGTCACCCGCTGCACCGAAGACGAGCTGACCGCGCTGGCCTCCTGGATCGCGCTGTACAAGGAACTGCGCCCGCTGCTGCACTCGGGAGAGGCCGTGCACGCCGACGCGCCCGACCCCGCCGAACAGCTCGACGGCGTGGTCGCCCCGGACGGGAGCGAGGCGGTGTTCCGCTACGCACGGCTGGCCACCTCCGTCCGCGCCCTGCCGGGGCGGGTCCGGCTGCCCGGCCTGCGCGAGGACCGCGTCTACCGCCTGACGTGGCGACCGGAGGCGGGCACCCCCTCGACCATGCAGCGCGTGCTCCCGGAGTGGTTCGCCGACGGCGGGGCCACCGTGTCGGGGGCGGTGCTCACCCGCTCGGGCGTGCGGCTGCCCAACCTCAACCCGTCCCAAGCCCTGCTCCTGCACCTGAGGGAGGCCTGACGTGCCCGCCATCCGCAAGCCCGCCTACCTGGAGGCCTTCGCGCCCTCCGAGGGGGCCCTCGCGCCCCGCGCCCGCTTCTCCTCCGACGCCCCGTCCCTGGACCTCAACGGCACGTGGCGGTTCCGGCTGCTCGACCGCGCGCCGGCCGACACCGACGGGTTCGAGGAGTCCGGCCACGACGACTCCGGCTGGTCCGAGCTGCCGGTGCCCGCCCACTGGCAGATGCACGGCCACGGCGCCCCCGCCTACACCAACATCTCCTACCCCTTCCCGATCGACCCCCCGTACGTGCCCGACGACAACCCGACCGGCGACCACCGGCGCGTCTTCGACCTGCCCGGGGAGTGGCCCGAGGGGTCGGCGGTCCTGCGCTTCGACGGGGTGGACTCCTGCTTCCGGGTGTGGCTGAACGGCACCGAGCTGGGCTTCTCCACCGGGAGCCGCCTGGCCGCCGAGTTCGAGGTCGGCCACCTGCTGCGCCCGGGGAGCAACACCCTGGCGGTGCGCGTCCACCAGTGGTCGGCGGCCAGCTACCTGGAGGACCAGGACATGTGGTGGCTGTCGGGGATCTTCCGTGACGTCACCCTCCTCGCCCGGCCCGCCGACGGGGTCGGCGACCTCGCGGTGAGCGCCGCCTACGACCACACCACGGGCACGGGGACCCTGCGCGTGGACGTGGCCGGAGCCGCCGACGCCCTGGTCAGCGTTCCCGAACTGGGGCTGGTGGACGCAGCCGCCGGTGTGGACCACGGGGTCGGCGCGGTCGAGCCGTGGTCGGCGGAGGAACCCCGCCTGTACGACCTGGAGGTGCGCACACCTGGGGAGCGGGTCCGGACGCGGACGGGTTTCCGGACCGTGGAGGTCTCCGGCGGTCTCCTGCGGGTCAACGGCCGCCCCCTGCTGCTGCGGGGCGTGAACCGCCACGAGTGGCACCCCGACCACGGCCGCGCCGTGCCCCGGGAGACCATGCGCGAGGACGTGCTGCTGATGAAGCGGCACAACGTCAACGCCGTGCGCACCAGCCACTACCCGCCCCACCCGGACTTCCTCGACCTGTGCGACGAGCTGGGCCTGTGGGTCGTGGACGAGTGCGACCTGGAGACCCACGGGTTCGAGGAGGTCGGCTGGTGCGGCAACCCCTCCGACGACCCGCGCTGGCGCGGGGCCTACCTGGACCGGATGCGCCGCACCGTCGCGCGCGACCGCAACCACCCCAGCGTCGTCCTGTGGTCCCTGGGCAACGAGGCCGGAACCGGGGAGAACCTGCGGGCCATGGCGGAGTGGACCCGCGCGCACGACCCCTCCCGGCCGGTCCACTACGAGGGGGACCGCGACAGTTCCTACGTGGACGTGTACTCGCGCATGTACGCGCCGCACGATGAGGTGGACGCCGTCGGCCGCCGGGAGGAGGCGCCGACCGCCGACCCGGCCGCCGACGGGCACCGGCGCGGACTGCCGTTCGTCCTGTGCGAGTACGGGCACGCCATGGGCACCGGCCCCGGCGGGCTGGAGGAGTACCAGCGGCTCTTCGAGGAGCACGAGCGCTGCCAGGGCGGGTTCGTCTGGGAGTGGATCGACCACGGGGTCCGCCGCCGCGAGCCGGACGGCACCGAGTGGTTCGCCTACGGCGGCGACTTCGGTGAGGCGCTGCACGACGGCAACTTCGTCGCGGACGGCCTGCTGCTGCCCGACCGCACGCCCAGCCCCGGGCTGGAGGCCTACGCCAAGACCGTCGAGCCGGTCCGCGTGGCCCCCGACCCGGCCGCCGGTACCGTCCGCGTCACCAACACCTGGGACTTCCGGGACACCTCCGGCCTGGCCTTCGTCTGGCGGGTCGAGGGGGAGGGCACCCTGCTGGGGGAGGGCACCCTGGACGTGCCCGTGCTCGCCGCGGGGGAGAGCGCCGAGGCGGCGCTGCCCGCGTTGCCCGAGCCGTCCGGGGAGACCTGGCTGACCGTGTCCGTCCGGCTGGCCGGGGACCAGCCCTGGGCCCCGGCCGGGCACGAGCTGGCCTGGGGACAGGCCGAGGTGGGAGCTTCCGGGGAGCGGGGCGCGGCAGCGCCGGGGGAACCGGGCGCGCGGGCGGTGGCGGAGGGGGCCGCTGTGCTCGCGCCGTCCGCCGCGGGGAGCGGGTCCGCCCCGCCTCCGCCGTCCGCCGCGGGGAGCGGGTCCGCCCCGCCTCCGCCGTCCGCCGGGCAGGACGGCGTCGTGCGGATCGGCCCGGGTCTGCTGGACGCGGGGACCGGCGCGCTGCTCTCCGTCGGCGGCCTGCCCGTGGACGCGCCGGTCGTGGACCTGTGGCGCGCCCCGACCGACAACGACGTGGCCCGGCACGGGGACTCCGTCGCCGTCCCCTGGCGGGCGGCGGGGCTGCACCGGCTCACCGAGCGCCTGCTGTCCACCGGCTGGGAGGACGGCGCGTTCGTGGTCCGGACGCGGCTGGCCCCGGCGGCGCAGGAGTTCGGCATGCGCGCCGACTACCGGTGGGCCGCCGACGGGGAGCGCCTGCTCCTGACCGTGGAGGCCGAGGCGGAGGGGGAGTGGCCCTGCCCGCTGCCGCGCTTCGGCGTGCACGTCGGCCTGCCCGCGACCCTGGGCGAGGCGGAGTGGTTCGGCCGCGGACCCGGGGAGGCCTACCGGGACGTGTCCCAGGCCGCGCGGGTCGGCCGCTTCTCCAGCACGGTCGACGGCCTCCAGACGCCCTACCTGCGGCCCCAGGAGAACGGCAACCGCACGAACGCCAGGTGGCTCGTCCTGCGGGCGGCGGACGGGACGGGCCTGCGGGTGGAGGGCGACCCGGTGTTCGACTTCACCGCGCGCCGCTGGGACACGGCGGCGCTCGACGCGGCCGACCACCCGCACGAACTGGTCCCCGGCGACCGGGTCCACCTGCACCTGGACCAGGCGCACCAGGGCGTCGGCTCGGCCTCGTGCGGCCCCGGCGTGCTTCCCGCCCACCGCCTGACGGCCGGGAGCCACCGGCTCCGGATCGCCCTGGCCCCGCTGGGCTGAGGCCCCCGGCGGCGGTCGCCGCGCGCGGCGGTCCCGGGCGGCACCACCGCCGCGACCGCCGCCGGGGAGCCCCGCGTCCGGGGTCGGGAATCCGCGGAGGAGGGGTGGCCGCGGCTCCGGGGCCCTGCTGCGATGGAACCCCCACAACGAAAGGGGTTCCGCACATGGCAGAGCCGACCGGACCCGCCGCCTCCCCCGCCCGGGGAGCCCCACGCCTCGACCGCAGATCCCTACGCGCCGACCTGCGCCGTCTGGTACCCGACACCGCCGCGGCCCTCGCCGTCACCTTCGCCCTCTTCGTCCTCCTCTACTCCCGCGTCGAGGCGGGCACCTCGCAGACCCTCGTGGTCATGCCCTTCCTCGCCGACGCCGACGAGTACTGGCTGTACTGGCTGTGCCAGGCCTTCGGCTGGTCCGGGCTGCTCTGGGCCTGGATCACCGTCATGCTCGGCCTGCTCCGCTCGACCGCCCCCCTGCCCGGGGCACCGGTCTCCCACGCCCGGATCGAACGCTGGCACCGCGTCATGAGCCTGACCACCATCGGGCTCATGTTCGCGCACGCCCTCGCGTTCTTCCTCGAACTCGTCCGGGACAACGAGGACGGACTGGGCTGGGGCGGGCGCCTGTCCTCCGCGTTCGTGGACACCTTCGTGCCCGGCGGCTACTCCTCCGGAACCGGGCAGGTCGCCATCCTCATCGGCCTCATCGCCCTCTACCTGGCGATCCCGCTCGGCCTCGCCTACTACGTGCGCTCCTGGACCGGGACGCGCGTGTGGCGGGCCCTGCACCGCTTCGTCATCGTCGTCTACGCGCTCAGCGTGTGGCACACCCTGCTCTACGGAACGAACGTGTGGTTCGACGGCTGGTTCCGCACGGCGGTGTGGGCGCTCCAGCTCCCCGTGGCCCTGCTGCTGCTGGCCCGGCTCCTGGCGCCGCTGCGCGCGGACGAGCGCCTCACCCGGGACGACCTCGCGCGAGGGCGCAGGCTCGGGGGGCTCGCCCGCGCGGGTGCGCGTCTGGGCGTCGCGGCCGCCGTCGTCGTCCTGCTCGCCGTGACCGTCACCGGTCGCGACGGGGGCAGGACGCCGGGGGCCGGGAGCGGGGAGATGCTGGTGACCCAGAGCATGGTCTGGGGCGGGCTCGCCCTCCTGCTCACGGTGATCGGCGCGGTCGTCCTCGCGCTGCGCGGGCGCCCAGCGCGGGGGTGAGGCGGGCGGGCACGCGGACGGGGGAAGCGTGACGGCTCGTCCGTCCGCACGCCAGGGGGTCGGACGGGCGCGCACACGCGGGCGGGGAGGCACCCACCGGTGCCTCCCCGCCCGGGATCGCGCGGGACCCCTACCTGCCGGGCTTGTCGTCCCGGGTCAGGGCGTCCTTGGCCTTCTCGCCCGCCTGCTTGAACTTCGAGGTGTTCTTCTCGGCCTTGCCCTCGGCCTGCCACTGCTGGTTGTCCGTGGCCTCGCCGAGCTTCTCCTTGGCCTTGCCCTTCAACTCGTCGGCCTTGTTCCTGGCCTGGTCGCCCGCGGACATATGCGCCTCCCACTCGGTTCTCGCTCCTGTGGGCAGACCTGACCGCCGGGCGGGGGTGCGAACCGTGCTCACGGTAAAAAATCCGACAAAGAGGACAAGGGGGGGTGTCGCCTAGGCTCCTGGGGAGATCGTGGCCACCGAGTCGAACGGGGCGTGCGTGCCCACCCGGCCGCTGATGCCCCGGCGCACCATCTCCTTGGCCACGTCGGTCGCCGGTCCCACGTCGCCGCCCTTGGCCAGCTCGGCGGTGATCGCGGCGGCGAAGGTGCAGCCCGCGCCGCTCACCCTGGCGTTCCCGATCTTGGGGGCGCTCAGGACGGTCGTCTCCTCGCCGTCGAAGTACACGTCCACCGCGTCCGGGCCCGGCAGCTCCACGCCGCCCTTGACGATGACGTGCCGCGGCCCCAGCTCGTGGATGCGGTGGGCGGCCTCGACCAGGTCGTCCACCGTCTCCAGCGCCTCCATCCCCGCGAGGGTGCGCGCCTCGAAGAGGTTGGGCGTGATGACGGTGGCCAGCGGCAGGATCTGCGCGGTGAGCGCCTTGTCGGTGTCCAGGGCCGCGCCCGGCTCCTGGCCCTTGCAGATCAGCACGGGGTCCAGGACCACGTGCCGCCACGGCTGGCGCCGGAGCCCCTCGGCGACCACGTCGATGGTGTCCGGGGTGCCCAGCATCCCGATCTTGACCACGTCCAGGTCGTGGCAGGAGGTGGCCGCCTCGATCTGGTCGGCGATCACCTCGGGGGCCACGGGGACGAAGCGGTGGCCCCAGCCGTTCTCCGGGTCGAAGGACACGATGCAGGTGATCGTCCCCATGCCGTAGACGCCCAGCTCCTGGAAGGCCTTGAGGTCGGCCTGGATACCGGCGCCGCCGGTGGCCTCCGACCCTGCGATCACGTACGCGCGGTTGGTCATCGGGGAACCCCCTCGTCTCGGTGTGCTGTTGCGGAGTCCGCGGCCCCCACCTGCCCGCGAACCCCCGAACAATTGCACCACAGCGGACAGGCCGGACGTTCCCCCAGGTCGCGGCGCTCCGTCCACGACGCCCCGCCCGCGGACCGCGGCCGGGGGAGCGGGCGCGCCGAAGGGCGGCGGGGCCGCTCGCCGCCGCGCCCGGCCGGATCCGCCCCGGGGCCTGGACGGCAGAAAAATATTACCGTATTATTTTTTCATGGCACGAACAGCGGACCACGAGGAGCGCAGGCGGCAGGTCGCCCGCGCGCTCCTGAGCACGGTGGGGGAGCGGGGACTGGCGCGGACCACCCTCGCCGACGTCGCCGACCGGGCGGGCGTCTCGGTCGGCCTGGTGCAGCGCTACTTCCGCACCAAGTCGCAACTGCTGCGCTTCGGCGTGGAGTACCTCTACGGGCAGGGCGCCGACCGGCTGACGGCGGTGCACACCGACGGTCCGCCGATCGCCTCGGCCCGCGACTGGATCTCCCGCGCGGCGCGGACCCTGCTGCCGCTCGACGACGAACGCCGCGCCGAACTGACCGTGTGGCTGGAGTTCCTGCCGACCACGATGACCGACCCGGAGATGTCGCGGCTGCACAAGGACACCACCGCCGACCTGGTGGGCGTGTTCACGCAGGCGATGGACGAGGCGGTGCGCCGGGGCGAGCTCCGGCCCGGCACGGACACGGCGGCCGAGGCCGCCGGGCTCGTCGCCCTCGTGGACGGCCTGACCGTGCACCACCTCGTCACCGGCGGCGACGCCTTCTCCGAGAGCGCGGTCCGCGCCGCGCTCGCCGCCCACCTGGACCGGCTCTTCCCCGCCCCCGAGAGCCCGTGAAGCCGTGAACCCGTACGAACCGGAGCCCGAGGGGGCCGGTATGACCAGCACGACACCGCAGAGCACGGCTCCGGCCCGCCCGGCCGCCCGGCTGCCCCTGCTCGACGTCCTGCGCGGCGTCGCCATCATGGGCACCCTGGGCACCAACGTGTGGCTGTTCGCCGCACCGGGCGCCGAGGCGGGCATCATCTTCGTCCCGGACGCGATCGGCCCGATGGCGGCCTTCCGCGAGGACCCGTCGGCGGCGACCCTGGCGCAGGGCCTGTTCGCCTTCGCCGCCAACGGCAAGTTCCTGGCCCTGCTCACCCTGCTCTTCGGCGTGGGCCTGGCCATCCAGTTCCGCTCCGCGGCCAGACGCGGCGGGCGCTGGCCCGGCCCCTACAAGTGGCGCGCACTGTTCCTGTTCGCCGAGGGGCTCGTGCACTTCACGCTGGTCTTCGCCGCGGACGTGCTCATGGGCTACGCGGCGGCCTCGATCGTGGTGGCCTGGCTGCTCACCCGGTCGGAACGGGCGCAGAACGCCGTGATGTGGACGTGCGCCGCCCTCCACCTGGCCTTCGTCGGCCTGGTCACGGCCGCGCTCCTGTCCGAACCGGACCCGCAGGGCGCCGGGGTCCCGCCCGAGGCCGTGGAGCTGTACGCCGAGGGCGGCTACCTGGAGCAGGTCGCCTTCCGGCTCGACAACGCGCTGCTGTTCCGGGCCGAACCGGTCATCACCTTCGCCCTGATGGTGTTCATGTTCCTGCTGGGCGTGCGGCTCTTCCGCGCCGGGGCCTTCGGCGGCGACGACACCGGCCGCCGGATCCGGGGCCGTCTGCTCGCCTGGGGCCTGGGGATCGGGCTGCCGGTCAACCTGGCCACGTCCCTGGCCGGACCCGACCTGTTCATGCTAGACCGCTACGCCGCCGCGCCCGTCGTGGCGCTCGGCCTGGTCGGCGCGGTCGGCTGGGTCGTGGACCGGGCGAACCCCGCCGGACGGGGGATCACCGCCGTGTCCTCCCTGGGGCGGATGGCGATGAGCGGCTACGTCGCGCAGAACGTCGTCTGCGTGCTGGTCTGCTACGGCTTCGGCCTGGGGCTGGCCGCCCGCCTGGCCGACACCGGCCCGTGGTGGGTGATGGGCCTGTGGGCGTCGGTGTGCGCCCTGCTCATGACCGTGTCGACGCTCTGGCTGCGCCGCTTCCGGGCGGGGCCGCTGGAGGCGTTGCAGAAGGCGGTGCTGGCGCGGGTGCCCGAACGCCGCTGAGCGCCCCGCGACACGGGGCCCCGCCGAGGGCCCCGCACGCCGTGTCCGCCGCGGGCGGACGGCCCGGTGCCGGAAGCGCCGGGCGGCGTGCGGGGCCGACCCGGTCAGATCTGGTAGACGGGTGCCTGGGGAGTGTTCCAACGCGTGGGGGTGTCCTTGGACCCGAAGAAGTCGCCGCCCTTGCGCAGGGTGTCGTCGGTGCCCCAGGCCTCGTCGCGGCCGACCTTGCGCAGGTGCGGGATGTGCTTGCGGCAGTGGATGTAGGCCTCCTCCACGTGCACCACCGTCCACAGCACCGCCTTCTGCCCCGGGACCTCGGGCTCGGGCAGACCGCGGACGTGGCGCCGCAGCTCCACGTCCTCCAGCAGGGACGCCCGGCCGTTGACGTGCAGTCCGATGCGGTCGTGGCTGAAGTCCAGGAACATCAGGCCCACGTGCGGGTTCTCCAGGATGTTGCCCGCGCTGGCGAAGACGCCGTTGCCCCGGAACTCGGGGTAGGTCAGGGTGTGCTCGTCGATCACGTGGACGAAGCCGGGCGGTCCCGCGCGGAAGCTGGAGTCGCACTCGCCGCGCCGGTCGGAGGTGGCGATGAACATCATCTCCTGCCGGGCGACGAACTCGCGCATGAGCGGGTTCAGGTGGTCGAGCATCTGGTCTCGGTAGAAGCGTTCGGCGCGTTCGCTCGTGCCGTTCAGCGCCTGGACGCGGTGCTCACCCTCGCTGCCGGGAACGTGCCGTGGGGAGGTCTCGCGCATCACTGCCTCTCGATGGGGCTGGTGGGGCTGGTGTGAATAGTCAGGGACGCAGGGGCCGCTGCTGTCGGGGAGGAAGGGGTGTCGGGAAGAAGGGGAGTGCGGACGCGTCGCCCGGTGCGCCGGGGCGTCACCCGGTGCCTTCGGGTTCCGGCCACCGCGCCGCGGCGCGGGTCAGCGTGTCGGGGCGTCGGCCCGCAGGTGGGGGGACGACGCCTCGGCGGAGGGGTCGGACCGGGGTGACGCGGGCGGCGCCGGGCGCTCCCCGGGCGGGGAGGCGGCGGTCCTGCCGTGCCCGGCCGTCCCGGACCCGCCGTTCCCGGCCGTCCGGGACCCACCCGACCCGCCCTCGGCCTCGCGCGCCCCCGCGAGCATGTTGGCGGTGATCCACTCGTAGACCACGATCCAGGCCGAGCTCATGGAGGAGGACCAGGTGGGCGAGACCTCGCTGACCGCGCGCACCAGGGCGCGGCCCACGAAGGGGTAGTGCTCGGGCTTGATGTCCATGTCCCGCTTGTGCTGGGCGCCCAGCCGCCTCAGGTACCCGGCGACCTCCTCGGGCTCGTCGAGGTAGCGGACGACCTCCAGCAGGGCGAAGGCCATGCGCTCCTTCTGCGTCTGCATGTTCGCGGGGAACATGTCGCGGACGGCGGGCGCCATCTCGAACAGGTTCTGGTAGAAGCGGTCGGCCAGACGGGTGGAGCCGGGCGGTAACGCGGAGCACGACTGCCGTACCGCCTCGATGACGGCGGGGGCGGGGAGCGGTACCTCTTCGATGGAGCGGGGAGACAAGGAAGCCTCCAATCGGGTCGCGGAAAGGGCTGTGCCACGGAGGCGCACGTACCACCGTGGTGACGGAGCGTAGTCAGGCCGGGGGTGCGGACACGCGTTCCCCGCCGGTTCGCCGACCGGGGGACGCGTGCGGGCTCGGTGCGCGCGGAACCGGACGGCCGGACGCGCGCGGGAGGGCCTCAGCTCACCGCTGGCCCGGCGGAGTCCCGGGGGAACGGGTGGGCCGACCCGGCGGCCGGTCCCGCCCTTCGGGTCCTCCCAGCCTCCGGCGCTCCTGACGGGGCCGTGTGCGCGGGCTGGGACGAAGGGAACGGGCGTAGCGCTCCTTCGGCAGTGGCGGGGGTGTCGGGAACCCTCATCGCTGCCTCGTCTTCTTCCGGATTCAGTACTCATCCGAGGTTCGGATGGCACCAAATGCCACGTGAGGGGTGAGCGATGACCGTTTCAACGTTCGCTACCCCCTTTACTGTGTCTGTTGTGGCAATGTAACAGAAATGTCGACGTTTGAGGATATTACCCTCTGGTAGCGCATGAGGCCACAGTGCTACCTCAGTTCTCTGGGATAACTTTCGTCCTTCGTGTGACAGACGGCCTCCGTGTACCGTCCGGAGGCGGCGCGTCAACCGATCGGTTGACCCCGCGATCCACCGATCCCGTGGCCGTGCGGGCGATCCGCGGCGCACCCGCCGCGGGCGATGCTCGGGACATGCCGATCATCGACGTCAGGAACCTGCACAAGCGCTACGGGGAGAAGGTCGTCGTCGACGACGTGTCCTTCTCCGTCGAGGAGGGCGAGATCTTCGGGATCCTCGGCTCCAACGGGGCCGGGAAGACCACCACAGTCGAGTGCGTCGCGGGGATGCGCCCCACCGACGCGGGGACGATCACCGTGCTCGGCCGGGACCCGGGGCGGGAGCGGGACGCGATCCGCCAGCGCCTCGGTATCCAGCTCCAGGAGGCGCGGCTGCCCGACCGGCTGAGGGCCGGGGAGGCCCTCGACCTCTACGCCTCCTTCTACCGCTCCCCGGCCGACACCGGTGAGCTCATGGAGCGGCTGGGCATCGCCGACAAGCGCGACACCCAGTACCGCAGGCTGTCCGGGGGACAGAAGCAGAGGGTGTCCATCGCCCTGGCCCTCGTGGGCCGACCCGCGGTGACCATCCTCGACGAGCTGACCACGGGACTGGACCCCCAGGCGCGCAGGGACACCTGGGACCTCATCGAGGACGTGCGCGACTCCGGGGTCACGGTCGTGCTCGTCACCCACTTCATGGACGAGGCCGAGCGGCTCTGCGACCGGCTCGCGCTGATCGACTCGGGCCGCGTCGCCGCCCTGGACACCCCGGACGGGCTCGTCACGCGGGCCAGCCCGGAGCAGCAGGTGACCTTCCGGGCGCCCTCCGAGTTCGACGAGCAGCTGCTCACCGCGCGGCCCGAGGTGGTCTCCGCGCACCGCAGGGGACGCCAGGTCCGGGTGGCGGGGCGGGGCAACCTGCTCCACGCCGTGACCTCCGTCCTGGCCCGCGAGCACGTCGTCGCCGAGGACCTGCGCGTGGAGCGCTCCAGCCTGGACGACGTGTTCGTCGCCCTGACCGGAAGAGCCCTCGAATCATGAGCACCGACACCACGAGGAGAGCCCCCGTGTCCACCCTGCTGCGCGTCACCGTGACCGAGGCCCGGCTGCTGACGCGCGAGCCCGTGGCGATCAGCGTCGGCATCCTGCTGCCCACCGCGCTCCTGCTCGGGCTCGGCGCCCTGCCGACGCTGCGGGAGCCCTCCCCGGAGTTCGGCGGCCTGCGCTTCGTCGACACCTGGGCTCCCATGGCCCTGATCCTCGGCATGGGGATCCTGTGCGTCCAGCACCTGCCGACCACCCTGGCCGCCTACCGGGAGCGGGGCGTCCTGCGCCGGATGTCGACCACGCCGATGCACCCCGGGATGCTCCTGACCGCGCAGATCATCGTGGTCTTCGCCGCGGCGGCCGTCTCCGCAGCGCTCCTGCTGCTGTCCTCCTGGCTGGTCCTGGACGTCGAACCGCCGAGCCGGCCGCTGCTGTTCACCGCCGTGTTCACCGTCGGGACCGCCTCGCTCATCGCGCTGGGTGTCCTCATCGCCGCCGTGGCGCCCAGCGCGGGCGCGGCCAACGGCCTGTCGATGACGCTGTACATGCTCCTGCTGCTCCTGGGCGGCGTCTTCCTGCCGCAGAACGTCCTCCCCGACCTCCTGGCGCGGATGGGGGAGTTCACGCCCCCCGGCGCCCAGCTCCTGCTGGAGAGCTGGTCGGGCGGCGCCGGGGACGCGGGGCTGCCGCAACTCGTCCGACTGGCGATAATGGCGGGGATCGCCGTGGCGGCCGCAGTGCTGGCGGCCCGACTGTTCCGATGGGAGTGAGCGGCGGATGAGCCGACGGAGCACCGGGGCGGACGCCGTGCGGGACTGGGACCGGTGGTGGGACGGGTTCCTCGCCGCCGCTCCCTGGGCCCTGCTGCTGCCCTCGGCGGCGCTGGTCCTGTCCCGGCCCGTGCCGGACTGGACCGGGCACGCGGTCACCGTCGGCCTGACCGCGCTCACCGCCGCCTGGGTGCTCCTCGGGTACGCGCCGCCGTGGCGGGACGGCCGCCCGCTGTTCGCCGGGATCCACTTCGCGGGGCTCCTCGCGCTGTCCTCGGCGCTGATGGCGCACGCCACCCTGTTCATGATGTTCACGGTCTCGCTGTTCTTCCGCGCGATGGCGCTGCCCCGGCGGCTGACCCTCGTCGGGATCGCGGCCACCGCGGTCGCGCTGTACACGAACACGATGGGGTTCCCCGGAACGGGCACGGAGCGGCCCTTCCTGGAGCACCTGTTCGTCTACGTCGGCGTGATCACCATCCAGACCGTGGCCGTCGGCGGAGGGCTCGTGATCGCCTCCAAGGCGGCCGAGCAGCACCGGGAGCGCCGGGTGACGGTGGCCAGGCTGGAGGCGGCCCTGGAGGAGAACGCCGGGCTGCACGCGCAGCTGCTCACCCAGGCCCGGGAGGCCGGGGTGCTGGACGAGCGCCAGCGGATGGCGCGGGAGATCCACGACACCCTGGCCCAGGGGCTCGCCGGGATCGTGACGCAGATCCAGGCGGCGCAGCGGGTCTGGGAGGACCCCGGGGCGGCGCGTCCGCACGCGGACCGCGCGCTCGGCCTGGCACGGGAGAGCCTGACCGAGGCGCGGCGCTCCGTGCAGGCCCTGCGGCCCGGGCAGCTGGTGGAGAGCCAGCTGCCCGAGGCCCTGGGCGAACTCACCCGCCGCTGGGCGGAGGAGCACGGCATCCGCCCCGACCTCGACGTCACCGGCGAACGGGTCGCCCTGAGCCCGGCGATCGAGGTGGTCCTCTTCCGGGTGGCCCAGGAGGCGCTCACCAACGTCGCCAGGCACGCCGACGCCTCGCGCGTGGGCGTGACCCTGTCCTACTCCGACGACGTCGTCCTGCTCGACGTGCGCGACGACGGCAGGGGCATCACGGGACACAGCCAGCACGGGTTCGGGCTCAGGAGCATGCGCCAGCGCGTCCGCGGGATCGGGGGAGCGGTGGAGATCGAGAGCGGCGAGGGGGAGGGCACCGCCGTCAGCGCCACGGTGCCCGCGATTCCGGTGGGGGCGGCGTGATCCGGGTCCTGATCGCCGACGACCACCCGGTCGTGCGCGACGGCCTGCGCGGGGCCTTCACCGCGCAGGACGACATCGAGGTGGTCGGTGAGGCCGCCAACGGCCGCGAGGCGGTCGAACTGGTCGGACGGCTGGCCGTGGACGTGGTGCTGATGGACCTGCGCATGCCGGTCCTGTCCGGTGTCGGTGCGATCGCCGTCCTGTCCCGGGAGCGGCCGGACGTGCGCGTCCTCGTCCTCACGACCTTCGACAGCGAGAGCGACGTGCTCCCGGCGATCGAGGCCGGGGCCACCGGCTACCTGCTCAAGGACGCCTCCCCCGACGAACTCCTGCGCGGGGTGCGCGCGGTGCACCGGGGGGAGTCGGTCCTGGCGCCGACCGCGGTCCGGCACCTGATGGGGCAGGTCCGCAGACCCGCCGGTCAGAGTCTGAGCGACCGTGAGCTGCAGGTGCTGGGGCTCGTCGCGGACGGCGCGTCCAACCGGGCCGCGGCGGCGCGGCTGTTCATCAGCGAGGCGAGCATCAAGACCCACCTCCAGCACGTGTACAACAAGCTCGGCGTGCGGGACCGGGCCGCGGCGGTCGCCGAGGCCTACCGGCGGGGCCTCCTCGGGTAGCCCCGCTCCCCGGACCGCCCCCGCCTCCGGTTACCCCGTTGGGTGATTAGTCAGATACTCTCCGTTCGCGCCCGGGGCGGTGGCCCCGGGCCGTACGAGCGGGAAGTGGGCGCGATGGACGCGTGGGGACATGGCGGGGACCCGGGGACACGGGACGGTTCCGAGGGGCGGCGGGGAGGGGGAACGGCGCCACCCGGTGCCGAGCCGGACGCGCCTGACCCGCGGGGCGGGCCCGAACGGCTGTGGTTCGCGTTCCGCCTGGTCGACGGCGCGGACGAGTACGGCCTGGTGTTCTCCTTCGCCCGCCTCGGCGGGGCGGCGGCCGGGGTTCCGGAAGCCCACCAGGCGGTCTGGTACGTGGCCGACCGGCGCGCACGCGCGCACGGCGGCGAGTCGTGGATGGACCAGGGGTGCGTCGACGCGGTCCGCGCCCTCGTCGGCGCCGACCGGGTCACCGACCCGCGGATGCGCTGGGCGCTCCTCGACGCCCTCTCCCAGGGGCGCCTGCCGGAACCCGACCGCCTGCTCCCGCGCGCGGCGCTGTGGCGGGACGAGTCCCTGGACCTGGACGCCGGGGGCGTGGCGTATGTGCGCGGGGACGGGCGCGGCGGTTTCCTCGTCGAGGCGCGGGGGGAGGAGTCCGGTTTCCGGCTGCGGCTGTCCCCGGCCGGGGACAGCGCGTCCGGGGACGGCGGCCGCCCGAGCGGGCACGCCGACACGTCCCTCGCCCGCACCGCCCACGGCTCCACGGCCCCCGATCGGGAGTCCCGGGACCCGGGGGTCGCGGAGCCGGAGGCCACGCACCCGGACGCCCCTGGCCTGGAATCCGCGATCCCGGAAGCCTTCGGCCCGGAGGCCGTGAGCCTGGAGGCCGCCGGCGTCCTCCGCCTGCGGGACCGCTCCGTGCGGGTCGCGGGCCGGGGCTGGCACGAGCGCGCGTCCGGCGGGGACCTCCTCCCGGCGCGGGACGGCCGCGACGCCCCCTGGTCCCGTGCCCGCGTCCGCCTGGACAACGGGTGGGAGCTGACCGTCCACCGCACCGGCGGGGCCGACACCCCAGACGAAACCCCGACCGCGTGTGAGGCGACGGCCGTGCTGTCCTCCCCGGTCGGGGAGCGCGTCGAGGCGCCCGCGACCCTGCGCGGCCTGAGCCCTTGGACCTCCCTGGCCACCCTCAACACCTATCCCACGGCCTGCGACGTGGAGATCCCGCTCCTGGACCTGCGGCTCCGGGCCACGGCGTGGTTCCCGCGCCAGGAGGCGGCCTCGGTCACCGCCCCCTCCGGGAGGCTGGAGGCCCACGCCGACGCCGAGGGCACGATGGGGGGCCGCCCGGTCCGCGGCCACGGACTGTGGGAGGTCTTCCCCGACACCCGGATCGAGGACTTCGAGCGCCACGTCACCCGCGTCCGCGCGATCACCCGCCAGGAGATCGACAGCCTCTACCCGGCGGAGCCGGACGCGCGCTCCCTGGCGGAGCTGGCCGGGACCGAGCACCGTCCCGAACGGCTCGACGGCGCGGTGCTGGAGGACCTGCACGCGTCGCTCGTGGGCCCGGTCCGGCACGCCACCGCGGGCCTGGGCAGGAGCTGGCGCTCCTACGTCTCGATGGCGGCCATCGAGCTGTTCGGCGTCGACAGCGAGCCCTACCGGCCCCTGGTGGCCGCCGCCGAACTGCTGCACACCGGCTGCCTCATGATCGACGACGTCGAGGACCGATCACCGCTGCGGCGGGGCCGACCGGCCGCCCACGTCGTCTTCGGCGACGCGGTCGTCGTCAACGCCGGGACGGCGGCCTACTTCGCGCTGGACCGCGTCCTGAA
The DNA here is from genome assembly GCF_028993595.1 of Nocardiopsis camelliae. GTDB lineage: Bacteria > Actinomycetota > Actinomycetes > Streptosporangiales > Streptosporangiaceae > Nocardiopsis > Nocardiopsis dassonvillei. The sequence continues at coordinate 531,303 of NZ_CP118614.1, forward strand.
CCGGGTCCTGCCCGACGACGACGCCCTGAGGCTGCGCGTCTACCAGATCTACCTCCGTGCGCTGCGGGCCGGACACGGCGGCCAGGCGATCGACATCGCGGGCCACCGGGCCGCGATGGACGAGGCCGTGGAGACCGGCGACGCCGAGGCGCTCCTGCGGCGCGTGCGCTCGGGCCACTGGCTCAAGACCGCGGCACCCGTGCGGGGGCTGGCCGAGATCGGCGCGCTCGTCGCCGGTGCCCGTGAGGAGCAGTTCCGGGCGCTGGGCGAGTACTTCGACGCCGTGGGGCTGGCCTACCAGATCTCCGACGACGTCATGGACCTGCGCGGCCTCACCGCGCCCGCCGAGGGCGGCGGGCGCTCGGCGACCAAGCACACCGCCGAGGACCTGCGCGCGGGCAAGGTCACGATGCCGCTGGCCCACGCGGTGGCCCTGCTGCCGCCCCGCCGGACGCGCGAGCTCTGGTACTCGGTGCGCGACGGAGACGCCGACGAGGCGACCGTGGCCGCCGCCGCGGCGTCCCTGGAGGAGTGCGGCGCGGTCGCCGCCTGCACCGGGGAGGCCCAGGACCTGGTCGAGCGGACGTGGAAGCCCCTGCGGGACCTGGTGCCCTGCACGTGGACCTCCGTCATGATGGGCGCCCTCGGCGCCTACGCCGCCCGCCGGGAACGCGAGTAGCGGCCCCCCCGACCCCCTCCTCACGAGTGAGCAGACCGATGACACACGCACCCACCCCCACGCCCGCGCTGCGGGTCCGCGGCGTCCGCAAGTCCTACGGCCGCCACCACGTGCTGCGCGGCGCCGAACTCGAACTCCCCGGGGCCTGCCTGGCCGGACTGGTCGGGGAGAACGGCTCCGGCAAGTCCACCCTGCTGCGCATCCTCTCGGGCGTCCTCGCCCCCGACCGCGGCACCGTGGACCACCCCGGCAGCCTGGGCTACTGCCCCCAGCACACGGTGCTCAACCCGGCCTTCACCGTCGCCCAGCACCTGCGCCTCTTCCAGGTCGCGCACGACCTGCCCGACCTGTCCCGCGCCCGCGAACTCCTCGACGTCCTCGGGTTCGCCGAGTACCTCGGCCACCGGGTCTCCACGCTCAGCGGCGGCACCCTGCAGAAGCTCAACCTCACCCTCGCGCTGATGCACGACCCGCACCTGCTGCTCCTGGACGAGCCCTACCAGGGGTTCGACTGGGACACCTACGAGCGGTTCTGGCGGCTGGCGGCCGACCTGCGCGACCGGGGGCGCTCCGTGCTCGTGGTCTCCCACATCGCCTTCGACACGGTGCGCTTCGACCGCCTGTGGCGGCTGGAGGGCGGACGCCTGGTGGAGGGGGCGGCCCCGCCGGTCCCCCAGGCCCCCGCGGCGGCGGGGGGCCGGTGATGCGCCGCGCCCGGACCCGTTACGCCACCGCCACCCGCATGGCCCTGCTGGAGCACCTGCGCAACCGGCTGGCGCTGGTCCTGGTGGTGCTCTTCATCCCCACCTGGATCACCCTGGTCTCCCTGGTGATCGCCGAGGCCGACGTGCGGTTCCTCCTGCGCGCCACCGGCGAGACCGTCACCGTGCACGGCAACCACGTCAGCAAGATCTCCGGCGCCGTCAACGCCGTCACGCTGATCGTCGGGTTCATGATGTTCATCGTCACCTACCGCTCCTTCGGGTTCGACCAGCGGCTGGCGATGGCCGGGTACCCGCGCCTGCACCTGCTCGCGGCCAAGCTCACGGCGCTGGTCACGGCATCGGCGCTGGTCTGCGCCTACGCGGTGGCGGTGATCTGCTGGTACTGGGTTCCCGAGCAGCCGTTCATGCTGTGGCTCTCCCTGATGGGGGCCGCGCTGGCCTTCGGCGGGATCGGGGTGATGCTGGCGGCCCTGCTCCGGGGGGAACTGGAGGGCATGTTCTGCATCGTCATGCTGTCCATCATCGACATGGGGTTGCAGAACCCGGTGTCCAACCCGTCCTCGGACAGCGACGTCGTGCGCTACCTGCCCGGCTACGGCCCCATGCAGACCGGGGTCGCGGCGGGCTTCCAGGACACGGTGCCGCTCCCGTACCTGCTGCTGGGGCCCGCGTGGTTCCTGGTCGCGGTGGCGGTGTCGGGGGTGGCCTTCCGCCTGCGCACCCGGGACCGCCGCCGGGCCTTCGTCCGCCCGCGCGCCCTCCGGTCGCGCCCGGTCCGCGCGGGCTGAGCGACGGCGCCGCGCCCGCCGGACCCCGGACGGCGGCGCGGCGCGGAGACGGCCCCCGGTGCGCCGCGCCGTGGGCCCGCCCCGGGCCGGTGAGTCCACGCGCTCCGGAAAAGGTGGGAAACCTTTTTCGGCGCCACCTGGAAAACTTCGGAAGAAGGTTTTCTCGGCGGTGCGGATTCCGTCCCCGGGGCGGTCGGAAACGTTTTCCCGGACCGCACTTCGAGAACGCGCCAAGCCCGTGTGGTCAGGCGGTCCGGCCTGCTCAGCGGCCTGCTCCGACCCTCTTCCCGTCAGGTCCGCCGGAGCGTTTTCCGGGAATACCACGCGGCGCGTCCGCGTTGGAATACACAACAGGAGTGCGGGCAGGTGGTGAGGGCCCGCCGCAACGCCGCTCCGGTGCCCGGGACAGCGGGGCGGGAGCGGAGGCCGTGGGGAGGAGCGGTGCAGCACATCGAACACATGCCGTACGACGAGGTCCTGGCCGACGCCGACCTCGGCGCGATGACCCCGGAGGCGCTCGCCTCCCTCGACCGCTTCGGCCGGGAGGTCTCCGCCGCCGCGCGCCGGGCCCTGCGGGCGCACGCCGAGGCTGGGGAGACCGCGTCCGCCGCCCGCGCCTGGAACGTCCTGGTCTCGGCCGACGGGGACTACTCCGTACGCGAGGCGGCGCACGTCCTCAACCGGGACCCCGCCATCTCCACCGGACAGCGCCGCCTGTTCTCCTTCATCCGCGACAGCGGGATGGTCTCCCCGGACGACGACGTGCCCAAGGCCCGGCACGAACGCCATCTGCGCCTGCGGCCCACGTCCTACGACCACCCGCGCACGGGCAGGCGCACGCCGGGGCGGCCGCAGCTTCGGGTCACCGCCGAGGGGCTGCGGTACCTGCACCGGAGGCTGGCCGGACACACCGCCCCGGCTCTGGACGAGGCGGCGTAGGGCCCCCGGGGCACACGCCGCGTCCACCGGCGACGGCACGCGCTGCCGCCCGCCCGCGGGCGCCGTTCCCGTCGCCGCCGCGCTGGATGACGGCGGTGAGGAAGGGGCGGCCGGGACCGTCGGCGGGAACGCCGAGCCGGAGGGCCCGCGTTCCCCGCCGCGAAGGGGCGCCGGTCAGGGTCGGCCCGCGCCCCCTCGTCATCCCGTGCGCTCCCGGCCCCGGACCGGACGCGGTCCGGGACCGGGCCCGTCTCAGGACAGGCGCAGACCCACGCGGGCGGTACCCGCCGGGACCGTCACCAGAGCGCCCTCGCCGGTCACGGTGACCTCCGCGCCGGGAACGTCGGCCTCGGCCCCGCCCGCGCCGACCAGCAGCACCCGCCACCCGTGGGCCGGAGCGGCCTCGGCCTCCACGGTGACCCCGGCCTCCGAACGCCCGGTCCGGAAGACCGCGGCGGCGGAGCCGTCCGCGGACGGCACAGCCGTGGTGGACGCCGGGGCCGCCTCCCCGGCGCCGTACACGCGCAGGGTCAGCCCGTCCGTGTAGTCGTAGTCGGGCCGGTCGTCCACCGCCCCGACCGGCAGGACCGCGTTCGGCCGCACCAGCAGGGGCAGGGAGTCGAACCCGTGGGTCTCGCGGCGCCAGGCCGGGCCCCGCACCGTCTCGCCCGTGAGCAGGTGGGTCCACACGCCCTCGGGGACGTAGTACTCCACGGAGCCGTCCGCGCTCAGCACGGGGGCGACCAGCAGGTCCTCGCCCAGCATGTACTGGGTGTCCAGGTGGTGGCAGGTCGGGTCGTCGGGGAACTCCAGCAGCATCGCGCGCATCACGGGCGTCCCCTCCCGGTGGGCCTGCACGGCCGCGCCGAACAGGTAGGGCATGAGCGCGCACTTGAGCCGGGTGAACACGCGGGCCACCTCGGTGGACTCCTCGTCGAAGTCCCACGGCACCCGGTAGGAGCGGCTGCCGTGCAGCCTGCTGTGCGAGGAGAGCAGGCCGAACGCGAGCCAGCGCTTGAACACCGCGGCGTCGGGTGTGCCCTCGAAGCCGCCGATGTCGTGGCTCCAGAAGCCGAACCCCGACAGCCCCAGGGACAGGCCGCCGCGCAGGCTCTCCGCCATCGCCTCGAACGTCGAGGCGCAGTCGCCGCCCCAGTGCACCGGGAAGCTCTGCCCGCCCGCCGTGGCCGAGCGCGCGAACAGGACGGCCTCGCCCTCACCGCGCTCGCGCGTCAGCAGGTCGAACACCGTCTCGTTGTACAGGTGCGTGTAGTAGTTGTGCATCGCCTGCGGGTCGGAGCCGTCCGACCACACCACGTCGGTCGGCACCCGCTCGCCGAAGTCGGTCTTGAAGCAGTCCACACCCATGTCGAGCAGGGCCTTGAGCTTCCCGGCGTACCACGCGCGGGCGTCGGCGGACGTGAAGTCCACCAGCGCCATCCCCGCCTGCCACATGTCCCACTGCCACACGGTCCCGTCCGGCCGCCGGACCAGGTGCCCCAGCCGGGAGCCCTCCTCGAACAGCGCCGACCGCTGGGCGATGTAGGGGTTGATCCACACGCAGGTCCGCAGCCCGCGCCCCTTGAGCCGGGAGAGCATGCCCACGGGATCGGGGAACAGCTCCGGGTCCCACTCGAAGTCGCACCAGTGGAACTCGCGCATCCAGAAGCAGTCGAAGTGGAACACGCTGAGCGGCACGCCCCGCTCCGCCATGCCGTCGATGAAGCGGTTGACCGTGCCCTCGTCGTAGGAGGTGGTGAACGACGTGGACAGCCACAGTCCGAACGACCACTCCGGCGGCAGCGCGGGGCGACCGGTGAGCGCGGTGTAGCGGGCCAGGATCTCCTTGGGGCTCTCCCCGTGGATCACGTAGTAGGTCAGGGCGTGGTCCTCCACGCTGAACTGCACGCGGCCCACCGACTCCGAGCCGACCTCGAACGACACCGGTCCCGAGTGCGCCACGAACACCCCGTAGCCCCGGTTGGTCAGGTAGAACGGCACGTTCTTGTAGGCCTGCTCGCTGCTCGTGCCGCCGTCGGCCTGCCAGATGTCCACGGTCTGGCCGTTGCGCGTGAACGGCGTGAACCGCTCGCCCATGCCGTACACCAGCTCGCGTATCCCCAGCGACAGCTGACCGAGCATGTGGTGGGAGCCGTCCGCGTCCTCCATGAAGGCGGTGCCCTTGGCGTCGGAGCCGGTCAGCACCGCGCCGCCCGCGCGGAACTCCATCCGCCAGGGGCCCTCGGTGGCCACCCGCAGCGACAGGTCCCCGCTGGTCAGCTCCACCGAGGAACCGTCCCGCTTCACGGAGGGCGCGGCGCCGGGGGCGCTGCGCACGTCGAACTCCGGCGCGCGCCGGACCGAGCCCGCCAGGTGCGTGCTCCGCACACCGATCACACCGGGCGCGGGCGACCAGCAGTCCACCGTGATCAGCGGTGTGTTGAGGGTGTCCCCCCGGTGCCCGATCGGGCGCACCGGGGCGTAGAGGGTGAAACGGTCGTCGCGCACCCGCACGTCGCGGGCCTCGCGCGCGCGGTTGGCGCGCACGCCCTCCCTCATCTGCCAGAAGCCGTCGGTGAACTTCATGGGCGTCCCTTCCCTGTCGTCGTGGTCTCGGTTCGCCGGTGGCGCGGGCGGCGGGTCACTTGATCGACCCCCCGGAGATCCCGGCCGCCACGTATTTCTGCGCGACGACGAGGAGCACCGCTGCGGGGATCGAGGAGAGGACGGCCACGGCCATGACGGCGCCCCAGTCGCCGACGTGCGCGCCGATGTACTCGTAGATGCCGAGCGTCACGGGCTTGACCGCGTCGGTCGTGTTCAGCGTCAGCGCGAACAGGAAGTCCGACCACGCGAACAGGAAGGTGAACAGGCTGCCCGTGATCAGCGCGTTGCGGCTCATCGGCAGCACGATCGAGACCAGCACGCGCAGGCGTCCGCCGCCGTCGAGCATCCCGGCCTCCAGCACCTCCTCGGGGATGGACACCATGAACGCGCGCAGCAGGACGATCGTGAAGGGGATGCCCAGGGACGCGTCGGCCAGGATCAGCCCCAGGTAGGAGTTGACCAGGTCCAGTTCGACGTAGGCGTTGTACAGCGCGTTGGCCACGACGATGCCCGGGACCATCTGGGTGATCAGGGTGGCGAACACGACCGTCTCCGCGCCGCGCAGCCGGAACCGGGCCAGGGCGTAGGCCGCCGGGGTGGCCACCACCAGGCAGACCGCGACCGCGCCGAGCGCCACCAGGATCGAGGTGAGCAGGTTGCCCGCCTGCGACTCCCAGGCCCGCTGGAAGTTGCCGAGGTCGAGCGTGCGCGGGAACCACCGCAGCTCCACCATCGCGGCGCCCGGTTGCAGCGCCGTGTTGACCATCCAGTACAGCGGGAACAGCAGCACGGCCAGGACCAGGACGCCGAACACCACGCTCACGGCGTCGCCCCACGCCCCGCGCGTCATGCGCGGGCGCCGGGGCCGAGCGGCGGCGGGCGCCCCGCCGCCGCGGGTCGGGCCCGCCGCTGCGGGGGCGGCGGTGCTCTCGGATGCGGCGCTCATCTGGTGACACCTCCACGGTTGGCGCGCAGGTAGATGACCGCGAACACCATGCTGACGAGGATCAGGACGTTGCCGACCACGGCCCCCTGGCCGAAGTCGAGCTGGAGGAAGGACAGCTGGTAGGTGAGGGTGCCCAGGGTCTCCGTGGAGTGCGCCGGACCGCCGTTGGTCAGCGCCAGGATCAGGTCCAGGATCTTCACGGTCGACATGAAGCCCAGCACCAGCACCACGGTCACCACGGGACGCAGCAGGGGCAGGGTCACCCCGAAGAAGGTGCGCAGCGGTCCCGCGCCGTCGAGCACAGCCGCCTCGCGCAGCTCCGCGGGGATCTCCTGGAGCCCGCCGTAGAGGATCACCATGTTGAAGGGGATGCCGATCCAGATGTTGACCAGCACCACCGACAGCAGCGCGAAGTCGGGGCTGCTCAGCCAGGGCACGGCCGACGACGTGATCTGGAGCGCCTGGAGCGACTCGTTCAGCACGCCGGTCTCCTGGTCCAGGACCCGGCGCCAGACGGTTCCGGCCACCACCATCGGGATCAGCCACGGCAGCAGGAGCAGGGACCGCATGATCCCCGACAGCGGGAAGCGGCGGCTGAAGAAGACCGCCAGCGCCATGCCGATGCAGAACTGGCCCGCCAGCGATCCCAGCGTGAACAGCAGGGTGTGCCACAGGGACGCGCCGAACAGCTCGTTGGCGAAGACCGCCCGCCAGTTGTCCAGCCCGTTGAACGGCGCCTCCCCCGTGAAGTACGTGGCGAAGGTGTAGTCCTGGAAGCTCATCACCACGTTGCGGACCAGCGGGTACCCGAAGAACAGCAGCATGTACAGCAGCGCCGGGGCGACGAACAGCCACTTCGTGAGGTTCTGGTTCGAGGGGTTCCGGCGCCCGCGCGCCGCGGCCGCCGCCCCCGCGGTCTCCGTCGTTGTCGCCACCGTCATGACCGGGCCTCCAGCTCCGCCTCGACCCGCGCCTGGGCGCGTTCCATGGCCTCCTGCGGACCCGCCTCGCCGGTGAGCGACGCCTGGAGCGCGGTGCCGATGGCCTGGGAGTAGGCGTTCCACTCGGTGCCGGCGTACTCGGTCCGGCTGCGCGCCGTGCGCACCTGGTCCACGAACGGGGCCAGCTCCGGGACCAGGTCGCGGTACTGCTCGGCCGCCTCGGTGTCGACGGGCACGTTGCTGCCCTTGGTCGACCAGTCCAGCTGCGCCTCGGCCGTGGTCAGGCAGGCCACGAGTTCGGCGGCCACGCGTTCGCGGTCGGGGTCCTCGGCGTTGACCGGCACGGTGAAGGTGGTTCCGCCGATCGGCGCGACCGAGGTGTCCCCGGCCTCGGGCACGGGGATCTCCGCCACGGCCCACTCCAGGTCGGGGTGCTCCTGCAGGACCGGCAGCTGCCAGGGGCCGTTCACCATCATGGCCGCGTTGCCCGCGATGAATTGGTCGTTGACGTCGGCCTGGGTCCAGTTGACCACCGAGGGGGAGACCGACCCCGCCTCGACAAGCGAGGTGACGTACTCCAGCGCCTCCACCGACTCCGGCGAGGCCAGCTCCCTCTCGTCGCCGCCGTTGGACCACAGCCACGGCAGGAACTGGTAGACGCCGTCCTCGGTGGCCAGGGCGCTGATCGCCAGGCCGTAGCGCTCGCCCCCGGTCAGCTCGGCGGCGGCCTCCTCCAGCTCCGCCCAGGTCCCGGGCGGGTCGATGCCCGCCTCCTCCAGGACGGCCGTGTTGTAGAAGAGCCCGAGGGAGTTCACCGACCGGGCGGCGCCGTAGTACACGCCCTCGTAGCTGCCGATGGACAGGGCGCCCTCGGACAGGCCGTCCGTGGGTATGCCGAGTTCCTCCAGCGGTACCAGGCCCCCGGCCGCCGCGAACTGCGGCAGGTCCGAGCCGTCGAGGTTGAGCACGTCGGGGAGCGAGTCGGAGGAGGCCATGCGCAGGGCCTTGGGCACGAGCTGGTCGGCGGGCACGCTGATGTGGCGCACGTCCACGCCCACCCGGTCCCCGCAGGCGTCCATGGCCTCCTGGTCCCAGGTGTGGTAGGGCTCGTCGGTGCTGGAGTCCATGATGGTGTACACGCTCGGGTCGCGTTCGGCCGCGCAGCCGACTCCGGTCAGGGCGAGCGCCGCGGCGCAGGCGGCCGCCGACGCCGTTCGTAGTTGGCGGTGGGGGTTTCGGTACGGGTGTCCGTGCATGTCGGGGGGCCTTCTCGGCGGGGGCGGTTGTCAACGCGCCGGTCGCGTCGGGGGCTGGCGCCACCGGGGCCGCGACCGGCCGTCGGGTCCGGCGAGCGGGTCGCCGGGGCCGGTGGGGGTCAGGGCGGGGGAGCGGCGACCGTCCCCCCGGGGGTGATCTCGGGCGGGATGAGTTCGCGCCGTCCTCCCGGGAGCCGCGGACTGCCGCGCGCGGCCTCGGCGGCCAGCCGGGTCACGGCGGCCGACATCCGCTCGACGGGCAGTTCGATCCGGGTCACGTCCAGTCCCGCGAGGTCCTCGGGGAAGCTGCCGACGGCCACCAGGGAGACCTCCCCCGGCACGTCGGCGCCGCGCGCGGCGAGGTGGCGCAGGACGCCGGGCACGGCGGCGGGGTGCTGGAGGGCGAGCGCGGTGGGCGGGCGCTCCCCGTCGAGGAGCGCGTCCAGCCGCCGGTACAGCTCGGCGGGGTCCTTCGCCGAGGGCAGGACGCGCACGGGGACGCCGAGTTCGGCTGCGGCGCGTTCGGCCCCGCGCAGACCGCGCACGGAGTAGCTGCGGCCCGAGGCGATGTCCTCCTCCACCGTCGAGACGAAGCACAGGTCGCGGTGCCCGGCGCCGTGCAGCAGGCGCAGCGAGGCGACCGCGGCCTCCTCCCAGTCGAGGTCGGCCCAGGGCGCGGCGTCCTCGTCGGAGGGGCGGCCGAGGACCACCACGGGGAACCCCAGCGCGTCCATCGCGCCGATGCGGGGGTCCTCCATCTCCACGCCCATGATCACCGCCACGTCGGCGAGCCTGCTGCGCGCGGCGCGCTCCAGCCCGTGCGCCCCGGCGTCGTCGTCGCGCACGGTCAGGAGCAGCAGGTCGTAGCCCAGCTCCCCGGCGGCGCGGCTCAGCCCGTGCATGAACCGCCCGCCGACCGGCAGGTAGCCGGACGAGGCCAGCGGCAGGGCCAGCGCGATCACGCGGGTGCGGGCGCTGCGCAGGGAGCGCGCGCCCGCGTTGGGGTGGTAGCCGAGTTCGTCGACGGCCGTCCGCACCGCGGACCGGGTCCGCTCGGAGACGCTGCGGGAGCCGCTGAGCACGTAGGACACCGTGCTCGGGGCCACGCCCGCCGCCGCGGCGACGTCCTTGATGGTCACCATCGCGGCCTCCCTCCCCGCACACCGTTGTCGAAGCGATTCGACAGCCCGTCACGCGGATCCGTCGAATCGATTCGATGAACGGGCACCATGGTAGGAACCACACTCCTGTGTGACAACCCCCTCATGGGAGGTTCCCCCGCGGAGCCCGGGGGACGGGCCGCCCCCGCCCGGCCCGCCGCGCGCCGGACCGGCGGCGCCCCCGTTTGCGGCGCGCCCGCGCGGTCAGGGGCGGGGGAGGCGGACGAGGGGAGAACGCCATGGGACGCGGAGTCGCGCGCAAACTGATCGACGCGCACCTGGTCGAGGGGGAGATGGTGCCCGGAGGGGTCATCGGGCTCTCCGTCGACCAGACCCTCACCCAGGACGCCACCGGCACCCTGGTCATGCAGGAGCTGGAGGCCCTCGGCCTGGACCGCACCCGGGCCGGGGTCAGCGTGCAGTACGTGGACCACAACCTGCTCCAGACCGACGAGAAGAACGCGGAGGACCACGCGTTCCTGCTCTCGGCGGCGCGCCGGTACGGCCTGTGGTACTCCAAGCCCGGCAACGGCGTCTCCCACCCCACGCACATGCAGCGCTTCGGGGTTCCCGGCGCGACGATGGTCGGCTCGGACTCCCACACCTGCGCCGCCGGTTCGCTGGGCATGCTGGCGGTCGGCGTCGGCGGCCTGGAGGTGGCCATGGCCATCGCCGGGCGCCCGCTGCGCGTCCGGGCGCCGCACATCTGGGGCGTGCGCCTGACCGGCGAGCTGCCCCCGTGGACCTCGGCCAAGGACGTCATCCTGGAGATGCTGCGGCGGCACGGGGTCAAGGGCGGGCTCAACCGGATCATCGAGTACCACGGCCCCGGGGTCGCCGCGCTCACCGCCATGGACCGCCACGTCATCGCGAACATGGGCGCCGAGCTGGGCGCCACCACCACGGTCTTCCCCTCCGACGGCGCGGTGCGCGACTTCCTGCGCGCCGAGGGGCGCGAGGACGACTTCAGCGAGCTGCTGCCCGACGCCGACGCCGACTACGACGTGACCGACGAGATCGACCTGTCCGGGGTGGAGCCGCTCATCGCCCGGCCCTCCTCGCCCGGCGACGTCGTCCCGGTCCGCGAGGTGGCGGGCACCGACGTCAGCCAGGTCGTCATCGGCTCCTCCGCCAACCCGGGGCTGCGCGACTACGCGGTCGCCGCCGCCATGGTCAGGGGCCGCCAGACCGACAGCGCCGTCAGCTTCGACGTCAATCCGTCCTCACGCCAGATCCTCTCCGACCTGACCCGCGCGGGAGCGACCCTCGACCTCATCCAGGCCGGGGCCCGCATCCACCAGGCCGGATGCCTGGGCTGCATCGGCATGGGCCAGGCTCCGGCCGTCGGCCGCAACTCGCTGCGCACCTTCCCGCGCAACTTCCCCGGCCGCTCGGGCACCAAGGAGGACGCGGTGTGGCTGTGCTCCCCGGAGACGGCCGCCGCCTCCGCGCTCACCGGCGTCATCACCGACCCGCGCGACCTGGCGGGGGAACTGGACCTGGACCATCCCGACCTGCGGCCGCCGGAGCGCTCGGCGGTCAACACCGCGATGCTGGTCCCGCCGCTGCCGCCGGAGGAGGCCGCGCGGGTCGAACTCGTCAAGGGGCCCAACATCTCCGCGCTGCCGGACTTCCCGCCCCTGCCCGACCGGATCGAGGCGCCGGTGCTACTCAAGGTCGGCGACGACGTCTCCACCGACGAGATCTCCCCGGCGGGCGCCGACGCGCTGCCCTTCCGCTCCAACGTGCCCCGGCTGGCCGAGTTCACCTTCACCCGGATCGACGAGGACTATCCGAGCCGGGCCGAGGAGACCGCCGGGGGGTCCGGGCACATCGTGGTCGGCGGGGAGAACTACGGGCAGGGCTCCTCCCGCGAGCACGCGGCGATCACCCCCCGCTACCTGGGTCTGCGGGCGGTGATCGCCAAGTCCTTCGCCCGCATCCACTGGCAGAACCTCGCCAACTTCGGGGTGCTGGCCCTGCGCTTCACCGAACCCGGCGACTACGACCGCGTCGACTCCGGCGACGTCCTCGTCCTGGACGGCCTGGAGGAGGCCCTGTCCTCCGGCCCGGAGCTGACCGTGCGCAACACGACGAGGGACGAGGAGTACCGGCTGGACCACCAGCTCTCCCCGGCGCAGGTCGAGGCGGTGCTGGCGGGCGGCCGGATCCCGCTGCTGGCCCGGGAGCTGGACTGACCCGTCCGCCGCCCGGGCCGGAGGCCGCGGCGCCCCGCGCCGGGGCGCCCCCTCAGGAGGCGGTGTCGGAGGAGCGCCGCTCCTCCTGCTCGGCGGCGCTGCGCGCGGTCGGCTCCGCGCCCTCCTCCGGTGCGGCGGGGGCGGTGCGGCGCTCGACCAGGTGGGCGCGCAGCGACCAGACCACGGCGCCGATCCACGCCGCCCACACGACCACGTAGACGGCCGTCTGGGCCGCCGGGGGAAGGGTCAGCAACTCGGTGCCGAGCAGCGTCCGGGTGTTGGTCAGCACGATCAGCCCGCCGACCAGCGAACCCAGGATCCGGGGCGGGATGTAGCGCACGATCCAGGCGGCGATCGGCGCCGCGACGATGCCGCTGATCAGCAGCGCGAGCACCCAGCCGACGTTGATCCCGGCCGCGCCCAGACCGACCAGGAAGCCGAGGCTGGCGGCGAGGGCGACGATGAACTCGCTGGTGTCGATGGTGCCGACGACCTTGCGCGGCTCCATGCGCCCGCTGGCCAGCAGGGCGGGGGTGCCGACCGGGCCCCATCCGCCGCCTCCGGTGGCGTCGACGAACCCGCCCACCAGGCCGAGCGGGGTCAGGAAGCGCCTGCGCAGGGGCTTGTCCAGGTTCCGGGTCGGCGTTCCCCACGCGGTGAAGCGGATGAGGATGTAGAGGCCGAGCGCGAGCAGGATGCCGGACATGATCGGCGCGGCGGCCTCGGTGGACAGCCAGCTCAGGAAGGTCGCTCCGGCGAACGAGCCGATCGCGCCGGGCAGGGCGATGCGCCGGACGACCTTCCAGTCGACGTTGCCCAGCTTCCAGTGCGAGACGCCCGAGGCCAGCGTGGTGCCGATCTCGGCGAGGTGGACCGTGGCCGAGGCCGCGGCCGGGTTGGTGCCGAAGAGCAGGAGCAGGGTGGTGGAGGTGACGCCGTAGGCCATGCCGAGACTGCCGTCGACGAGCTGGGCGAAGAACCCCGCGACGGCGAGGAGGACGAGAGTGCGCATGTGGGCCTTCCGGTGGGGAGGAATACGCGGAGCGGTGGAGGTCTGCGCGGTGTCCGGCCCGGACGCGGCGCCCGGTCCCGGTCCGCCGCGGGCGCCGGACCGGGCGCCGTTGTGGCGATGGAGGTAAATCTACCATGTTGGTAGGAATAGTGGCCAAGTAGGCGGCCGGGTGGTCGCGGGGTTTTTTCCACGGCCGCCCGGGCGGGGCTCCGGGCTCCGCGCGCATTCCTGCGGTGGTCACGGGGTGTTTCCGGTGGTGCGCGCCATGAAAACACATTATTCCTATCAACTTAGTTGACTTTAGGGTTCGGCCGGTCCTACCTTCGTGTCACTCGCCGCGAACGGCCCGCGACCGGACGCGTGAGGTGACCGCCGCGCCTTCCCGCCCCCGTGAGGAGCCCTGCCGTGACCACCACCACGGACCTGTCCCTTCGCCCCGTCGCCGGACGCATCGGCGCCGAGATCTCCGGCGTGCGCCTGGGCCCCGACCTGGACGGGGCCGCCGTCGCCTCGATCCGGGCTGCCCTGCTCGCCCACAAGGTGGTCTTCTTCCGCGACCAGCAGCACCTGACCGACGAGACCCAGGCGGGCTTCGCCGCCCTGCTCGGCCCGCTCACCACCCCGCACCCCACCACGGGCGCGGCCTTCGGCGGCGACCACCACGTCCTGCCGATCGACTCCGAGCGGGGCAAGGCCAACAGCTGGCACACCGACGTCACCTTCGTCGACCGCCCGCCGCAGGCCAGCGTCCTGCGCGCCGTCCACCTGCCCCCGCGCGGCGGCGACACCGTCTGGGCCAACACGGCCACCGCCTACCAGGACCTGCCCCAGCCGCTCAAGGACCTCGCCGACGGCCTGCGCGCGGTCCACACCAACGACTACGACTACGCGGCGGTCGCCCCCGAACGCGAGCCCACCGGCGACCTCAGGGAGTACCGGGAGGCCTTCGTCTCCACCCTGTTCAAGACCGAGCACCCCGTGGTGCGCGTCCACCCCGAGACGGGCGAACGGGTCCTGTTCCTCGGACACTTCGCCCAGCACTTCACCGGTCTGAGCAGCAAGGACTTCCAGCACCTGTTCGACCTGCTCCAGCAGCGCGTCACCCGGGCCGAGAACACCGTCCGCTGGAGCTGGCGCGAGGGGGACGTGGCCGTGTGGGACAACCGCGCCACCCAGCACTACGCCGTGGCCGACTACGGGGACGAGCCCCGGCGCCTGCACCGCATCACCGTCGGCGGCGACCTCCCCAAGGGCGTGGACGGCCGACCCAGCCGCTCCCTGACCGGCGACTCCAGCGGCTACACCCCCGCGGTCTGACCCGCGCGCCCGAACCTCCTTCTGCCCGCGGCGGGCCGGTGGGCCCGGCCCGCCGCCCTCCGGAGCGAACACATGCACACCCGACGCGACATCCTGCGCCACACCGCGGCGGCCGGGGCCGCCCTCCCCCTGCTCGTCAAGTCGGCGGTGTCACTGGGGTTCGGGCCGCTCGCGCTGTTCCGCAAGGTGGTGCTGCCCGCCGCGGTCCCGTCGATCTTCACCGGCGTGCGCATGGCCGGGGCCTCCTCGATCCTCGTGCTCATCGCCGCGGAGATGGTCGGCTCCCAGTCGGGCCTGGGCTACCTCGTCAACGCCGCGCAGCTCAACTTCCTCATCCACGACATGTACGCGGGCATCCTGGCCATCGCCGTGGTGGGGGTGGCCCTCAACGGCGTCCTCGTCGCGCTCGAACGGCGCTTCTCCCGCTGGCGCACGACCGTGCGGTGACCGCGGGCCACGGCGGGGCCGCCCGGGACCGCCGACCGACAGCCGCCGACGGACGACCGGCGACGGACGACCTACGACAGCGAAGGACCACGCAGATGACCGACGGACGACGGCTCCACCTCAACGCCTTCCTCATGGGGGTGGGGCACCACGAGGCGGCCTGGCGGCACCCGCGCACGCGGCAGCACGGGGTGCTGGACGTGGCGCACTTCCAGAACCTGGCGCGCGTCGCCGAACGCGGGCGGCTGGACTCGGTGTTCTTCGCCGACGGCCTGGCCGTGGGGCACCGGGTCGAGCGCAACACCCTCGCCGCCTTCGAGCCCATCACCCTGCTCAGCGCGATGGCCGCGGTGACCGAGCGGGTGGGGCTGATCGCCACCGCCTCCACCGGTTACTACCCGCCCTACCTCCTGGCCAGGGCCTTCGCCTCGCTGGACCACATCAGCGGCGGGCGCGCCGGATGGAACATCGTCACCTCCGGCCGCGAGGACGAGGCGGCCAACTTCGGACTGGACCAGGTGCCCGACCACGCCGACCGCTACGCGCGGGCGGCGGAGTTCACCGACGTCGTCGTCAAGCTGTGGGACAGCTGGGAGGACGGCGCGCTGCGGCTCGACGCCGGAGAGGGGGTGTTCGCCGACCCCGACCGCGTCCACGCCATCGACCACGAGGGCGAGCGGTTCCGGGTGCGCGGGCCGCTGAACTCCCCGCGCCCGCCGCAGGGGCGCCCGGTGCTGGTGCAGGCGGGGTCCTCGGAGGACGGCAGGGAGTTCGCCGCCCGCTACGCCGAGGCGGTGTTCACCGCGCAGCAGACCCTCCGGGACGGGGTGGACTTCTACCGCGACATCAAGGGGCGGCTGGCGCGTTTCGGGCGCGCTCCGCACGAGCTGAAGGTCCTGCCCGGGATCGTGCCGTTCATCGCGCCGACGGAGGCCGCGGCCAAGGAACTGGAGGCGGAGTTCACCGGGCTCATCTCCCCGGACTACGCCCTGCGCCAGCTCTCCCAGATGCTCGGGGTGGACCTGACCGGGCACCCGCTGGACGCCCCCCTGCCCCCGCTGCCGGGCGAGGACAGTATTCGCGGCAACAAGAGCCGGTTCACCCTGGTGGCGGACCTGGCGGCGCGCGAGTCGCTGACCGTGGGAGAGCTGATCGGACGCCTGGGCGGCGGGCGCGGACACCGGACCTTCGCGGGCACGCCCGAGCAGGTGGCGGACGAGATCCAGGGCTGGTTCGAGGCCGGGGCCGCCGACGGGTTCAACGTCATGCCGCCCCACCTCCCAGGCGGCCTGGAGGACTTCGTCGACCAGGTGGTGCCGATCCTCCTGGAGCGCGGCCTCTTCCGGGAGGAGTACGAGGGGGAGACCCTGCGCGACCACTACGGCCTGCCCCGTCCTCCCAGCCAGTACGCCGGAGCCGTACCGGGACCGGAGGTCTCCGGAGCGGCCTGAGGCTGCCGCGGGCGGGACCGCTGCGGAGGCGTCGTGTCGAGGCGCCGTTCGGAGCCCTGGTCTCCGCGGCTATTTCCTACTTTTTTGGTTGGCAAAGTGGCTTGAAGGGAAGGACCCCTGACACGGGGCGGCGGAATCGCGGAGCCGCCGCCCCGGGGCCGACCTCCGGCCGCCGCTCCGACGACCGCCGGAGCGGCGGCCGCGCGGTCGGCCCGCGGATCCGGGGCAGGGAAGGGCCGCTGCGCGCGGAGCGCCGAGGTCCCGCCCCGGATCCGCCTCCCCGGCCCCGGCCCCTCCTCCGCGCCGGACGCGCCGTCCCGCCCCGTGGGCGTCCGCCTCCCGGACCTGTCCGCCTCCACGGGGCCCGGCCGCTGTCGGGCCGCCGACCGTGCGGTGGTCCCGCCGCGCACGCCGCCTGAACGCCGCGTTCCCCAGCACCGAGGGAGAGTCCGATGAGCACCGCGCAGAGCGCTTCACCGCCCCACCCCGCCTCCGAGGCCGCCCGGTTCCGCGAGACGCTGCGGCACCACCCGGCGGGGGTCGTCGTCGTCACGGCCGGTGTCGACGGCCGCCCCGTCGGGCTGACGGCCACCTCGTTCACCAGCGTGAGCCTCGACCCGCCGCTGGTGGCCTTCTACGTCGCCGAGACCTCCTCGACGTGGACGACGCTGCACCTGGCCGGGGCGTTCGCCGTGCACCTGCTGGCCCAGGACCAGACCGACCTGGCGGCGAGGTTCGCCCGCCGGGGCGCGGACCGCTTCGCCCCGCCCACGTCGTGGCGTCCGGGGCCCGAGGAGGTCCCCCTGCTCGACGGGGTGCCCGCCAGCCTGGTGTGCCGGAGGTTCGACACCCGGCTGATCGGCGACCACTGGCTGGTCGTCGGCGAGGTGACGCACACGCTGGTCCTTGACGACCTCCGCCCGCCGCTGCTGTACCACCGCGGCGCCTTCGGCGGTTTCGTCCCGCTGCACGGTCCCGACCCCGCCTGACCCGGTCGGCTCCGACGGCCGCCGAGGACCCGGCGGCGCGCGCACGAGGTCCGCCGGGCCGTGTGCCGCCGCCTGCCCGGCTGTGCCGTGGACGTTCGGCGGTGTCCGGGGCGGACACGGGAGGCCACCCCCGGCTTCGGGGCGGACCGGCCGTGAACGCAGGTCATCGGTGCGGCGGTCTCAACATTCGGACGCCCAAAACGGACACTCTAGATTTGCCGTATTCTGACCGGCATGGCATGAATAGTCGATTCTAGGGTGCCTATGGGAAGTTTGAGGCAGTGCAATAAGTTTCACCAGCCATATCCGTCCTTAAGCTGCCGGATTGAGCCAGGTCGAGCGGGCCGCGACCGCGCGGTCCCCGGGTCGCGGAGCGGGCGTCCTCCTCCGGGGAGACGCCAGCCCGCCTCGGCCGACGGGCGCCGTGTGCCGCGGCGCACCGGCCCCTCCCCCCACTGATCCGGCCCCCCGACGGTGAGCCCCAGGAGGTCCGCGAGCTGCCTCCTGAGCTTTTCCACCCGGCCGGAAGCACGAGCCCCTCCCCATCGGAGCCGCCAGCGGGGCTTCCGGAACCGCGACCAGCACGGAGCGGTTCGCGAATGAAACAACGGTGAATTCGCGTCTGGCTCAGCTGCCGAGCACCTTCGGTCCGCGCGACCGGCTCCAGCCCTCCGCGCTCGCACGAGCACGGTGCGGCGGAGCGCCGAGCGCACAACAGGTAGTCGACACGCCAGCGGTCACAGGCCCCCACCTGAGGTCAGGCGATATGTCCGCCGGTCACCGGGTCCGCCCCGAGCGCCGAGAAACCCGAGATCGCAGCCCTCCATTTCCGAACTCATGTGGGAAAAAATGCCCGATATGTCGCGAAAGCGCGAAACCTGGCCTGACGTCGCCAAGGGTTTGTGCATCACCCTGGTCGTCATCTGGCACGTCATCACGAAGCACTACCAGCAGGTCGACTGGGAGACCTCCCTCCCGCTGACCGGCGCGTGGGGTCTCCTGGGCGAGCAACTGCTGCCGTTGCGGATGCCGCTCTTCTTCGCCATCTCCGGCGTGTTCGCGCTCAGCGCGGTGCACCGGCCCTGGCGGGTCCTGGGGCGCACCCGGATCGCGAACCTCGCCTACCTCTACCTCCTGTGGCTGCTGATCCACACCGCGGTCATGTGGTTCACGCCCGACATCGACACCGCGCGCGCACGCGACCTCTGGGAACTGCTCGCGCAAGCCACCATCTCACCGACCAACCTGTGGTACCTGTACGCCCTCGCGCTCTACTTCACGATCGCGCGGCTCACCCGGAACGTGCCGACCCCCTGGCTCCTCGGCGGGGCGCTCGTGATCTCGACGGTCGCGGCTGCGGGCCTCATCCCCGGCCCGGACTCCAGCAACCTCTACCAGGTCTTCCAGAACCTGTTCTTCTTCCTGGCCGGCCTGCGGTTGCGTCCCGTGGTCGAGAAGCTCGCCGCCAACGCGTCCTTCCCCCGGATGCTGGCCGCGGGTGCCGCCTACGCCGCGGGTCTCCTGTTCATGGCGGTGCTGAACGCCCAGGAATGGTTCGGGGCCTGGACTGTGGTCTCCGTGCTGGCCATCTGCTTCGGTGTCCTGGCCTCCGTCCTCATCAGCCGGCACCTGAAGCGGGTCACCCAGGTCATGAGCTGGCTGGGGCGGCAGACGCTGCCGATCTACGTCATCCACATGCCGCTGCTGGCAGTGATCAGCGTTCTCCTGCAGGGTCCGCTGTCGGTGCTGGAACCGCGCGGGACACTGACCGCCGCGATCGAACCGATCGTGCTCACCGTCGTCATCATGGCCCTCTGCCTGGCCCTGCACCGCGCACTGACGGCGATCGGCGGTTCCTGGCTGTTCGAGCGGCCCCGGAGGAAGGAGAGGGAGAAGGCCGGAGCCCGGTGATACCGGCCTTCCCCGGGCCGCGCTGGGGGCCTGTTCGGCCTGCCGCGTTCACGGGGACGAGCCGGGGCCGGGCGGGTACCACGCGCCCCGACCCGGCCCCGGCGACGAAGAGCCGCACCCCTGAGGGGGTGCGGCTTTCGGTTTTGCGCTGCGGTCCGGGGGCTGCGGGCACTTGACATGACGTCATATCTGACACCATTATGACGTCATGGAACTGATGCCGTATGTCGACGAACTCCGCCGCCAGCTCCAGGTGGCGGCCGAAGCCGGGAACGAGGAAGCCCGGGTCATCGCCGAGCGCCTCAGCGCAGCCCTGGAGCCCGCTGCGCGGCTGACCCTGCTGGACGCGCTCTCCGCCGCCGCGGACGAGATCACGCGTGAGCTCGCGCCCGGTTCGGTCGAGGTCCGGCTGCGCGGGCGGCGGGCCGACTTCATCGTGACGTCACCCGATTTCGAGGACGTCGAAGCCGACGGCCCAATGACGTCACAGGCGCACCATGGTGACGTCACCCAGGCCGACCGGGTGCTCGCGGAGCAGCTCCGGGCCGACGCCGAGGACGGGGGCACGTCGCGGATCACCCTGCGCCTGCCCGACCGCCTCAAGCCGCACGTCGAGGAGGCGGCCCGCGGGGAGGGGCTGTCGGTCAACGCCTGGCTGGTGCGCGCGGTGACCGCGTCCCTCGACAGCGGCAGGCGCCGCCCCGACACCCGGGCGCGCCAGATCGGCCGCGGCTACACCGGCTGGGTCCGCTGACCGGAACCGGCCGCCCGACTCCACCACGTCTCCCACCAGTGGAGACGACCACCAACGCCACGTCAGGGAGACAGCCATGCCGACTTTCGACACCCCCGAACCCGTCACCGCCGACATCACCCTGGTCGCCGGAACCCTCCAGATCAGCGCCGGAGGCCGCACCGAGACCACCGTCGAGGTCCACCCGCGCGACGCCTCCAAGGAGAGCGACGTGCGGGCCGCCGAGCAGGTCGAGATCGAGTGCGCCGGAGGCCGCCTCCAGGTGAGGGACCCCCAGCCCTCGGGCCTGGGCCGCGTGATCGGGCGCAAGGGCATGGTCGACATCACCGTCGAACTGCCCGCGGGCTCGCGCCTCCACGTCAGCGGCGGCTTCGGCAGCGCCCGCTGCGAGGGGGTCCTGGGCGCGTCCGAGATCGCCTTCTCCAACGGCAACATCGCCGTGGACCGGGTCACCGGAAACGCCGAGCTCACCACGGGGCACGGCTGGGTCCGCGCCGGGGAGATCGACGGCTCCGCCGTGGTCAAGTCCACGGGCGGCGCCCTCACCCTCGGCACGGTGACCGGAGACCTGCGGGCCAACTCCGCGCACGGTGACATCACCGCCGACCGCACCCTGGCCTCCGTCGCCGCGCGCACCCACCACGGAAGCATCCGGCTCGGCCAGGTGGTCCGGGGCGGCGTCGACGTCGGGACCGCCTTCGGGGAAGTGGAGATCGGCGTCCGCGAGGGCACCGCCGCCTGGCTGGACGCGGTGTCCAAGAAGGGCGTCGTGCGCAGCTCCCTGGAGGCCGCCGACGGCCCCGGCCCCGCCGAGGAGACCGTCGAGATCCGCGCCCGCAGCGTCCACGGCGACGTCATCGTCCACCGGTCCTGAACATACGCGAGAGGGGACCGGATCGGCCCGGAGACCGACCGGACCCACCAGCGAGGACGACGACGCGACGCGGTCCCCCGACCGCGCCGGACACGTACTACCACCAGACGAGGAACGGCCATGAGCACCCCCCTCCACACCGTCACGGCGCTGCCGACGGCACGCCGACCCGGCTGCCCTTTCGACCCGCCCCGGGAGCTGACCGAGGCGCGCGAGCACGGCCCCATCAGCCGCTACCCCTTCCCCGACGGCCACCAGGGCTGGCTGGTCACCGGATACGACCTGGTCAGGTCGGTCCTGGCCGACCCGCGCTTCAGCTCCCGCAAGGAGCTCATGCGGCACCACCCGCTGATCGACTACGGCGACATCGAGGTCCCCCCGGCGCCGCCCGGCGAGTTCCTCCTCATGGACGAGCCACAGCACGGGCGCTACAGGAAACCGCTGGTGGGCAGGTTCACCGCGCGGCGGATGCGGCTGCTCACCGAGCGCGTCGAGGAGATCACCTCCGAGCACCTGGACGCCATGGAGGCGGCCGGGCCGACGGCGGACCTGGTGACCGCGTTCGCCAAGCCCGTCCCCACCATGGTGATCTGCGAGCTGCTGGGGGTGCCGTACGAGGACCGGAGCGCCTTCCAGGAGAACATCGACGGGTTCATGAACGGGGAGACGAGCGACGAGGACCTGACAGCGGCCTACACCGCGACCCAGCGCTACCTCGCGGAACTGGTGGCCGCCAAGCGCGCGAACCCCACCGACGACGTGCTCAGCGACCTCACCGACAGCGACCTGACCGACGAGGAGCTGAAGGGGATCAGCCTGGTCCTGCTGGCGGCCGGGTTCGACACCACCGCGAACACCCTGGCGCTGGGCGCCTTCGCCCTGCTGCGCGACCTGGGGCAGCTGGCCGCGCTGCGCGCCGACCCCTCGCTCGCCGACCGGGCCGTGGAGGAGCTGCTGCGGTACCTGAGCGTGGCCAAGACGTTCACGAGGACGGCGCTGGAGGACGTCGAGCTGGGCGGCCGGACAGTCGAGGCCGGTACGACGGTCGTCCTGTCGCTCAACACCGCCAACCGCGATCCCGAGCGCTTCACCGACCCCCACGTCCTCGACATCGGCAGGCGCGAGGGCGGGCACCTGGCCTTCGGCCACGGCATCCACCAGTGCCTGGGCCAGCAGCTGGCCCGCGTCGAGATGCGGGTCGCACTGCCCGCGCTGTTCGACCGCTTCCCCACGCTGCGCCTGGCCGTGCCCGCCGGGGAGGTCGAGGCCGGACTGCGTCCGGAGACCGCGGACCTGCACGGGCTGAAGAGCCTCCCGGTCACCTGGGACGTGTGACCGCGAGCCGGTGACGCGCGGGGTCGCGTCCCGGTCGGCTGCCCGGGCACGGACGAAGGCCACGAGAACAGGACCCTCGTCCGTTCCGGAAGGGGTGTTCCGACCGTTCCCCCGAAGGCCCGAACCCGCTGGTCCGTCGCTCCACGGGCGGTCAGCTGGAACGCGTCCCTCCCGCTGAGCTGCCGTCTCCGCCGTTCCGAGGCTGGCTGTGAGCGCGGCTGCGGTGTCCTGCTCCCCGTGTGCACAAGCCTGTCCGGCTTCACTGCGGACCGGGGCGGCGGACGTGGTGAACTGGCTACAGTGGTGTCGACATCACGTTGGCCTCGGCCGCAGAGTACAAGCGCTTCTACGCTCCCCAGTTCGAGCTCCAGCTCAAGTGCACGACCCAGGCCCGCTACCTCGCTGACGACCACATGGCCTGGCCGATGAAGGGGAAGCCCTTCCGGAAGCTCACCAGAGGGAAACGGTACGTTCCGGCCTACCTCGGAGTCCTTCTCGTTCCGGAGGACCCCGACCGCTGGCTCTCGGTCGACGAGCGCGGGCTGGTCACCGAGAGCAGGATGTACTGGCAGGCCGCGACCGAGTTCGTGTCGACGGGCGAGGTCGGCCGGACCCGGACCGTTCACCTGCCGCGCAGTAACCTGTTTACCCCGGAGCAGCTTCTGGGCATCATGAAGAAGCTCGGCGAGGAGGGAGGCTTCTGATGACCCCCACCACGCTTGACCCCCTCAGCGAAGCGGCTTCTCTGCTCACGCCCCAGTCGGTGTCTCGGTTCCTGGCGTCACACGGATGGGAACTGGAGGGCAGACAACCGGGTATTCGAGAGATCTGGCGGTTGGACCAGTCCCCTGAATACGGTTCCGCGCGTGTCATGCTGCCTCTCGCCACGGATTTCGTGGACTTCCAAGCCAGATTCAAGGACACCATCGAATCTCTCTGTCATGTGTATATGACAGATGCCGTTGAACTTCGGGAACGCGTCACCGCGACACATTCCGATATCTTCCTCGTGCGCCTCAACCAGCCGATGTCGGATGGGTCGATACCCTTCCGTCAGGCTGGGAGTACAGTCGACTCCCTGTTCAGGATGCTGAAGGCGGCGGCCACGACAGCCGCCGATCCCCTCCATTCCCACAGAGGCCGAAGGCCTGCGATCGTGGCCGACTTCCTGGATGAGAGCATCCGGCTGGGGCAGACGAAGCAGGGAAGTTTCGTCTTCACCGTCTCGGCGTTCCTCGGAGACCAACCGCCAGAGGACCGAGAAAGCGGCGGGTCCGCTGATCCTCCGGCGTTCGCGCGTCTCGTCATGGCCACACTCGCCCGTGGGCTGGAGTCCGCCCGTCGCCTGGCCCTGCACTGGGACGAGCGCGTACTCGACTCACCATCGGATCTCGGGCTGAGCGCAGCCCTGGTGGAGTCCATGGAGGAGATGACACGCCCGGACAAACTCCGCTCCGTGGACCTCTCCTTTCAATGGGCGGCAGCGAAAGCGCCTCCTGACGTGGCCGAGTCCACCATAGTCCTCGACCGTGATGTCATCGTGGAACTGCCGCGCCTTCGTGAGCGCCTTGTGCGAAGGGAGGAACCGTCGCGCAGGATAACGCTTATCGGAATCGTGAAGGGTCTGGCGCGCGAGGAAACTCCACCGGGCGAGGAGGAGGCGGCAGATATCACACTCCTGACAGAGGTGAGCGGAAAGACGAGAAACGTCCAAGTGTCACTCGAAGGTGAGGACCATCGATGGGCGATCATCGCCTATCAGAGGAACCTCCCACTTGTTGTGACAGGCGACCTCTCCTTCGAACGCCGCACTTGGCGGCTCTCCGGAGACATCGATGTGGACGCCAGTTTCCTCAGGCACTTCTCACGGACACATCCATCCTCTGGTGGGGACGAGCGGAACACTTAGGTGTCTTCACTGCCGTGGTCGGTGGTCGCCGTCCCCGGCCGCCGCTGGCGAAGAGGGCCTGCGGGCCGATGGCACCCTTCCGTGCGGATGCCTCCGAGCCCCGGCCGGGTCGCCCCGTTCCGACGGTTCCCGGTGGTGAAGTCCTCGTCGCCCGGGACGGGGGGCACGCGGAACCTCGGTTCTCGGCCCGACCTGCCGGGGCGGGTGAGCGCCAGCAGGGCTGAAGAGCCTCCCGGTCACCTGGGACGCGTCTACGGTGACGGCGTGAGGTGACCGCTCAGGCGGGGGAGCGTGACCGTCACGGTCAGCCCCCCGCCCGCGCGCGGACGCAGGTCCAGTGCGCCGCCGTGGACCTCGACCACCCGCGCGACCAGGGCCAGCCCCAGCCCGTGACCCGAGTCGGGCCCGAACCTGCCCTGTCCGCGCAGGAAGGGTTCGTGCAGGCGGGCCACCGTCTCGGGCGTGTGGTGCGGACCGGGGTTGTCGACTCGCAGGACGGCCCCGGCGCCGGGGGAGAGGCCGGTGCTGACCGAAGCCGTCCCGCCCCGCCCCACGTTGTGGCGCAGCGCGTTCTGCACCAGGTTCTGCGTGAGCTGGGTGAGCAGCGCGGGGTCGCCGAGCGCCGGCGCCGGAGCCGACGCGAGGTACAGCCGCACCCCGCGGCGCTCGGCCTCCGCCGAGTTCTCGGCCACGACTCCCCGGACGATGTCGGCCAGGTCGACCGGCGCGGAGACGGCGGTCACGGCGTTCGCGTCGGCCAGCCGCAGGAGGGCCTCGGTGAGCTCGACCGCCCGGGCGTTGGTGACGCTGAGCCGTTCGACCAGGCGCGGGACGTCCTGCCCCTCCGGGTCGCGTCGGGCCACGTCCAGGAGGGTGGCCGTCACGGCCAGCGGCGTCCGCAGCTCGTGGGAGGCGTTGGCGGCGAAGCGCTCCTGGGTCTCGAAGGCGTTCTCCAGGCGGTCGAGCATGTGGTCGAAGGCGTCGGCGAGCTGCCGGAACTCGTCGTCGCGCTCGTACAGCCTGATGCGGTGCTCCAGCCGCCCCGAGGCGGCGATGCGCACGGCCTCGTTGATCCGGTGCAGGGGGCGCAGCACCCATCCGGCGAGGAACCACCCCCCGACGAGTCCGATCACGGCCAACACCACCAGGACGACCCCGGAGACCACGATGACGGCGTCGAGGATCTGCCCGCGGGTCGGGACGACCAGGCCGCCGGAGTCGCGCGGGTTGGCCGCGGTGAGCGGATAGTCGGGGACGTAGCGCAGGACCACGTAGACCCCGGCCATCACCGCCAGGCCCGCCGCCACGAGGAACCCGGCGTAGCTCAGGGTCAGGCGGAGGCGTCCCCGGCCCCTCCTCCCGGGCGGGCCGGGGACGTGCGCGTTCACCGCACGTCCCGGGGATCGGCGAGACGGTAACCGGCCCCGGGTACGGTGACGATGGGGTCCGGCCTGCCCAGGGACCTGCGCAGCTGCGACATCGTCACCCGGGGCGCGCTGGTGAACGGATCGGCGTTCTCGTCCCAGACCTTCTCCAGCAGCGTCTCGGAACTGATCACGCCCCCTTCCGCCCTGATGAGCAGCTCCAGGACGGCGAACTGTTTGCGGGGCAGCCTCAGTCGGCGCCCGTCCCGGTCGGCCTCCCTGCGGTACGGGTCCAGACGCAGGCCGCCCCATTCCAGTACCGGCGGAACGGACGAGGAGGGCCTCCTGGCGAGTGCGCGCAGGCGCACGACCAGTTCCTCCAGTGCGAAGGGCTTGGTGAGGTAGTCGTCGGCGCCCAGCGCGAACCCGCCCACCTTGTCCCGCAGCCGGGTCGCGGCGGTGAGCATCAGGACCCTGGTCCCGGGATGGTCGCGCACCACCGCCGCGCACACGTCGTCACCGTGGACCCCCGGGATGTCCCGGTCCAGGACGATCGCGTCGTAGTCGTTGACCGAGGCGCGCTCCAGCGCCTGGTCGCCGTCGAGGGCGATGTCGGCGGCGATGGCCTCCTGGCGCAGCCCCGCCTGGAGCGCCTCGGCCATGAAGACCTCGTCCTCGACGATCAGCACACGCATGGCGTCCCCTCCCGCTCCGATCGTTGCCGCGTCCCGGCACGCCCCGCCGACGACACCGGTGTCCCCGCGACCCGGCTCCGTGGCCGTTCAGCATAGGCGGGAGCCTGTTGCGAAAACCTTGGGCGCCGCACACGCGCCCGTGTCACCACTCCCGGCCGCCCGGCCGTCCCGCGTCCGGGCCTCGGGCCCGGGTCCGCCGGGGCGCGGTCGCGGACGCGGGGACCACACATCCGCGCAACAACCGCCCTCCTACGGTCGGGCGCATGCGAAGTCGTACTCTCCTGGCCGCTCTCGTCCTGGCGGTGACCGCGACCGTGGTCACCACGGCCCCGGCGCACGCCGTCGTGGGCGGCAGACCGTCAACACAGTCGTATGAGTTCATGGGCTCGTTCCAACCGGACTACCCCGCGCCGCCGCGCCCGGACGGCCACGGGTGCGGGGTCGTCGTCCTGGCGCCCCAGTGGGTGCTCACCGCCAGCCACTGCGCGGGGAAGAACCCGACCGACGCGCAGACGGGCGTTCCTCGGGGCTGGAGCGTCCGCGTCGGGTCGCCGGACTCCGACTCCGGGGGCGAGGTGGCCGAGGTCGACCACTACTACCGGCTGGCCACGAACAGGGACGAAGGGGGTTTCTGGGGCAGGGACCTCGCGCTGATGCACCTGGAGCACCCCGTCGAGGCCAGCCCGGTGCCCATCGCCTCGGCCTCGCCACCGGCCGGGACACCGGTGCGGATCATGGGCTGGGGCATGACGTGCGACGACACCGGCAACCCCGACTGCTTCCCGACGCGGTTGCGGGAGGCCGACACCGTGGTGCAGCCGCCCTCGGCGTGCCTCGGCCAGGCGGTCGAGGGCGAGTTGTGCATCGGCAGCAGGGACGGGAGCGTGGCCGCGGCCAACATGGACTCGGGCGGCCCCGCGCTGGTCCGCGAGAACGGCGTGTGGGCGCTGGCCGGGGTGGTCAGCGGTCCCAGCGGGGACGGGGCGCCCACGCTGTTCACCGACGCCACCCGGCACACCGGGTGGATCGACGGCGTCGTCTCCGGCACCGACGTGCCCCCGGACGACGAGATCCCGGACGTGGGGGGCATGGTGGGCCTCCAGGGCTGCGTGGGCTCGGTGGTGCGCACCCCGACCTCGGAGCCGGACGCGCCGGCGCTGATGCTGACCAACGGCCACTGCGTACAGGAGGACCGGCCGGCGCCGGGGGAGGCCCTCGTGGACCGGCCCGCCGACCTGGAGGTGCCCGTGGCCGATTCCCGGGGCTACCCGCTGGTCACCGCCCGGGCCGAGCGCCTGGTGTACGCGACGATGACCGGGACCGACGTCGCGCTCTACCGCCTGGACCGGACCTACGAGCAGTTGGACTCCCGGGGGGCGAAGGTCTTCGAACTCGGGACCACCCCCGTGCGCCCCGGCGACGAGGTGGCCATGGTCTCCACCAGCACCCGGTCGGACTGCTCCGTCGAGGCCGTGCCCGCGCACCTGCGCGAGGGCGGCTACCAACAGGACGACCCGATCCGCTACACCTCCGGAGAGGGGTGCCTCCCCTACCCCGGCATGTCCGGTTCGGTGCTGTTGGCCGCCGACGGCTCCACCGTCGTGGGCGTCCACAACACCCACAACAGGGACGGAGGGGAGTGCACGGACGACAACCCCTGCGAGGTGGACGCGGACGGGAACGTGACCTTCGAGCAGGGACGCGGTTACGGCCAGCAGGTCCACACGGTCCCGGCCTGCCTGACCGACCGTTCGGAACTGGACCTGTCACGCCGGGACTGCTCCCTCACCGGCGCCGCGCCGGCCTGACCACCCCGGCCGACCGCCCCGAGGCCCCCGGGGCCGCGACGCGGAACCCGCGCGCGGCCCCGGCGCGGCCCACCGGTCCGGCCGACCCCGCCCGCACGGCGGGATCGGACCGCTCCCGCCGGCGGAGTCCGGAGACGGCTCCCACGGGCGGCAGGCCGGGTCAGCAGAAGGCGGAGCGCCGGTTCCGAGCCTCCGGGGACCCGACACGAGACACTAGGGATTCGCGTCGTCCGGTCGAGGACGGTCGTGGCAGTCCTCGTCCTCCGGGGCCCGGCCGTCGAGAAGGTAGGACTCCACCGCATCGGCGACACACGGGTACAGGGGATCCTCTCCGTCGCCCACGAACGCGGGGTTGTAGAAGATGTGGTTGCCGTCATCGACCACGGTCACCAGAGGGCTGTCGAGCCGCTCGGCCATGGCCACTCCACCTTCGTAGTGGGTGTGCGTGTCGAACTCACCGGCGATGACGAGCGCCGGGGTCTCCCATTCGCGCGCCAGGTCGACCAGGGGCTCGGTCGGCTGCTGTTCGGAGTAGAGGCACACCCCGGGCCCGGCCGTCCCCGCGCCGGTGCCGAAGGGGTTGGCGTCCCTGGACTCGCGCATGTCCGACCGGTACTGGTCCGGGTCCGTGGGCCACTCCGCCTCGCAGACGAGCGCCTCGGCCAGGTGGGGCGGCCCCGTCATCCGCTCCATCTGTTCCTCGGCCTCCTCCGGGTCCTCCGGCAACTGCGGGGCCTCGGGGGTGTCGGGGGCCTCGGGGGCCTCGGGGGCCTCCGGAATCGGGGATCCGTCGACCAGGGCCCTGAGCAGCCGGGCCGACTCGTCCCAGCTCCCCTGGTCGTCGGCTGACGCGCTCACCAGGTTCCGGAAGTAGTGCCCCTCGTAGGTCATCCCGTCCTCGCCGTCCCGCGGTTCGTCGTCCAGCCGCTCCGCGGTCCGCTCGAACGCGCTGACGACCTGCTCCCGCGTACTCCCGAGCCCGAACACCTCGTCACGCTCGGCCAACCAGTCCGCGAAGCGCTCGACGTTGGCGGTGTCCGCCGATGCCTGGCTCAGGAAGTTCTCGCGCCAGACCCCGTCGGGGTCGACGGCCGAGTCGAGCACGGCGCGGTCCAGCCGTTCGGGGAAGAGGGTCCCGTAGACCGCGCCCAGGTAGGTCCCGTAGGAGGCGCCGAGGTAGTCGATCTCCTCCTCGCCCAGCACCGCGCGGACGACGTCCATGTCGCGGGCGGTGTTGGCCGTGGTGAAGTGGGCCCGCATGGCGCCGTCGGCCTCGTCGCACGCCTCGGCGTAATCCCGCTGCCGGTCGAAGATCTGCTCGATCTCCTCGTCGGTGGGCTGCCGGGGCAGGGTGGGCGGATCCTGCCCGCAGTCGAGCCAGGTGGACGCGCCCAGGCCGCGCGGGTCCATGCCGATGACGTCGTAGGGCCGGCCCGCCGGGGTGGAGCCGATGTCGCCCGCGAACTCGCGTGCGGGGACTCCGGGCCCTCCGGGGTTGACGAAGAGGACGCCCCGGTGCTCCTCCTCGCCGACCTCGGCCGGACGGCGGCTCACCCCCACGTGGATCCGCTCGCCCCCGGGCTCGCCGTAGTCGAGCGGGACCTCCACCTGCGCGCAGTCCAGGCCCTCCAGGAAGAAGTCCTCGCACTCGCGCCACTCCACCCCCTGGTCGTGGAACGCGGCCAGCGCCCGGTCGTCGGCGGATCTCTGTTCGTCCGCGGAGGCGGAGCCGACCGGTAGGGCACCGGTCAGGGAGAGTGCGAGGCCGGTCGTCACGACGACCGCGCCCGCGCTGGTCCATACGGTTGCTGTACCCACTGCTCTTCCTTGCCTGATCGTGCCCGCTGACTCCGTGCCGGTCTTCTGGGGCTGGGTGCGTGCAAAGCAACGTAGTGAGCGGGACCCCGCCGGCGGGTCCGCCGAATGGCTGAGATTTCGGGTGCGGCGACCGCCGGTGCCATGAGCGCGGTGGAACGCGGCGGCATCGACGGAGTCGGTGCGGAGCCTCCGCTCCCGGTCTGCTCCCAAGAGCGCCGCGCGGTGGTCACACCCCGGCGCCGTCGTCCTCCGCGAGCGACACGTCGCCTGCGCGCCTTTCCGGTTGCGCCCTCCGTCGCAACCGGGGCATGAAAAAAGGCCCCGCTGAGCAGGGCCTTCGTTTGTGTCCGAGGGGGGACTTGAACCCCCACAGCCTTAACGGCCACTAGCACCTCAAGCTAGCGCGTCTACCTATTCCGCCACCCGGACCGGGTGTGCTCGGCGCTCCCGCGCCGGACACGTCAACCATAGCAAAGGTCGAACACCGCGCGAACCATGTTTTCCGCCGGTGGAAGACGTGGCAGGGTCGGTGGAACAGTAGGGCGACAAGGTGCGGCTGGACGGGAGTGTCAGATGGCGGAGCCAGGCAGGGAACTGAGCGCGGCCGAGGTCGAGGTGGTCGACCTGTGCCGGGAGCTCATCGAGTTCGACACCTCCAACTACGGCGACCACTCGGGTCCCGGGGAGCGCAAGGCGGCCGAGTACGTGGCGGCCAAGCTCGACGAGGTCGGGGTCGAGTCGAGGATCTACGAGAAGCACCCGGGGCGCAGCAACGTCGTGGCCCGGATCACGGGTGAGGACTCCAGTCGTCCCCCGCTGCTCATCCACGGCCACCTCGACGTCGTTCCGGCGGCCCCGGAGGACTGGACCCACCACCCCTTCGCGGGCGAGGTCGCCGACGACTGCGTGTGGGGCCGCGGCGCGGTCGACATGAAGGACATGAACGCGATGGTCCTGGCGATGCTGCGCCAGCGCCTGCGCGAGGGCCGCCGTCCCCCGCGCGACATCGTGCTGGCCTTCCTCGCCGACGAGGAGGCCGGGGGCACCTGGGGCGCCCAGTACCTGGTCGACGAGCACCCCGACCTGTTCGCCGACTGCGACTCGGCGATCAGCGAGGTCGGCGGCTTCTCGTTCACGGTCAAGGAGAACCGGCGCCTCTACCTCATCGAGACAGCCGAGAAGGGCATCGCCTGGATGAAGCTGACCGCGCGCGGCACCGCCGGGCACGGTTCGATGGTCAACACCGACAACGCCGTCACCGAACTGGCGGCGGCCGTCGCCCGGCTGGGCGAGCACCGGTTCCCCGTCCAGCTCACGCCGACCGTGCGGACCTTCCTGGAGGAGATCTGCGAGGAGTTCGGCATCCCCTTCGACGAGCGGGACGTGGACGCCACGGTCGCCCGCCTGGGCCCCATCGCGCGCATGATCGGCGCCACCCTGCGCAACACCCTCAACCCCACGGTCCTGGGCGGCGGCTACAAGGCCAACGTCATCCCGGGCGAGGCCACCGCCCAGGTGGACGGTCGCTTCCTGCCGGGCACCGAGGACGCGTACTTCGCCGAGATCGACCGGCTGCTGGGACCCAAGGTCAGCCGCGAGTTCATCCACCACCTGCCCGCGGTGGAGACCTCCTTCGACGGCGGCCTGGTCAGCGCCATGTCCGAGTCGCTGCTGGCCGAGGACCCCGGAGCCAAGGCCGTCCCCTACTGCCTCTCCGGCGGGACGGACGCCAAGAGCTTCTCGCGCCTGGGGGTGCGCAACTACGGTTTCGCCCCCCTCCAGCTGCCCCCTGAGCTGGACTTCGCGGGCATGTTCCACGGGGTGGACGAGCGCGTCCCGGTCGAGGGCCTCCGGTTCGGGGTCCGGGTCCTGGACCGTTTCGTCGGGTTGAGCTGACCCCGGGCGCTTTGCGCCGTCCCCTCAGCCGAACCGCGCCGAGAACTTTTTCGGCGCGGTTCGCCATTCGGCTTCCCGTCACCGAACGTGATGTTAGTGTTGCTGTGAGTTCGACGGTGCTCGGCTCCCCGCCCGCCTTCGCGGGCGCGGAACAGCACCGGCGTGTGACCGTGGCGGGACCACCGCACGGGACCGTCCAGTGGC
Source organism: Nocardiopsis camelliae (assembly GCF_028993595.1). Classification (GTDB taxonomy): domain Bacteria; phylum Actinomycetota; class Actinomycetes; order Streptosporangiales; family Streptosporangiaceae; genus Nocardiopsis; species Nocardiopsis dassonvillei. The sequence continues at coordinate 563,326 of NZ_CP118614.1, forward strand.
AGCGAAACGGGGGGCATCCATGGTGCTCGCGGGCAAGGAGTGGCTGGTCTCCAGTCGCGCTGCCCGCATGGCCCTGAGCCCCGCCCGGCTGCTGCTCCTGTCCGGCATCGTCGCCGTCGCATGGCTGGCCGGGGGGATCGGTGTCGCCCACGGCGAGACCGCCCCCGAGTCCGGTGGCCTGGTCGACCGCGTGCTGGAGGTCGGAGACGGGACCGGACGCGCCGGACAGGCCGCCGCCGAGGAGATCCGCGGCGCCCGCCTCTCCGACGCCACGGCCCGCGCCGCTTCGGCCACGGAGTCGCTCACCGACACCGTGGTTCCCCAGACGGCCGCTCTTCCCGCCGAGACCCTGCACGGGACCGGCGTGACCGCGGCCCTGGAGCGGACCAGGACCGGATCCGCCGCCAACAGGGCGGTCGAGGACACCACCCGGGCCGTCGACGAGACCGCGCGCGGCGCGGGCGACCTCGTCGGGGGCATCGCCCGCAGGGGCCACGACGTGGTGGAGTCCACCGACCGCTCGCTGCGTGACAGCAGCCTGGTGGGCACGGTCTCCGATGGGCTGGCCGAGTCCACCCGGGCCGTGCAGGACCGGATCGGCGGCTCCGCGGGCACCGCGGCGCCGCTCGGCCTGCCCGTCCTCGGCGGCGCCGACGAACTCTCCCCGACCGCTCCCGCGCCCAAGCGCTCCGCGTCCGACGAGGACGAGGGCTCCGGCGCGGAAGGCGACGGGGACCGCACCGGCGGGGTGACGGCCGTCCACGCTCCCGTGGACCCGTCCGTCTGGCACCGGGTCGCCGACGAGGGCGCCGACCGGGCGCCGGGCGACGACGACCCCGTTGAGCGCATCCGCCTCATCGCGGGCGGCGGGTACCACCAGGCCGGAGCGGACGCCACCGGCGCCGCGTCTCCGTCCTTCCCCGCGCCCGGTGCCGCCGGGTTCCTGACGGCCCGGGCCGACCACCTGGCTCCCCGGGCCCAGCGGGTCGCCCTTCCCGGTGACCCCACCCTGGTTGTCCGCGACGCCGCGGACGACCCCTCCTTCGCTCCCGACTAGCCGCGTCTTCCACGACCGCGGCCGGTCCGTGCGCTCCTCTGCGCGCAGCCGCCTCGCCGAATCCGGCGGGCGTGCCTTCTCCCCGGCTTCCCCGGAGCACGAAGCTCTCCGTCCGCGGTCCACGAGCAGCTGGCCGAACTTTCTCGTTGACCAAAGGACACGCGATGACCTACGACACGCACGCCCGTATCGCCGCACTGGTGGCCGCGGGATTCTTCACCGCCGCCGGTGCCGGAGTGGCCTACGCCGACACCACCACCAGCGGAAACGGCTCCATCCTCGGCGGCAACCAGATCGTGGCCGATCTGGACGCCCCCATCAACGCCTGCGGTAACGCGATCGCCGTCCTCGGCGTCGCGGGCGCCCAGTGCACCGACAGCGGTGCCGCGGTGCAGGACGACAGCTCCACCTGGACGCCCGAGAAGCCCCAGGAGCCCGAGACCCCCGACGAGTCCGAGAAGCCGGAGACCCCGGAGGAGCCCGAGAACCCCGAGAAGCCGGAGACCCCCGAGAAGCCGGGGAAGCCCGGTTACGGGGAGGAGCCCGGTGACGGCGGGCACGACGGTGGGGGCCACGACGGCGGCCACGACGGCGGTGGTCACGACGGTGGTCACGACGACGGCTACGGCGGCGGCGACCACGGTGGCGGCGGCGACCACGGTGGCGGCGGTGGCCACGACGGCGGCAACGGCGGTGGCGGCGACCACGGCGGCGGTGACAACGGCGGTGGCGGCGGCACGCCCGAGGAGCCCGTCTCCCCGCCCGCCGTGGACCAGGAGCCCCCGGCCCCTGAGCTCGCCAAGACCGGCACCGACGGCAGCGCCCTGAGCGGTCTGCTCGCGAGCGCCGCCGCCGCGATCGCCGCGGGCGCCGGACTGCTCCTGTTCGGCAGGCGCCGCGCCCGCGCCTGACCCCGGCCTCCCGGGCCGTTCGCGGCCCGGGGGCTGACGCGAGTCCCGTAGCACCGGCCAAGGCCATGTGCGCGGGGTTCACGTCAGCCGCCGCCCTCCGGGGCGGGGCTGATGGACGGGGTGCGCGCGTTCCGCCGCAACCAGCGGAGCGGGACCGCGGCGCACTCTCCCAGTACCGGTAGCACGCACCTCCCAGGTGCGAGGCGGACCGGAAGGAAACCCCGGCCTTGGCCGAAGGCCCGCACCCCACCCAGGGGCGTGGAACGGCCTGTGGCCCGAGCACACACCTTCTCATCGACTCATCGACATGCTTGAAAGGACCTCCCACATGCGTAAGTGGGTCAGCACATCCGCGAAGTCGGTGCTCCTGACAGCGGGCTTCGTCGCGCTGGGCAGCGGAGTGGCCTTCGCGGACAGCCAGGCCGTCACGAGCGGCAACGGCTCCCTGCTGGGCGGCAACCAGGCGGTCGTGAACGGGGACATCCCCGTGAACGTCTCCGGCAACGCGATCAGCGCCGTCCTGGGCACGGCCGGCGCCAGCAGCACCGACACCGGCGCGGCCGTGGTCGACCACCAGCACGGCCCCGACGCGGCCACGTCGGGCAACGGCTCCGCGGTCGGCGGCAACCAGCTGGTCGTGGACGGCGAGATCCCCGTGAACGTCTCGGGCAACGCCATCGCCGCCGTGGCCGGGATCGCGGGCGCCAGCACCACCGACACGGGCGCCGCTGTGGTCGAGCACCAGCACGGCCACCGTCACCACCACCACGCCCCCGACGCCGCCACCTCCGGCAACGGCTCCCTGCTGGGCGGCAACCAGGCCGTGGTCGACCTGGACGTGCCGGTCAACGTCGCGGGCAACGCCATCAGCGCGGTCGGCGGCGTGGCCGGCGCCGCGGCCACCGACACCGGCGCCCTGGTGCACGACGGCCACGGCCACGGGCACCGCGAGCACCACTCCGCGCCCGCCGAGTACACCGCCATGGACCTGGTGAACGAGGCCGCGAGGAACGCCACCATCCTGCCGCTGCCGGACACCTCCGGCGTGGACACGGGCGTGCTGCGCCAGTCGGCGCCCCGTGAGCACCAGTCGGCCCCGCGCGAGCACCAGTCCATCGCGACCTCCGGCAACGGCTCGCTGGTGGGCGGCAACCAGGCCGTGGTCGACCTGGACGTGCCGGTCAACGTCGCGGGCAACGCCATCGGCGCGGTCGGCGGCGTGGCCGGCGCGGCCTCCACCGACACCGGAGCCCTGGTGCTGGAGGAGGAAGAGGATGTCGTGACCTCGGGCAACGGCTCCGCGGTCGGCGGCAACCAGCTGGTCGTGGACGGTGAGGTCCCGGTCAACGCCTCCGGCAACGCCGTCGCGGCGGTCGCGAGCCTGGCCGGCGCCAGCAGCACCGACGACGGGGCCGCGGTCGTGCACCAGAGCGCCCCCGAGGCCCAGCCCAGCGCCCTGGGCTCCCTGCCCCTGGTGAATGAGCTGCCCGAGGTCCCGGTCTCGGACATGCTGCCCGTCGAGTACGAGGTGAGCGAGACCACCCGTCAGGCCGTGGAGCAGCACGCTCCCGAGCACGCCGACCAGCTGCCCGAGTCCGCCCCCGTGGGTGTGGCCGACCCGGTCAACGAGCTGCTCGGCGCCGCGGGCGTGGGCCTGTAACGACAGAACAGGGGATCGCGCCCGCGACCGCGCGGGCCCGAGGGAGCACGGCGTCCCGTTCCGTGAGGAACGCGGTGGACTGCGGGGTGCCGTATCCCACAGGGCGGCGTCGGACACGGAGCGCGATCCCGGACCGGCACAACGCGTGCCGTACGCGTCGACGGGCCACGACGACCCGCCTCCGCACTCCCGTTCCGTGAGGAACGCGGTGGACTGCGGGAGCGCGGAGGAGCTGGCCGTCAGCCCGTGACGCGAGCCGAGTCCTCCCGGGAATATCCGGGAGGACTCGCCGCATTCTGGGGAAAGCAGGCACTCCACCACCACCAAGTGTGACCGAAGTCACTCGTGGGGGCCGTTATGGGTGCTCGTCAGAGGCGGTGCTGGCCAACCGGCCCACGTTGCCGGGGCGGCTCACGTACGCTACGGACCGGTACCGGTTCGGGAAGCGCTTATTCTGCGGGTGCCGGTGGGCGTGGACCGGGTGTCCACCCAGAGCGACGGGGCCCTCACCCGCGGAGGGCGCAGTCCCTTCCGCCCACCGACGGGGGGAGCGCCTGGAGTTTCGGTTACTGTCGGTTCCCAGGGGCTTCCGACAGACCGCGGCCGGAAAGATCACGTAGGGCTAGACGTAGGGGAAGAGCGTGCCACCCACGAAGGGCAGCGCCGGCAAGAACGGCTCGAAGGACAGCGGACGACAGGGGGCGGGCACCGCCCTCGTCATCGTCGAGTCACCGGCCAAGGCGAAGACCATCGCCGGTTATCTGGGGCGCGGCTACGTCGTAGAGTCCAGCATCGGCCACATCCGCGACATGCCCAACAAGGCCGCCGAGATCCCCGCCAAGTACAAGGGGCAGGCGTGGGCCCGGCTCGGGGTGGACGTCGACGGCGACTTCGAGCCGCTCTACGTGGTCAACACCGACAAGAAGGCGCACGTCAAGAAGCTCAAGGAGCTCATGGCCGACGCCGACGAACTCCTCCTCGCCACGGATGAGGACCGCGAGGGCGAGGCGATCGCCTGGCACCTGCTGGAGGAGCTCAAGCCGCGCATCCCCGTCCGCCGCATGGTGTTCAACGAGATCACCAAGGACGCCATCCAGCGCGCGGCCCTCAACACCCGCGACCTGAACACCCGCCTGGTCAACGCGCAGGAGACCCGGCGCATCCTGGACCGCCTCTACGGCTACGAGGTCTCCCCCGTGCTGTGGAAGAAGGTCATGCCCAAGCTCTCGGCTGGCCGCGTGCAGTCCGTGGCCACCCGCCTGGTGGTCGAGCGCGAGCGCGAGCGCATGGCGTTCACCTCCGCCGAGTACTGGGACCTCAAGGCCCTCTTCGACGCCACGGAGGCCGGTGTCGCCGAAGGCCCCGCCACCTTCCCCGCCGCCCTCGTCTCCGTGGACGGCACCCGCGTCGCCGCGGGCCGCGACTTCACCCCGCAGGGCACGCTGCGCTCGGACCGCCCCGTCCGCCAGCTGGACGAGGCGGCGGCGCGCGGCCTCGCCGAGCGGCTGGGCGGCGCCGGGTTCTCGGTCTCCTCGGTGGAGCGCAAGCCCTACCGCCGCTCGCCCTACGCGCCGTTCCGCACCACCACCCTCCAGCAGGAGGCCTCCCGCAAGCTCGGCCTGTCGGCCAAGCAGACCATGCAGGTCGCCCAGCGGCTGTACGAGAACGGCTACATCACCTACATGCGTACCGACAGCACCACGTTGTCGGACAGCGCGGTCAAGGCCGCCCGCTCCCAGGTGCGCAGCCTCTACGGCGGCGACTACCTGCCCGACAAGCCGCGCGTGTACGCCAAGAAGGTCAAGAACGCCCAGGAGGCGCACGAGGCGATCCGCCCGTCCGGCGACACCTTCCGCACGCCCGCCCAGACCGGCCTGTCCGGCCCCGAGTTCCGGCTCTACGAGCTGGTCTGGAAGCGCACCGTCGCCTCCCAGATGAAGGACGCGGTCGGCGAGTCCGTCACCGTGCGCATCGAGGGCACCTCCTCCGACGGCGAGGTCGCCGAGTTCAGCGCGACCGGCAAGGTCATCACCTTCCACGGGTTCCTCAAGGCCTACGTGGAGGGCTCCGACGACCCGGCCGCCGACCTGGACGACCGCGAGCGCCGCCTGCCCGCGATGTCGGAGGGCGACCCGCTCAAGGCCCAGAACCTGGAGGCCGAGGGGCACAGCACCCGGCCGCCCGCGCGCTACACCGAGGCCACCCTGGTCAAGGAGCTGGAGGAGCGCGAGATCGGCCGCCCCTCCACCTACGCCTCGATCATCGGCACCATCCTGGACCGCGGCTACGTGTTCAAGAAGGGCACGGCCCTGGTGCCGTCCTTCCTGGCCTTCGCCGTGGTGCAGCTGCTGGAGCGCCACTTCGGCAACCTGGTGGACTACGAGTTCACCGCGCGCCTGGAGGACGTGCTCGACGACATCGCCCGGGGAGAGGCCGAGAGCCTGCCGTGGCTGCGCCGCTTCTACTTCGGCGGCGAGGACACCGAGGGCCAGCGTGAGACCGGGCTCAAGGAGCTGGTCAACGACAACCTCTCCGACATCGACCCCAAGGAGATCAGCTCCCTGCCGCTGCCCGGCACCGACATCGTGCTGCGGGTGGGGCGCTACGGCCCCTACCTGGACCGGGAAGGTGTGCGGGTGAACGTGCCCGAGGACCTGGCGCCGGACGAGCTGACCGTCGACAAGGCCGAGGAGCTGTTCGCCCAGCCCAGCGGTGACCGGGAGCTGGGCACCGACCCCGAGACCGGCCGCGTCGTCGTGGCCAAGACCGGGCGGTTCGGCCCCTACGTCACCGAGGTGATCGAGGAGCCTCAGGAGGCCGAGGAGGGCAAGAAGACCAGGGCCAAGGCCAAGGTCAAGCCGCGCACCAGCTCGCTGCTCAAGTCGATGAGCCTGGACACCGTCACCCTGGAGGACGCGCTGCGCCTGCTGTCGCTGCCGCGCGTGGTCGGCCAGATCGACGGCGAGGACGTCACCGCGCAGAACGGCCGGTTCGGCCCCTACATCAAGAAGGGCACCGACAGCCGCTCCCTGGAGACCGAGGAGCAGATGTTCACGGTCACCCTGGAGCAGGCCGCGGCGCTGTTCGCCCAGCCCAAGCAGCGCGGCCGCCGCGCCGCCGCCCCGCCGCTGCGCGAGCTGGGCGAGGACCCGGCCTCGGGCGCCAAGATGGTGATCAAGGACGGCCGGTTCGGCCCCTACGTCACCGACGGGGAGGTCAACGCCTCCCTGCGCAAGGGCGACGAGGTGGAGTCGATCACCGACCAGCGGGCCGCCGAGCTGCTGGCCGAGCGCCGCGCCAAGGCGCCCGCCAAGAAGCCCGCGGCCAAGAAGCCCGCCGCGAAGAAGGCGCCCGCGAAGAAGACCGGCACGGCGGCCAAGAAGACGGGCACTGCGACGAAGAAGGCGTCCACCTCCACGACGTCCGCCGGGAAGTCGTCGGCCAGGAGGACGACCGGCTCCTCCGGCTCCGCCGCCCCGGAGGAATAGGCGCGGGGCGCGGCGGAGCGGCCGGGATTCGTCTCCCGGGCCCCGGCACGCGTAGGCTCACCCGGACACCCCCGACGGGGGTGTCCGGGTGGGCGGTCTCCCGCGTGTTCACCCCGGGTGGGCGCACCCTCACCCCTGTGCGGGAGCAGTCTTCCGTACTACGCTTGGCAGGACTCACGGGGACACGGAAACGTGCGCGTTCCCCGGAGCTATCCAACGATTCTGAGGCGGGTCCGTGACCCGCCGTTCCCTCTCCCCCTCACCGATAATCTTGAGCGCTATGAGCAGATCTGCACCCCTGGGAGCGCCGGCCGAGGCGCGCAACGTTCTTGCGATCACACCCTTCCGAAGGCTGTGGATCTCTCTCTCCCTCTCCAGCCTGGGCGACTGGCTCAGCCTGCTGGCACTGGTGTCCCTGGCGACCGTCTTCACCGCCGACGGATCCCAGCTCGTCCAGTACCTGGCCGTCAGCGGCGTCGTGGCGATCAAGCTCGTCCCGTCGATCCTGTTCAGCCCCCTGGTCGGGGCGGTCGCCGACCGCCTCGACCGCAGGTGGACGATGGTGGTCGGCGACGTCCTGCGCGGCGTGCTGTACGTCTCCATCCCCGTCGTGGGCCTCCTCTTCCCGGGCTTCGCCCTGGAGTGGCTGCTCATCGCCACCCTCCTGGCCGAGGTCGTCGCCCTGTTCTGGACCCCGGCCAAGGACGCCACGGTCCCTAACCTGGTGCCCCGCAAGCTGCTGGGGCAGGCCAACCGGCTGAGCCTGCTCACCGCCTACGGCACCGCGCCCGTCGCGGCGCTGCTGTTCGCCGCGCTCGCCTCGGTCAGCAACGTGCTCGGTGCGCTGCTGCCCTCCATGGCCAGCCCCGAGGCCGACGTCGCCCTCTACCTCAACGGCCTCACCTTCCTCGTCGCGGCGGTCGTCGTCGCCGGGCTGCCGATCCCCAGGCACAAGCCCTCCAAGGACGCGGAGAGCGACACCCGCGACAGCGGCATCCTGCGCGCGCTGGGGACCGGTCGGCGCCACGCGGGCGGCACGCCCCGCGTGCGCGGCCTGGTTCCGGGCATGCTCTGCGTCATCGCCGCCGGGGGCGTGGTCATCGGTGTCGGCCGCGTGCACGTCGAGGGCCTGGGCGCGGGCAACGCCGGTTTCGGCGTGGTCTTCGCCGCGGTCTTCGCGGGCACGGCCCTGGGCATGGTCGCCGGGCCGCGCGTCCTCAAGCAGTTCAGCCGCAGTCGGCTGTTCGGCCTGAGCATCGCCCTCGCCGGGCTGGCCCTGCTGTTCGCCGGGGCCGTCGCCGACATGGTGCTCACCGCAGTGCTCACCGCGCTGCTCGGCGTGGGCGCGGGCATCGCCTGCGTGATCGGCCTGGCGGTATTCGACCGCGACGTGGAGGACGAGCACCGGGGCTCCGCCTTCGCCTTCCTGCACGGCGCCGCCCGCGTCACCCTGGTCGGCGCCGCCGTGCTCGCCCCGCTGGTCGCCGGGCTCATCGGCAGTTACCGGATCCCGGTCGGCCCGCTGAGCTACGACCTGCGCGGCAGCGGCCTCGTCCTCATGCTCTCCGGCCTGGCCGTCCTGGTCGTGGCACTGGTCTGCTACCGGCGGATGAACCGCCGGGACGACCCCGAGGCCGGTCCCGGCCTGCTCCCGGAGCTGTTCGCGGCGCTGCGCGGCGTCGCGATCGCGCCGGAGGAGGACGAGGAGTCCAAGCCCGCGGGCGCGTTCATCGTCGTCGAGGGCGGCGAGGGCGCGGGCAAGTCCACCCAGGTGCGCGAGCTGACGGTGTGGCTGCGCGACCAGGGCTTCGAGGTGGTCGGGACCCGCCAGCCGGGCGCGACCAAGCTCGGCATGCGCCTGCGCGGCCTGCTCCTGGACCGGGAGAACTCGCACATCACCCCGCGCGCCGAGGTGCTGCTCTACGCGGCCGACAAGGCCGACCACGTCCAGCAGGAGATCCTGCCCGCCCTGCGGCGCGGCGCGGTCGTCATCAGCGACCGCTACGTGGACTCCCTGCTGGCCTACCAGGGTTCGGGGCGCGACCTGTCCTCGGACGAGATCCGCCGGATCAGCGACTGGGCCACGCAGGACCTGGTCCCGGACCTGACGGTGCTGCTCGACGTGCGGCCCGAGGACGGCCTGTCCCGCCTGGGCGGCCCGGCCGACCGCATCGAGGGCGAGCCGGCGGAGTTCCACGACCGGGTCCGCCGGGGCTTCCTGGAGCTGGCCCGGGCCGCGCCCGAGCGCTACCTGGTGCTCGACGCCCGCGAGCCGCAGGACAGGATCACCCGCGAGATCCAGCGCCGGGTGCGCTCCCTCCTGCCCGACCCGGTCCCGAGCAGCTCCGAGGCCGTCACCGGCATGATCCCGGTGATCAGGAACGACGAGGTCGGACAGGGCTGAGGCCGGGGCGGCCGGGCCGTCCGACGCACCGAGGGCTCCCTGCCCCCGTCCGGGGGAGGGGGCCCTCGTCCGTGTCCGGGCGGGGCCCGCTCGTAGGGGCCCCGCCCGGGCGAGGCGGAGCGCTCCCGGCGCTCCGACGGGGGGAGACCGGCCTGTGGACAACGGCCCGGACGTCGGCGCCGACTCCTATCCTGAAGACCGAAGCACCAGCGGTGGGAGGGAAGCATGACGGTCTTCGACGACCTCATCGGCCAGCGGTCCACGGTGGGCCAGCTCCAGCGGGCCGTCGCCGGGGCCGCCGACCTCGTCTCCGGCGGACGGGGCACGGGGATGACCCACGCCTGGCTGTTCACCGGGCCGCCCGGATCGGGCCGGTCGGAGGCCGCCCGGGCCTTCGCAGCCGCCCTCCAGTGCCCGGACGGCGGCTGCGGGCACTGCGGCTCCTGCCACCAGACCCTCGCCGGGACCCACCCCGACGTGCTGTACGTGCGGCCCAGCGGGCTGAGCTTCGGTGTGGCCGCCACCCGCGACCTCGTGCTGCGCGCGGGCTCCAAGCCCTCCGGCGGGCGGTTCCGGATCGTGCTGTTCGAGGACGCCGACCGCGCCACCGAGGCCGCCTCCAACGCCCTGCTCAAGGCGGTGGAGGAGCCCTCTCCGCGCACGGTGTGGCTCCTGTGCACCCCCACCCCCGACGACCTGCTCGTCACCATCCGCTCGCGCTGCCGCATGGTCACCCTGGCCACGCCCGGCACCCCGGAGCTGGTGGACGCCCTCGTCCAGCGCGACGGGATCGACGCCGAGACCGCCCGCGCGGCGGCGGTCGCCGCCTCCGGGCGGATCGACCGGGCCCGGCAGCTGGCCACCGACCCCGAGGCGCGCAGACGCCGGGAGGAGGTGCTGTCCATCCCCGCCCGGCTCGACGGGCTCGGCGCGTGCGTCACCTCCGCCGCCCGGCTCTACGAGATCGCCGAGGAGGAGTCCAAGGCCCTCACCACGGCGCTCGACGAGAAGGAGAGGGAGGAGCTGCGGGCCGCGTTCGGCGAGGGCTCCACGGGCAAGGGCGTGGCCAAGGCGATGCGCGGCTCCGCGGGCGCGATGAAGGACCTGGAGGAGCGGCAGAAGCGCCGCGCCACCCGCATCAAGCGCGACTCCTACGACCGCGCCCTGCTCGACCTGGTCGCGTTCTACCGGGACGCGCTCACCCTCCAGCTGGGCGCGAGGGTGGAACTGTCCACGGTCGAGCGCTCCGGCGACCTGGAGCGCGTCGCCCGCTCCAGCACACCGGAGTCCACGCTGCGCAGGATCGACGCCATCATGGAGTGCCGCGAGCGCATCGCCGCGAACGTGCACCCCCAGATCGCCATGGAGGCCATGACCTCCGCCCTCCTGGCCGGATAGGCGACCGCCGTGCGGGCCCCGCCCGCGGGCGGGGCCGCCGCCCCGGGCGCCGTTCCGGCGGTCTCGCGGCGGGCGCGGCCCTCCGGGCGAACCCGTCACGGGACGGTGCGGCGGCCCGGTGCCGGGGACGGGACACCGCCCCGGCGGGGGGAGAAACGCGGGTTCGACCGGTGCGGGCCGCGCCGGTCGTGGAGAATGGATCGGCGCCGACGACACGTCGGTCGCGGTCGGACGTGACGAGAGGGCGGGGCACCGTTGGCGACGAGGGTTCGGGGACCGTGGGCGGCCGTGCTCGCCGGGTCCGTGCTGCTGGCGACGGCGTGCACGGCGCAGGGCGACCAGCAGAGGGAGGGAAGCGCCGCGCCCGGACCCTCCGGGGACCTGGCGGCCTTCACCGACCAGGAGCTGGCCTGGGGCGAGTGCGAGAGCGGAGGGCCCGGCACCGAGTGCGCCACCTACGAGGTTCCCCTCGACTACGAGGACCCGGACGGCGAGCGCATCGAGATCGCGGTCAAGCGCCTCCCCTCCGAGGGCGGTGACGTCCTCGGCTCCCTGCTCGTCAACCCCGGCGGGCCCGGCGGCTCCGGGTACGACTTCGTGGACCACGCCCCCCACACGGTCAGCGACGCGGTGCGCGAGAGGTTCGACGTGGTCGGGTTCGACCCGCGCGGTGTCGGCCGCAGCTCACCGCTGACCTGTCTGGACGCCGAGGGTATCGACGAGTTCCTCGGCGGGGTGGACAGCGTCGAGGGCGACGGCGACATGTCCGAGGTCTCCGCGGCCGAGCTGACCGAGCTGGAGGAGGACAGCCGCGGCTTCGTCGAGGCCTGCCAGGCCAACCACCCCGAGCTGATGCGGCACGTGGGCACCGCCGACGTCGCCCGCGACATGGACCTGCTGCGCGCCCTGCTCGGCGACGAGAAGCTCACCTACCTGGGCGCCTCCTACGGCACCAGCATCGGCGCCCACTACGCCGAGCAGTTCCCCGACCGCGTCCGCGCCCTGGTGCTCGACGGCGCCGTGGACCCCAGCCAGGGTCAGCTCGACCTCAGCGTGCAGCAGGCGACCGGGTTCGAGACCGCCCTGCGGGCCTTCGTGGAGGACTGCCTGAGCCGGTCGGACTGCCCGCTCGGCGGCCCCGGCGACAGCGTGGACGACGGCATCGGGGAGCTGACCGCCTTCCTGGCCGACACCGCCGAGAACCCCCTGTCCAACAGCATGGACGACCGCGAGGTCAACCGCGCCCGCGCCGAACTGGGCGTGCTAGCCGCGCTCTACACCGAGGACTGGTGGCCGCGCGTGCGCGAGGCCCTCACCGCCGGCGCCGAGGGCGACGGCACCCTCCTGCTCCAGCTCGCCGACGACCTCTACAGCCGCAGTGACACGGACGCCTACGTCAACTCCACCGCCGCGCTCATCGCGGTGAACTGCTCCGACTCGCCCAGCCCGCGCGACGTGGAGGCCTACGCCGAGGCCGCGGCCCAGGCCGGTGAGGAGTCGCCGATCTTCGGCCCCGGCCTGGCGTGGGGCGCCCTGCCCTGCGCGTACTGGCCGGAGGAGGCGGTCGACCCGCCCGTGGAGCTGGACGGGGACGGCGCCGCGCCCGTCATGGTGCTGGGCACCACCCGGGACTCGGCCACCCCCTACGCGTGGTCCGAGGCGCTCGCCGAGCAGCTCGCCTCGGGCTTCCTGGTGACCCGCGACGGCGACGGACACACCGGCTACCGGATGGGCGACCAGTGCATCGACGGGATCGTGGACGCCTACCTGGTCGACCTCACCGTGCCCGAGGACGGCATGGCCTGCGCCTGAGACCGGCGGCCGGGTGAGCTGGCCGCCGTGTCCCCGGCACTCCGCCGAGGGGCTAGAATGGTGACCGCATCGCCGCGTGGAACACGCGGCGGCGCGCCGCCTTAGCTCAGTCGGCAGAGCGATTCACTCGTAATGAATAGGTCGTCGGTTCGATTCCGACAGGCGGCTCCAGCCGAAACGCCACCCCGGTCCGGGGTGGCGTTTCGCGTTGGTGGCCGATCGGGTGACCAGGTGCCTGTTCGGCGGGCAGGCCGCCCACGGCGTCGGCCCTCCGCGATCGCCCGGACGGGCCCGGGTCCTCCCGCGGGCCGCGCGCCGTCGTCCGGCCCGGGCCCGCGCGGCCCTCAGACGCGCTGCCGGTTCTGGAACCAGCCCCACACGGCGGTGGCCACGAACAGGACGGCGCCGATGACGGCGAGCCAGAGCAGGCCCTTGATGACCATGCCCAGGATGGCGAGGATGAGCCAGACCGCCAGCAGCACCAGGATGAAGTAGACCATGTCGTCCCCCAAGATCGCGTCGCTTCGGGACCTACCCGCTTCCGTGCCCGACCGCACACGCGGACCGGCCCGTCAGGGCCAGGTGCCGTCCACCACGGTTCCGTGGCCGGGTTTGCTGCGGTCCAGCCACTCCTGGCGGTTGCGGGCGAAGGCCAGGGACCAGTCGACCTGGCTCTGGTGCAGCTCGGCCAGGCTGACGGCGGCGAGTTCGGGGTGCCTGGCGCCGATCTCCTCGGCCAGGGCCAGCGCCGCCGAGGCGTCGGCGGACGCGGTGTGGGCGTCGGTGAGCTCCACGCCGTAGTACTCGCACATGGCGCCCAGGTTGCGCTTGCCCCTGCGGTAGGGCTCCACGCCCCGGTCGATCACCAGCGGGTCCACCACGGGCGCAGGGGGGCCGCTCAGGCGTTCGGCGAGGGTCGTCAGCCCGTGCCGCCGCATCTCCCCGGAGAGCACCCGCAGGTCGTAGGGGGCGTTGAAGACCACCAGCCCCTGACCGGAGGAGAGCTGGTCGGCCAGGGCCTGGCCGATCTCCTCCAGGCACTCCCCGGCTGGACGGCCCTCGGCCCGGGCCCGCTCCGTGCTGATGCCGTGGATGGCGACGGCGTCCGCCGGGATCTCCCGGGGGCCCGGGTCCACCAGCCAGGTGCGGGCCTTGCCCCCGCGGTCCACCAGCGCGGCCGAGACGAGGAAGGCGGTGTCGGGGTCGCGGGAGGAGGTCTCGGTGTCGAACCCCAGCAGGGGAGTGGTGTGCCAGCCGGGGTGGCCGCCCCGGACGGGAGGGGTGGGGCGCGGCTCGTGCTCCGCGCAGTAGGTGCGCCACCGGCCGCCCTCCTTGACGACGACACCCTCCCCGGCGCCGACGGAGGACTGGCAGTCGGTGCATGTCCCGGGAAAGCGGTTGCGCATGGGATCCTCTCGGCCGGATGGTCGGCACCGCCGTGAACAGCGGCGATTCGTGAACATCGTAGAACGGCGCGGGGACAGTCCGCCTGGGGAGCGTGCCGCGCGCACTACGGCTGGAGACGCCTGGGGCCCTTGATGTGCAAGTGCCGACTTCTGGGGAAGGAAGAGGGACATGAGTCTGGAAGAGGCATCACGTCAACTCGAAGCAGCCATCCACGACGCCCGCGTCTCCTTCGACTGCATCCTCCTGGAGGAGCTGGACCGGGCGCACACGAACGCCATCACCGCGCGTGCCGCCGTGGACGCCGCGGAGCAGGCCATCCGCGTGGAGATGGAGAGACGCGAGTCCGCCGAGGGCGGGGCGCCCGGATCCTCCGGGACCGTGGACTGACCCCTGGCCGCATCGAACAGGTTTTCGAACAGCGGGTATGATCGGAGGCATGCCCGATCAGTCGCTGACGCCGGACTGGCCCGCGAGCGTCCACCCGCCCGGGGCGGACTCCTTCGAGCAGACGGCCCTGGTGTGGCTGTTCGACCACGTGCCCGCCGACTACCGGTTGCACGGCGTCCTGCGGCGCCATCCGGTCGCCCTTTCCCGGCTGGCCCACCAGTACGTCTCCTCGGCGCTGGAGGCCGCCCGGGAGGGCTACCGGACCGCCCGGGTCGACCTGCGCGACCACATGCCGCCGCACGCCCTCGACCAGGTCATGAACGCCTACCTCGCGGAGGGACAGCGCATGGCCGCCGTCCTCAGGTCGGTCGAGGCGGTCGACGCCGCCCTGCGCGCGGCGTCGGCCGAACGGGGCGGCGATGAGTGAGGTCGTGTGCCCGTGCGCCCGTTCAGGCGGTCACCCGGACCACCACGGCCACCTCGTCGCCGGTGTTCACGAGGTGGTGGCCGCCGCCCCCGGCCGAGCCCACGACCCGGGCCCGGCCGGCGGACAGCTCCGACGCCGAGCGCATCTGCCCGTCCGCGGCGGAGGCGATCAGGTGGGCGCGCCCGCTGACCAGGTACAGCACCTCCATGCCGTGCCGTCGGGACGGGTGCGGGGCGGGACCGGACACGAAGCTGTTGGGTTCGAGGGCCACCGCGGTCACGCGGAGCCTGCCGCCAGCCCGGCGCCGGGCCGCACGGGGGGCGGGCTGCCAGCGCCCCCGCCGGGACGGCCGCAGCGCGGGCCCGCTCAGGGAGGCGGCGGCGGCCCGGGCGGCGGCCACCAGGCGGCCCAGGGTCGGCATGCGGCGCTCGCCCAGGTGGGCATAGCCGGAGCGGCGTCCGGCGTCCACCACGTCGCCGATCCCCTCCAGGGAGACGGGTGCGCTCCCGGGGGAGGGCGCGGACGACGGGGCCGGTGCGGCGGCGGCCGGTGCGGCGACGTTGTGGGGAACGGGGAGTACGGCAGTGCCGGAGAGAGTGCGCTGGGGCATCGTGAGAGGATCCTTCACGTGTGCGCGTCCCGGGAACGGGAGCGCGCGGATGTCGTCTGGAAGCCCCGGTGCGCCGGGGCGGCAGGGGGAACGGCCCCGCGGGTTCACGCGGAGACGGAGATCACCCTGCTGGGAGGTGCCCAGCGCCCGGCGTCCACGATGGACTGGGGTGCGCGGAGGGGCACGCGGTCGGTCGGCGGCGTACGAGGACGCCTCGGCTACGACTCAGCGACGACAACACGGACACGCCGCACGGGCCAGGTGGCAGGAGGCCCCGGGGGCCGTACGAGCCATGGCGTCGGTGCGCGTGCGCGGATACATGGGTGTAAGGAGACCAGCAAAGGCCGGGAGGAGTCAAGCGACGGTGCGGTGGCCGCGCGTGTCGTCCCCCTCACCCCGGCGTTCGCGGGGCGTGTTGCGGGCGGCGCTCCGTGGTGGTGACATGTGGAACCCGAGTACGGTGTGCGGCCACCGCCGGAAAAGGCTCCATCCCCCAGCCGTAGTGACAGGAGCGGCCGTTATGGCATCCGTCCCCGGAAGGCGCAGTTGAGCACCGAGGCGCCGGGACTGTGGGCGCGTGTCCTGGTGCGCGCGCTGGTCGTCGCGGCCGCCTGGGTGATGGCGCTCGGCTTCCTCGGACCGGGGGAGGCCCTGCTCGTCGCCGTTCTGACCGCGCTCACCTTCGTGCTGCTGTGGCTGCGCGCCCGCACCGCGGGACCGGCCGCGCCGCCGCCGGGCTCCCCCCGGGGTCCGGACCCGCGCCGACCCCCGGAGGAGGGCTGAGCCGCCCGCGCGGCCCCGGGGCCCGCCCGCGCCATGCCGCCGGACGCTCTTTCGACAAAGCGGTGAGCACCGTGCCGCGCGCGGCGTAGATTCTTGGTCTATGACGGACCGGGATCTTCTCCACGCCCTGCGCTCCGGCCGTACTCCGCCGGAGGACGCCTACGCCAGGCTTCTCGACGCGTACGGAGCGGAGCTGTACCGGCGCTGCATCCTGGTCCTGCGCGACCGCGACGCCGCGCACGTGGTGCTCAGGGACACGCTGATCGTCGCCCGCGCGCACATCGGGCGCCTCGCCGACGCCGACCGGCTGGGGGAGTGGCTGCACGCGCTCGCCGAGGCCGAGTGCGCCCGCCACCGGGCCAACGGTTCGCGGGCCGGGGCCCCGGACGAGCCGGGGCTGCCGGAGAACACCGCGCTGGTCCCGACACGGGTGCTCAACGGCATGGTCGGACCCGAACTCGACGGCTACCGCACGCACGTGGCCGTGCGCGCCGACCGCTTCGACCGCGAGGGCTTCCCCAAACCGCCGGGCGACCCGCTCCTGACCCGCGGCCTGGCCTCCCTGCTGCCCGTCGCGCTGGCGCTGCTGTGCGCCCTGCTGCTGATCGTGCTGGCGGGCTACGTGCTCACCACGGACTCCGCGCACGAGCCCTTCCCGGGCCCCGGGGCGGTCGCCTCGCGCAGCCAGCGCTGAGGACACCGCCCGGACACGGCGCGGCCCGACGGGGAGTCCTCCGCCGGGCCGTCGCGGCGACGCCGTGACACGTGTGCTCGCGAGCGACTGGGCCTGCCGCTGTGGACGGGGCTTCTGCTCTGGGGGGTTGTTCGGGTGCCCACGGGGTTCTGGAGGTGCCGGAGGTGAGGCTGCAAGCAGGACTGCGCCGTAGGCGCCCGGTGAGGGTGGTGGTGGGCGACGGGTGGGCACGAGCCGTCTCACCGGAGGCGCCACTGTGCCTGCTTCAACCCGATTCCCGTTCTCCGGGCGCCCGAACAAGGGAAAAGCCGCGCTTCGCGTCCGTTGGGGGTGGCAGCCCGCCTCGCCGCGAAGCGCCCCCGGCGGGCGGTGGCGGGCGACGGGCGGGCCGCAGCGAAGCGGAGGCCCCGAAGAGCACTGACTAGCTTTCCTTGACCTCGGAGATGTGCGAGGCGTCGCCGTGCACGCCCGCCTCCTCGGCGCGCTTGACCGAGGCCACGATCTCCTGCTCGGCCTCGTGGCGGCCGACCCAGGTGGCGCCCTCCACGGACTTGCCCGGCTCCAGGTCCTTGTAGACCGTGAAGAAGTGCTCGATCTCCAGGCGCTCGAACTCGTTCACGTGGTGAATGTCACGCAGGTGCTCCTGGCGCGGGTCCGTCGCGGGGACGCAGAGCAGCTTGTCGTCGCCCCCCGCCTCGTCGCGCATGCGGAACATGCCGATGGCGCGGGCCCGGATCAGGCAGCCCGGGAACGTCGGGGCCTTGAGCAGAACGAGGGCGTCCAGGGGGTCGCCGTCCTCGCCGAGGGTCCCCTCGACGAACCCGTAGTCGGCGGGGTAGGTCGTGGAGGTGAACAGCATGCGGTCGAGACGGATACGACCGGTCTCGTGGTCCACCTCGTACTTGTTGCGCTCCCCCTTGGGGATCTCGATCGTAACGTCGAATTCCATGCTGATCTCGGCTCCCAATGCGACTAATGTCGCCGTATAACTACAACGTCAGGCCGCTACACCGAAGGAAGGGCAGGTGCCCCCGAGTGCGACGGGTACGAGGCGAGGCGCTCCTCGCGCTGGCCCTGCTCAACATATTCGTGCTGATCGCCGGGTTTGTCGCCCTCGACGTGATCGGGGCGCGTCCCCTTCCCGCGGCGCCCAACCCCGTCACGGACGCCGAGGGCGTGGCGGCGGCGCAACCCGCGGCCTCGACTCCGGCGGCCCCGGAACGGATCGCGGACATCCTCGATGATCCCATGTCGGATTCCGGGATCGAGGAGGGCCTCTCCGGTTTCGTCGTGGACGCCGCCACCGGTGAGACGCTCTTCGAGCTGGACCCGGACGCCCCCGTGACCCCGGCCTCGACCACGAAGATCGCCACGGCCGTCGCCGTTCTGGACACCGTCGGACCCGACCAAGTGCTGAGCACCGAGGCCTACCTGGTGCCCGGACAGGACCGCGTGGTGCTGCGCGGAGAGGGCGACGTCACCCTGACCACGACCGCCGACTCCGCAGCTTACCCGCAGGTAGCGACCCTGGAGGAGCTGGCCGAGCGCACTGCGCGGGCCCTGGGCGCGGAGGGTGTCGACACGGTCTCCCTCGGCTACGACGACTCGCTGTTCACCGGCCCGGACACCGGCCCCGGCTGGAAGCCCAACTACGTCACCGAGGGCAGCACCGCCACGGTGCACGCGCTGATGATCGACTCCGGGAGGTTCTCCACCGAGGCCAGCGGCTACGGGTCGCGCGTGCCGGACCCGCCCCTGTTCGCGGCCGAGGCCTTCGCCGGACAGCTGGAGGAGGCGGGGATCACGGTCGAGGGCTCCCCCACCGAGGAGCGGGCCTCCGGGGAGCCCGTCGCCAGCGTCGACTCGCCCCCGATGTCGGCCCTGGTCGAGCACATGATGCTGGCCAGCGACAACAACATGGCCGAGGCGCTGGGGAGGGTCACCGCGATCGCCCTGGGCGGGGAGCCCTCCTTCGACGGCGCCGCCGCGGCCACCCACCAGGTGATGGACAGCCTGGGCGTGGAGGGCGTCCAGCTTTCGGACAACAGCGGCCTGAGCACCGAGAACAGGATCACGTCCCGGGCCCTGGTGGAGCTGCTGCGGCTGGCCGCGAGCGGTGACCGCCCCGACCTCAACGCCGCGGTCACCGGGCTGCCCACGGCCAACTCCACGGGCACCCTGGCCAGCGGGGGCCGCTACTCGGTCCACTCCACGGCGCACGAGGGCGCGGGGCTGGTGCGCGGCAAGACCGGCACCCTGAACGGGGTGAGCACCCTGGCCGGGACCATCCACGACCAGGAGGGCAACGTGTTCCTGTTCGCCTTCATGGCCAACCACCCCGCTGCCGTCGGCTCCCGGCTGGACCCCCTGGCCGCCGCCCTCAGCCAGTGCGGCTGCTCCTGACCGGATCACCACGCGGGCGCGCCCCCGGCCGCGCGGCCCGGCGGCCGCGCGCAACCGCCCGGTGACACCGGAGGAACCGGGGAAATCGGCCGTCCTCAGGGTCATCCCGGGCGGTACCCGGAATTCCCACCCTGATCCCCGTGCCGTCCCGCGCCTCGTGGGTAGGCTGGCGGTGTGACTGTGATCGACTGGGACGTAGCCGTGAACACCGGTGTCCGCCTCGTGCGCCCGGGCCCGCAGGTGGACCTGTCCGACGCGCGGCAGGCCGTCGCGCAGTTGCGGGAGCTCTCCACCGTGGCGGCCGGACACGTGCGCGAATTCACCGGGATGAACCCCCTCGAACCAGCGGGCCCCGCGGTCATCGTGGACCGCCCCGGCTGGATCCGAGCCAATGTCGACGGGTTCCGAGTGGTCATCGAACCCGTACTCGAACAGATGGGCGCCGACCGGCTCAACAACAGCCCGGCCGGGAACCTGACCAGCGCGGTCGGCTCCCGGATCACCGGGGTGCAGCTCGGAGCGGTGCTCTCCTACCTGGCGGGGAAGGTCCTCGGCCAGTACGAGCTCTTCCTGCCGCCCGACCCCGACGGCACCCTGCCGACCGGCCGTCTGACCCTGGTGGCGCCCAACATCGTCAACGCCGAACGCGAGATGGACGTCGACCCCCGGGACTTCCGCCTGTGGGTGTGCCTGCACGAGGAGACCCACCGCATGCAGTTCACGGCCACGCCGTGGCTGCGCGGCCACGTCCAGGAGCTCATGCAGGAGCTGCTCCTGTCGTCGGAGATGAACGCGGGCGACCTCATCGGCAGGCTGCGCGCCGCGGGCGAGGCCGTCGCCGACGCCGTCCGGGGCGGGGGCGAGAGCAACCTCATCACCGCCATCCAGAGCCCCGAGCAGAGCGAGATCATGGACCGGGTCACCGCGGTCATGAGCCTGGCCGAGGGGCACGGCGACTTCGTCATGGACGCCGTCGGCCCCGAGGTGGTGCCCAGTGTCGCCACCATCCGCGCCCGCTTCCAGAAGCGCCGCGAGTCCGCCAACCCGATCGACCGGATCATGCGCCAGCTGCTGGGCATGGACATGAAGATGCGTCAGTACGAGGAGGGCGCCGCCTTCGTCCGCGCCGTGGTGGGCGAGGTCGGCATGACCGAGTTCAACCGGGTGTGGACCTCGCCCGAGACCCTGCCCACCCTGGCGGAGATCCGCAACCCCACCGCCTGGGTCGACCGGGTCGTGCGCCCGGCCGCCGTCAACGAGTGAGCGGTCCGCACCCCGCCGTCGCCGCCGTGCGCTCGGCGGTCCGGCGGGTGCTGCGCGACCTGCCCGCCGACGCCACGGCGCTCGTGGCGTGCAGTGGCGGTGCCGACTCCCTGGCGCTGGCCGGCGCGGTGGCCTTCGAGGCCCCCCGCGTCGGCCGGGCCGCGGGGGCGGTGACCGTCGACCACGGGCTCCAGGAGGGCTCGGACCGGCGCGCCGAAGAGGTGGCCAAGGTCCTTGCCGGGCTCGGGCTCGACCCCGTCCTGGTCCGGACGGTGCGGGTGACCGGGCCGGGCGGGCCCGAGGCGTCGGCCCGGCGCGCCCGCTACGAGGCGCTGGACGGCGCGGTCGCCGACCGAGCCCCCGCCGTGGTGCTGCTCGGCCACACCCTCGACGACCAGGCCGAGACGGTCCTGCTCGGCCTGGCCCGCGGCTCCGGGGCCCGCTCGCTGGCGGGCATGGCGCCGCGCGCCGGACACCGCCTGCGCCCCCTGCTGGACCTGGACCGGGCCACCGTGCGCGAGGCCTGCGCCCGGATGGGCCTGGACGCGTGGGAGGACCCGCACAACCTCGACCCCCGCTTCGCCCGGTCGCGCGTGCGCCACGAGGCGCTGCCCGCCCTGGAGCGCGCGCTGGGCCCGGGGATCGCCGCCGCGCTCGCCCGCACCGCCGGCATGCTGCGCGCGGACGCCGACACCCTGGACCTGCTCTCCGACGGCCTGTTCGAGGAGGCGTCCGACCCGGGCGGCGGGGGCGGGCGGGACGCGCGCCCGGTCGGGCCCGTGCTGGCCGTGGCGCCGCTGGAGCGGGCCCCCGAGTCCCTGCGCACCCGGGTGCTGCGCCGCGCCGCGCTCGCCGCGGGCTGTCCGGCCGGCGCGCTGACCGCCCGGCACGTGCGCGAACTGGACCGGCTGGTCACCGAGTGGCGTGGTCAGGCCCACATCGACCTGCCCGGGGGCGTCCGGGGCCGCCGTGTCGCGGGCCGTGTCCGTTTCGAGGGCTGAGGTCCGGCTGCGCCCGGCGTGTCCGCCCTCCGCGACGCGCCGCCGCGGGGGAGGGCGGGCCGCTCCGGCTCCGCCGCCGTGTTCGGCACGTTTATCCTGGTTGCCGCAAACGGGGAACCCAGCAGCGAGGACATCAGCGTGGACGCCAAAGACATGGGCCGGGACCTGGAGAAGGTCCTGGTCACCGAGGAAGAGATCAAGGCCCGCCTGGAGGAGATCGGCGCGCGCATCGACGCCGACTACGCGGGCAAGGACCTGCTCATCGTCGGTGTGCTCAAGGGCGCGGTGATGGTGATGGCCGACCTCGCCCGGGTCCTGCACACCCCGGTCTCGATGGACTGGATGGCGGTCTCCTCCTACGGGGCCGGGACCACATCCTCCGGTGTGGTCCGCATCCTCAAGGACCTGGAGACCGACATCAAGGACCGCGACGTCCTCATCGTCGAGGACGTCATCGACTCCGGTCTGACCCTGTCGTGGCTGATCGGCAACCTGAAGTCGCGCGGGCCCCGCTCGGTGGAGGTCTGCACGATGGTCCGCAAGCCGCTGGCCTTCGACGTGGACCTGCACGTGGAGTACGTCGGCTTCGACCTGCCCAACGAGTTCATCGTCGGCTACGGCCTCGACTACGCGGAGAAGTACCGCAACCTGCCCTTCATCGGCACCCTCGCCCCGCACGTCTACGAGAAGTAGGGCGCGCCCGGCCCGCCGCGGACTCCGTACGGGCTCGCACAGGACCCGTACGGAGGCTGTGGGGAGTGCCACGGGAACAACGCGGTGGGGTGTCGTCGTTGCTTTCATGACGGTTCCCGTCCGGTCGTCCGTGCGGGCGTGCCCGCCCTCGGGGGCGAGGTGTACCGTCGAATATCCCGGCGATGTTCCGGGGAACCACGTGTCCGATAGGTCCTGCTTCGGAAACTCCTCTGGGGTGGGGCGGCCTGGTCAGGAGGGACGGACCCGACAGGGTTCCGCTCACATGAATCTGAAGCGTTTTTTCCGCGGTCCGTGGATCTGGATCCTGGCCGTCGGCCTCATGCTCATCATCGGCTTCCGCGTGTTCGACGTCGGCGGCGGCCCCCAGCCCACCGAGACCGACATCTCGACCGTCCACCAGCTCATCGAGCGGGACGAGGTGGACAACGCCGAGATCGTCGACCGCGACCAGCGCATCGTGCTGACCACCGTGGACGACGAGATCTACGAGGCGTACTGGGTCGAGGGACAGGGCCTGCAGCTCGCGGAGATGCTCCAGACCTCCCTGGACAGCGAGGGCTCCGAGCTGGAGTCCTACGAGGTCTCGGTCGCCACCACGCCGGTGTGGACCACCGCGCTGTTCAGCCTGCTGCCGCTGGTCATCATCATCGTCATCTTCTGGTTCATCTTCAGCCAGATGCAGGGCGGCGGCTCGCGCGTGATGAACTTCGGCAAGTCCAAGGCCAAGCTCATCACCAAGGACACGCCCAAGAACACCTTCGCCGACGTCGCCGGGGCCGACGAGGCCATCGAGGAGCTCCACGAGATCAAGGAGTTCCTCCAGAACCCGGCCAAGTTCCAGGCGATGGGCGCCAAGATCCCCAAGGGCGTGCTCCTGATGGGCCCGCCCGGAACCGGTAAGACCCTGCTGGCCCGCGCCGTCGCCGGCGAGGCCGGGGTCCCGTTCTACTCCATCTCCGGCTCGGACTTCGTCGAGATGTTCGTCGGTGTGGGCGCCTCCCGCGTGCGCGACCTGTTCGAGCAGGCCAAGGCCAACGCCCCCGCGATCATCTTCATCGACGAGATCGACGCCGTCGGCCGCCACCGCGGCGCCGGCATGGGCGGCGGGCACGACGAGCGCGAGCAGACCCTCAACCAGATGCTGGTCGAGATGGACGGCTTCGACGTCAAGGGCGGCGTCATCCTCATCGCCGCCACCAACCGGCCCGACATCCTCGACCCGGCGCTGCTGCGCCCCGGCCGCTTCGACCGGCAGGTCGTCGTGGACCGCCCGGACATGGACGGCCGCCGCGACATCCTCAAGGTCCACGCCAAGGGCAAGCCCATGGCGGACGACGTCGACTTCAATGTCATCGCCCGCCAGACCGCCGGGATGACCGGCGCGGACCTGGCCAACGTCATCAACGAGGGCGCCCTGCTGTCCGCGCGCGCCGACCGGAAGGTCATCACCCACGCCGTCCTGGAGGAGGCGATCGAGCGGGTCATGGCCGGTCCCGAGCGCAAGACCCGGGTGATGTCCGACCGGGAGAAGAAGGTCATCGCCTACCACGAGGGCGGCCACGCCCTGGTGGGCCACGCGCTGCCCAACTCCGACCCGGTGCACAAGATCACCATCCTGCCGCGCGGCCGGGCCCTGGGCTACACGATGTCGGTGCCCACGGAGGACAAGTTCCTCACCTCGCGCTCGCAGATGATGGACCAGCTCGCGATGATGCTCGGCGGCCGCGCCGCGGAGGAGCTCGTCTTCCACGAGCCCACCACCGGTGCGGGCAACGACATCGACAAGGCCACCAACCTGGCCCGCAACATGGTCACCGAGTACGGCATGAGCGAGCGCCTGGGCGCCCGCAAGTTCGGCTCCGGCAACACCGAGCCCTTCCTGGGCCGGGAGATGTCGCACGCCCGCGAGTACTCCGAGGAGATCGCCTCCATCATCGACGAGGAGGTGCGCCGCCTCATCGAGTCCGCGCACGACGAGGCCTACGAGGTCCTCGTCGAGTACCGGGACGTCCTGGACGACCTGGTCGTGGCGCTGCTGGAGAAGGAGACCCTGTCCAAGGCCCAGGTGCTGGAGATCTTCGCGCCGGTGGTCAAGCGCCCCTCCCGCGGCTCCTACACGGGTTACGGCAAGCGCCAGCCCTCGGAGCGGCCCCCGGTGCGCTCCAAGAAGGAACTGGCCGTGCTCAACGGCGCCGAGGTCCCGGGCGCCGACGCGGTGCGGGGCTCCACGGACGTCCAGGACCCCCAGGCGGTCCGGGGCTCCTCGGCCAACGGACAGCACCCGGGGCCGTCCGCCGCCGATGAGGGGGACGAGTCGTGAGCGCGTCCGAGGAACTGCCGCCCAGGTCCGTGGACCGTCTGCGCATCGAGCGCGCCGTCCGCGAGATCCTGCTCGCCATCGGCGAGGACCCCGACCGCGACGGCCTGGTCAAGACGCCCGAACGGGTGGCCAGGGCCTACGAGGAGCAGTTCGCCGGGTTGGGGCAGAAGCCCGGGGACGTGCTCACCACCGTGTTCGAGGCCGACCACGAGGAGATGGTCCTGGTCAAGGACATCGAGCTCTACTCCACCTGCGAGCACCACCTGGTGCCGTTCTACGGGGTGGCGCACGTGGGCTACATCCCCGGCGCGGACGGCCGCATCACCGGCCTGAGCAAGCTCGCCCGCCTGGTGGACGTGTACGCGCGCCGCCCGCAGGTGCAGGAGCGGCTCACCGGCCAGGTGTCGGACGCGATCATGGAGTTCCTCCAGCCGCGCGGGGTGATCGTCGTGGTCGAGGCCGAGCACCTGTGCATGACCATGCGCGGGGTGCGCAAGCCCGGGGCCAAGACCGTCACCTCGGCGGTGCGGGGGATCTTCCGCAGCAGCGACCGGACCCGCTCCGAGGCGATGAGCCTGATCCTGAGCCAGCGCTAGGCAGCGTTTTTTGGACCTCCGCTCCGCTTCGGTCCGTGTTCGGACGCCCGGAGAACGGGAATCGGGTTGAAGCAGGCACAGCGGCGCCTACGACGGGTTCGCTCGTGCCCACCCGTCGCCCGCCACCACCCTCAACCGACGCCTACGGCGCAGTTCCCCCACGGGAACCCGTCTCCGGCCCCTCCAGAACCCCGTGGGCGCCCGAACCAACCCCCCCACAAGCTGAGACCGGTTCAAAAAACAGACCCTGGGGGCCTTACCGTGAACCCTCCCCGGCGGCCTCGCTCGCCGGGGAGGGTTTCGCGCCTTCGAGGGCGGGCACAAGCCCCGGGCGCGCGCCTCCGGTTTTCCGGCGTACGCGTAGGGTGATCCTTATGGGGCCGAAACACACACTTCCGGGCCTGCCCGACCGCGGGCGGTGCCTGGTCATGGGGGTCGTGAACGTCACCCCCGACTCCTTCTCCGACGGCGGCGCGTGGTTCGATCCCGACAGGGCGATCGAACACGGGTTGCGCCTGGTCGAGGAGGGCGCGGACCTGGTCGACGTGGGCGGTGAGTCCACCCGTCCCGGCGCGCAGCGCGTCTCCGCCGCCGAGGAGCTGCGCAGGGTCGAACCGGTCGTGCGGGAGCTCTCCGCGCGGGGCGTGGCCGTCAGCGTCGACACCATGCGCGCCGAGATCGCCGAGAAGGCCGTGGAGGCCGGAGCCGTCCTGGTCAACGACGTCAGCGGCGGGCTCGCCGACCCGGCCATGGCCCGCCTCGTGGCGTCTTCCGGCGTTGCCTACGTGTTGATGCACTGGCGTGGGCATAGTCATGACATGCAGAGCCGTGCCGTGTACACGGATGTCGTCCAGGAGGTCCTCGATGAGCTCCGCGACCGTATGGAGGCCATGATCAGTGCAGGTGTCGACCCCGGCCAGATCGTCCTGGACCCCGGGTTGGGATTCTCCAAGCGCCCCGAGCAGGCGCACAACTGGGCGCTGCTGCACGAGCTGGAGCGCTTCCACGAGCTGGGGCGCCCCGTGCTGGTGGCCGGATCGCGCAAGCGCTTCCTGAGCCGCCTGCTCGGCGACGCCAAGGGCGAGGACCGCCCCTTCACCGAGTGCGACGCCGCCACCGCGGCCGTCACCACCCTGTCCGCGGACCGGGGGGCGTGGGCCGTGCGGGTGCACGACGTCCGTCCCAGCGCCGACGCCGTCCGCGTGGCGGCCGCCTGGTCCGACGGCGGCGCCCGTCTGGACGAGGGACGCGCCGAGCCGGTGGAGGGCAGCCTGTGAAGTCCCGCCAGGAGGTCATGGAGCGCGTGGCCGAGGCCAACGCGCAGTTCTACAGCGCCATCGAGAACGGCGACATCGACCTGATGCGCAGTGTCTGGGCGGAGGAGCACGAGGCGCCCGACCTGGTGTGCGTGAACCCCGGTTGGCCGCTGCTGCGCGGGCGCACCGAGATCATGCGCGCCTGGTCGCTGATCATGGCCAACGTCACCTACATCCAGTACGTGCTCACCGAGACCCACATCGGGGTCGGCGGCGACATCGCCATGGTCACGTGCGAGGAGAACGTGCTGACCGCCGAGGAGGACAGCCCCGGTTTCGTCGCGGGCGGCCAGGTGGTGACCACCAACCTGTTCGTGGACACCGACCAGGGGTGGCGGCTGTGGTCGCACCACGCCTCGCCCGTGCTCATGGAGGAGGACGAGGACGAGGGAGAGGTCGAGGCCTGATGCCCGATCGCGTCGCGCTCCGCGGACTGCGGGCCCGCGGCCACCACGGCGTGTTCGACTTCGAGCGCCGGGAGGGCCAGGACTTCGTGGTCGACGCGGTGCTGTACCTGGACACCGCCCCGGCGGCGGCCTCCGACGACGTGGGCGACACCGTCCACTACGGCCTGCTCGCCGACCGGCTGGTCGCGATCGTGACCGGGGAACCGGTCAACCTGATCGAGACGCTCGCCGAGCGGCTGGCCCGGGAGTGCCTGGCCGAACCGCTGGTCGAGCGGGCGGAGGTGACGGTGCACAAGCCGTCCGCGCCCATCGAGCACGAGTTCGCCGACGTGGCCGTCACCGTGGTCCGGGAGCGGACGCGGCGCGAGCCCGGCGACCTCGGGGACGCCCGGGACCCGGGAGGCGCGCAGGACCCCGCCAGGCGGCGCGCCGTGCTCTCCCTGGGCTCCAACCTCGGGGACCGGATGGCGGCCCTCCAGGGGGCCGTGGACACGCTGCTGGGCGGCGCGGACGCGCCCGTCCCGGTGGCGGTGTCCCCCGTCTACGAGACCGAGCCGGTGGGCGGACCCGAACAGGGCGCCTTCCTCAACGCGGTCCTGGTCGTGGACACCGACGGCCCGCCCCGCGCCCTGCTGGAGCGCGCCCGCGCGGCCGAGCGGGCCTTCGACCGCGTCCGCGAGGTCCGGTGGGGGCCGCGCACGCTGGACGTGGACGTGATCGCGTTCGGGGACGTGCGCGACGACGACCCGGAGTTGACCCTGCCGCACCCGCGCGCCCACGAACGGGGGTTCGTGCTCCGGCCCTGGCTGGACGCCGACCCAGGGGCGCGCCTGCCCGGCAGGGGACCGGTCGCCGATCTGCTGGGGGCCTGCGGTGAGCAGGGGCTGCGCCGGCGCGACGACCTGCGGCTGCGCCTGCCGGGGCGGGCCTGATGTCCGGGGACGAGGAGGGGCGGATGCGCCCCACCGGGTGGCGGGTGCCGTCCCTGCTGGCGGTGGTCGGCGCCCTCGCGGGGGTGCTGGTCACCAACTCCCTGCCGGGGCTGCCGCTGCTGCCGTGGTCGGCGATCCCGACCCTGCTGCTGCTCGCGGTCGCCGAGGGCTACACGGCGGGGCGGACCCGCAGGCGCATCCGCCGGGAGCCGGGGACCGAGCCGATGCAGCCGCTCAGCGCGGCCCGCCTGGTCGCCCTGGCCAAGGCCAGCGCGCTGTTCGCGTCCCTGGCGCTGGGCTTCTTCGCCGGGATGGCGCTGTCGGTGTCGGACACGCTGGTGCTGCCCGTGCACCGCGAGGTGTTCCTCACCGCGCTGGGCACGGCCCTGTCGTCGGGGCTGCTGCTGGCCGCCGCCCTGTACCTGGAGCACGCCTGCCGGGTCCCCGAGGACGACGATCCGCAGGACGGCGCCCGGTTCTGACTCCTCGGGGTCTTTCGTCCGAATTCGCCTGCGCGCCGCGTCGGTCTGCCGGTGCTTGCCCCCGGATGGTTGACTGGCTTCGTGGAGACCAGTGACACGACACCGCCGCCCGGGCCCTCCAGGCCGCTCGACGCGGCGTTCGCACCGCCCGGGGACGCCTCCTGGAGCCGTGTGTCGCCCGCCCTGGCCTGGTACCGCCGGATCGTGGTGGGCGCGCTGTGCCTGATCGCCGGGGGCGGGGGCGCCGTGCTGCTGTTCGCGCGGGCCTCCTGGCCCTGGGCCGCCGCCTGGGCGGTGCTGGCCGCGGTGGTCCTGGCCGCGGGCTGGGTCCTGGCCGGGCTCTTCCGCCGGTCGTGGGGCTACGCGGAGGCCGACGAGGAGCTCTACCTCACCTACGGGGTGTTCGTGAGGCAGCTGGTGGTCATCCCCTACGGCCGGATGCAGGTCGTGGACGTCACCGCCGACCTCCTCGAACAGGCCCTGGGCATCGCCACCGTGCAGGTGCGCACCGCCGCCAGCACCGCGGACACCCGGGTGGTCGGGCTGCCGCTGGCCGAGGCCGTCCGGATGCGCGACCGGCTCGCGGCGCGCAGTGAGAGCTTCTCGACGGGGTTGTAAGTGCACGGACCAGCTCAGCCGCCGCAGGGGCCCCCGGGTCCGCACGTCCGACCGGGGCCCGCCGGTCCGCAGTGGTACCAGGGCCCTCCGGGCCGCCCGGGGCCGCCGTTCGGTCCGCCCGGGCCGTCGTCCGGTCCGCCGCAGCCGCCCGCCATGCCGCCCCCGACCGGGTGGCTGCCCCAGCCGGTCCGGCCCCCGCGGCCGGAGGACGACGTCACCACGGGCGTGTTCCGCGCGCACTGGATGAGCGTCCCGCTCCAGGTCGTCGCGGTGACCCTGGTGTTCGTGGCGCTGGTCGGCCCCATCCTCAACACCTTCGGCTTCGCCTGGGTCGTGATGATGGCGGTGGCCGTCGTCTTCGGCACGCTCGCCTACGCCCTGCCCGCGTGGTGGTACGCCACCTTCGGACTGCGCGAGGACCACCTGGTCGTCCACAGCGGCCTGGTCAGGCGCAGCTCGCGCGAGGTGCCGCTCAGCCGCCTCCAAGCGGTGGACGTGGTCCGGCCCCTGTTCCTCCAGGTGTTCGGCATGGCCGAACTGCGCGTCGAGCTGGCGGGCGGCGACGGGAGCGACATCCGGCTGCGCTGCCTGCCCCGCGTCCTGGCCGAGCGCCTGCGCGTGGCCGTCCTCGCGCACGCCGCCGGACTCCCCGGGCGCTCGCCCGAGGCGCCGGAGTGGCCGTTCTACCGGCTGCCCTTCCTGCTGCTGCTCGGCGCGCTGACCTTCCGCGTGCCGGTCCTGCTGTCCTTCATCGCGCTGCTCATGCTCGCCACCGCGGGCGCGGTCTTCGCGGAACCGGGCGTGGTGGGCGCGCTCCTCCCGCTCACCCTGGGGCTGCTGCGCTACTTCTGGGGGCCCCTGGCCCGCTACACCGACTACTACGCCTCCCTGTCCTCCGACGGCCTGCGCCTGCGCTACGGCATGTTCCAGCGGCGCATGCAGACCGTCCCGCCGGGGCGCGTGCAGGCCGTGCGCGTGGTCGAGCCCCTGCTCTGGCGGGCCCTGGGCGTGGCCCGGGTCGAGGCCAATGTCGCCGGTTACGCGGGCGCGCGCCAGGCCGACTCGTCCACCCTGCTGCCCGTGGCGCCGCGCCGCACGGCCTTCGCCCTGGTCAACGAGCTGTTCCCGGAGAGCGAGGCGGCCCACGTGCCGCTCGTGCCCAACGACAGGCCGGTGCCGAACCTGATGGGCGTGGACGAGCACCTCTTCGTCAGCACGCGCGGCCTGTTCTGCCTGGTGACGGAGATCGTCCCGGTGGAGCGAGTCCAGACGGCGCGCCTGGTGGCCGGGCCGCTGTCCCGCCTGACGGGGCGTGTCGCGGTGGACGTGGACACGCCCCCCGGGCCGGTCCGCGCCAGGGCCCACGGGCGCGGGGCCCGGGAGGCGCGCCGCTTCCTGGACGCGCTGGCCGAGCACGGGCGCCGGGCCCGGGTGCCCGCGGCGGGCACGGAGCGCTGGGCGACCCGCGCCACCCTCACCCGCCGGACCGGGGCCGCCGGGCGGCCCTCCTTCGAGGAGGCCGGACCCGGGGACCCGGAGCACGCCGGGGACTCGGAGGGACCGACGCGCGACGAGGCCCCGGCCGCGCCGTCGCAGGACGGCCGTCCGCGCTTCCTGGCTCCGGGGGCCGAAGGTCCCGAATCCGGGGATCCGGGGTCAGGGGCCGCGGAAACCGGGAAAGACGGCACCGCCGACACCTCCGCCGAGGGCGGTACGGAGGGGACCCGGGACACCCCCGGACTCTGATGTGTCGTGCGTCACATTAAGGGGCTCTCGGGCTCCCTTTTGTGGTTCACATGTCGGACATGGGTGCGCACGGATGGTGATAATTCCAGCTCGCGGCCGCGAAATGCTTTCGCGTTATGACCACGCGGGGCGAGGGAGTATGGCTAAATGGTGACCGAACACGGGGAGTGTTCAGTGTCATACACATAGTCAATGGTATTGACCGGTTGGCGCCCCCCGCCAACCGGTCCGACGGGAGAAACCACATGCTGAAGAAGGCTTTCGCCGCCAGTGCCATCGCCGCCGCCGCGGGCGTCCTGTTCACCGGCGCTCCGGCCATGGCCGTCGACGACGTCTCGACCTCCGGCAACGGAAGCATCCTGGGGGGCAACCAGCTCGTGGCCGACCTGGACGTGCCGATCAACGTCTGCGGCAACGCCATCGCGGTCCTCGGTGTGGCCGGCGCCAACTGCGTCGACTCCGGCGCCACGGTGAAGAACTAGTAGCAGCTCCGGGCGGCCTG
Organism: Nocardiopsis camelliae; assembly: GCF_028993595.1. Lineage (GTDB taxonomy): Bacteria > Actinomycetota > Actinomycetes > Streptosporangiales > Streptosporangiaceae > Nocardiopsis > Nocardiopsis dassonvillei. Next base: position 594,664 of record NZ_CP118614.1, read on the forward strand.
CTCCGGTCCCGCCGGGCGACGGGCTCCCGGACGAGGCGCCATCCCGTGACGACGGGGTGGCGCCTTCGCCGTGTCCGGGACCCGCACCCGGTCCTCCCGGATCCGCCCCGCGAACCCCGCCCGCGACCCGCCCCCCCTTTCGCTCGGCCGCAACCGCAATTGCCGTCCGACTGGAAACCGCCCGACCGGTGACGCTGCGCGCACACGCCTCCCGCCGATGTCTGGGCCTTTGTCCCGAACACACCCGAGAGGCGCGCGCACCCAGTGTGAACATAAGGACTTTTCTCGTTATAAGGCCAGCTCAAAGCAGGGAAACGAGGGCTTCCCGGGGTAATTTCTTGAGCGGTTCCCCAGGGAGCCGCCACACAACCAGCCGTCCGGCGGTCCCCCCGACCGGACACAGAAGGAGACGCGTAGTGCTCAAGAAGACGCTCGCCACCAGTGCCGTGATCCTCGCCTCCGCCGGGGTCCTCCTCACCGCGGCACCGGCGGCCGCGAACATCGGCACCTGGACCTCCAACCACGGTTCCGACTTCAGCGGCAACCTCTCCTACATCAACGGCCTGACCAACGGCAACGTGGGCTGCGGCAACTCCAACGCCGCCTTCGGCCAGTCCCTGGGCTCGTGCTTCAACACCGGGGTGATCATCCAGGACTGATCCGGCCGGTCCCGCGGAGGGGGCCACGCGCCGGGTGGTGGGGGCGGACGCGGTGTCCGCCCCCACACGCGTGCCCGGGGGCGGGTCGGCAGGTCACCGGCCGGGGAGGACTATCGTGTGCTCAGGCGCCCCGGAACGACAGGAACCGGACGCGCCCCACGCGTTCGGACCACGAGGGGGCACACATGGAGACGACGCAGGGACGCCCCGCCCGCCTGCGGATCGGCGTCATCGGATCCGGGCGGGTCGGCTCCGTCCTCGGCCAGGCCCTGGGCCGGGCCGGGCACAAGGTCGTCGCCGCCTCCGCGGTCTCCGACGCCTCCCGGGCCCGAGCCGCCGACCGCCTGCCCACCGCGCGCGTGCTCGAACCGGCCCGGGTCGCCGAGGCCAGCGACCTCGTCCTGCTCACCGTCCCCGACGACGCCCTCCCCGAACTCGTCGAAGGGCTCGCCTCCACCGGCACCGACCTGCGCGGCAAGATCCTCGTCCACGCCAGCGGAGCCCACGGCTACGGCGTCCTGGCCCCCGCCACCCTCGTCGGCGCCCTGCCCCTCGCGCTCCACCCCGCCATGACCTTCACCGGGCGCGACGAGGACATCGACCGCCTCGCCAACTGCGCGTTCGGCGTCACCGCGCCCGAGCAGCTGCGCCCCATCGCCGAGGCCCTCGTCGTCGAGATGGGCGCCGAACCCGTGTGGATCACTGAGGACAAGCGCACCCTCTACCACGCGGCCCTCGCCGGAGGCGCCAACCACCTGGTCACCCTGGTCTCCGACAGCGCCGCCCTGCTCGCCTCCGCCGGGGTCCCCGAACCCGGCCGCATGCTCGCCCCCATGCTCAGCGCGGCCCTGGACAACGCCCTGCGCCTGGGCATCCACGGTCTGAGCGGCCCCGTCCTGCGCGGCGACGCGGGAACCGTCGCCGGGCACATCGAGCAGCTGCGGGAGAACGCGCCCGAGAGCGTGGCCAGCTACGTCGAACTCGCCCGGCTCACCGCCGACCGCGCCATCAACGCCGGGATGCTCAAGCCCGAGGACGCCGCGCGCCTGCTCGACGTCCTCCGCCGCTGAGACGCCGCCGGGTCCGGCGCGCGTACGGCCGCCGCGACGCAGAACACCACCACGGGAAACCACCGATGACCGCACCGCACTCCGCCGCCCCCGCCCCCCTCGTCGCGCACACGTCCGAGGAGCTGTGCCGCGCCCTCACGGGCGCCGGACGCGTCGCCCTCGTCCCCACCATGGGCGCCCTGCACGAGGGCCACCGCAGCCTCATGCGCCTGGCCCGCGAACGCGCCGACACCGTGGTCGTCAGCGTCTTCGTCAACCCGCTCCAGTTCGGGCCCGACGAGGACTTCGACCGCTACCCGCGCACCCTGGACACCGACACCGCCGTGTGCGCGGAGGAGGGCGTCGACGTGGTCTTCGCCCCCGGCGTCGACACCATGTACCCCGCCGAGCAGACGGTCACCGTCCACGCGGGCGCGATGGGCGACCGGCTGGAGGGCGCCTCCCGCCCCGGGTTCTTCACCGGCGTGCTCACCGTGGTCAGCAAGCTCCTCCACCTGGTCGGCCCGGACCTCGCGGTCTTCGGCAGCAAGGACGCCCAGCAGCTCGCCGTGGTCCGCCGCATGGCCGCCGACCTCAACATGCCCGTGGAGATCGTCGGCGCGCCCACCCTGCGCGACCCCGACGGCCTGGCCACCTCCAGCCGCAACGTCTACCTGTCCGCGGCCGAGCGCGCCAGCGCCCTGTCGCTGTCCCGCGCCCTGGAGGCGGGCCGCGCCGCCGCCTCCGGGGGCCCCGACGCCGTCCGCGCCGCGGCCCGGGCCGTCCTGGACGACGCGGCCGGGGCCGAGCCGCCCGTCGAACTCGACTACCTCGCGTTGGTCGATCCGGCCACCTTCGCCGACGTCCCCGCCGACCACGCGGGCGGGGCCGTCCTGGCCGTCGCCGCCCGCGTGGGCGCGACCCGGCTCATCGACAACGTGTCCCTGACCCTCTAGGCGGTGTCTTCCTTGGACCTCCGCTCCGCGCCGCCCCGTGTCCGGGCGTCCGAACCCCCCGCACACCAGCGCCGCGTACCGGCGACACCCCGGAAGAGAGAACACGGATGAGCACACCCCTCCAGACACGGCTCGACGCCCCCGGGCCGGGGTGGACGATCGAGGCCGACGTCGCGGTCGTCGGCTCGGGCATCGCCGGTCTGAGCACCGCGCTGCGCTACGTCCAGCGCACCGAACGCGGCCGGGTCGTGCTCGTCACCAAGGACCGCCTGTCCACCGGCTCCACCGCCTACGCCCAGGGCGGGATCGCCGCCGCCATGGCGCCCGAGGACGGGCCCGTCGCCCACATGGTCGACACCCACCTGGCGGGGGCGGGCCTGTCCGACCCCCACGCCGTCAACGTCCTGGCCGCCGAGGGCCCCGACGCCCTGCGCTGGCTCATCGGGCTGGGCGCCGAGTTCGACCTCGCCGAGGACGGCGCCCTGGCCCTCACCCGCGAGGGCGGCCACCGCGCCGACCGCGTCGCGCACGCGGGCGGCGACGCCACCGGCGCCGAGATCCAGCGCGCCCTCGTGGCCGCCGTCCTGGCCGAGGAGCGCATCGAGGCCGTCGAGCACGCCGTGGCCCTGGACGCCCTGCGCGACCCCGACACGGGAGCGGTGTGCGGCGCCACCCTGCACGTCATGGGCGAGGGCGCCCGCGACGGCGTCGGCGCGGTCCTGGCCCCCGCCGTGGTGCTGGCCACCGGCGGCATGGGACAGGTCTTCGCCGCCACCACCAACCCGCCCGTGTCCACCGGGGACGGCCTCGCCCTGGCCGCCCGCGCCGGGGCGCGCCTGCGCGACCTGGAGTTCATCCAGTTCCACCCCACGGTGCTCTGGCTGGGCCCCGAGGCGCGCGGGCGCCAGCCCCTGGTCTCCGAGGCCCTGCGCGGGGAGGGCGCCTACCTGGTGGACGCGCAGGGCCGGCGCATCATGGAGGGCGTCCACGAGCTGGCCGACCTCGCCCCCCGCGACGTGGTGGCGCGCACCATCGCCCGCACGATGGCCGAGCAGGGCGTCGACCACGTCTACCTGGAGACCCGCCACTTCGGCCCGGCCACCTGGGAGCGGCGCTTCCCGACCATCCTCGCCTCCTGCCGCGAACACGGCATCGACCCGCTCACCCAGCCGGTCCCCGTCGCCCCCGCCGCCCACTACGCCTCCGGCGGCGCCGAGGTCGACATCGACGGCCGCACCTCGGTCCCCGGCCTGTGGGCCGTGGGAGAGGTCGCCCGCACGGGGGTGCACGGCGCGAACCGGCTCGCCTCCAACTCCCTGCTGGAGGGCCTGGTCTACGCCGACCGGATCGCCGCCCGCCTGGCGGGCGACCCCGCCCCCCGGCCCGCGCGGGCCGGGGCCGTCGGCACCGTCACCGCGCTCCCCGACCCCGCCGCCGCGGCCCGCGTGCGCACCCTGATGTCACGCCACGCCGGGGTGCTGCGCACCGGCGAGGGGCTCGCCGAGCTGACCGCAGAACTCGACGCCCTCGCCCGCCCCGGTTCCCCGGTCACCCCCGACGTGGCCGCCTGGGAGACCGCCGACCTGCTCACCGCGGCCCGGCTCGTGGCCGCCGCCGCGCTGCACAGGACCGAGAGCAGGGGCGCGCACCAGCGCGCCGACCACCCCGAGCCCGTACCCGGGCTCCGGATCCGCCCCGTCGTCGTCCGACTGGAAGGGAACACCATCGTGACCACGGATGAGGACTGGACGCCCTCCCTGCCGCCCGCGCTCACCGCGGAACTGGACTCCATCGCCTTCCCCCTCGCCGGTTCGGGCACCCGCCCGGACGCGCGCGCCGAGTTCGCCCTCCCGTACACCGCCCCCTCGCAGTCCCACGTGGACCTGGTCCGCCGCGCCCTGTCCGAGGACCTCACCGCGGGACCGGGCATCGACGTCACCACCGTCGCGACCATCCCAGGCGACCAGGTGCGCACCGCGCACGTGGTGGCCCGCGCCGACGGCACCGTCAGCGGCCTCCCGCTCGCCGAACTCGTCTTCTGGCTGGTCGCCGACGGGGCCCTGGAGGCGCACCGGACCGTGGCCGACGGCGACGCGGTCAAGCGCGGCGACGTCCTGATGACGGTCACCGCGCGCACCCGCGACCTGCTCACCGCGGAGCGGACCGCGCTCAACTTCCTCACCCACATGTCCGGAATCGCCACCGCCACCCGCGCCTGGGTGGACGCCGTGGCCGGGACCGGCGCCCGGATCAGGGACAGCCGCAAGACCCGGCCGGGGCTGCGCGCGCTGGAGAAGTACGCCGTGCGCTGCGGCGGCGGGGTCAACCACCGCTACGGCCTCAGCGACGCCGGACTGGTCAAGGACAACCACGTCGTCGCCGCGGGCGGCGTCGGCGAGGCGGTCCGCGCCATCCGCGCGCGCTTCCCCGACCTCCCCCTGGAGGTGGAGGTGGACCGGACCGACCAGATCGAGGACGCCATCGCCGCGGGCGCCGAGGAGATCCTGCTCGACAACTTCACCGTCGAGCGGCTCCGCGAGGCGGTCGCGCTGGTCGCGGGCCGTGCGCGGCTGGAGTCCTCCGGGGGCCTGACCCTGGACGTGGCGGGTGACGTGGCCCGTACCGGGGTGGACTACCTGGCGGTCGGGGCGCTCACCCACTCCAGCCCGGCGCTGGATATCGCGCTTGACCTGTTGTGAGCGGCCCGGTTGGTGGAAGATTCCTTGAGAACACACCACTTCGACCACGGATGAGGCCCCCAGCATGCTGCTCGCGATCGACGTCGGCAACTCCGAGACGGTCTTCGGTCTCTTCGCATCCGACGACCTTCTCGAACACTGGAGGGTGGGAACCGACACCAGGCGCACGGCCGACGAGTGGGCCGTGGTCCTGCGCGGGCTCGTCGACGGCAGCAGCCTGGGCCGCCCCGAGGACATCGACGGCATCGCCCTGTGCTGCTCGGTCCCGTCGGTGCAGCACGAGATGCGGGACATGTTCCGCCGCCACTTCGGGGACGTCCCGGCCGTGATCGTCGAACCCGGCGTCAAGACCGGGGTGCCGATCCGGATGGACAACCCCAAGGAGGTGGGCAGCGACCGGATCATCAACGCGCTGGCCGCCAACCACCTCTACGGCGGTCCCGCGGTGGTGGTGGACTTCGGGACCGCGACCACCTTCGACGCGGTCAGCGTCCGCGGGGAGTACGTGGGCGGGGCCATCGCCCCGGGCATCGACATCTCCGTGGACGCCCTCTCCCGGCGCGGCGCCCAGCTGCACATGGTGGAGATCGTCAAGCCGCGCGCGGCCATCGCCAAGAACACCACCGAGGCGCTGCGCTCGGGGATCGTGTTCGGGTTCGCGGGCCAGGTGGACGGGATCGTGGACCGCATGGTCGCCGAGCTGACCGACGCGCCCGACGACGTGACCGTGGTGGCCACCGGGGGGCTCGCCTCCATCGTGGTGGCCGAGTGCGAGACGGTCGACCTGCACGAGCCGTGGCTGACCCTCATCGGCCTGCGCCTGGTTTACGAGCGCAACGTCGGCTGATCCGGGTCCGGGGTGGGGGGAGCGGGAGGCGGCCTTCCGCCCCGGCGGGTTCAGTCCTGGTCGTGCCGCTGCACGCGCAGCCGGGGGAACACCTCGGCGAGGTGGTCGAAGTCGCGGTCGCAGTGCACGAGGACCGCGTCGGTGCGCAGGGCGACGGCCGCGATGAGGCAGTCCATGTGTTTGCGGATCGTCTTGCCCTTGGACCGTGCTCCGCGATAGAGCATCGCGGACTCCCGGAAGTCGAAGGTCGGTTCGACCGTCAGCCGGGTCTGCGCCTGAAGCATCGCGTCCAGCTGGAAGAACGCCTTCTCGGTCTTGGCTCCGGACAGGAGTTCGCAGATCACCGGATCGGTGGTCGCCACGTTCTCCCGATTGTCACGAAGCTGACGGACGAACAGGTGGGTTTCGGAACCGGTTCCGCCCAGGTACTCCAACCAGGCGGAGGTGTCGAGGAGATAGGTCTTGGTCACGTTCCTACTTCTCGTCCTCGAAGCCCGAACGGCGCATCTCGTCCAGATCGCCTTCCCAGACGTCGCTTCCCTCGAGCTCCAGCATCATCTCGTAACGGTCACCGCTTCCCGCCACGTGGCGGAGGCCGAAGTCCACCGCCTCGCGCTTGGTCCTCAGGCCGTACTTCTCCATGACCGTTGTGACCAGTTCGTCGTCGATGTCAATGTTTGTGCGACTCATGCACCCAGATTACACCTGTTACCGTGTGTAAAGAAACGGTTTCCGGGAGTTCGCGGTCGCGGGGGTGGCGCGGCGGCCGGGACCGGCCGCCGCACCACCCCCGGTTCAGCCCGAGGAGACGGCGCCGGGGGACGCCTCCGGCGAGGCCCCGCTCCGGAACAGGTCCGGCTCGATGTAGACCAGCGTGGCGATGGGCACCGCGGCCCGGATGCGCTCCTCGGCCTCGTTGATCGCCCGCGTGATCCGGCCCGCGTCGTCGCGCGCGTCCACGGCCACCTTGGCGGCCACCAGCAGTTCCTCGGGGCCCACGTGCTGGGTGCGCATGTGGATCAGGCGGTCGATGTCCTCGACCGACTCGACGGCCCGGCGGATGGCCCGCACGTTCTCGCTCGTGGCGGACTCGCCGATCAGCAGGCTCTTGACCTCGACGGCCAGCACGACCGCGATGACCACCAGGAGGACGCCGATGGCGGCGGTGCCCAGGCCGTCCCACAGGCCGTTGCCGGTGATCAGGGTCAGGCCGACGCCGGCCAGGGCGAACACGAGCCCCAGCAGCGCGCCCGCGTCCTCCAGCAGGATCACCGGCAGTTCGGGGGACTTGGAGCGGCGGACGAACTGCACCCAGCTCGCCCTGCCCCGGACCGCGTTGGACTCCTTGATCGCCGTGCGCATGGCGAACGACTCCAGCACGATCGCCACCACCAGCACGGCCACGGGGACCCACTGCCAGGACGTGATCGGCTCGGGGTGGGAGATCTTGTGCCAGGCCTCGTAGAGCGCGAACAGGCCGCCCAGGCTGAACAGCACGATCGCCACCATGAACGCGTACACGTAGCGCTCGCGGCCGTAGCCGAAGGGGTGCTCCTCCGTGGCGCCCCGGCGCGCCCGCTTGCCACCGATGAGCAGCAGTGCCTGGTTGCTGGAGTCGGCGACCGAGTGGATGGACTCGGCCATCATCGACGACGATCCGGTCAGGAGGTAGGCCACGAACTTCGTCGCGGCGATTCCCAGGTTCGCGCACAGCGCCGTGACGACGGCTCTCGTGCTTCCCTCAACACTCACCAGTGGGGTCCGTCTCTCGGTAGGTACTGCTCTCGGCTGTGAAGGCGCGGGTCAGGGCAGCGCAATACTAGTGATCCGCGTCACTGTCGACCCACCCTGCCCCTACCCCGGGACGGGACCGCGACCGCCGCAGCGCGCCCTGCGCCCGCGGACGCCGACCGGTCGGGCCGGACCGCGGCCGCCGGTAGGATCGTGCGCGTGAATGACGCGCACGACGACACCTACGACGACCTGCCCGAACAGATGCGGGTCCGGCGCCAGAAGCTGGACCGGCTGCGTGAGGAGGGCACCGACCCCTTCCCCGTGACCTTCCCGCGGTCCACGTCGATCGGGGCAGTGCGCGACAAACACCAGGGGCTGGAGCCGGACACCCGCACGGGCGTGGAGGTCTCCGTCGCCGGGCGCGTCATGCTCTACCGCACCGGCGGCAAGCTGTGCTTCGCCACCCTGCGCGACGAGACCGGCGACATCCAGATCATGCTGTCCCTGGACCAGGTGGGCCGGGAGCGCCTGGACGCCTGGAAGGCCGACGTCGACCTCGGCGACCACGTGGGCGTGGAGGGGGAGGTCATCACCTCCCGCCGCGGCGAGCTGTCGATCCTGGTGACCGGCTGGACGCTGACCGCCAAGTGCCTGCGCCCGCTCCCGGAGAAGCACAAGGGCCTGACCGACCCCGAGGCCCGGGTCCGCCAGCGCTACGTCGACCTCATCGTCAACCCCGAGTCCCAGCAGATGGTGCGCCGCCGCTCGGCCGCCATCCGCGCGATCCGCGAGGGGCTCGCCTCCCGCGACTTCGTCGAGGTCGAGACGCCCATGCTGATGCGGGTGCACGGCGGCGCCACGGCGCGCCCCTTCACCACCCACATCAACGCCTACGACATGGACCTGTACCTGCGCATCGCCCCCGAACTGTCCCTCAAGCGGCTGGTCGTGGGCGGTCTGGAGAAGGTCTTCGAGGTCAACCGCAACTTCCGCAACGAGGGCGCGGACTCCACGCACAACCCCGAGTTCACGATGCTGGAGTTCTACCAGGCCTACGCCGACTACAACGTCATGGCCGACCTGACCCGCGAACTCATCCAGGAGGCGGCGCGCGCCGTGTTCGGCTCGACGGTGGTCGAGCGGGACGGGCGCACCTACGACCTGGGCGGGGAGTGGCCGCAGGTCACCCTGTACGGGGCGGTGTCCGAGGCGCTGGGGGCCGAGGTCGACCCGCGCACGCCGATCGACGAGGTCCGCCGCCTGGCCGACTCCCGGGGAGTGGAGTACGACCCCTCCTGGGGCCAGGGCAAGCTCGTGGAGCACGTCTTCGAGGAGCTGGTGGAGCACACGCTCGTCCAGCCCACCTTCGTGCGCGACTTCCCGGTGGAGACCAGCCCGCTCACCCGGCAGCACCGCGAGGACCCGCTGCTCACCGAGAAGTGGGACCTCATCGGCTTCGGCATGGAGATGGGCACGGGCTACTCGGAGCTGGTCGACCCGGTCGAGCAGCGCGAGCGCCTCACCAGGCAGTCGCTGATGGCCGCCGAGGGCGACCCCGAGGCGATGCAGCTGGACGAGGACTTCCTGCGGGCCCTGGAGTACGGAATGCCGCCGACCGGCGGTGTGGGAGTCGGTATCGACCGCCTGCTCATGGCCTTCACCGGAAAGAACATCCGGGAAACTGTCCTTTTCCCGCTCGTGAAGCCTTCCGGGGATTGAGTCGGAGCGCCGTGGGCCCGGATTTACCGGGGATATAACGGCGCAGATTGGATGACCGAAAGGCGGAGCGGGGCCGTCGCGCACACGTTGCGGCGGCCCCGTCCCCTGCGCCGGGGCAGGGCCCGTACCACGGGTTCCGCCATCCCGGCCGGACAGGCCGCGCGAACCGGAGGCCACGGCCGCGTGGCCGGTCGGACAGTTCCGAAGTTTTGCCGACCGGGGCGCGGCGAACTCGGCCACTCTCCGCTGAACGTTGTTTACGCAGGTCAATGTAGTCGGCGTATTTTCCCTTCCATTACTTTGTCACGGAAGGGACCGCCATAACTACACATGGTGATTTATGGGGCCTTGACGGTATCATCTCTGCGGCCTAGCGTGCTGTGAGCGGGTCGAGACCCGTGGAGTTTGCCGAAGTGGATCGAGAACGACGGCGAGCGGGGAGAGGGACCGCCGGACGCGGTCCGCGTTCCCCGCGCGCATGCGCGCCCTCGGTGGAGTCTGTCCGTCCCAGCCTCCAGCGAACCGGCCCCTGCGACGTCCGTGCGCCCGCCCCCAGTCCCTGTGCCAGAGGGATGCGTGGGGGACAGCGGTGCGCCCGGGAGTTGTCCGTCGCACCGGACCAGGGGAGACCCGTGTCCGGCGCGCTCGCGTCCGCCAGGCGACGAGTCGATGTTCCGCACTCACATGATGAGGGAGGACGGAGTGGAACAGGCCACACTCGTACGACGTACCGCTGACGACCAGGGCGCCCTTCAGACCAGGGAGCACCGGGAGAACGTGGTCCCCCTGCAGGCCCGCCCGCACGAGACGGCTGTGAGCAGCCCCTACGCGCCGGTGGAACTGAACCACGAGGAGCTCGAACTGCTCGCCGAGATCGCCACCGGTGTCACCACCGAGGTGGCGGCCCGGCACCTCGAACTCAGCGCGCGCACCCTGCGCCGCCGCATCCGCAACATCTGCGACGTGCTCGGAGTGAACACGCCCATCGAGGCGGTCGTCTGGGCCGCGCGGCGCCAGCTCATCTGAGCCGTCCGCGGCACGGCGCCGCGGCCGCGCGGCATCCACCACGGCACCCACCGGCGCACCGGTGGGTGCCGACGCGTTTTCGGACCGCTCGCGTCCGCCGGGCGCGGGGCCCGGGCGTAGTCTGGTCCGGCTATGCCCGTTCGCCATGTTCACGTGCGCCGCGCCAGGACGCGCGACGTCGCCGCCGTCCGGCGCCTCGTCGACACCTACACCGTCGACCGGCGCGTGCTCTCCAAGAGCACCGTCAACCTCTACGAGGACGTCCAGGAGTTCTGGGTGGCCGAGGCCGAGGTGGTCCCCGACGGCTCCGGCCCGGCCTCCCCGCACGCCGCGCCCCCTCCCGGCGCCCCCGCCCCCGTCCCCGCAGCGGAGCGCACCGACCCCCCCGAAGCCGGGACCGAGTACCGCGTGGTGGGCTGCGGCGCACTGCACGTGCTCTGGGAGGACCTGGCGGAGGTGCGCACCGTCGCGGTGGACCCCTCCCTGCGCGGGTTCGGCGTCGGACACCGGATCGTGTCCGCGCTGCTGGACACCGCCCGGGAGTTGGGCGTGCGCCGTGTGTTCTGCCTGACATTCGAGACCGGTTTCTTCGCCAAACACGGCTTTGCCCGGATCCAGGGCACACCCGTCTCCCCCCGGGTGTACGAGGAACTCCTGCGTTCCTATGACGAGGGCGTCGCCGAATTTCTCGACTTGGAGCGGGTTAAGCCCAACACCCTCGGGAACACCCGCATGCTTGTGCACCTCGACGCGCCAACGCGAACCACCCGGACCTAAAGGTTTTCGCGCTCACTCGGGACCAAGTTCCCCATACGGGCCGCAGCCGGGCCAACACCGCGTCCGCCCCGTGTCCGCGCAGCTTATGCACAACCGGATGGCGGGGTCGGGGAAGGGGGCGGGTAATGTGTACCCCAGGGGTGGAGTCCCGCCCACACGTTGAAGGAAGTTCCGCGAAGCGGTGGCGAAGGGTCGGGATTTGACACCGGTGGACACGGTGTTCCCCCGCGGACACACCGGGGCGCCGAACGCACGGCCGGACATTGGCCCCCTTCGGGTTTGCCGGAGGTGTCCCGGGTACGTCCAGTGTCAAACCGGGGGCAAACGATGTCTATGATGTCCGGTATGCGTTTGCCCGGGTGCCTGGCGAGCCATCCCCCAGGAGCAGCCCGACACGGAGTCGGGTATTTGCTGCAATAAGTAACAACCAGGAAGGGTGGACGGCTTCGATGGGGAACTTTTTGTCGTCGGTGCTTCCCCCCGGGCTGATCGACGTATTGTCGGCGCTCATCCCACCGGTGGTTGTCGGTGCCGTCTTCTGCACCTTCGTCATCCAGCTCCTGCGCAAGGAGATGGCGCCCCGCCGGATGGACGGAAGCCTGGTCAGCAAGGACAGGGCCGCCGAGGGCACGGGTGAGGGCAGTGACGGCTCCGAGGCCGCCGAGCCGGGAGCCGCGAACGAGACGCCGATTGTCCGGGGTGGGGAACGCACCGAATCCGACGGTCGTTGATACGGTACTCGACCGATCACGCGCTCCTCGGGGAGCGGCGAACCGGCCACGCGCGTGCGCGGGCCATCTCGCCGATCCCGCGCGCCCTCCGGTGACCCCCGAAACCCGACACGGTGTCCGGGTGATTTCAGGCACGCCGGGAATTGTCTTCCGCGTTCTCGCGAGATAGCTTTACATTCAGGTGTGGAGACACCGCTCTTCTGAAAGGTTTGATTCCATGGCACAGAAGGTCCAGGTTTTCCTGGTCGACGACCTCGACGGCGGCGAGGCCGAGGAGACGGTGACGTTCGGTCTGGACGGCTCCGTGTACGAAATCGACCTCAGCGCGGGTAATGCGGCCAAGCTCCGCGAGGCCCTTACTCCGTTCGTCGACGCCGCACGCAAGGCTCCGGCCAAGGCGTCCCGCAGCGCGGGCCGCCGCACCGGCAGCCGGAATGCTCCCAGCCGTGAGCGCAGCGCCGAGATTCGCGCCTGGGCGAAGGCCGCGGGCAAGCCCGTCAATGAGCGCGGCCGTATCCCTGCGGCGATCGTCGCCGAATATGAGGCCATCAAGGGCTAGGTTTGCCGCCGACCCCCGGTTCGCCGAAATGTTGTCAGGTCTTGATCGAATTACGGTCGGTACCTGCCGGGGGAAGACACCCGAACCCGACCATCCCGGGCCGCGGCGCGGCCCAGTGACACGGGATACCAGGGGATACGCCGGGCCCGACGGGTCCTTCGGGCGGTACGGGGCGCCAGACAGCGCTCCTGCGGCCCCGCGGCTCCAGACCTCCGCCGCCACACCCACGCGCTGGGCCGGACGGCGAGGCGGGGCGGGGCAGTCCGCCGGAGCGCCCCGACGCCGCCTCCGCGCGCGACCGCCCACGAACGGTCGGGGCCGCACGCGACCTCCCGGTTGCCGGGGAAGGGCACTCGCTTCCGGTCCCGCGGCCCCGGTCGCGGGATCCGAGTCCCACACCATCCCCCGCCCCGGTCGACGGCGCGTATTTCCCGCTTTCCCCGCCCGAACGGTCCGGTCGGAAGAACAACACGCGGCTTGTTCGCTCAGAGCCGATAACGCTTACACGTGCGCGGTCCGGGCACTCCTGTGACACAGGGAGAGCCCGGGCCGTTCGCCTTCGGCGTACAGGGAAATCTGGCGCCGCAATTGGTAGTTGGATGTTGGGTGAACGCCCTATCGTCGGGGAAAGTCTCTGGCACGGACGGCTGCGGCCGACCGTACGGAGGCCTACGTCTGGTCGGCAGCCGGTCGACCGTACGGACGGGTGCGACAGCGCTCCCCGGGGCGGTTCATCCCTGTGGGGCCGATATGCGGAAGAGTTGGGTCGGAGTGAACCGTCCCTGCCTGACCGCTCTGTAGAGGAGCGACGAGACATGTTCGAGAGGTTTACCGACCGCGCGCGGCGAGTGGTGGTTCTGGCCCAGGAAGAGGCCAGGATGCTCAACCACAACTACATCGGTACGGAGCACATCCTGCTCGGTCTCATCCACGAGGGTGAGGGCGTCGCCGCCAAGGCTCTGGAGAGCCTTGGTATCAGCCTCGAAGCGGTTCGGCAGCAGGTTGAGGAGATCATCGGCCAGGGGCAGCAGGCGCCGTCGGGGCACATCCCGTTCACCCCGAGGGCCAAGAAGGTCCTGGAGCTGTCGCTGCGCGAGGCGCTTCAGCTGGGCCACAACTACATCGGTACCGAGCACATACTGCTGGGCCTGATCCGCGAGGGCGAGGGCGTCGCCGCCCAGGTCCTGGTCAAGCTGGGCGCGGACCTCAACCGCGTGCGCCAGCAGGTCATCCAGCTGCTGCACGGCTACCAGGGCAAGGAGCCGCAGGCCACCGGCGCCTCGTCGGAGTCCACCCCCTCCACCTCGCTGGTGCTGGACCAGTTCGGCCGCAACCTGACCCAGGCCGCCCGGGAGAGCAAGCTCGACCCGGTCATCGGCAGGGACAAGGAGATCGAGCGGGTCATGCAGGTCCTGTCCCGCAGGACCAAGAACAACCCGGTCCTGATCGGTGAGCCCGGCGTCGGCAAGACGGCCGTGGTCGAGGGCCTGGCCCAGAAGATCGTCAAGGGCGAGATCCCGGAGACGCTCAAGGACAAGCAGCTGTACACGCTGGACCTGGGCGCGCTGGTCGCGGGCAGCCGCTACCGCGGTGACTTCGAGGAGCGCCTCAAGAAGGTGCTCAAGGAGATCCGCACCCGCGGCGACATCATCCTGTTCATCGACGAGCTGCACACGCTGGTCGGCGCGGGCGCGGCGGAGGGTGCCATAGACGCCGCCTCCATCCTCAAGCCCATGCTGGCCCGGGGTGAGCTGCAGACCATCGGCGCGACCACGCTGGACGAGTACCGCAAGTACCTGGAGAAGGACGCCGCGCTGGAGCGCCGCTTCCAGCCCATCCAGGTGGACGAGCCGACCATCACGCACGCCATCGAGATCCTCAAGGGCCTGCGCGACCGCTACGAGGCCCACCACCGGGTCTCCATCACCGACAGCGCGCTGGTGGCCGCCGCGCAGCTGGCCGACCGCTACATCAGCGACCGGTTCCTGCCGGACAAGGCGATCGACCTCATCGACGAGGCGGGCTCGCGGATGCGCATCCGCCGGATGACCGCTCCGCCGGACCTGCGTGAGTTCGACGAGAAGATCGCCGGGGTGCGCCGCGACAAGGAGTCCGCGATCGACGCGCAGGACTTCGAGAAGGCGGCGTCGCTGCGCGACGACGAGAAGCAGCTCCTGGGCAAGAAGGCGCAGCGGGAGAAGGAGTGGAAGGCCGGCGACATGGACGTCGTGGCCGAGGTGGACGAGGAGCTCATCGCCGAGGTCCTGGCCGCCTCCACCGGCATCCCGGTCTTCAAGCTCACCGAGGAGGAGTCCTCCCGGCTGCTGCGCATGGAGGACGAGCTGCACCGGCGCGTCATCGGCCAGGAGGACGCCATCAAGGCGCTCTCCCAGGCGATCCGCCGTACCCGCGCCGGGCTCAAGGACCCCAAGCGCCCGGGTGGTTCGTTCATCTTCGCCGGTCCGTCCGGTGTGGGTAAGACCGAGCTGTCCAAGACGCTGGCCGAGTTCCTGTTCGGGGACGAGGACGCGCTGATCCAGCTGGACATGTCCGAGTTCATGGAGAAGCACACCGTCTCGCGGCTGTTCGGCTCCCCGCCCGGGTACGTGGGCTACGAGGAGGGCGGTCAGCTCACCGAGAAGGTGCGCCGCAAGCCGTTCTCCGTGGTGCTCTTCGACGAGATCGAGAAGGCCCACAACGACATCTTCAACTCGCTGCTCCAGGTGCTGGAGGAGGGACGTCTCACCGACGCCCAGGGTCGCAACGTCGACTTCAAGAACACGGTCATCATCATGACGACCAACCTGGGCACCCGGGACATCTCCAAGGGCCAGGCCATGGGCTTCGCCAAGGAGGACGACGCCCAGACCAACTACGAGCGGATGAAGGCCAAGGTCAGCGAGGAGCTCAAGACCAACTTCCGGCCCGAGTTCCTCAACCGTGTGGACGACATCATCGTCTTCCACCAGCTGACGGAGAAGGAGATCTTCCAGATCGTGGATCTGATGATCACGAGCCTGGACAGCCGTCTCAAGGAGCGGGACATGGGGATCGAGCTGCGGCCCAAGGCCAAGCAGATCCTGTCCGAGCGCGGGTTCGACCCCGTGCTGGGCGCCCGTCCGCTGCGCCGGACGATCCAGCGGGAGATCGAGGACCAGCTGTCCGAGAAGATCCTGTTCGGCGACCTCAAGGCGGGTCAGATCGTGGTGATCGACGCCGAGGGCGAGGGCACGGACGCCAAGTTCACCTTCAAGGGCGTGCCCAAGCCGGCCGCGGTGCCGGACACGCCCGAGGTCGAGGAGTCGGCCGCGGGCAAGCGGGAGTAGCACCGCCCGGCCGCCCGTGACATCGGGGGCACCCCTTCGGGGGTGCCCCCTTCGTCGTGCTGGGGCGGGGCGCGCGGGGCCGACGTCGCGCGTCGGCCGCGGGGTGTGCGTCCGCCCGCCATGTTCTAAGGTGCGAACGTGACTCATCCAGATCCCCGACAGCACGATCCGTGGCAGGCGCGGCAGCCGCAGCCCGGACCCGCTCCGCACGGTCCCCGGCCGGGTGAGGCGCCCCCAGGACACCACGGTGCGGTTCCGCCCGGCGGCCAGCCCCCCGGCGGCCAGCCTCCGCCCGGTGGTCCGCCCCCGGCCGGTGGTCCGCCTCCTCCGGGGCAGGTCCCCCCGGGCGCGGCGCCGCCGCCCACGGGGCCGCAGGGCCCCCACGGCGGTCCGCCCGGACCCCAAAGCCCTCACGGGCTCCAAGGCCCCCACGGATCCCAGGGGCCCCACGGACCCCAGGGGCCCCACGGACCCCAGGGGCCCTACGGTCCGCCCGGCCCGTACCCGCCCCGGCCCCAGCCGCGCGGGAAGGGCGGGACCGGCCTGATCATCGGGGCCGTGGCCCTGGTCGTCGTCCTCATGCTGGGCGGCGGGATCGCCGCGGTGTGGCTGTTCTCCGGCGGTGGCGGCGGCGCCTCCGCCGAGGGCATCGGCGAGGTCCGGTACTACGAGGGCCTGTCCAGCGAGCACGTGGACGAGGGCGAGACCGTCGACTACGGGATGTTCCCGCCCGCGGGCGGGCCGCACTACCCGATCTGGCAGAACTGCGGCGTCTACGACCAGCCCCTGCGCTCGGAGTACGTCGTGCACGCCCAGGAGCACGGCGCCGTGTGGATCGCCTACGACCCCGGGCTCTCCCAGGCGCAGGTCCAGACCCTGGCCGGGTACTACTCGCCCGGCGACTACCTGGTGGTCAGCCCCGTGGAGGGCCTGCCCGCCCCGGTGGTGGCGTCGGCCTGGGGCTCACAGATCCTGCTGGAGGACCCCGCGGACCCGCGCCTGGCGGAGTACCTCGTGGAGTTCGTCCAGGGCGAGAACACCCCGGAGCCGGGCGCGCCGTGCAGCGACGGCCACTCCGGAACCGGGTCCGATCCCGCGGGGGAGTCCGGGACCGCCGCGGCGCGGTACTCCGGCCCGAGGACCTGAGGACCTCCCGCCGCGCCGTCCGACCGCGTCCCGCGCGGTCGCCGTGCGGTGACCGGCCTCCCCCGGCCGGGGCGCTCTCAGCCCGGCAGGGCGTACCGGCCGTCGTCCAGGGGGTCCACCAGGCCGTCGGACACCAGCGCGTCCAGGGCCCGCTCGCGCTGGACGTGGTCGTCCCAGACCACGTCCAGCGCGCCCTTGGGCACCGGGTGGGCGGAGTCGCGCAGCACCGCCAGCAGCCGTCCGCGCACCTGCCGGTCGGTGCCCGCGTAGGTCTGGCCGCGCCGCGGCGGACCGTCGTAGGCGGGCTTGCCCGCGAGCCGCCAGGCGCACTGGTGGGCGATCGGGCAGTCCGCGCACGCGGGCGTGCGCGCGGTGCACACCAGCGCCCCCAGCTCCATGACGGCCACGCCCCAGCGGGCGGCCACCGAGGGCGCGGACGGCAGCAGGGACTCGGCGAGGGCGGTCTCCGCCTTCGTCTGGGTTTTCGGCGGGTACTGGACCCCGGTTTCGGCTCTTGCCAGGACACGTCGAACGTTCGTGTCCAGAATGGCGTGCCGCTGACCGAAGGCGAAGCTCGCCACCGCCGCCGCGGTGTAGGAGCCCACGCCCGGCAGGGACAGCAGGGTGGCGTGGTCCTCCGGGACCCGTCCGCCGTGTTCCCCGGTGATCGCCACCGCGCACGCGTGCAGGCGCAGCGCCCTGCGCGGGTAGCCGAGCCGGTTCCACATGCGCACAGCCTCCCCGGAGGGCTCCCGTGCCAGGTCGGCCGGGGTGGGCCACCGCTCCATCCAGGCGCTCCAGGCGGGCAGGACGCGCACCACGGGCGTCTGCTGGAGCATGATCTCGCTGACCAGGATCGACCACGGTGAGGCGTCGGGCCGTCGCCAGGGGAGATCGCGGGCGTGGCTCTCGTACCACGCCAGAACCGGGGTGCTGTAAGGGTTATCGCTCATCTTTAACTGGGAATCGGCGGGTTGAGTAGGTGAGGTACACGCAAAACCGCAATACTACGGCGCATGGCGTCAAGTACCGGACAACCAGGAGCCGTCAGCCGCGAGACCTACTGGAAGCGGCGAGCCTTCGTGCTGGCCGGGGCCCTGTTGTTGCTCGCGCTCATCGCGTACGCCTGCCGTCCCTCCGGGGAGGAGAGCGGCGAGCCGACCCGCTCGGACGCGGGCATCGAGGCCTCCCCCAGTGTCTCACCCACGGAGCCCTCCGCGGACGCGAGCGAGGAACCCGAGGCCGATCCTTCCGAGGGGGCGCGGGAGAGCGCCGACCCCTCCGAGGGCGCTGAGGACTCCGAGGGCTCCGGCGGCTCCGCGGCCGGCGACGGCGACTCCGCCGGGGGCGGGGAGGACGGCGAGGTGCCCGCTCCGGAGCGCCCAGAGGACGCCTGCCGCCCGCAGGACGTCGTGGTGACCTTCGAGTACGCGGAGGAGGACCAGGAGGTCTACGGAGCCGGCGCCGACCCGGGCTTCAGGATCACCGTGGTCAACACCGCCGAGCAGACCTGCACCGTGGACATGGGCGGCGAGGCCATGGAGATCCGCATCCACTCGGGCGACGACCGGATCTTCTCCACCGCCGACTGCGCTGAGGGCCGGAGCGCGGAGAAGCGCCAGATCAGCAGGGGCGTCCCGCACGAGTACACGTTCAGCTGGGAGCGGATGCGCTCCTTCGAGGACTGCCGCGGCACCGACGCCTCGGCCCAGCCCGGCTGGTACCGGGCCAACCTGCACGGGGACTACGCCGGGGACCAGCCCGAGCTCCCCTTCCAGCTCAAGGCCTGAGCGGCCGCACGACACGGGGCCGGGGGTGTGCGCCGCCCCCGGCCCCGCCGTGTGGGCGCCGCCCCGTGGAGGTGCCGCGACGCGGAGGGCCCCCTTTACGCCGCCGGGGTTCGGGGGTAGCCTTCCTGCGGTTGGGAGCGCTCCCAAGCGGGCGCTCCCCACGGGAGTGCCCGCTCTCGTCCCCGAAGGAGCCCCCATGCGCTACCGCGGTCCCGCGGAACTGACGGTCGTCCGCCACGGGCAGAGCGCCTTCAACGCCGCCCTGGCCGCCGCCGCGCGCGACGGCGGCCGCCTGGACACGGCGGGCCTGCCCGCGCGCAACGCCGACGTGGACCTCACCGCGCTGGGAGAGCGCCAGGCCCGCGCCGTGGGCACGGGCTGGCTGGCGGACCTGCCCGGCGAGCGGCGGCCCGGCGTCGTGTTCTCCTCCACCTACCTGCGCGCCCGCCGCACCGCCGTGCTGGCGCTGGAGGCGGCCGGGATGGACCTGCCCGTGCACCCGGACGAGCGGCTGCGCGACCTCGACGGCGGCCCCTTCACGTTCATGACCCCGGCCATGGTCGACGAGTACGATCCCGGCGAGGCGCCCCGGCGCCTGGCCGACCGGACGCACCACCGCCCCGAGCGCGGCGAGTCCCTGGCCGACGTCCTGCTGCGGCTGCGCTCGTTCCTGCGCGACCTGTGCGCGGAGTACCCGGGTGAGCGGGTGCTGCTGTTCGCGCACGAGCCCGTCGTGGTCCTGCTCCGGGGCGTCCTGGAGGGCCTGGACGAGGCCGAGCTGCGGCGGGTCGGCGGGCGGGAGCCCGCGGCGGCGGCCTCGGTCAGCCGCTGGACGGCCGACGCCGGGGGAGACCTGCGGTCCGACGGCTTCGGGCTCGTGGGGCACCTGGCGGGGGTGTCCTCGCGGGAGTGACGGGAAATCCGTCATAACACCGCATTCTCTTCTTATCGCCCGGGATTCGGGTCGGGCCGCAACCCCTTCGCGGGGAAATTCCGGCGACCTCGCGGAAAAGCGACAGCTTCGTGTAATGGTTCGATTACCATCCGTGCTGTCTGGAATCCGCACGTCCCTGGAGGCTGTCGTGAATCGCATCGTCCCGGCCCTAGTCGCCGCTCCCGTCCTCGCGCTGGCGCTCGCCGCGCCCGCGCACGCCGCCGAGGCCGCGCAGACCGGTGAGAACGGCTACATCCTGCGCGTCCACGGCCTCACCACCGGTGAGACGCGTGAGGTCACGCTGGTGTGCGCACCCGTCGCCGCCGGCACGCACCCCAGAGCTGCCGAGGCCTGCGAGGCCATCGCCGAGGCCGGTTCGCTGGCGGCGGTCGAGGGCAGGGAGCGGCCCTGCACGTTCGTCTACGACCCGGTGGTCGCCGTGGCCTACGGCACCGAGGACTACCGCGAGGAGTTCTCCAACGAGTGCGTGCTCGTGAGCGAGAAGGGCGCCGTCTTCGACTTCTGACGCGCCGGTCCGCGGGGGATCCGCGCTCAGTCGCCGTCCCGGGGGGCGCGGGCCCGCCGCGACCGCCGCGCCACCCGGCTCAGGGCCTCGCTCAGCTCCTCCACCTCGTGGACGCGGATGCCCGGCACCGGGTCGCCGAAGTGCTTGGGCACGACCGCCTCGGTGAAGCCGAGGCGCTGAGCCTCCGACACCCGGCGCCGCACGCCGCTCACGGTGCGCACGTCGCCCGCCAGGCCCACCTCGCCGATCGCGATGAAGCCGACGGGCAGCGCGACGTCGTTGTTGGAGCTGGCCGCCGCCATGGCCAGCGCCAGGTCCACAGCGGGCTCGGTCAGTTTCACGCCGCCCACCGTGGACGCGTACACGTCCATGTTGGCCAGCTTCATGCCCGTGCGCTTCTCCAGCACCGCCAGGATCATGTTCACCCGCGAGGTGTCCAGGCCCGAGGTGGCCCGGCGCGGCGCGGGCAGCGGGGTCGGCGCGACCAGGGCCTGGACCTCGGTGATGAGCGGGCGCCGCCCCTCCAGGGTGACGGTGACGCACGTGCCCGGCACCGGGTCGGTGCGCTCGGTGAGGAACAGCCCGCTCGGATCGGGCAGGCCGACGATGCCGGACTCGGTCAGCTCGAAGCAGCCGATCTCGTCGGTGGGTCCGTAGCGGTTCTTGACCGCGCGCAGCAGCCGCAGCTGGGAGTGGCGCTCGCCCTCGAAGTGCAGCACCACGTCCACCAGGTGCTCCAGCATCCGCGGACCGGCGATGGACCCGTCCTTGGTGACGTGTCCGACGAGCACGGTGGCGATCCCGCGCTCCTTGGCGATCTGGATCAGCGCGCCGGTCACCTGGCGGATCTGGTTGACGCCGCCCGGGACGCCGGTGGCGTCGGGGGAGACCATGGTCTGCACCGAGTCCACGATGAGCAGCCGGGGGCCGACCGCGTCCACGTGGCTGGCCAGGGCGGCGATGGAGGTCTCGGCGGCCAGGAAGAGCTTGTCGGAGAGCGCGCCGAGCCGCTCGGCGCGCAGCCGCACCTGCCCGGCCGACTCCTCCCCGGTCACGTACAGCACGGGGCCCTCGGCCGCGCGCATCGCGGCGACCTCCAGCAGGAGGGTGGACTTGCCCACGCCGGGCTCGCCGGCGAGCAGCACCACGCCGCCCGGGACCGCGCCGCCGCCCAGGACCCGGTCGAGTTCGTCGACGCCGGTGGGGACGGCCTCGGCGCTCTCCACGCTGATCTCGGTGATGGGCCGGGCCCGGGAGGTGACGGGCGCGGGCGCGACGGCGGAGGGCGCGGGGGCGCCCGCCTCCTCGACCGTGCCCCAGGCCTGGCACTCGCCGCAGCGGCCCACCCACTTGAGGGTGCTCCATCCGCACTCCGCGCACCGGAACGTGGTCTTCGCTGCCTTCGCCATGGTGGCCACGCTAGCGGCTTCCTGGGACAACCCCGTCGCGAGGAGTAAAGGGACCTTTCGGAGACACATGAAAGTTACCTACGAGTTAGGCACCTTATCCCGTAGGTCGTGTTAAAGAATTCCTAGGGTCCGACAGCTCCAACGCCCCCGCTCCATGGAGAGGAAACCCGCGTGCTCCGTACATCCGCCACCGCCGCGCCCCGATCCCCGCGCCGTGCCCTGGTCCCCGTGGCCGTCGCCGCGCTGAGCGCGTCCCTGGTCGCCGCGCCCGCCGCCGCCGAGACCGCGCAGGCGCCCGCCTTCGACAGCTACGTCTCCCTCGGCGACTCCTTCGTCGCCGGTCCGCTGATCAGGGAGGAGAGGGTCAGCAGCAGCATGCCGCTGCTGGGCTGCCTGCGCACGTCCAACAACTACCCCACGATGCTCGCCGAGCGGATGGGCATCACCGACTTCACGGACGCCAGCTGCTCGGGCGCGGTCGTCAACGACCTCTACGAGCCGCAGTTCGACGACACGCCGCCCCAGCTCGACGCCCTGACCCCGGAGACCGACCTGGTCACCGTCGGGATCTCGGGCAACGACTTCGGCTTCTCCGAGGTGCTCCTGGAGTGCGCCAAGCAGAGCCTGAGCAACCCGCTGGGCGACCCGTGCGCCGAGCACTACGGCGACGAGCTCGACCAGCGCATCGAGGACCTGCGCCCGGAGGTCGCGGGCGTCTACGCCGACATCGCCGAGCGCAGCCCCGACGCCACGGTCCTGGCCGTGGGCTACCTCCAGATCCTGCCCGAGAGCTGGGGCTGCTGGCCGAGCACGCCCATCGCGGTGGGCGACGTGCCCTTCCTGGACGAGGCGCAGACCTCGCTGAACGCGATGATCGCGGAGGAGGCCGAGGCCCAGGGCGCGGTCTTCGTGGACGTCTTCGAGCGCGGCCACGACGTCTGCCAGTCCTCCGACACCCGCTGGGTGGAGGGCCTGATCCCCGAGAACGGGGCCCCTGTGCACCCGAACTTCCTCGGTATGCAGGCCACGGCCGACTTCGTGGGAGCCGAGCTGGGGGTCCCCGCGCCCGTGGACGACGCCGCGTAGCCCGGGGTGGCCGGCCGCCGGGGAGGGGAGCCCGTTCGATGGTGACCTGGGTGCTTTCGCCCCCCGAAGGTCAAGGACTCTTTACCGTCTTTGGCGGCCGTTCGCACTACGGAGAGTGACATATCGCGTGGTCTGTGTGACGAATGGTGAGGGCGTCGCGACGGGGAGATCCGCGTCACAGTGACGTGGGCGCCGCGACGCTCCGAGCGAGAGCGGGAGAACCACCGTCATGCGAATACCGCGACACCACGAGCAAAGGCAGGCCTGTCGTCCCACGGACCCGGGGCGGCAGGCCTCGTCCGTTCCTCCGCGCAGGAGCGGCGGGCGCGCGCTCGCCGTCGCGGCGCTCACCGCCGCCGCCCTGGCCGCCGGCGCGGCGCCCGCGCCCGCCCAGCCGGTCCAGTCCCCGCAGCCGGTGCGACCGGCGCAGCAGGCCGCACCCGCCGCGCAGGACTCCGCCGGACCCCGGCGCGTCCACATGTCGCTGTCCACGTCGACGGTGGAGGACGCCATCAACGCCGCCGAGTCCCAGAAGGGCACCCCCTACCGCTGGGGAGGCACCGGCCCCAACGGCTTCGACTGCTCGGGACTCGTCCAGTGGGCCTACAAGCAGGCCGGGGTGGAACTGCCCCGCATCGCCCACGACCAGGTCGGCGCCGGGAGCCGGGTCTCCTACTCCAACGCCCGCAGGGGCGACATCCTGTACTGGGCCGACAGCGGCGGCTACGCCTACCACGTCGCCATCTACCTGGGTGACGGGCGCATGATCGACGCGCCGAACTCCGGGGACCACGTCCGCGAGCGGGACGTCCACAAGTACGATCTCGCAGGCGCCGTACGGCTGTGAGACGGGCGGGCCTCGCGCAGCGCGCTGACGGCCGCCCCACACGCCCCGGGGAGTGACCCCGGCCGCGCCCGACCGCCCCGACGACGTGGCGGTCGGCAACCACGAACCAGGGCTCCGCGGGTGCACCCGCGGGCCCTCCCACCACCGCCTCGCGACCGGCGCCCGCACCCTCCGTGGGGGAGGGCGTGGGGAGAACGGCACGCCGCGTTCACGCGGGCGGTACGCACAGGAGGCGTGTTAGCGCATACTCTGGTTGGCGTGAGCCCTATCCAGGTCCCAGACGCGCCCGTCGTCCTGTCGTCGGCGTCGGTCTACCCGGAGAAGACCCCGGCCGCCTTCGAGATCGCCGCGAAGCTGGGGTACGACGGCGTGGAGGTGCTCGTCTCCTCCGATCCGGCAAGCCAGGACATCGACCTCCTGCGGCGCCTCTCGGACTACCACCAGATCCCCGTCACCGCGGTCCACTCGCCCTGCCTGGTCCTGACCCAGCGGGTGTGGGGCAGGGAGCCCTGGGGCAAACTCGTCCGCTCCAAGGAGATGGCCGAGGCCCTGGGCGCCAAGACGATCGTGGTGCACCCCGCCTTCCGATGGCAGCGCGACTACGCCCGCGAGTTCGAGGCCGGTATCTCCCGCATGCAGGACGAGACCGACGTCGTCTTCGCCGTGGAGAACATGTACCCGGTGCGCGTGCGCGACCGCGAGGTCGTCCCCTACGCGCCGAGCTGGAACCCGCTCGACCGGGACTACCCCGACGTCACGCTCGACCTGTCGCACACCGCCATGTCCGGCTCCGACGCCATGGACATGGCCAAGCGCCTGGGCGACCGCCTCTCCCACATCCACGTGGCCGACGGCATCGGCGGCCAGAACCTCGACGAGCACCTCATCCCCGGGCGCGGACGCCAGCCGGTGGGCGAGCTGCTGGAGTACCTCGCCGGGAACG